>NZ_JAKUHD010000028.1:0-36766 GCF_022664325.1 Bacillus cereus group sp. BfR-BA-01310 | reverse complement strand
AGTAATTCCACGAAACACAACATGCGGCATGTGAATCCCTCCGTTAGATAGCTTTATATTTGCTCACATCATAGCACAATTTATTTTGCTGCACTAGAATCTATTGGCACATTTCAATGACATTCTTAAGAATGGGGTACCGTCAGGAAAATACGGATTTACAACGGTAAGGAAATTACAAAATTAAAAAGTCCAATTTCTCAGTATTAAATTGAGAAATTGGACTTTTTTGTTACTCCCGAAAAGCGCCCGATTATTGAACAACATTCCCGATATCTTATTGAAAATAGGCTACCCGTTGGTGAAGATTAATAACAGTCTTCACCAAATTGTTCTTCTGAAATTACTCGTATTCCATTTCTTCTTAATAAAGCAGAAGTAACACCCTGTCCAACAATTTTCTTGCCCACAAATTCACCATTATAAATCATTGAACTGCCACAGGATGGGCTATTTTCCTTAAGAACAACTATTGTCGCATTTATTTCCTTAACTTTTTCTAATGTGGCATAAGCCCCTTTTAAGTAAAGCTCTGTTACATCTTTCCCCGATTTCTCAATTACTTTAGCTTTTCCATCCAAAACATCATCTCCATCTCCATCTACTATTTCAGCAGGTTCTCTTGGGGTTGAAAACCCACCGACTATTTCAGGGCAGATAGTTACAGCTTTATTCTCTTCAACTAATTTCCTTATCTTATTGTCTAAACTATGCGTACCGTTATACCTTACTTCTAGCCCTGCTAAACAGGAACTCACTAATATCATAAACTCCACCTCTTCAATAAAAGTTCAATCATATTATATAAAAATATTATAATGCATATTGAACTAAATCGCCTCGTTAGTTTAAGTAGGGGTATCATCCATTGCCATAAAGTTAAGAAATCTATTACTGCTCAAAACGAAAAAATTAGTTGAATTCTCAAAACTCATTAACTGTAGAAATCGAAAAATTTCGTTTTGGGGGTAATTCTGAATTCTTAAGTTGATGGGCATGTATGGTGACCCCAATGGGCTTGTCGTATTCTTTATCTACCATAATACGACAAATTTTAAGACAGAAGAATGAAATACAATTCATTTATGTATTAGATGGCTTGATACAAAAAGAGTAGGTAATGTTACACCTACTCTTTGAAAAATATATTTTTTAGATTTGCTGAAAGGTTGTAGTTCAGTAAACTTTTTAATTAATGCACCATTATAGGTTTTTTGAGAAGAAGGGACTGTATTTATGCTTTAATCGCCATTCATAATCAGATTTAATTATTTGTTCTAAGGAGTACTGGGGTTGCCATCCTAATATCTCTTTTGCTTTTATACAATTTGCTAAAACATTGGCAGGATCACCGTTACGTCTTTCTACAAATCGATAGTTTAATGTTTGTTTCGTCACGCTCTCAACTTTTTGTGCAATCTCTAATACAGAATATCCTTTTTCAGTACCTAAATTGAATAAATTTGAATCATTACCAGATAATAAATATTGCATACCCAAAGTATGTGCATTTGCTAAGTCTAAAACATGAATGTAATCTCTAATACATGTTCCATCTTTTGTGTCATAATCATTTCCGAAAATTAACAATTCGTTATTTTGTTCTAAAATCGTTTTATTTGCATTTGGAATAATGTGAGTAGGATTTAACATCGCTAAACCATTTGACGCATCCAATTCTGCTCCAGCAACATTGAAATACCTGAATATCACGTATTTCATGCCGTATCTATTAGCTACCCAATGAATTAATTTTTCTCCTGCTAATTTTGTTTCTGCATATGGATTAACGGGTGATGTTGGTGTGTTTTCTGTTGCAGGTGAATGGATACAATTGTTTCCATAAACAGAAGCTGTTGAAGAGAACATAATATTTTTAATGCTATTTTCAACCAAGGCTTCTAATACCATTTGAAGACCCAAAACGTTAGCATTATAATAATCAAATGGTTGTTCCATACTTTCTTTTACAATTATTTTACCAGCACAGTGTAAAACAGCATCCACTTGCAGTTTGGATAATAAAGCGGAAAATTCTGTTTTATCTGTTACATCTAATTGGTAAAATTCAGCTCTATTGTCAACAGCTTCTCGAAAGCCTGTGCTTAAATCATCGACTACAATTACATTAAATCCGTAATCTAGCATTTTCTTTGTAGTATGTGAACCTATGTATCCTGCACCGCCAGTTATTAATATTGTCTGATTCATATTTTTAAGCTCCTATTATAATAGTATGTATTGTTTTTTATTTGACCAATAATTAATAATTTGATGTATTTTCTCGAAATTATTGTAATGATCTTCCAACAATATACCATGTTATTGGAATTTGTTCCATGCAGGAATTAAGTTTAAAGGGGGCTCACCTCATGCCTATCAGGCTAACAAAATAAAATACCCCCAAAATGAGAAAATTAACATCTCCGGGTGAAAATGTACAATTTTTTTGTAGTAAGTTAGCGTTTTTTCCTACTATAAGTCAATTCCCTTTTCATAAGATAAATAACTTTATGAAAAGGGAATTACTTTTAGGGATGGATTAAGGTCACAAAAATAACTATTTTTGTGACTATCAGAGGGTTATTATTCATAACTCCCTAAAACGACCATTTGAGGGAATAACCTTAAATACCAAGGATTCTAGCCTTATCGTGGGAAATGTGATAAAAAGTTGGTGCTACACCGACATTAAAATAGAAGAAATAAAACAAACCCTCGGCAACTTCCTTTCGGAGTAATCGAGGGTTTATTAATTATAAAAATCCTTATTTACTGTTCACTGGTTGTCCATCGAAAACTTTAATATCTAATGGAGCAGTTAAAAATTGATTTGCTCTTCCAACAAAAGAAGTGAAATGTTCACTTGTATTGTGGCTAGCAACTGCTTCTGCATCTTGCCATACTTCAACCATTGTATAGACATTTTCTTTTTCAGTATCCTTATATAAATCGTATGATACATTTCCGTTTTCTTCTCTTGAACCTTGAATTAACGGTTGAATTCCTTCTAGAAATGCTGTTTGTTTTGCTGAATCTACTTGAAATTCTGCGTGAATAATAATCATGCTGCTTCTCCTCTCATATTCCACTTATCTCTACGAAATAATATAAAACAAATCACAAAATTTTCCTGTCACTGTATAAGATTACTTCCGATGGGTAATTTTGTCCATCGGAAAACAAACTAATTTGTATCCACTGTCAGCTGCTTTTCCAATCGAAATTAACATAAATGGTACATAACGGTCTTTATCTAAACTGAAAGCCTCGGCAATTTTGTCTTTCTCAAAACCACCAATTGGGCAGACTCATCCCTAAAAGGGATAGCACCACATGCCCATCAACTTAACATAACAGGTTGCCCACAAAACAATAAAAATGAACTTCGTTGCTGTAAACAGGGAAACGGAAGGTGTTTTAAAAACAAAAATTTATGAATTAGTTATAGCTTCAACTAAGCTTCTTCCAAATTCTCCAGCACCATCTGGACCATCACTTGTTATAATATCTTCATGAATGACAACAGGTTGTACTATATATTCTACATTATTAACTTTTAGTTTATTAATCATTTCATTGATTGGATAACATGTTGCTTTTCGACCAGAAAGTAATCCAGTTTCAACTATAGAAACAGATCCAGCACAAATTCCTGTTACAAGAACTTTTTCATCATAAGCCTGTTTTAAATATTTTATTAATTCTTCGTTCCCCCATAGATGATCTATAGTACCAGTTCCTCCAATAACAGCTACAATATCATAATTATTAGCTGGAACATCAGAGAAAATAACTTCTGATTTTATTTTCCCTTGATAATTTCCTACAATTTCGCCAATCTTTGTACTCGCAATTGTAACTGCTATATTGGAATTTTCTAAGATTGATTTCGGATGAAATAATTCAACTTCATTAAAATTTTCTGGTGGGATAATAAATAATGCTTTTTTATTCATGATGTATCTCCTTCAAATAAAAAGTTTTTTAATACAAACAAAGTTTAACTTTTATTTCTACCACTGTGAATAATGCACTTTTTTGTGCGTAGGTTACCAAAATGTTACTATATGGGGTCTCGCATGACCATCAACTTAAGAATTTTATAACGTCTCCAAAACAAAAAAAATGAGTTGACTTCACATAAATAGCTTTAGGAAAATTAAAATTTTTGTTTAGGGGGTACTTCAAGACCTTAGCTTGATGGGCATGGGGTATCGCCAGCATTTCGGAAAAAAACCACGCTAAGCATGCAAGATTTTATACAGTTTTTCGGCTAATTCAGTAACAAACAAGAAACCTAAAACCGCACTATAATAGGAATGTATAAAAAATTGCATAGATTGATAGAACAAAAAAAGGAGGTTCCCTTGTGAGAGTAGGGTTCCTCCTTGTCTTTACTACCAATAATGAGACGTTATGTTAACTTGGGGTTCAGCCGAGATACGTGTAAAACTAGGTTATAGTAATACATTTTTTACCAAACGTTGTTTTTCAGTGATATTTGTAACATAAACGTTCGTTTTTATTATGTTTTGTATTTGAAAAGATGAAATATCCTAACCGTTGAACTAGCTGTAACAAAATACTGTATCAAAAATAATTTGTAACATTATTAGTAAAACACCTTTTTGTTACACTTAAATCTGATAATGGAAATAAAATACAGGCTATGACCCGAAATTACATATATCTCGGCTGAACCCCAATGTGACACGAAAACAGAAGATACAAGAATGTAAGAAACTAGGCTTAATAAAGGGTTAAGAGAAATCCTTAACCCTCATTTTTTAATACCTTTTCCATTCCACTTATACACCCTACACCATATCCATTATCATTGGCTAATTTCATTATTTCAATTTCTTCATCTGTTAAATTTCATTCTTTATTGCTACTTGGTTTTTTATAAGAATTTCTTAATTCTAACTTAGTCCATTCTTCTTTTGGAATGTCTCTATGTTTATAATCCACAACCTTAATTTGGTTACCTTTAATTTGAAAACTAATTGTTTCTTCACCATAAGGCGGATTATGTGCCCCCTCAAAAGTTTGAACTTGAACAGTTACATATAAGTTGGAATTTGTCTCATCTTTTTCTATTTTAAGGATTTTCTCGAATCCCCGAACCCAGAGTTTAGGTTTATAATAAGTTTCAATTGCTTTACGTATTGGGTCTACTAAGCGTTCAATCAATGCTTCTTTAAGAAGTGTTTTTGGTACTGGTATTCTGTCAATTTTCTTTCTTTTAACATCAATCACTTCCCACATGCCCTTTTCCATTCCACTTGTCTGTTTTTCAACTGTATAAAGTACATTTGTACCGTCATTCTTCCAAAGATGAACATAGCCTTTGTTTCCTTTGATATACAGCAGTGGTTCATCAATCCACTCTTGTTCCATCTGAATAATTCTAAAATATAATTGGGCAAGTGGTGTTATTTTATAACCCAGCTGATTAAAATCACCAAATCCATAGAGTCGATAACCTGTTAGATCAATATCAAAATCCATACTATCTTTATTGTCTTTTTGTACAGTTGCATAGGCTGTGAAAGGCAATGAGATACTCATAAGAATTACAATAATTACAGAAATTGCAGTTAATTTTTGTCTCATATTTAATCACCTCAATTATATATTGTGACAAAAGGGGGGAGATTATTTTATTAACTCAGGGCAAAAAGACTGCTTATGAAAGAATCAATTTCTACCCATTAGGGGGTACGGCAACGATTTCTTCTTTTTGGAGCCACTCACAAATTTATAATAAGAGGTAGTTCAAATAGTTAACTAACTACTTGAACTACCTCTTCGTTTTACCTATCTTGAGTATAGGGGTCCCACCAACTAAATGACATAAAACCCACGCTAAGACATTTTTTAGAAGTTGAATAACTGATTTTCCTACGTTAAGGATTTGTGAGATGAAAAAAGCTACCTTTTCTGTTCTGCAAAAAAGGTAGCTCGGGTGTATCACTTCTAATTTATTGGAACTTGTAGCACGTAAATTTCTTCTTCAACAACATCCATCTGAAGACGCAATGTTTTACATGCATCTTCTACAGCTTGATTATATACATGTGGTCCAAGTTCTTTCATCATAAATTCCAATATATATTCAGCTTCAAGTGAACTTAAGTCTAGTTCGAACTTTTTATAAAAGAAATCCTCAAGACGTGCCTTTATCATCTCTTGATTCTCACGGTTTAATTTTTTTAATTTAGGCATTTAAATTCACTCCTATAAGTTAAGTCCATTGCTTGTTAACAGACATATGTTATATATAAGTTATCTAATTAATCTTCGCACCATAACATTGTGCAACAGCTATTGCTTGTTCGGTATCTAGTCTTACGTTTTTTAAATCAAAAGTTCTAAAATCTATTCTATTAACTGTTGCTCCTCGTAAATCAGCTCCTGAAAGCTTTACTTTCCCTAATTGCGCACCGGTCAAATCGACATCACGTAAATCCGCTTTTTCTAGGTTACATTCATACAAGTCAGCCTCGACTAAGCGAATTCCCTTTAATTTTTGTTTACCTAAATTCGCGAAGCGAAAGTTTGTATAGGACCAATCGCCACCCTCGATTGTTATTCCGTCTAAATTTGCTTCCTCAAAATCGGAACCAGTCATTTTGCATTCCTCAAATTTTGAAACAAACAAATTCGCTCCAGAAAATTTGCAGTTGGCAAATGTTGATCCCTTATGGAGAGAAGCATTAAAGAACGCACCAGTAAAATCACATTCGATAAAGTTACAATTTTGCGTTAAAATCTCTGATGCATCTACACCTCTGAAACGACATTTAATGAAAGTACAGTTTCTTAACTCTTCTTCTTTTATATTGACTCCTCTAAAATCCATTCCTACATACTCATTGTTTATATATTGATTCATGTTCTAGCCTCCTATATTGCTACAATTAGTTTTTTTAGTTTTAAGATAAAAAGAAAAAGGTAATCCGAGCATAGCGATAACAGTAGCTATTATAAATACATCATGAATACTAAGTGTAAAAGCTTGTTGTTGAATCGATATAGCACTCCCACTTAGCTTTTCTGTGTGTACAATCATACGTGTAGCTAATATAGAAGTGAATAAGCCGATAGCAAGGGAACCAAAACTTTGTCTTGTCCAATTATTAATAGAAGATGCATGTCCAGATAAGTTTAAAGGAACTTCTTCCATGCCGGTGTTACTAGCGGGCATGGTTGAAAAAGCGACTCCAATATTACGTATTGCCATCCAGAAAATTATATAGCTAGTAGAGGTATCGACTTGTAAGAAACTTAGTCCCAAAGTACCAATGATAAGTAAAGTAATACCTGTCACAATAAGAGCAAATGCACCTATACGATGATACAACTTTCCGGCAACGATCATTGCTATTACCATCGCTATAGAAGATGGTAATAAAATTAGTCCAGTATCTAAAGCAGACGCATGTTGAACATTTTGTAGGAATAATGGCATTAAATAGGTGCCAGAATATAAACTAATCGTAAGAATACTACTTATGATAATGCTAATCGTGAAACGAGTATTTTGAAACACTCGAATATTGAGTAATGGGGAGGGATGTTTTAGTTCCCACCAAATAAATAAACCCAGTATAATAATGCCGAGAACTAATAAAGAGATGATTTCCCATGAAGTCCAGACCCATTGATGCCCTTGACTGAATGCAACAATTAACATAAAGCTACTAAGAATAACAGTAATGAAACCAATGAAATCAAATGATTTAGGTGTTTGTAATCGGTAATAGGGAATAAGTAACATCGTTAAAATCATTGCAATAATTCCAATAGGAACGTTTATTAAAAAGATCCACTTCCACCCTAATGTTTGAATAAGCCAGCCGCTTAATGTTGGACCCAACGCTGGTGCTAATGTCGCTGAAATACTCCAAATACTCATGGCAAATGCTTGTTTTTCCTTCGCAATAACTTGAAAGATAATTGCCATTGTTGTTGGCATAATTAAACCGCAGAACGCACCTTGTAAAATACGAAATCCAATAAGAGATGATATGCTCCATGAGAATGCGCAAAGCGCTGAAAATAATGTGAAGCCTAAAAGTGAAAAAAAGTACAAATATTTATAACTATATCGGTCTCCTAGAGAACCAGTAATTGGTGCAATAATACCGGTTGCTAGTATGAAACCTGTTATTGTCCATTGAACAGAGTCAAGGTCAGTTTGGAAATATCTCATTATTTCAGGAATCGCAACGTTAATTGTGCTCATATTTAAAATCGATAAAAATGAGCCTAAAAAAATGGGAATTATAATCGGGATAAATGAATCCGTGGTACTTTTTTGTTTGTTCACGTTTGTTTTCCACCTAATGCTTTTTGGAATATGAAATTCAACTGCTTTACTTCTTCTGGAGATAAGTCTTCCCAAAGTGTTTTGATGATGTTTTTCCCCGTCTGATCCATCACATTTAAGAAATGTAGTCCCTTTTGAGTAATTTGTAATAATACGAGGCGTCGATCTGATTCTGAGTGAATACGTTCTATATATCCTCCGTCCACTAGTTTTTTTGATAAATTTGTAACAGCGGGCAATGTAATTTTAAAGAATTGAGATAACTCAGAACTACTTTTGCTACCTTCATTTCTAAGAATCTCTAGAATTAAGTATTGGGAATATGAAATCCTAGCTTCTTTGGCCTCTGGTGGCATAGTATAAGCCATTGTAAATTTTTGAAGCACCAGTAAAGATAATTCCTCAAGTTTTTTAAAATTTAAATCTTCATCATGGTTCATCGTTCAATCACTCCTGACATAAACTTCAAAGATCTTAATGTTTTCTTTTGTTAATCATTAAGACCTTTTAACTATTTCTCATAATAGAATGCTTTTTCCAGAATGTCAAATCTAATAAGTTTGGAGTTCTGCTGAAATACGTGCAAAAATAAAGCATAAGGAAATGCAAAATAAACACTAATTGTAACAAAAACGACTATTTTTGTTACAGCAGCTTGTATCAAAATATGAAGTCAAGTAAACCAGCAATCTAGGTGTAACAAAAATACGTAAAAAAATTATTTAAAGCTGTAACGATAATAGAAAATATAATTGAGCTGTGCTTTTTTATTTGTTATATAAAGTTTATATAACAAACGTGAAATTTAACAAAGTGGACAATTGAACCCCATAACTCATATATATCACACATTGATTCATAGATAAAATATTTTAACAAACGTTTGTTTAATTTTCCCATAACTGATTTCTTCATCATATAAGTAAATAAGATAAGAAAACTCCATCTACATATATTCAAGAATTATATTTAGTTATAACATGAAATTCATTTTCTTATAGTTAATTACTACTGAACATAAATATATGTCTATCTGTAAGAATGCTACATTCTTCTCTATTAACATATACATACATTTTTATTAATTTATTATGATTTAGATATTGATTTAAGATGATTTATACGAAATGAACAAATGGGATTTTCAAGGAAGGAAATGTATTATTTTTTAAATTTACATAATTTTTAGAATAAATGTTTTAAAATGGTATTATTTGTTGTATAATATATACAAACTATTACATAGGTAGTTTCCCTTGTGTTTCTGTTGAAATATGTTGTTTTACCCTTGCTATTATTATCGAAAAAAGAACTTGTAGTGATTCCTACAAGTTCTTTTTGTTTTTGGGGTTAAATGTGGATTTGAAATAAAGCTACAATTTTTTGAGGGGGGAAAGTAAATGTTTGTAAAGACAGAACGATTATTGATACGAAAATTCGAGTTCAAAGATTGGCAAGCTGTCCATGAGTATACATCAGATATCAATGTTATGAAATACATACCCGAAGGGGTTTTTACTGAAGAAGATACAAGAAACTTTGTGAATGAAAACATTGGTGAAAATGCTAAGAACTTTCCTGTGGTATTAATAGATGACAATATTCTAATCGGTCATATTGTATTTCATAAATATTTTGGTGAACATACTTATGAGATTGGTTGGGTGTTCAATCCTAAATATTTCAATAAAGGATATGCTTCTGAAGCAGCACAAGCTACATTGAAATATGGGTTTAAGGAAATGAAATTACATAGAATTATAGCTACATGTCAGCCACAGAACACCCCATCATATCGAGTAATGGAGAAGATTGGAATGAGAAGAGAAGGCTACTTCAGGAAGTGTATACCACATGGTAATGAATGGTGGGATGAATATTATTACTCTATTTTAGAAGAAGAATAGTGTCTCAGAACGCATTATTTAAATCAGAATCTCTTGGCTTATAAAACCGTTAAAATGTGGGTGGTACGCCATGCCCATCAAGCTTAGCTTGATAGCGATGTGGCGAGACCCCATATAGAAAATATAAGAAGCTTAAAAAGAAATTCAAATTGCAAAAGGACCGTACATTTTAGATATGTCTAATATGTACGGTCCTAATTTTATAACTTCATGAAGTAATCAGGGGTACCGCCAGCATTTCGGAAAAATCCCACGCTAAGAGCATACAAAATTTTATACAGTTTTTCGGCTGATCCAACAACAAACGAGAACCCTAATACCGCGCCAGGATAAGGAATGCATAGGTCGATAGAACAAAGAAAGGAGGTTCCCTTGTAAGGGTAAGAGTCCTCCTTGTCCTTGCTACCGATAATAGGACGTTATGTTAACCAATCATGTATGCGATATTCATAAACCCAAAGTAATTAAAATATACTTTGGTTTTTTTTTTTCCAAGACTAGATGTAAATATATCTTTACATTTATACTGTTTTTATATAATCTATTAGTAAAGATATCTTTACATTGTAGGTGAAACGATGGCTGTAAAAAATAGAATTAAGGAACTACGAGTACAACATGAAATTACACAAATTCAAATGGCAAAGGACTTACAGGTTACAAGACAAACGATTGTAGCCATTGAAAACAATCACTACAATCCAAGTTTAGAATTAGCACTGAAAATAGCTCATTACTTTAATCTGAAAATGGAGGACATTTTTACACTTGAATAATCTTGAAATAAAGGAGCAAAAGAACAATGTGGATACAAAAACAAGACGAAATGGAGCAACATCATGTAGCGAAAGCCAGTAAAAATGCGTTCATGGTCTATACTGTTTTATTACTCATTTGGTCGTTATACGATAACTTTAGAAATGATCATTTAGGAAATGCTTTTTTCATTTTATCAGTAGGGAATGCAGTGTATTTTTTAACACTAGTTATACAAAAAAGAAAAATAGAAAGCTTTGAAGAGACAGCTGACTCTGATACAACAATAAAGTTTGTAAAAAGAAACAAACATTTTATCATGTGGGCAGTCATCTTAATCGTTATAATTGTTATTGGATTACTTACAAAATAGAAGAAAAAAGTAACTTCCGAGAACGATAATTATGTAAATACGAAACCCCTTCAGCAAGTAAATTGAAGGTGTTTTTTCTAGATACAGTGGCTACTGATAAGTGGTGTTATGTAAACTTCACATAAGTAAGATATATATACAAGGATTCTTTTATAATTATCAAGAATGTAATAACATATGATTTACTTCAAAATAAGGTGAAGGAATGGTAAATATGAAAACTATTGGTCTACTTGGTGGAATGAGCTGGGAGTCATCAATTATTTATTATAAGTTAATTAATGAATTGATTAAGGAAAAATTAGGTGGTCATAATTCAGCACAAAGTCTTATGTATTCGGTAAATTTTCAAGAAATAAAAACACTTCAACACGAAGGAGAATGGGAAAAAGCTACTAAAATTATGATTGAGGCTAGTAAGAAGATTGAATGTGGTGGTGCAGATTTTCTTGTAATTTGCACCAATACGATGCATAAAATGGCTGATGAGGTAGAATTAGCTTTATCTATACCATTACTTCATATTGCAGATGCAACTGCAATTAAAATTATGGAGAAAGGGATTAAGAAAGTAGGTCTTTTGGCTACAGAGTTTACGATGGAAGAAGATTTTTATAAAGGACGATTAAAAAATAAATATGGTTTAAATGTTCTTGTTCCTAATGAAGAAGACAGAAAAATTGTTCATAATATCATTTATCAAGAATTGTGTCTTGGAAAAATATTTTCTCAATCAAAAGAAAAATATATAAAAATTATAGATAATCTTATTAAGGATGGAGCGGAAGCTATTATACTTGGATGTACAGAGATTACCCTTTTAGTTTCACAAGAAGATTGCAAAGTACCAGTATTTGATACTACCCGTATTCATGCTCAATGTGCTGTTGAATATGCTTTGAATAAAGAAAATGTGGAGAGCTTTAAGAGCTAAGTTCTTATAATGTATGTTATTGAGTTTAACTTTACCTAACGATAATTATGTCAATAAGCTGTCCATATGAGCAGCTTATTGTATTTTTTGCTTAGCGTGGTTTTTTTCCGAAATGCTGGCGGTACCCCACACCTATCAAGTTAAGCTTATATGAGTTTAATTTCATTTAAGATTTTTTCTTTTTTCTAAAGAACTAGTGTAAGTTCTTTAAAGATTTGCATACCAAATAAACCCTATCGGGTTTCAATTTTTTGGATTACGCTACATGGTTGTGAGACATAGAAAAGTTATATACGACGCCTAAGATATCAAAGACTGTTTTCTTCTCATACCTATGGGATTTTCGCCCATTTCTCTGTAGAAGATTGAACAAACGAAGTAGTATCTTTGATATTTCTTGGGTGTCTTTTTGTAGAGCTTGATAAATAAGTAGAAAATAATCTTTGATGATATAAATCGCTTTATATTCACTCAACTCTCGTTTCTTCTTGGTGAGGAGTAATTGGCGCATTTGAAACATAGTGGAGGAACAAAGAAGGATACTAATTAACTGTCCGTATAAATGACACTCTAATCGTTCTAATTTTACAGAATTACAGTGATGAATACGAAAAAATGATTTCCATGTTTTAAATAGAAGTTCAATTTGCCACCGTAATGAGTAAAAATCGTATACTTGTTCTTTTGGCAGGTACTCCGAAGGGATATTTGTAATGTAAAAGTTAATCGCACTTAGTCGCTTACTGCGTTCTTTATAGGTAATTTGTTTCTTATGTTCTTTAGATGCTAAATCCTTTTTTCTACGTTTCATTTGCGTTTCAGTTAATTTATATAGAATGAGTCTTGCCGGAAGCTTTTGATACATTCCAATATAAATCTCAGGAATTTCATATGTTTCACCAGACTGTAATTGGTCAATGAATTGCTCCATATCTAATTGGATGTACTCAGAGTGCTTTTTTATTGTTCCACTTTGAAAGTATTCAGGCTCTTTATTCTTTTGATATATACGTGTATTGAGCTTTAATCGTGAAATAAAATAAGCATCACACTCGCTTATAGTATGTAGATCTTTTAAGTCGAAGTATCCTAAATCACGTATACATACATCGTGTGGTTGAAGAGACGTTAGGCAAGTGGATCCATAAGTTTTATCATTGTGTTTTCCCGATCCTACATGAACATGTAGAAACTGACCACTTAGTAAATCGTACTCTAATTGAATTTTCACACCAGCACTTTGACCACTACCTCCTGAACCTTGATATGTAGAGACAAATTTATCTGGAACCTGAAAATGTGTAGAATCCAATACACGAATCCGACGGAAATATTTTGTATACAAAGTTGGAATCTTGCTTGAAGAACAAAATTGTTGGTGAAGTAAATGTGCTAAGAGTTGTTGTAAAAACTGTACGGCCCGAGAATTAAAGCGTTGATTGAGTCCTTCTGGACTCATAGAAATACCTGTGTTAGCTTCTAATCGACTACATAATTGGGTCAATGAAGTGTGAGCAACGTTTTTGCTTAACCAAACACATAAAGCTACTAAATCTTGTGCACGATATTTGCTCTTGCGTTGAACAAACCCTATCTCTTTAGCTAATTGTTCCAAAGCATAGGGGGACATATGTCGTTGTAATTCTTTAGAGAGTAATTGTAGTTCATCAGAAATTGATAGATTCATACAAAAGCACCATCCCTTCTATATATTTCTACAAAAAGGATAACGTTTTCTGTGAATTATGAGTATAAATTTATCTTAGTGTAGAGTGACAATAAAATTGTTTGAATTTTGGATGTATGATGCTGTTTTATACCACCTTTTTTTCGTTTCATGTATGATAATAAGTAAGAATATTTAGATATTACTTTAAATTTGAAAGGAGCTTAATAAATATGTGGGAGAAACAGAGCATTGAAACTGAACGAGGGATCTTTGAATATTTTAAAAAAGGGAAAGGGAAACCAATTTGTATAACGCATCTATATAGCGAGTATAACGAAAAAGGAAATTTATTCGCCTCATTATTCGTTGAGCGATATACAGTGTACTTGATTAATTTAAGAGGTTGTGGCAATTCGACTCATGATATTTCGGAATTCGAGTTTAGTATGGCAGATTCTGTTGAAGATTTAGAAGCCATTCGGAAAGCATTACGTATTGAAAAATGGTCATTTGCAGGACATTCTACGGGAGGAATGCTCGCCTTAAAATATACTATTTTATATCCTGAAAGCTTAATTGAAATTATTGCGGGAGGATTATGTGCATCTTCAAATTATGCACGTCATAAAGGTAGTATTTATTGTGCTAAAAATCCCAATAATGCACGATTAAAGGAGATATTCAAAGTATTACATAACCCATCCTCAACACTTGAAGAAAGACGTGCTGCTAGTAAAGAATGGTTAATGATGTCTTTATATAATGAAAAAGCTTATGACGAAATGATGAATAGACCAAACAGTGGAAAAACCGTTTCAAAACGTCTGGATTATTTTTCTTATGAGGAGCTACCTACATATGATTTACGCCCGCAATTAAAAGATGTACAAACATTAGCTTATATCTATTCAGGATTATATGATGCACAATGTCCACATGAATATGCTGTAGAAGCTGCTAACTTAATGCCCAATGCTACAATGACAACATTTGAAAAGAGTAATCACTTTCCCTTTGTAGAAGAAGAAGCAGAGTTTAAAGCATTTCTTTCTAAAATTGTAATATAGATTAAGTTTAAATATGGTACGGATATAATTTGTATTTTACAAAAGGGTTTTATTTATTCGGCTCTCAAATTAAACAACTTTATTATTTTTCAAAAAATTCGATTTTAATAGTACAACTTGATTTTTAAATAACTTTTTCATCCTTACACACTTAGATTGATGAGTCCCGCCCCATACCCATCAATCTAAGATTTTAAAGTACTCCTTAAACGGAAATTTTGTGTTTTTTATGGCACCGAAGTTCATTTTTATCGTTTTGTGGGCAACTTGTTCTGTTAGGTTGATGGGCATGTGGCGGTACCCCTAAGAGAATAATAAAATCCTTTTCTTATCCATTAATATGCTTATTCAAGTATATACAATTAATAATACCATTAACCATTCCCAGAAACATCTAATTATATTGATTATTTTGTGTTCCAAAAGGTACACCTTTTTTAGCACCGTAAACCCTACTGTATTTATCACTTCAAAAGGTTTGAAAACACACTTTTGAAGTGATAAATAATTAATGACATCTTTTGAAGTATTTTTGCTATAAGGGGTCACTATACATGTCGGGAAATAATAATTAATTTTGTCCAGAGATAATAAAGTTGTTTAATTTACAATAAATTCGTTTAAAACATAATAAAGTTATTTAAAAAATGCTGGTCATGTTATTCAACAATTGAGCCATTTAATTGAATAAGACTACACAAAAAGTCGCTTTCCCTTACGTAAGGAAAGTGACTTTTTAGCTTGATTTCCCCCTTGTTATCAAGCTATTTATTTTAAGTTCCTTTGACTAATTTCGAAAATGTTGTTGACTATTCAGTTGAACTGTATTACGTTATTATTAAGTTGAACTATATAGTCGAACTGAATAAAGGGTGAGGATATGAAACATAAATTATTACCGTTGTCTGAAACCATGCATTATATTTTATTAGCTATGCGTGAGCCACTCCATGGCTATGCCGTAATGCAGAAGATAGAAAAGATAAGTAACGGTACTGTTATTTTAGCAGCTGGTACATTATACGGTGCGATTGAAAACTTGAATAAGCATGGTTGGATTGAATCTGTTGGAGAGTCAGGTCGGAGAAAAGTTTATATGATAACTGCGGAAGGAAGTGCCATTTTGAAAATGGAGCAAAATAGGCTATTACATATTTTATCCCTGTACGAAGGAAGTGAATCGAATGAAGAAAGCTAAGATATTTTTTGATATCGAAAAAGAGGAGCAATGGCTGAATGAGCAATTACAAAAAGGCTATCGTTGTACAAATATTAGTGGATTAGGAATATACACTTTCGAAAAAACCGACAAGAGATATGTGATGCGACTGGATTATCAAGATTATTTGTCAAAGAAAAAGTTTAAAGATTACAGAGGGATATATGAAGATTTCGGTTGGAACTATATAAAGGGGCCCTGGCTTAGTGGAACTCGATATTGGCAAAAAGAAGATGATGATCAAAATGAAATCTTCTCGGATCGCCAATCAAAGAGCAATTATTATAAAAGATTGATGGGTTATTCATCTGGTATTGGTATACTGTTATTGCCTTATTTTCATATGCTTTACAAGAATTCAGGTGTATATTTAACTGAAGGTCTTTGGAGTATGAAAGGTGCATTGTTTTGGAAAGCATTATTATTTGAAACTCCATTTGTCCTTTTGAGGTTGCTTCCAGCCCTTATGCTTGTTTTCGTTGGTATCAGCTTCTATAAAACTTATCAAAAGTATTCAATGTTAAAAGAAAAATAAACGTTTTTTAAATTTTCCAGAATCGCGCGCTATTGTTGAATAAACCTTAGATTTCCAAACGACTTTATTGTTATATTTTTGAGTACAGTGAAGTATCTTATATCGAAAATTAAATAACTATATTTTAACCCCGTCCTAAATTTAGTATGGGGTTATGCTTGTTTTAGGTATTAAAGTTAAATAACTTTATTGTCTTTATACAGTATGTACCTAGAGCCGTATTTCAATTTAAATGTGTTACGATAGTAATATATTCGTTTTGCTAGTAAAAGGAGATGAGTGTCGATGAAAAACCACATAAAAGTAAATGGGAAAATCCTTCAAACAAATAAAAAATGGTCACATCTCAAGCAAAAACAAAAAGAACATATTTCTAATTGGTTACGTAGAGAATATACACAGTTTGTAAAAACACATCATAGGAAACCTAAAAAGTATGAACATGATGAGATTCTTCATGAAGTGATGAATCAAATACAGGAACGTGAAATTTGGATTCCTTATGGTGAAGTAAAAAAATATTATCTAAGCAAAATAGGAAGATGGTTTAGAAAAATAGAAAGTGAATGGGAATCACAAATATCCAACAGTGAAAAGCAACAGGTATTAGAAGAAAAATAAATCCAAACAAACCAGGGGGCACATTTCATGTTTAATTTACAAGAAGATATGTATGAACAATTGAAAGAGAAAAAAGGGGAAGTTACTGTATTTTTAAAGAATGGCGTTCCAGTGCGTGGGCAGATCCTTGCAACAGATAAATTTACCGTCCTAATGATGATTCATGGTAAACAACAACTAATCTACAAACAAGCAATCTCTACACTTGCTATGTAATACATACTGGACTTATGTAAATATTTCTCAATATCATATTATTACTATATAAACTATAATATAAGTAATTCTTTTTATTATTTATATTTTGTTATTTCCTGTTGCAGAATCCTTGTCTTGTTATAAGGATTCTCTTTTTTGTATTACGAATCTACAAATGAAAAAGATAAGATCGGAGAGTATGATCTTATCTTTAGCATCAGGGAAAAACAAATGACAGAAATCATCTTAATTTTTATAATATTATGTTTATTATTGATTTTCTATATGAAAACCATATATTACAGATATATCTATATTGAGGAATTTATTATAAAACAAACTATAAATGATCAAAAAATCGAATGTAAACTTTTACCCATTAGTTTACTTTCAAACCCTTGGTTTTATTGAATTTATAGCAATTTACCCATTCCCCTCAAAAAGACTATTAAAGTATACATTCAAAACACTATTAATAAAAAGGTTATAATACCTATGAACAAAAAAACAAGCTAAGGTTGATCTAGCTTGTTTAAATAAATTACATCAGCACAAGCAATACTCTTCTAGACACAAAAAATTTAATTACAAATCCCTTATATGCTTTCTAATATCTGAAGCTACTTTAGTAGGGTCATTGATTTCAAAATAAACATATTTATATTTTTCATGTCCTTCTAATTCAATCATTACGAGTGGTACTCTATTTTCATAAGAAAGAAAGTACCATTCATCAGCATATTTAAAACTACCTTCAAAAATGTTAAGTGCAGAAATTGAAGTTCCAGGCATACGGAGCATCCATTGTGGAGCTTCAAAATAATCAACATATACATTCTTAATAGTATTATAAGGAATTTTTAATTTTAATTTTAAAGCAAAGAAACCTGTTACTCCATTTAACTTTAAAATTACACTTTCATTATCAAATAATACTTCTCTTCCCATGACTTCCCCCCTAACTTTGATTAACGTATTTTTTCTAAATTATACCATCCGCTTACAAAAACAATACATACCTAGTTACCATAATCCCACATTATCGGTAGCAAAACAGAAAAGGAACTGACTCATAATCTTATGAGTCAGTTCCTTTTCCACTCTTTTTTATAATATATATAGAATTTCATAATAGTAAAAAACAATATTTCTAACCTGTCCATAGTATCGGCCCCACCTACGCCAGATACCCTGATAGCCACTCGTGCCATCCAACCCATTATTATTATAAAAGAAAACGCTTACAATGTAAATAATTTCCTGATTTTTTATGTTTTAAAAAACACAATTACTCTTATCTAAAAGATTAGAGTAATTGTGTTTACATAAATTCCGTTATTGGAAGTTATTTTGTATATTAGTATTCTCATTAGATGTTTTTAAAAACTTTGGAAATAATTTATAAATCAAGTTCCAGAATAAACATCCTAATAATGTTCCAAAGGTGTTCAATATTATATCGTCTATATCTGATGAACGTCCTGATGGAAAGATATATTGGATAAATTCGATTAGTAGAGAAAATAAAAAGCCTATCATTGTTACTTGATAAATAGAAAGTTTTGTGTGATTTTTCCATAATAAGGTGAAGCCGAATGGTATAAATAGAATTATGTTAAACAATATATTTTTGATAGGAACCATAATATCAACATAATTGGTCATTAATTTATACATCCCAATAAAGGGGATTAAGTTTACTACTCTTATTTGTTCTATCCCTGTATGTCTTGGTATCACAGTAATCAGTAAAATGGCAATTATCGAGAGAGAAAAAATTATGTTCATAATGATTGTGTTTTTATGTACAACTGTTTTATTCCCCTTCCTTTTTACTAATACAATTGCAATTGTACATATAATAATAGTTGCAATTAAAAACAGGGGAACTGCATAACCAAAAGATCTCCATAACTGTGTCATATTTTACCATCCTTTTTATTCCATTTTAGCATATTTAAAGATATAAAAGTAAAATGTATATCCTATACATGCTCGGTTAACATAACGTATCATTATTGGTAGCAAAGAAAAGGGGAATCCTTACTCTCAGAAGGAATCCCCTTTTTTATTTTCTATAATGCTATTCACCTTTTTATACATTCCTATATTGGCATGGGTTTTAGGGTTCTCGTTTGTTACTGGATTAGCCGAAAAACTGTATAAAATCTTGCATGCTCTTAGCGTGGGTTTTTGCCGAAATGCTGGCGGTATTGTGGGTTTGAAATAAAGTCGTACCGTTTTGCCCCTTTGGATATGCTTTATCTGAAGGGGTTTCCTATGGTAAAAGTAATATAAGGTTATACGAACGGGCCATTTTGTTGTACTATTAAGGGGAAACAAGTAATTGCGTGGTTAATCGTTGCATGTGAAATAGGGTTTTGGGTTGTTATCACATTAGGTCTATTCACACGATATATCCTTAAAAAAAATAAATTAGGATTGTTTTTCCTAGCTTTAACACCTGTTATTGATTTAATTTTATTAGTTGCTACGGGTGTCGACTTGTATCGTGGTGCAATTGCTACCCAAGTGCATGCAATTGCTGCTGTTTATATTGGAATCTCAATCGCATTCGGTAGGAGTATGATTGAATGGGCTGATATACGCTTTCAATATTATGTGATGAAACAAGGATCAAAACCAGTTAAAAGATTTGGCATCGATTACGCGAAATACTACTTTAAAAGCTGGGGACAACATGTGCTTGCTTTTCTAATAGGTGCCGGAATTTTATCCATCTTAATCTATTTAATTAACGATTCTTCTCGAACAGAAGTGTTGGCTGGATTTCTAAAAGTATGGACACTTGTGTTAGGTATCGATTTTTTGATGGCCATAAGCAATTTTATTTGGCCGAAAAGGGCAAAGGGGTAACAATTTAAAATACCGCAAACGGGCGCGATTGTTTAAGATCATCGGTAGAAAATAATCAAACTTTATTATAAAAATTGCATAGTATTTCACAAAAGCTTAACCCGTTTTGATCAATCTTTTTTTCAAAACGGGTTCTTATCGTTTAACTTAAAATAAGGGTTTGGGGGATATTTCTGATTAAACTTTATTCCAAACCAACAGGTATCCCTCATAGCTACATTTTGGCTCACCCATACACATAAAGCTATTAAATCTTTTGCTTGGTACTTACTGGTTCGTTGTACAAAACCAACATCTCTAGCAAGATTCCGTAAGGTATTTGGAGATAAAAAACTTTGAATCTCTTGAGCAAATAGTTGTAATTCATCAGACACAGAAACAGACATAAAAAACGCCATCCTTTCCTATGATTCTACAGAAAGAATAGCGTATTTTTTCATTTTAGGGGGCATTTCTTTTTATTAACTTGATAGCGATGTGGCGGGAACCCTATATGTTTTCGTTGACAAAACAGCATTGTCAAATGCAGACGAAGGCCTACGGGAAAATTTCGGATACAGAACGAGAATAAAGTTAAAAGACGCCGTTGCGCAGAGTGGCTTGCAAGAATACGGCAAAACAACCATAAGATACTTCACATCAGACAATAAAACAGAAATTGAATTTGAATAAGCATTCCTGCGGGAGTGCTTATTTATTTTATTTGCAGGAAATTATCACCATTTGTCGAATTATATAAGCTGAAGGGTGATAGAAATGAGTCATAGAAACCTTTTTATGCTGGCAATGAATACGTAAAAACAAAAACATTCACTTATAACGGTTAATAGGAGGAATTATCATGAAAAAATTAGCTACAATTGCGTTGACTGGTGCGTTAGCTTTAGGCGGTTTAACGGTTATGAATTTAGATACACCAAAGGCACAAGCTGAGGAATGGGATGGCTGTCATTATATCTGTGGTCCTGGCGAAACAGTAAACGATGTTACGGTTAAAATACATTCTACACAAGTTACTTTTGGTAATAGCTTAATTGCAAGAATCACGAATGACCGAGCTGAAGAAATTCATTACAATGTCAGCATCGAAAAGAAAAACGGAGATAGCTGGGGAGAATTTGAAACTAATTTCAAATGGAACAATCAGTGGGTTCCAGCTGGCTCATATGATGAAATTTCAACTTTCACAGGATATGGCGATGATGTTTATGAAAATGGCACATACCGATACAAAGTTGAAGTTGTAAGCGCAGATGGTTCTATTGATACAATTTACACAGCAGGAATGACAGTTACAGGGCGATAACTCATGACTGAGCTGTATTATTTATGATTGTATCTTCTATAATATCATTGATAATTGCGTTGATATTATTATTAAAATAAGCTCTTCGGATCTTATTTTTTTTATATAAAAATTGAATATTAATATTCTATTATTGAGTTTTATCATCTGTTCATAAACATAAGATTTTCTGGACAGATGTCTCTTAACGTACAGAAAACACTTAAGATGTGTCCGATTTGTGTCTAAACGTACAATTTTCCCGAAATGGTATGGTGAGACCATGCCCATCAACTTAAGAATTTGCTTTACCCCCAAGTGTAAAAAAAACGCCATCCTTTCCTATAAGGAAACAGAAAGAAAGCGCATTTTTTCATTTTAAGAGGTATTTTATTTTGTTTGATTGATAGTGATGTGGCGAGACCCCTACTAAAAAAAAGGATCTGATATTCATATCAGATCCTTTTTCACTATGTATAATTATTTTACTGCTACTTTTAATTCTTTTCCGGCTTTAAAAGCAGGGACTTTAGATGCAGCGATTTGCATTGCTTCACCTGTTTGTGGATTACGTCCTGTACGTGCAGATCTTTCACGCACTTCAAATGTACCAAAACCAAGAATCTGTACTTTCTCTTCATTTGCAAGCGCATTTGTTATAGCATCTAATACAGCTTGTGTTGCTGCAGCTGCATCTTTTTGTGTAAGTTCTGCTTTTTCTGCTACCATTTTTGTTAATTCGGTTTTATTCATTTTTTGCACCCCTTTGCATGTAATAAGAAATTATTATAACGTACCTACGTTTCTCATGTAAATAAAGATATATAGAAAAAGCCCTAGCAACAGCTAGGGGCAATTCTGTGTAATAGGGGTACGGAAACGATTATAGGTTTCAAGGGCCACTCTGGAATTAAATACCATGCTTCAATTTTGATAAGTGTATTTGAGAAACTCTAAATCCTTTAAAATCAATAACTTGTAATCTTCTCAATAGAGTACACCCTATCGATACATAATTGAACTAATTAACTGAATAATTACAGTGTCACTAACACCACTATGAAAAAATAGAAATTCATGATAAAGATATTTTTATTACTTATGTAGGATACAATTGGATTTCTAATAGCTGGAGGAAGTGTCACAAAATATAGCCGCCCATTCGTTATATAGAATGAGAGGAGGGGTTACATGAAAGTTACAAACAAAGATTATGAAAAGATGGAAGAGCTATACGAGTTGTATGAACAAAAAATTTATTATGTAGCTTATTCTATTTTAAATAATATTCAGCAGGCTGAAGATGCAGTTCAAGAGACGTTTATTACTCTTTACAAGAATCTAGAAAATCTCCGTAACTTGAACATTCAAGAGCTTAAACGTTACATTTTGAGAATTGCGAAAAACAAAGCGATTGATAGCTACCGGAAAAATAAACGACATGAAATATTCTTAGAGGAATATCAAAGAGAATCGCCAGAAGTAGCAGATGAAAATATTGAAGAGTGGGAACAGCGTTTCATGTCTGAAGCTCAAATTGATACATTGCTAAAAGAGTTAAATGAGTCTAACAGACAGGTTTTTAAGTACAAAATCTTCTATAACTTAACTTATCAGGAAATTTCAAATCTAATGGGGATAACTGAGGTCAATGTCCGCAAGCAATTTGAACGCGCTCGAAAACGAGTACAAAATATGATAGGAGGTATGCAAAATGACGAATTCCAAGAACTCCAAAGAAATGTATGACCTTGCTGAAAAAATCGCTTTAGACGATTTTGATAAACTGGATGAACAACATGAATTTTCAGATACATACACACGCAAAAAGAAGTTGTTTATGGAGGAAATTAAGATGAAAGGTGGACAACCACAGGCCAAGCGTAAAAAGAATCGTATTTTAATCGCTGCTGCCTGCTTATTGATTGGCATGCCGACAACCGTTTTTGGTGCAGTAAAAGTCTATGATATGATTGTCCAAAAACGAAATTATGAAGTAAATGTTTCCGTAACAAATAAGGCCTCGAAAGAGAGTGAAAGTTGGTATAAGTTAAAAGTCGGCAAATTACCAGAAAATATGGAAGCAATTGATGACACTGCTATGAAATATTCATTTAAAGATAACTACGCAAAGGGTGGATTTTCATTCTTTCTTTGCAGATTAGGAAAAAATTCAGATTTTCAAACGTTGTACGCAAACAACTACGAAGAAAAAGAGATAAATGGCAAGAAAGCAGTGATTGTCCATAGAGACACCGGAGGCAAAAAATTACCGTTTAACAGACAGGTCTTTCTGCTTTTTGAGAAAGAGGGGATTATGTTAGAAAGTTTTATTGGAGCCGATGTAAATGAAGAACAAATGATGGATGTCTTAGCGAACATTTCACTTGAGCCCACATCAAAGGAAAAGGCATCATTTATATCAGATTATGATGAAGATCGTTTTAGCAAAGCGAAAGAACCAACAAAACATAGCGTTATTCCTTTGAAAAAAAATAGCAAACAACTATTTAGCGTAGGTCAAACGGTTCCAGTAACCATAGATAACATTGAGAGTAACAGCAAACTTGAATATGTTATCGAAAAAGTGGAAGTCTTTGATTCAATCAAAGATTTTAAACAAGAGAACTTTAATGAATTGGGACTAGAAATACTAAGCGAGAATAAGGCTTTAGATCAGACGAAAAAATTGCTACCGTACAAACGAGATGTATATAAAGTTGGAAATGGTAAAGATTCAATTGACGAATTAGTAGAGTCAAAGTCCGTTAATCTCAAATTTGTCTACCTGACAACAACAGTAAAAAACATTGATAAACAGGCGACAAAAGAAATCTATATGCATCCACGCATACAAATGCTTACATCTAAAAATAATGCATGGAACTATGCTGAAAAAGATGGAATTGCCGAAAAAAGTATTATGACGCACGAAGTTGATTATTTAGAACCTCACGGAAACGGAAAAAGCTTTTACAATATTGGCCGTATCCAACCAGGACAAACGATGAAGGTTAACTTAGGTTACTTTGTAGATGAGGATAAACTGGATTCAATCTTCCTTGATGCTTTTCATTATAGTGGGTTTAGTGGCACTGAAAATATGAATGCGGAAGATCGTTGGTGGATTGATATTCGTCAAAAGTAAAAACGATAACAAATAGATAAAAAAAGTTGCTTATATTTAGCAACTTTTTTTAGTGCAAAGAAACTTTTAAAATTATCCAATTTATCTCCAAAAGTAGCAAATTACAGAAATGAGATGATACTGTATGAAAATTGGCTTAGCGTTGTAAATCCGCATTTTCCTGATGCTACCCCATATACAAGACAAGCAAAAGAATTAGCGGAAGCTTGTAATGTAAAACTAATAGATCGTGTAGAACTTCAGAAATTGATTAATAAAATTAATCCCGAATATTCGGCTGAAGACGTGTATCAAGGTGTAAAACCTGCAGAACGGAAATGTCCAACATGTAAATATGATTTAGTGGTTCGTAATTCAAATAAAACAGGAAATAAGTTTTTTGGTTGTTCTCAATATCCTACATGTACACATACAGAACCAATCAATACATGAGCTGTGATGAAAATCCAGCTCTTTTTTTATTTTTTTATTTGTTTAAAGAATACATGAAAAAAATCAGTTTAACTAAAAAACGACTCTTCAGATTTGGTTGTATAGAATTTTGATGTACTTATCAATATAACAAGTCGTATTTGTTATAAAAACGCATGTAAAGGGAGAAACGGACTTTATATGCATTTTTAGGTTTAATTCATTAACAATCTGAATAAGATGGCACATAGTACGACCTAAGCGATCTAATCGCCAAACTACTAAGGTATCGCCAGGGCGTACATATTGAAGAGCTTCCTCTAAACCTGGTCTTTTATCTTTAACTCCACTCAATTTATCTTGAAATATTTTATCGCATCCATAAGATTTCAAAGCATCAATTTGTAAATCTAAATTTTGATCAATTGTAGATACGCGAACATATCCAACCTTCATCTTTTTCTCCCCCTTTGTTCAATATTATCGTGTACAGAAATATACAATTTTCTGTACAAATACAATGGAGACTTGTATCAAAACTCTAATTATTTAACTATAGAATCGCATAGGAGATATCTATTGTTCTTTATATTACTTATTTTCAGAAACATTACAAAGCTGTCAGGTAAATGAAAGGTTATTCAATATGAAAAAGAAAGTATGTGCATTACACTTATTTTGAAAAGGTCAAAGATAAAGGAGACTTACTAGATGGAAATATTAAAGATTCGTGAATTAAATAAAACTTATACTGGGAAGGTATCATATGAAGCACTTACAAATATTAATTTAACAATAAATAAGGGCGAGTTTGTAGGGATTATGGGGCCATCAGGAAGTGGAAAAACAACTCTACTCAATATGATTTCCACTATTGATGCTCCGACTTCAGGAGAAGTATTAATTAATGAAAAAACCCCTCATCGGTTGCCTACTGATGAATTGGCACTATTTCGACGTCGTGAATTGGGATTTATTTTTCAATCATTTAACCTTCTAAATATATTAACAGTGAAAGAAAATATTGTTCTTCCACTTACATTAGATAATGTAAATCTAAAAGAAATGAATAAACATGTAGAAAATATATCAAGGACACTAGGTATTAAAGAGATTTTAAATAAACGTATATATGAAATTTCGGGGGGGCAAGCACAACGAACAGCAATTGCTCGTGCATTAATCCATTCCCCACAATTAGTTCTTGCAGATGAACCGACAGGGAATTTGGATTCAAAAGCTGCAAATGATGTAATGCAATTATTAGTAAAATTAAATAAGGAGCACCAAGCAACTATGGTGTTAGTAACACATGATCCAATGGCTGCCAGTTACTGTGACCGAGTAATATTTATTAAAGATGGAATGCTTTATAATGAGATTGAATGTGAAGATAATCGCATAATTTTTTATAAAAAAATTATGGACGAAGTGTCTCTATTAGGAGGAAACTAGAATGAGTTTTCGTCAATTGGCATGGAATAATGTCATTCGTAATAAGCGATTATACCTAGGATATTTTCTGAGCAGTATTTTTACTGTAATGATTTTTTTCACTTTTGAGTTACTTGCATTTCATCCCCAATTTAGTGGAAAGCTTGGAGCAACAAGTGAATCTATGAGTGCTTTGGGTACACAGGGATTTAAAATTGCTCAATATTTAATTATAGTTTTTTCTTTTTTCTTTATTTTATATTCTGTTGGCACATTCTTGAAGACGAGAAAACGAGAATTTGGTATCTTAACACTTCATGGCATGACGAATTTCCAATTAAGACAGTTAATTTTCATTGAAAACATGTTAATTGGGAGTAGTTCTATTATTGTAGGAATTGGAATTGGGCTTATTTTTGGGAAGTTAATCTTATTAGTAAGTGCATCTATATTTGTTTTAAAAGGAGGATTGCCATTTTACTTTCCAACAAAGGCAATTCTTGTGACAAGTATGTCATTCTTGTTGTTATTTTTATTGGTTTCATTCTTTACTACAAGAATAATTAAACTAACTCAGGTAATTGAGTTGATGAAATCAGAAGAAAAACCGAAGCCAGAACCAAAAGTATCTAAATGGTTAGCCATATTCGCAATTTTGTTTATTAGTATTGGCTATGCAGCAGCATTTTATCTAGATACTGCGTTGAAAACAGGAAATCACTATATTTATGCTATGTTAGCATGTGTATTTTTTAGTGTATTAGGAACCTACTTTTTATTTACGCAGCTTAGTTTTTATCTGATTAAAGCATTACAAAAGCGTGAGCACATATTTTTTAAGAAGACGAATCTGTTAACCATATCAGAATTATTGTATCGAATATCAGATAATGCAAAAACACTATTTATAGTCACAATTCTATCAACAGTTACTTTTACATCTATTGGTGTTTGTCTTGCTATAGGTAGCAGAGAATTAGAATTAGCTCAAAGTCCTTATGCATTTACTTATACCTCATATAAAGGAAATGTTTTAGAAAAATCTCATGTTTCTGAGATAGAAAAGCAATTAAATACTGCTGGATTTTCATATGAATTAGCGTCTTATACCACTATTGCAACACATAATATGCTAGAGGTTATAAAGCTTACTGATTATAATGCAACAGCGAAAATGCTGGGGTATCCTACAGAAACTTTAAAGAATGAACAAGATAGTTTGATTCTTCCATCTAAAAGTAGAATGAAACAACAAACTCAGGATGAATTAAAAAAAGAAGCCTCCATACTAAAAGAAGGAGATATGCATATTCAGCTTTCTAATTCGAAAATATTGTTAACTAACGGCATAAGACCGACTTTTGGGGTTATAGTTGTTGTTGATGATTCGGTTTACGAAAAACTAAACAGTGCACCACTATTACGAGGAAATACACCAGATAGGTATACGACATATGGTTTTTTAATTCAAAATTGGACGGATACAGAAGAAATTTCTAAAAAAATCACTAAAATAATCTCTTCTGATATCCAAAAAGGAAAAGTGTTTTACAGTTTGGATTCATTATATTTAAAATGGATCGAAGGAAAACAAGTAAATGCAATATTATCTACTATCAGTGTGCTAGTGGGGATTGTATTTTTTGTATTTGCAATAAGCTTTTTATATTTCCGTCTATTTACTGATTTAGAGCGGGACAAAAAACAATATGAAATGCTTTCTAAATTAGGATTAACTCAAAAAGAATTAAAAAGAATTGTGACACAGCAACTTAGCATATTATGTTTTATTCCTATTATCGTTGCAATTATTCATAGTAGTGTAGCCTTTATGGCATTACAATATTTAGTACAGCGCAAAGCAGAAGTCTATTTACCTATTACAGGAAACTCCATTCTGATATTCACAAGTTTTATATTTGTACAGTTCATTTATTTTTTAATTATTCGAAGGAATTATTTACACCAAATGATTCAATAGATTTACTCGGGTTCTCGAAAAACTAAACATCACTCAAAAATAGTATGGTTAGCTTAAGTTAAACCAACAGCTAACCATACTATTTTTGATTTAGTTTTGAAATATCATAATTCTTTCTAAATAGCATGATATTAGTGAGAATACCTATGTTTCAGATTAACTTCAACATTCTTTTTTATACGAATTATACTTACAGTTTATTTTTAGCGTGTTTTTTCCAATTTGCTGCCGGTACTTCTGAAAGTAAAAAGTAAATCAAGATCTTGGGTAACTATTATGTTTGAAATAGTTTATAGATAGCAGATATTTTTATTTTTCTGGGTCCTTTTTTATCTTAAACAGGGTATGGATGAGGAGAATATTATTGAAGAAATTTATAGTATTTTATTTATTATTTTTAATGGTTTTACTACCTATATTATTTACAGGTAATGAAGATTTATTAAAGTGGGAATCATTTGTCATTTTACTGCCATTCCTATTAGTTACCGGGATTCCTATACTGTTAATTTTATATATCTTAGGTGAATTACTGTCTAGATAGTTTATTCATACTCATTTGTAGGGACGGGAAAAATTGAATATATGTAAATACGAATAGAAGTATTATAGAGAAATGCTATTAAAGAAGGGAATTTCATAGAATGGGAAATGTATTTAATGTAAAACGCGTTATGGTCACAATAGTGGCTATTATTGCAATCGCAATTGGGTATTTTATGTTTCAATCAATTACTTCACCAGTTAGAGCAGTAGCCAATCAAGTAAATGCAGTACAACTTGCAGGTGAACAGTCGAAAGTGGAGATGAATAAGGCTGCACCAGTTCAATTTAATGGTCAAGTGAGGAAAATTGCTTATCTTACATTTGATGATGGGCCAGGAAAATATACAGCTGAATTGTTAAATATATTAAAACAAAATGATGTGAAAGCAACTTTTTTCTTAATTGGTGCAAATGTACAGCAGTATCCTGATTTAGTAAAACGAGAGAAAGCAGAAGGACACTATGTAGGTATGCATAGTATGACACACGATTACAAAAAGTTATATACAAATGGCCAGTATGTCAATGAAATGAAAGAAGACCAGGGATTAATAGCGAATATTATTGGTAAATCTCCAAAACTAACACGTCCTCCATATGGTTCTATGGGTACATTAAATGAAGCACTTCGTAATAAGATTGTAGAAGCTGGTTTAAAAGTTTGGGATTGGACGATAGATTCTTCAGACTGGGAATATAATAAAATGCCATTAGATACTGCAGCAGCAAAAATTGCTGAAAATGTAATTACAGGTGCAAAAAATCCTAAAGAAGTTATTTTATTACATGATATTCATCGACAATCTGTCGCAGCAATACCCGCAATAATAAAAGGTTTAAAAGCAAAAGGTTATGAATTTGAAGCATATTATGAAGATGAGCACTTTCCGTTAAACTCTTGGCATGATAATCGCATATAACATAGGAGGCATATGGAAGTATAAATAAACAAAATACTTTAGAATCAGACGCCTCACCCCAAAAGAAACCTGGCGACTTCAGGAATTTCTTGATTGCGCTCTTGAACAAATACAAAAAATGAATTCAGATACGCAACTTTGTCGATAAACTAATAATTCAGTTAATATTCCAGTGATTTATGCCATTGCACAACAGTTGGAATAACAAAACTCAGCATAAAAAAATGATATAATTGAAAAAAGTAGATGTACCCACTGTTAAAATAAGATTATGAAAACTTATTAAACCGTGGCGTCCATATGATCTCTGGGAGTGTAAACCATGAAGTTTTTCAAAAAAATAATCGGTTTTCTCAATAAACTAAAGAACAGATGGAAAGATGATGATTATGAAGGCATATCTGATTATGAGAAAGAGCTTATAGATAAAATACCAACTCAAAATCCATATGGACTAATAGGAATGTTTATGGGGGGATTTGCATTTATATTCGGTCACTCATTCGTAATCATTCCCATTATCACAATTATTTTTTGTGTAGTAACCTTCTTCACTTTTGACAAGGAAAAAGAAGACAATCCTATGACTTTCGCCGTAGGTGTTATGTTGTCACTTTTAAGTATATATATGTATATCAAGGGATTAACTCACCAAATAGAACTGTAAAACAACCGATAAAAAATAACATATCTGCACTTCTAATAATACTGATTATATGAATGAAAATCCCCCTCAGGAGTACAGAGGGGGATTTTCAAGGTTTTTCGATTTTAGATTTTATGTTAGCAAAAAGTGCTTTCAGATACAGAAAACACTTTTTCAGTCTAATACTTTTTTCAACACAACTTACTTAAATTGAAAAAAATCCAATCATTTAAGAGCATTACGTGAAAAAAATCCTATAACAAAGTGATAAAAAATAACCAGTTCCTTAACGTACAGGGAACTGGTTATTTTGTGTCCGGATTGTGTCTAAACGTACAATTTTCCCGGAATGATATGGTGACCCCTGTTAACAAAATAATACCTGGTTGGTAATGCTTCCACTTAAATATATTTTGATTTTCCATACTGATCACGCCCTTTTTTAAATTGCTAGTTTCAGTATGTCCAAGTTTATGAGATTACTTGCAAGAGTCTTCTACCTTTTTGCACCAGAACCGTTTGCTCTTTGTCATTGTTTACTTCAACAAAAATTAAAAGCTTCTTTTAAGCAATGAAACTACCACAAATCTGTATACACAGTAGAAGTCGCCGGAATTGACGTCCAATATTGCTGATTTGGCTGCCATGCTTTAATCGTTCCATCTTGGCGCTTAATAAACGCTTTGAATTGAACATTTCGCTCAGCTGGTAAGTAAACTGTGCCTCTCCAATCCCCATAAGTAGAGTTGTACGATAACTTAATAGGATATAGCGTTGTATCCCATTGCCCTAATTCGGCACGATCTCCAGCAATATACACTGTATCTCCGGTAGTTGTTGGTGCATTTTTTACAACGATTGTTTGCGAAGTAGGAGTAACTCCTAAAGTATCTTTGAACTGCGCCATCAATGTATTATTGTACATAACATCTTGATAACGAAGCAGTGTGAATCCCGCAAAGTTATAATTAAAAGCCATTTCAGCTGCTTTCTTATATTCATTGTCGCTTCCTATGCTTAACGCATTTTCGCCATTTAGGACAATTCCTTTTTCATTCGCAAGCTTAGCTACTTGTTGTACAAGTGTTTTTGGCATTGAATATTCTGGATATGTTCCCTTATCTGACATTTCTAAGCAGGTAAATGTTAAATCTAATTTTGCACTCTTAAAAGCGTCTAACAAACTACTATAATCATTATATCCCGCTGGCTTTTCAGCGCTGTGCGGAAGATTTGGATTGTTGTATTGCCAATGAACACCGGCAACTTTTGCTCCAATTGGTACGTGGAACGTATTATCAAATGCAGAATGAGCTAATTCACCTATCAATTTTGTATGCTCTTCTAACACACCTTCATACCACTTTAAGAAATCTTCACCATACTTTGTTTGATAGCCGGCTGTCAAAAATTGATTTCCATCAGATGGAGGAAGTACTTGTGACATAGAAGTTAAGTTTGTCTCCCAAGCTTTGTTTATTCCTGCTAAAGATCCATATTTTTGTAATGCCCAAGAACGAAATTGCCCTTTCGCAAATTCCGTATAAGCTTGAAACTTCCCTCTAGACGGGTAACCTGATCCATCGGCTGACGTATAAGATGGATAACGTGTTTCTCCAGCTGGACCGCCCGATAAATAAATCTTCGAAATGACATCTTTATACGACGACATCGCCTCTGCAAAAGCATTATATAGTTCTCCGTACTGCTTTCGAATTACATCTGAAGCTAGCGGATTTAATGTTTCTTTATTAATCGTTCCTGTTTCCGATTTAAAATACAAACTATCATCTGATTTTTGATTCCATATCCAAGAAGGAAGTGTTACATTGCAATCATCTCCAACATTACCGCCGCATTGATGCGTTGAAATAATCGGAATCATTTTCATACCAGCATTTCTTACAGATTGTGCAAAGCGCTGCGCATAAGAAAAATCAAATTGTTGATCTCCATTCTTCTCCATATCTCCCCACCAAAAATCAACAGTAATGGCAGAGAAACCGTTTTGTTTTGCCCAGCGTAAATCATTTTCAAACGTCTCCCATGTCATCATATCCGGTATTTTCTTTAGCGGTGCCATAATATATCCTTTGTAATTTCCGTTCATTGATTGCCCGTTTACAGCTGCATAACTCTGGCTTGGAAAAATTGAAAAAGCAAACAATATAAGAACAGATAACATGGCAATACTACAGCCTTTTAAATATTTTTTCATACGCTCTCTCCTTTTCTAAAAATTAAGACTACCAATAATAAAAACTTGAATAAAGGCAAAGGATTTCATTCTATATTTGTAATTACAAACACATATGTATACGTTTACATATTATCATTTATTGCAATCGTTTGCATTATTTTTTCGTATTTTACTAGCTTTATATATATATGGGATCACCATACATCGCCATCAACTTAACACAAATAAACTACCCCCAAACGATAAAATTGAGCAATTTGTACAGAATTATCGTTTGGGGGTAGTCCTAAATTCTTAGCTTGATGGGCATAGGGTCCCACCACATCACCATCAAGTTAAAATTTTTTAATGCCCCCAAAACGAAAAATTAGAGTCTTTTATAGCAATGAAGCTCATTTTTATCGTTTTGGGGGTAACCTGTTCGGTTAGGTTGATGGGCATGTATGGTGACTCCTATTTGTAAATTCATGTACCGGAAGATCCAGGAGCGAAGAATATTAAAGCGAATGGCTAAGTCCGGTATTCGTTATATAGACAAAATGGACGGACATCAATTTGAAGTGTATCTGAAGGCTCTCTTTCGAGAACTTGGTTATTCTCCAATAGTCACAAAGCAGTCAAATGATTTTGGCGCAGATCTCGTATTAAAGGGGAAAAATCGTATTGTGATCCAGGCGAAACGATATGGAATGAAAAATAGAGTTGGTATAAGTGCTGTACAAGAAATATATGCAGCGCAAGCTTATTACAAAGCACATGAGGGCTGGGTTGTAACGAACAGCGTATATACAAGGCAAGCGAAAGAATTAGCGGAGGCATGCAATGTAAAACCCATAGATCGTGTAGAACTTCAAAAATTGATTAATAAAATCAATCCGGAGTATTCGGCTGAAGATGTATATCAAGGGATAAAACCTGAAGAGCGGAAATGCCCAGCATGTAAAAATCATTTAGTCGTTAGAAATTCAAATCAAACAGGGCATAAGTTTTTTGGCTGTTCTCAATATCCCGCATGTACACATACAGAACCAATTAATACATGAGCTGTGATGAAAATCCGGCTCTTTTTCTTTTTATTTAGGCTCTGTTAAAAATACTGCAAATGAATAATCCGCTATTAATTACGCACTCTAATCCATATTATGCAGTAAGTTTGGAGTCAATTATATGTTTAAACGGAAACTGTTAATGACATTTTGTGGAGTTATAATGATGATTTTATTTACATCTCCAATAGAAGGAAAGGCAGAAAATATATCTAATAAAGATTTTTATGATTCTTATAATACTTTATTAGCTCCTTACGCAAGTGAGACTATCCGAAGTAAACTTGGACCAGAACACCAGTATAGTTTAACGGATGCAAAAATTATAAAAATTGAGCGTTCTCAAAAATATACCTTCACCTTTATTGTAGTAGCTAAATATAGAACGTATACTAACGCTCACAATCCACCTAATCATGTTGTAACAATAACTTATAATGTTAGTCCAAGTGGGGTAAAGGTTATCGATTTCAAACAAAAAAAGAAAGAAAGTGAGTTTACAACTCATTTTCTTTCTATATCAATAGGTAGAGTAGCTGACTTTTGGAATTCAAATAAAACAGGAAATAAGTTTTTTGGTTGTTCTTAATATCCAACATATACACATACAGAACCAATTAATACATGAGCTGTGATAAAAATCCGGCTCTTTTGTTATTTTTAGGAATTAACTTAAAAAATCATACTCTCATCAAAAAAACGACTTCTCAGATTTCGATATAACCAATGTTTATTTAAAAGATAATGACATAAGACCTAAATAACAAAGGATGCGTTGTAAGCGGAAATAAGCAGTTTAAATTGAGTTAGGGATGTTATAAAGAATTTTTTATAAAACATCTGAAAACAAAACAATTAACCTTGTAAGGTTCATTTTTTTGTTATAAAATAACCTTACAAGGTTATTTTATAAAGGTAAGGAGTGAGAATATTGGAGAATACAGTAAAAGAAATCATTGATGATTTAGAGTATCTGTTCAAGAATGGAGAAATTGGCATGGAAGTAAGTAATCCGGCTTACTATCAGAGGTTTTGTAAAGTACTAGATGCAACAGAAATGCGCTATGATTTACATATTCATGAATATGATGAGGATTCTCTAGTTGTTAAATTAGTGTAAAATACAAATGTTTTAAGGGGTTAATTTCTTGAAGTATAAAAAGGGAATGGGGAGGAAAAGGATATGAAAATTGGTACATCTGAATGGCTTTCTCTTAGTAAGGATATTAAGCTGAAGTTGATCCGTTTGGCTGTCATAGATAGTAAATATAAACAAGCAAAATAAAAACCCTTCATTTGCTTAACAGCAAACAAAGGGCTTAGTTAATGAGTGATTGAAGTAGAAGGAAATCTAGTCCATTTCCTTCTTTATTTATTGTAACATAAAAGGAAAAGCACAAACAAAGGAGAATTCCCATGAAAGAAATTGATAAATACATGACACCATCTGAAGCAGCTTTTTATTGGGGGATTCCTCGTGAGACAATTAAGAATAAATATAGCCCCTCTCTAATGAACGAGAAGCAAATAAATGATTTAGAACGCATGTTACAAGAAGGTTTAGTGAAGTACTTTTTGCATCCTGAAGGGAAGCGTAAGGAATGGATTTTAAGCCGACAGGCAATGTATGAATGGTTTGGAGAACCAAAAGCCAAGTAGGAAAGGAGGATTATAATGCAAGAGGAAACATTTTCTCTCTGGGGAGGATTCAAGAGTGCATTTAGTTTAATTATTTGGTTTTGGATCATTATGTTTTTGTTATTTGGTGAAAGCTTGCTACAATAGAAACAAGTCGAAATTCTAAATACCCTTAGGCAGCTCTCATAGATTTATGGTCTATGGGGGCTATTTCAGCAGAATTATAATAATTTCACGTACCGTATTTATTACAAAAAATAAATAAACAAAACCCACAGAGAACAAGAATGTTTTTTGTGGGTTTTGTTTATTTCAAAGAAGCTTTGGGGAAGCTTCTTTGATCAATTTTATTTTTCTAACATACCTTGCATTAGAAAAATAAAATATAGGGTGTCTTGCATATACATTAGCGATAAGCTTATCTTACCTTAAATATCTTACTAAAGTCTTTCATAAATGTTACAAAAGTCTTTCGTTGGTTTTGGAGAGCCCGGCCGAGATGAATAACAAAATCATTTCATTCTCTACCTCGCGCTAGCAATAATATGTGCTCTTTTTCTGTACTTGGATCTTTGTATTTTGTAGGGCTTTCTAACGATATACGATGAACGATATCAAATTGATTGTAGGAAAGAAGATAGTATGGAGAATGGAGAGAAATAAACAATTACTTCCAATTCTTAGCTTGGTGGTAATAGGAAAGTCTCCTATTTATTAGTTAATAAAGGAAATAAATAGTGTTTGATATTGAAAAAGTTACCAGAGGTCATCATTTTATATAATTTCATGAAAGACTTTTGTAACACTTATGCAAGAAATTTGAAAGGTATCTAAACTAAGATGAACGTATTAATAATTAATTTTAAATGAATCATTCGGAAAAAAAGGAACAAATACAAGTAGAATGTGAGGAAGAATATTATGAATAAAAAATCTAAAAAAGGTATGCGAAAAGCCCTCCCTGTAGGACTTGCAATGGGAGTCTTATTCAGCGGAATCCCACTAGCCACTCCATTA
>NZ_JAKUHD010000027.1:0-40875 GCF_022664325.1 Bacillus cereus group sp. BfR-BA-01310 | reverse complement strand
GGCAGAAACAGCGAATGAAAGTCGCTCGTATTCATGAACGAATTAAACAGGCAAGAACGGACTATTTGCAAAAACTCTCTACTAGGATCATCAAAAACCACGATGTGATTGGGATATAAAATTTGCAAGTATCGAATATGTTACAGAATCACAACCTAGCGAAAGCGATTCAAGAAGTATCATGGTCACAATTCAAAGCGATGTTGTTGTATAAGGCACACTGGTATGGGAAACAAGTGATTGTAGTGTCGAAAACATTCGCTAGTTCCCAAACTTGTTCGCATTGCGACTACAAAAATAAAGACGTGAAAAGCCTGAACCTGCGTGAATGGAAGTGTCCTTCTTGTGGTATGTATCATGATAGAGATGTGAACGCAGCGGAAAATCTGAGAAAAAAGGCCGTAAGGCTCCTAACCGTAGGGATTACGGGGATCGCCTACTCATAAAACTGAGGGATACCTTGGTGTTCGTAGGAATCCCCCACTTCAAACAGCTCGTTAGAATGTTAAGTGGGGGTAGTTCAAAAATAAAGATCTCTACAGGCTGTTTTTGAGCAATCGTAATTTTTTTAAAAGGGATTAATCTATCAGATTTATTAAATGAATAAATCATGATGTCTCCTTTCATGATTATATTTTGAGAAATCTTATCTAGTAGGCTGTTATATATTTTAGTGTATGCAGTTTATTAAAATGTGTATATAACTAGATAAGTTTTTTTATTGTATTGATGCATAAAAAAGAACTTCGTCGAAATGACGAAGTTTTTTTGATTTCAGTTGAAGGACTATTTTTCACCACAATTTATTGTTTTCATATAATCATATGAAGACCTCTCTATTTTAAAACAATTTTATTTGAAAGTTGGTGTCATAATGGATTAGAACCATTTGCTGTTAATATCAATGAAGCAACAAAGCAAAGCAAAATAATACGTATCGTACTCTTAAAAGACTATATGGCATTTGAAGAACAGCTTAGAACAGAGGGAGGATAAAATATGGCTCAAACTTATTGGGGATCTGAGGTAGCCAAGAAATTAGGGATTGGCTCAAGTACTTTGCGTAAATATTGCCTTGCCCTGGAGGAAGTTGGGTATTTTTTTGAGCGTAGCAACAATAATTCTAGAATTTTTTATCATAAAGATATAGCAACTATAGAACGGTTGGTAGCAGCTACGAACAAGAAAAACATAACGCTAGAACAGGCTATAAATCTAGTAATAACGAGTGTTACAGAAAATGGGGTAGCAGCTGCTGTTACGGATAGCGTAGCAGATTCAGAACACATAAAAGCATTAAGAGAACGTATAGAACGATTAGAACAATTTAATTTAGAGTTAATTCAAAGGTTGGATCGACAAAGTGAAATTTTACAGGAAACCAATAATCAAAGAATAATGAAAGAAGAACAAAGAGATGTTCAATTAATGCAGGTATTAAAAGAAATACAAGATAGCAAGCGCTTAATAGTAGCTTCAGAACAGAAGAAATCATTTTGGATTCGTTTGTTTGGTAAATAAATTTAAACTTAATATGTTATTTGAATTAATAATGTTGTATGTTGGTAAATTATGATTAATTATTTTTTGAATTTTTGATAATGATAATTTTTTTGCACCAGAGTTATTGGCTAAGCAAATATTGTAATATTGAAATAGATTTCACTCACTTATTTCATGTTATCAATGATTTACCCTGTTAAGAGATAAGAGACTTTTCAGTTGAAAATCTTGCTTTTATCTCGCTATTAAAAGTATCTCAGTCTATTCTGGTAAAAATAAATAAAGTTCCATAAACGATTATTTTTAGTTTTTATGTTGAAATCCTTTTTGTATCAAAGGTTACAGTCTTAGCGTACAGAATCCGTGAAATATTGGTGTTACTCTAATAATAAAAAATGACAGCTATTTTAGATGTCATTTTTTATTGGCATCTTTTTTTTGTTATTTTACATTTTTTTGGGTGTTCTCTTTTAGGTACACCCTATATCTTATAAACCCTGACTATTACTGACTTTCTTCACTTTGCTACATCCGTGCAAAACTTTTTTCGGCTCGAGTTTTGGCTGCACCAAGCCGACACATCCAAAAGCAACTATCTAGGTTCATCGGCTTGAATTTATTATTATACGAGTCGAACCGCTAGTGCTCTCGAATGATAATTTCATTTACCGTATGGATAGATACATAGTACGTGGGATTTCGCTCCCACACGACGAACCAGCCTCTACTTCAAAAGTCAACGAAAACCCTTGGAAGATAAATCTAGTTTATGTTAAATTGGATATAGATTTGCTTTTCTTTTTTTATTTCGTTTAAACATTCAAGAGCCGTTTCGCGGTTCAGATTCAGACGCTTGTTTTGTGTCTATGACTCTGAGTCCAAAATGGCTCTTTTTATATATAATTATTTGTTTGTATTGAGATCATGAAAATGAATCAATGTATTTTGGGATTGAAAAATATGAAAAGGGAGTGAGGACCGAAAGGTATGGGGAAGCGCGGCGAAAATATGGGAAGACGGCGAGGATCTTCGAAAGTATCTTTTGTAAGGCAAATTGAAAATGTGCGGACTATGGGATTGGCCAAGAATTTAAAGCTATATATCAGCAAGTACAGGGTGTAATGAATATAGTTCATGAAGAATTTGGGCATGGAAAAGGAAGATTAGATTTAGCACGGGTATATTTAAAATAGATTTTTATGGATTTATTTGATTTTTTAGGTGGATAGGTGAATACTAATCTTAGTGAATTAGGTTAATAAAAACCTAGGTTTTTTATCCAGGTATTAAGGTGGATATTTTTCGAAATAACCATAGGTATTTCGAAAATCTTGGTTTTTATCTAGCTTTTAAAATTAAATAACTTTATTGTCATTTTACAACAGCTAGTTCAACGGTTAAGATATTTCATATTTTCAAATACAAAACGTAACAAAAACGAACATTTATGTTACACTTTTTTGCTAAGAAAGGCTTTTTATATAGTTCTTAACATTTCCCAAACAGCAACTTCCTTGAGGATTGTCTATCTCGCACCCACATCGGCTTTCTTTTATATTTTCACGAATGAATTCAATAGGTTTAGGAGTAAGGTCTTGTTTTACATATTTCTCAATTTTCACTTTTGTCCAACCAAAACAATAGCACACAGGCACAATGGTACAATTAAAGTCATGGAGGGATATTATGGCGTATATTGTATTTTATTATGGGGTACTGTTTCTTATAATTGGTACTGCAATATTTGTATTTATTAAGGCTGGGTCACCAAAAATTAAGGCTAAAAATCTGCCATTCGTAATGGTCGGTTTAGGGATAAATATACTTGCAAGCCCATTGGCACTTTTTATAGGTGTGATGGCAACAGATTCTCCTGACAGTACTGTACTTGATTTTTGGAAAGGCTTTCTCTTTATTCAGGGAATACCACTTATCATACTACTTGTATCTTTGGTATGGTGGGTTATTCGCAAGAACAAAGAAAAAGTCCACATGTAGAATTTTAAAATGACTTCCGCTAACGATAATTATGTAAATAAGCTGCCCATATGGGCAGCTTATTGTATTTTTTGCTTAGCGTGGTTTTTTCTAAAATGCTGGCGGTACCCCATGCCCATCAACTTAAGAAATCTCTTGTTCTCCAAAATGAAAAAATGAACTGAATTTTCGTAGACAACTATGCATTGTATGAAAGTTTGTTATCCCTATTAAGTAGAAACTTGCTATATAGAATAATTTTTTTATATGATAAAGTAGGCTTATACTTAAATGAAAAAAGGAGAGTGCCCCAGATGACAAACCAAAATGAAACGAACGCTTTACCACCAAAAACATGTACGATTGAACGTCTCATCACGATTCAGGAGGACATTGAAAAAGTGCTTGCAGGACAGAAAATGGCTACTCGCCGCAACGGGAGATATGCGGATGTCGGGGAAGTGATGGAGCTTCAAGGTCACCGGTATGTTGTGGAGAAGGTCTATTCGCAGTCACTTGGCGAATTGACTGATGAGCATGCCCGTCAAGAAGGCTATGCGAATGTGGGGGAATATAAGCAATCTATCCTGTCTCTTCACCCTGGCATGCCGTGGCTGCCAAATATGAGAGTTTGGGTTCATGAGTTCCGTCCCATTGAAGGTTAATGTGATATAAGGATGGACATGTTGTATCGACTGCTTCTGTATGTACATATTTTCAGTGTAATCTTATCCATCGGCCCGTTTTTTGTATTGCTTCCGCTCATCAAAAAACTGCGGGCTTCAGAGGCCCGAACACAGCAGGCTTATCTGGATGTATTCCGATTTTCGGTCAGGCTGGCCAAACATGCCGGACATGTGCTGGTTGCATCCGGGGTTCTGCTTGTACTGGCGGGCCCTTGGACTTGGAAGACCCCTTGGATAGTGATGACCCTTATTCTCATGGCGAGTTCATTATTTTTCCTGGCCCGCGCCTTTTCGCCGACCATTCGGAAATTCAGCGAAACGGGCCAAGACAAGGACGCCTTGATTCAATTGTTGCGGCGTTCTGTTTGGATTTATATTGTTCTTTTAATGGGGATGTTATGGTTCATGGTGACAAAGCCTGCGTTGTGGCAGGGATGATAGATCTAGGGCGAATAGCGGCTTTGTGTGATTGCCGTTTGAATTCGCCGGGCGGCATGGAACAAGGACAAGCCAAAACTGGCTTGTCCTTATTGTAGTTACGCTTTGAAGATGTGATGGAATAGCCTTTTACGATCTGGGCCTATTACCCCAAAGCAAGGTTTTTGCCTGAGTTGCTCAGTTTTATCATTTTGAGGTAGTTTATTTTTGTTAGGTTGATGGGCATGTGGTACCGCCACATACTCATCAACCTAGAAAATCAAAATTCCCCCATAACGAAAATTCTATCCATTGTTGACTACTGATAATGTCATCTTATGTTAATTAGAGCTGTATGGAATATCCTTCATCTTGTGCAACTAACGAACAGGTTAGTTGCACAAGATGAAGGATATTTGTTAATGTTTATCCAATATTGAACAATATAAGTAAAACCATTCATGTAAAGGAAAACATAGTAAAAAATTTATAAAGACAAAGGTGAGATTATTGAATATTTCAGTTCTTGGTTGTGGACGTTGGGGTACTTTTATAGCTTGGTATGCTAACAAAGTTGGTCATAATGTAATGTTGTGGGGGAGAGAAACCTCAAGAAATTACATTGAATTAAATGAAACAAGAAAGAATGATTATCTTAAGCTCTCAGAAGATATCGAGCTAAGTAATTCTCTACATAAAGCAACTTCATTTGCGGAGATTATTATTATATCGATTAGTGCACAGGAATTACGTTCATTTGCTAATCAATTAAACTTAATTAATGAAATACAAGGAAAAACCTTCGTCTTATGTATGAAAGGACTTGAAGCAACAAGTGGAAAGAGGCTTTCTCGAGTATTTGGTGAAATCGTTGGAAAAAATACCAATATAGCTGTTTGGGTAGGACCTGGGCATGTACAGGATTTTGTGAATGATATTCCGAATTGTATGGTGATTGGATCTGAGAATATTGGTATCACTAAGAAGATTGTACAAGAGTTTAATAGTGATTTAATAAGGTTTTACTACGGACAAGATTTGATTGGCAATGAAATAGGAGCTGCTACAAAAAATGTTATGGGAATCGCCGCAGGAATGTTGGATGGATTGAATTACAGCAGTTTGAAAGGTTCACTAATGGCTAGAGGGACCAGGGAACTTTCACGTTTGGTTACAGCTATGGGAGGAAATGATTTAACGATATATGGATTGAGTCATTTAGGAGATTATGAGGCAACATTGTTCTCATTACATAGTCATAATCGAAAATTCGGAGAAGCGTTTGTCTTAGGTCAAAAGTTTGAAAAATTGGCAGAAGGAGTTTCAACAGTAAAAGCATTGAAAGAACTATCTAAACAATATGATGTTGAACTTCCAATTAGTAACGCTTTATATGAGATTTTGTTTGAAAGTAAAGATGCAAAAGATACATTAGAAGAGCTTTTTTTAAGACCTGTTAAATTTGAATTCTAATGATAAGATGTTTTTTATTGAAAATCACTTCTTCAATAAACGAGTGCTTATATTAAACAAATCAAATTGATTTACTTCCGCTAACGATAATTATGTAAATGGGCTGTCCATATGGGCAGCTTATTGTATTTTTTTGCTTAGCGTGGTTTTTTTCCAAAATGTTCTACAGAGAGAATAACGTTTTTTCATTTTGGGATATTTGCTTTTCTTAGGTTGATGGGCATGGGCTGCCAAGCCTGCTTTGTCCTCGCCAAAATTCCCTATTTCTCCCTAATTTTAATAACAAAAATTCACCATCTTTCTTCAAAAAGATCTAACAACCACATGTGTAAGTTTACACTTATGTTGACGTTTTTACACTATAAGTGTTTTAACGAAAAACAAAATCTACATTTGGAATTCGAAAGGGAAAATATGTTGAAGAAACTACTTACAGTCAAAACAATTACAGCAATAATAATAATTTTATTACTAGTATTAATTTTCGATAGTGTAAAAAGCGAAATGATTTATACCGGTGTAGCTGAAAATCCTAGCTTTATGGATGTAATAAAACATAGTTATCATGGATTATTTTAATAACACACAATGTCTATTTAATACAACTTTTCTTTAAAAAAGGAGAGGACTAATGGATAAACAAGAATTCATCGCATCAGTAAGTACAAAATTAAAACTAGTCCGTATAGAAAATGACTTATCACAAGATAAAATGTCTGAAATCATTGGTTTATCAAAAAAACATTAATAGAAATTGAAAAAGGTAGACGCCTCCTCACATGGACGAATGCCGTTTGTCTTGTAACAATTTTCGAGCATAGTGAAACGATCCAAATGACATTTGGCAATGATGTAAATGAAATTGTTAAAATCCTCGCTTTTACAAATCAAAAAAACAATTCGCAAAAAACTTTAGGAGGAAAAGTCTGGTGGAAACAGATTCAAGAAAAAGGGGACTGTCGCTTACAACAAAATCTGATTAGTCAGCATTATCGTATCTTAGACAAACATGATTACCGTTGGTTTAATTCGTTTGATATAGAAGAAGCACTAGATCAACTTTATAAATTAACAGGGGATCCGGAAAATTAAATCATTTCTTAGAACTAAAGAAAGGGGGAAGAAATAGGTAAAAGATTAGAAATGCTCCCCAAATAGAATTATGTAAAAATAAATAAGTACATTCCTAATATACTATATTAGAATGGTTTTCCCTTTCTATGAGCGTACAGTAACGATTACATGTAGCATAAATTTGTCACTCAATTAATCTGCTGTACGTTAGAAGGTGTGGAAACACCACTCTTGCTCTTAAACGGAATATGTTATGCAATTAAAAAGTCCCATTGTTCCTATGAAGTAGGATGCATGGTTTTTTTCCATTATTATGTTTCATTTAACAATTGTTGAAATACAACTTATCAACTAGGAGGAAATTATATATGATCATCTTGAGCCTTCTTTGGATTTACTTTATGCCCATTTTCTTGCTATGTGGATTTATTGGTGGGATTTATTTAATTATTGCAGGGATTGAAAATCGTAAATTACTCGTAAGTGTAATGGGATTACTTAGCCTTTCCCTTGTCGTGCTACCTTTTGTGTGTTGGGGTATGGGGATTGATGCAGAATATCTTCTTTCACCCGTTCCATACTTTATCCTATACCCTTTAAGTGGGTTATTAGCAGGATTCAATGGACTACAAGCAAAAATTAAAAGTATACGAAATATGGGATTTATTATTTTTACTACTGGAATACTAGGGGCTTTTTTCTATTATTTAATGTCTGTACCTGATTCATTCTATATCAGATAGTTTTTTTCTAAACTCATATCATCTACTATTTAACAAATATAATTGAAGGAAGTTGTCACTTTATAAATACAAATATATTATACGTGTCATAAGGTTATATTAATAATAGGTTTAAACACTTTTGCTACATTGATCCCCTCGATAGATTCTTGTAATTTTATCTAAGTCGAATTTTATGGAAAAAAATATAGCTTATTACTGTGATATAGGTACATTAAAGTAAAAGAACCTATTTTGATGATTAAAATAGGCTCTTTCATTTTGAATTTTTATTAAGGCTACTTATATGACATTGGTAAAATTTAAATCTTTTTATAGGATTACTTTTTACTGTTATTATCTATGATTAAAGGTCCCTTCTTCCGCATTGTAAAATAAATAGGGAGACCAATTAAGGTTAAACCTATTCCTGACAGTGCTAGAAGTGTTTGAGTAAATAATGTATTAATAACGATGAATAGCCCACCGATAATGGCAATTATTGGTATTATCGGATATAGTGGAACTTTATAAGGTCGTACAAGTTCTGGCTCTCTTTTTCGTAAAATAAAGACAGCAAGGAATGTCATTGTGTAGAATATCCATATTACAAAGACTAGCATATCTGTCAAAGTGTTAAATCCACCAATGACCATCATGATAATAGATACAAATAACATAAATAAACCAGAGTTATAAGGGACTTTGCTATGTTTAGTTAATGTAGCAAACCATTTGCTAAATGGTAATTTATTTTCAACTGCCATAGCGTATGGAATTCTCATCCCAGTCATAATGTAACCATTGATTGTTCCAAATACGGAAATTAAAATACCGATTGTAACTAATTTACCACCCATTGCGCCAAAAATAATTGTTGCTACCTCAGAAGCAGGAGTATCAGTCGCTGCAAGTGATGTTGCGGACATGACCATAAGAAACGCAATGTTTATAAGTAAGTATATAACCATAACAGCTGATAACCCTAATACAATTGCTTTTGGTAAGTCCGTTTTAGGGTTTTTCATTTCTCCAGCGATATTTCCTACATGAATCCAGCCATCATATGCAAACATTGTTGCAAGTAAACCAGATCCAAGTGCAGATATAAACGATTTGTCTGGTCCAGCTTCAATAGGTAAGAGTTGAAAAGTAACATCGCCTTTGTGTAGTAATCCAAAAATGATAATAAGAGCTAGTGGAAGTAACTTACATATAGTAGATGCCATTTGGATTCCACCGGCGGCTTTTGCTCCTAAGAAATTCATAAGAGTTACAAATGTTGCAGTCGCTACAGAAATTCCGATAATCAACATTTTGTGTTCACTAATGTCTAAACCAAATAAACTAACTGTTTGTGTTCCGAAGATGATCGCAAGTGCTGCGATATTAGCAGGAAAGTAGATTACAGTTTGTGCCCATCCAAGTAGGAAAGCTGTTAAGTTTCCATAAGTACGCTTTAAATATGCCATCATTCCACCTGTTTCAGGGATGGCTGCAGATAGTTCAGCAGCGGTCAGACCCGCACATACTGTTAATACCCCACCAATGATCCAGGCAAGTAAGCCTAAACTGGCTGTACCAGTTACCCCATAAAGTGCTGTAGGTTTAAAAAATACCCCGGCTCCAATAACAGTACCAATAACAGTGGTTAATGCTGCAAAGAAACCAATATCCTTTTTTAGTTGTTGCTGTGACATTAAAATCACTCCTAGTTGAAAGAATGTATACTTATTTACAAATTTAACATTATGGTATGTGAAATGTTTCACAAAAGAAGAATATCATAAGGGGACCCTAGATTCAATTTTATTTGTTACATAAAAATAGAATTTTGAATAAAAAAGTCTACTTTGTGAACTTTTTCACAAATTGATTGACTCATAATTTTGAGTGGTGTTATCTTGTAGGTGCAACAGCAAGACGCAAAATGAATTATATTGCCATAACATTTTTATTGGTTTTTGCTACTTTAATGTTTATCAAATCATAGACAATATAATTTATATCTGAATCTAATAAAGGATGTGTTGTTATGAAAATTGGTGTAGTGAAAGAGATAAAAAAAGGAGAAGCTCGCGTAGGGATGACTCCAGAAAATGTTCAAAGATTAGTTGCAGATGGAAATGAAGTTTTAGTACAAAAAGATGCCGGATTAGGATCTGGTTATACAAATGATGAATATAAAAACGCTGGTGCAAGTATCGTGACGCAAGGAGAAGCATGGGATGTTGATATGGTAGTCAAGGTGAAAGAACCACTACCTGCAGAATATCATTACTTTAAAAAGGATCTTATTGTATGGGGATTCTTACATCTGGCCGCTTCTAAAGAGTGTGTAGAGGCAATGAGAAATGCTGGCACAACTGCAATTGCAGGGGAGACGATTAGTGAAAATGGAAATCTAGCATTATTAAAACCTATGAGCGCAATTGCTGGTAGACGTGCAGTATTTATGGGTGCTTATTACTTAGAAAAGCAGCATCAAGGAGAAGGCATTTTATTATCTGGAATTGAGGGAATCCCTGCCGGAAATGTTGTGATTCTGGGTGGAGGAAATGCTGCGATTAACGCTTGTGATATGGCAATTGGAATTGGTTGTAAAGTTACAATATTAGAAATAAATCAAGAAAGAATTTCTCATTTAAGAGAGAAATATGCGAAAGAAAATGTTGAAATCATTGAATCAAACACTGAAAACTTGGAGCGAATGATTCAGGAAGCCGATTTATTTATTTCAACAATTTTAATTCCAGGGTCTAGACCTCCAAAAATCGTAAAAGAGTACATGGTTCAATCTATGAAACCTGGAAGTGTTATTGTAGATATCGCAATAGATCAAGGTGGAACAGTTGAAACAATTGATAAGTATACAACACATGATGATCCGGTATTCATTAAACATGACGTAATACACTATGCAGTGCCAAATATGCCTGGTGCCACCCCACGTACCGCTACAATCGCGTTAGCGAATGGAAATATTGAATATTTACTAGCAATCGCTAAAGAAGGATTAGAATCCGCTATGCAGCATAAAGTATCATTAGCATCTGGGGTAAATATCTATAAAGGGGTCATTACTTACGCAAATTTAGGAATGACGCTAGGGTTAGATTATAAACAATTGAAAGAAGTGTTAGTATGATAACCAAAAAAATGCCATTAGATATTGTTGACATCAAAAAAGCCCAAAAGGTTCTTGATAAAAATGCTAGAAAAACGCCATTAGTTAAATCTTTCTATTTGACTAGTAAAACAGGTGGAGAAATTTATTTGAAATTAGAAAATATGCAATTAACGGGTTCTTTTAAATTCCGTGGTGCCTTTAATAAAATGTCACATTTGACAGATCAAGAAAAAGAACGAGGTGTTATTGCTTGTTCGGCAGGAAACCATGCACAAGGTGTTGCTTTATCCGCTCATTTACTTGGAATTAAGAGTAAAATTGTTATGCCAGTTTCTGCACCTCAAGCGAAAGTAGAGGCAACTAGAGGGTATGGATCAGAAGTTATTTTATATGGTGAAACTTTTGATGACGCCAAAGCGAAGTGTGAGGAAATTATACAAGAAACAGGAGAGACATACTTACATCCATATGATGATGTAGAAGTAATGGCTGGACAAGGAACAATTGGTTTAGATATTCTTGATGATTTGTGGGATGTTGATACTATAATTGTACCTATTGGTGGAGGAGGAATTATTTCTGGAATTGCTGTTGCATTAAAATCTTTTAATCCATCAATTAATGTGATAGGTGTTCAAGCGGATAATGTTCATGGAATGAAAGCCTCTTATGATAATGGAGGAATCGTGGAGCATTATCATGCACCGACTATAGCGGATGGTTGTGCAGTTAAAATACCAGGCAGCTTAACTTTCGAAGTTGTAAAGGAACTAGTAGATGATATTGTAACAGTATCGGAAGAAGAGCTAGAAGTGGCGATGAAAGATTTATTACAACGCGGGAAAGCTGTTGTAGAAGGGGCTGGAGCATTAGCTACCGCTGCGCTTCTTTCAGGAAAAGTTGATAAATATACAAAAGGAAAAAAAGTAGTTGCCGTTATATCCGGTGGAAATGTGGACTTGCAACGTATATCAAATGTATGTGAACACTTTTTTGTGGCTAATGAAGTGAAATAATGATTGAAGAATTGTAAAAATAAATCGATTTTACCAAGAAGGAGCTAAGGGCAAACATCTTAGCTCTTTTTTGGTAAAAGGGGATGGAATCTATGGACAATCTGTTAAAAAGGAATCGGTAACGCGGTGATTAAGAGAAAGTGAAGGGAGAAATTAGGGTTCTGTTGCAAAGTTTTCTAGAGTGTAGCTTCATGTAGAAAACTTTGCAACAGAACCAAGATAATTTATAAAAAGAAGGTTGCCGACAAAGTCAGTAAAACTGATTTTATCAGCAACCTTTTAATTATGTACCGGGCAGATTAATCATGTTTATATTCAATATAAATAATGAAAACTATGAATGCAGAAGTATTAAATGAATTGAAATTTTTCTTATCAGACATAATAACTTTTAAGAAATTCCATTGAGTGGGAAAGTTTCTATATTATATGTTGTTATAGGATGATTAAAATGTGGGAAACAATTGTTTTTTATATTCCAGAGTGGAAAGTTTTTATACAAGCCTTTATCGTACTTGTAATTCCATATATGATTTCAAGATTTTTTAGTTGGATTCGTACATTAGAAAAAGAATAATACAGCGAACTAATTGAGGGATTAATATTGTATTCAATCGAAGGGGGAATATGGATACTCAAAGAAGGGACGTACTAGGAAAAAAGTTAATAGCTCTAATGTACTGGAAGCTTTTTAGAGAAAGAGTGATGAAGGTGAAAGCAATGGATTCAATGGCTAATCAAACACAAGGACAGGGTAATACATATGAGGATAAGCCTACTAAAGTTTCTAAAGACTACTTTACAGGTGATTTTAACTTAGATTTGGAGACTATAAAAAAAGAAGCACTTGATAACTCGGACGTTTATTGTCGAGAGTTTAACATAGGTGGGACTAACATTCGAGCAGTTCTTGTTTTTATAGAAGGGCTGTCAAATAAAGATCTTATTGATATGCACATTATGAAATCATTAATGTGTAATTTTCCTGATGAGTATAAAGATGAATCATCTAATATGAAAGATAGTGTTTCAAAAGAGTTTATTAAAAACCGAGTTCTTCCTATTAGTGGGGTGGAAGAAGGGCAATCTGTGCAAAAAATGATGTCAAAAGTGTTAATGGGTTCAACGGCGCTATTAATTGAGGGAGTATCAGATGTATTAATACTTAATACAAAAAAAGGAAAAACACGCAATGTTGAAGAGCCGATATCAGAGGGGACGGTCAGAGGTCCACGGGTAGGTTTTACAGAAGTTTTGTCGGATAATACTGCTTTGCTACGGTTACATGGTGAAAACGAAGGGTTATCTTTAATAAAGTTTCATGTGGGAGAACGAGCAAAAAAAGAATTGGTTGTTGCCTTTATGAAAGAGATTGCTGATTCGGAATTAGTAGAAGAAGTTAAGAAGAGAATTCAGAAAATTAATATTGATAATGTGCCAGAGTCAGGTTATGTAGAACAATTAATTGAAGATAATTATCTTAGTCCTTTCCCGCAAGTACAGAGTACGGAACGTCCTGATAAAGTTATTGCTGCATTAATGGAAGGAAGGGTTGCAATTTTATTGGATGGAACACCTTTTGCATTAATTGTTCCGGTTACATTTAGTATGATGATGCAATCACCAGAAGATTATTATGAGCGTTGGATACCAGGTACGCTGATTCGGTTATTGCGCTTTGGAACAGCTATTATTTCTCTTTTTGCTCCCGCTCTGTACATTTCATTTATATCATTTCATCCTGGATTGATTCCGACTAAGTTAGCAATTTCAATTATAGGAGGTCGGGAAGGTGTTCCGTTTCCTGCAATTATAGAAGGGTTATTTATGGAAATTGCTATTGAAATTTTACGAGAAGCAGGATTACGACTACCTAAGCCGATTGGTTCAGCGATGGGAATTGTAGGAGGATTAATCATTGGCCAAGCAGCTGTATCAGCTGGAATTGTGAGTCCGATCATGGTAATTGTTGTGGCGGCCACAGCTATTTCTTCTTTTGCACTTTCTCATTATAGTACAGCAATCCCTTTACGTATTCTTCGCTTTGTAGCTATGTTTTTCGCTGCTATATTCGGATTATATGGAGTTATTCTATTTTTCCTATTTATATGCAGTCATATTGCAAGGCTTAAAAGTTTTGGTGTACCTTATGCTAGCCCGGCTGTCTTATATCAATTTACTGATTGGAAGGATTTTATGGTTCGTATGCCAATTCAGATGATGAAGCGACGTCCGAAAATGTTGAATTTAAAAGACTATGTACGGAAAGGCAGTGAAGAGGAATGATTACGAACTCAAAGGACAAAATTCCCACTTCCCAAGCAGCTGTTATTCTTATCAATTATATACTTGCTATCGGAATTCTCACCCTGCCTAGAACCGCGGCTGATAAAGTGAATACACCTGATGTTTGGATAACTGTTATTTTAGGTGGATTAATTGCGATGGTTGCGGGTGTAATTATCGTAAAGTTAAGTCAACAATTTCCTGAAAAAACATTTTATCAATATAGTCAAGAAATTGTAGGGAAATGGTTTGGGCTGTTACTTAGTTTATTGATTATTAGTTACTTTTTTACACTTTCTTCATTTGAACTTAGAACGTTGGAAGGTATAACAAGTTTCTTTCTACTAGAAGGTACGCCTGACTTGGCTATTCTTATGCCATTCATGTGGATAAGTCTTTATTTAAATCTAGGCGGAATAAATGCGATAGCACGTTTATTTGAAATTATTTTTCCGATTACAGTTTTTATTTTTTTAGTGACATCTTTTATGAGCATTGGAATATTTGAACTCGATAATCTTCGTCCTGTATTAGGATTAGGGATTGTTCCTGTACTAAAAGGTCTAAAAACAACAACTATGGCATATTCGGGAGCAGAAATTATGTTGTTACTTTTAGCATTTATGAAGAAACCGTCTCAAGCTGTAAAAGTTGTTATAATTGGCACTACGATTCCTTTACTTTTTTATGTTATTACAGTTGTAATGGTTATAGGAGCGTTTTCTATCGATGGTGTATTGGTGAGAACATGGCCGACAATTGACCTTATGAGAAGTTTTGAAATTCAAGGCTTAATTTTTGAACGGTTTGAATCTTTGTTACTAGTGATATGGATTATGCAAATCTTTGCAACATATACAATTTGCTATTATGCAGCTGCTTTAGGGTTAGCACAGCTCTTTAATAAAAATATTCATTCCTTTTTGTATGGATTACTTCCGGTAATATATATCGTTGCTGAAATTCCGAAAAATATCAATGAGTTATTTGAATTTGGAAATATGATTAGTAACGCAGCAATAATTTTATTTGGTATATTTCCGTTTCTTCTCCTTATGATTTCGAAGGGGAGGAAAAATGGGCATGAGCCAAAGTATTAAAAATAGGAAAAATTTCATAAGATTAACGTCAATTGTTTTTCTCCTATTACTTACAGGATGCTGGAGTAGTCATGAAATCGAGGAACTAGGTTTCGCCGTAGGGTTAGCAATAGATAAAGAAAAAGAAACAAAGATTGAAAAAGAAATCGAAGAAAAGGGCGGAGGATATAAGAAAAAGAATTTAATAACAACCACCTATCAATTTGTTAAAGCACAAGCATCATCAGATGGAGGAAAAGGTGGGGTATCACAACAAAAAGCTTATATGAATGTTGCAGAAACAGGAGATTCTCTTCATCAATCAATACGTGAAGTTGCATTGAGAAGGCAAAGGCCTATCATTTTTCATCACACGAAAGTAATAGTTGTAAGTGAAAGTATCGCCCGAACATATAATTTAACGCAGTTATTGGACATCTACGTTCGTGATAATGAGATGAGACCTAGTTGCTTTATTATGGTTAGTAAAGGGCTAGCTAGTGATGCGTTAAAATCAAAAGAACCTGGGGAAATTCCAGCATTTCGCTTGATTGAAATCGAGGATAATCAATATAGATCCTCACGAATTTTACCGCCGATGCCACTTGCAAAACTACCAGGAAAGGTGAAATCTGGAGCGAGTTTTCTTTTACCAAATGTAATTTCTATAAACGGAGAAGTGAAATATGTAGGTGCTGCTGTCATTAAAGGGGGGACAAAAAAACTTCGTGGCTTTTTAAACGAGAATGAATTGGAAGGGTTAATGTGGATAACTGGAAAAGGGAAAAGTGGGTTGGTAAAAAGTTATGATAAAAAAACAAAAAAATTAGTTATGTATGAAGTGAAATCAATGAAAAGTAAAATTACGCCCCATGTTAAAGGGGATAAAATCTCTTTCGATGTTAATGTACATTCTGTGGGACGGTTATCCGAAAACTGGTCTGAGTCAGAGGAAGCATTTAAAAATACATTTCTCAAAAGAGCGGAGCAAGCTGCTCAACAAGAAGTGAAGCGATTAGTGAAACATACATTACACAAAATTCAAAAGGAATATAAAACTGATGTCGCTGGCTTTAATACTAGTTTGAAAATCGAGTATCCAAAAGTATGGAAGAAAGTTGAAAAAGATTGGGATAAAGTGTTTAGTACGACTCCAATTAAATATAATGTGAAATTAACAATTGAAGATTATGGTACAGAAGGCGCTTAATAAATGAACAATATGAAATATACAAAAGCTCTGAAGCATGAACTTATTCGTGAATATGCGTCAGAGCTTTTTATTGTGTAGGTTTATTGTATTAAGTAAATTAATAAGAAGATATATATTCCGTTTAATATTCTTTATTTTATAATTATTTATAAGTGCTGGTAAATACAATCACTAAAAATAGGAGTGGGAAAATGACAATATTGCCTATACGAAAAGATGAAGCCATAATTATTAATATGGCAAAACTATATTGTAAAGTATTTAATAAAAGTAAACGTAAAGTAACTCCAAAATATACAATAAAAGTTGATTTTAGAGTTATTTTTTATTTAATTCACTTTTCTTCGGCACTCTGTATCTAGACGGTAAATCTGTTGACTACGGCAAGACTTTATCAATTTCTTCTTTATTGTTTAAATCGATATTGGGGAGTGTTTCAAACAAATAAAGAAGATAATAATAAGGACTTAAATTGTTCTCTTTTGTGGTTTCAACCACACTATACATGATAGCACTTCCTCTAGCACCTCGCGGTGTATTTGAGAACATCCAATTTTTTCTTCTGATTACAAACGGTTTAATAGAACGTTCACTTCTGTTGTTATCGATTTCTAAACGACCGTCTAATAAGAAAGCTTCAAGATGATTCCATTGATTCAAACAATAAGTAATGGCCTTTCCTAGAGCGCTTTTGGGTAGAACACGATCTTTCTGTTCATGAAGCCATGCTGAAAAAAGGTCCAGAATGGGCCTGCTTTTTTCCAGTCTCTGCTCATATCGCTCGGTAGAGTTGACATGTTTGAGCTTCCTTTCAATCGAATAGAGTTGATTACAGAAGTGTAAACCTTCGCTCGCCTTCATTTTTTTCCCCTTCTGTGAATCAGGTAAAGCCTTTAAAGCTCCCCGTCAAGTAAACAAGAATAAAAAGAGTTTTATGCCACGCCCTATTTCCGATATTCTATCGAGGATAGGCCGTGAAGTTTTTCTTGAAAACGTTCTTGATTATAAAATGTAATGTATTCTTCAATTGCTTGATAGGCAGTTTCGTATGTTTTTGTGCGCACTAAATAAAACTTCTCCGTTTTTAAATATGAGAAGTTAGTAGAAGAAAAAAATTTCTATATTTCTTTTTTAATTGGGAGCATCTCAAATATTTTTTCGGCTAAAGATTGAAGAGACTCCCTTGACGGTCTTTTGATCCAATCAATGAAGACATTAAAGAATCCACCAGCAAAAAATAATACTTGAGTTCTGCTCATGTTATTACTGATCGGATTGTCTGTTTCAAATATAGATTTTATTGCGGAATTAACATAATCAAGAAAAAGACCAGACATATTGGAATCTATTAGGTTTTTTAATAGGATACGCTCATTGGCCATAGCACTTAATAAACCTTCTATAAAAAGTTGAAGACTATCATGAGGATCCAAATAAGTAATTTCTTCTAAAAATTTGTCGACACTTTTTTGCATACACGCATTAATAACATCGTAAATGTTACGGTAGTATTTGTAAAATGTAACTCTTGCAACTCCAGCTTTTTTGCATAGATCCGTAACTGTTATATCCTCCAATTTTTTCTCTTGCAGCAACAGGAACAAAGCTTCTGTAATGTATTCCTGGGAATATACACCATCTTGACGTGAGTTTCTCAGAGCTAACACATCCCTTCATTTTGTTAGTTTTAGCTTCTATTTAACTAAAAGTACTTGAAAGAAAAAAATCCTCTATTATACTTACAAACGTAAGTACTAATGTTAATACAAGTGCTTCGATGATGACTATGCTTATTCTATAAAAGGAATTTGATTACTGTCAATATATACAAAAATTCGTTTTTCCTGTAGGAATAAAATTTAAATAGTACATAAAGGATACAAAAAAGATCATTTGAAACCATGTACTTACTATTGTAAATAACGAAATTGGAGGAGATTAAAATAGCAAAGTATCTTTACAAATTAGGTAATTGGACAGCAAAACACGGGAAGGGGATTGTTTTTAGCACCTTAGGAATTTTATTCATCTTGGGAGTACTAGCTGGAAGTTTAGGTTCCTCTTTCAATGGTGAGTTAACGATTCCAGGCACACCAGCTGATAAAGCAAGTAAGTTGCTAGAAAAAGAATTCCCTGAATCTCAAAGTGCTGGTGCCCAAATTAAAATAGTTTTTAAAGCTCCAAAAGATCAGACATTAGATTCGGAACAGCTAGATAAAGTAATTACAAATACTTTGTCTGATATTCAAAAAGATGATTCAAATGTTGAATCAATTGCAACCCCTATTCAACTTAAAAATTTAACCGAAGATAATACCATGGGTTATGCTGTTATAAATTATAAAAATGATGCTGAAGATATAAAGGAATCATCTAAGAAGAATGTATTAAACAAAATTGAACAAACTCGTGACGAGGGAATCCAAACGGAGTTAACCGGTGATGTAAAATTTACTGTAGTCGAATCAAATGGTGAATCGGAGGCTATTGGAATCGTTATTGCCTTTATAATTTTGGCGATTACCTTCACATCTTTCCTAGCAGCTGGGATGCCTATTATCACTGCTATTATAGGATTAGGAACTGGAATGCTCGTAGTAATGATAGGCTCGAATTATATTGAATTGCAGGATCTTTCGCTTTCAGTGGCTATCATGTTAGGAATAGCCGTTGGAATTGATTATGCTTTATTTATTATGACTCGATTTAGACAACAACTTGGCGAAGGACATTCCGTCAAAGAATCTATTGCTATAGCAACTGCTACTGCAGGGAGTGCCGTTGTTTTTGCTGGTATCACTGTAATAATTGGACTTCTTGGCTTATCTGTCATGCAGATTCCTTTTTTAACCAAGATGGGAGTAGTATCATCTATTAGTATATTATGTGCTGTATTGGTTTCCATCATCGTACTTCCAGCTACACTAGGAATAGTAGGGCATAGATTTCATCCTTCTACAGGAAATAAATTCCTGGAAAAAATTACAGGTGCAAAAGAAGGAAAAGTACCTTCGAATAAATGGGGAAAGCTTGTCACAAAACATCCGTTAGTTATGTCTTTCCTGGCAATTGCATTACTTGCTGTTATTAGTATTCCCTTTTTCCATATGAACCTAGGACTGCCCGATGACGGGGATATCATGTCAAAAGATACAACGGAAAGAAAAGCATATGATCTCATGACAGAAGCATATGGAGAAGGTGTTCACTCTACTCTAGTTGTGGCAGCAAAAATAGACAGTAAAAAACAAGACCCACAAGAGACACAAAAAGCAATGGCGGAAATTACAGAAGAAATTGGTGAATTAAAGAATGTTAAGAGTGTAACGCCGGCTTTCCCTAATTCTTCTGGTGACGTTTTTATTATCACTGTGACCCCAAAAACGGGACCAAATGATATAGAAACAAAGGATCTTGTGAAGCATATTCGAGAAAAATCGAATGCAACAAAAAAAGAAAATGACATTGAGTTATTAGTTACTGGTACAACGGCGGTCAATATAGATATAACAGAAAAGCTAAATGCAGCATTACCTATATTCGCAGTGCTTGTAGTAGGACTGGCATACGTTCTTTTAGTGCTAGTATTTAGATCCATACTACTTCCTTTAAAAGCAGTAGTAGGCTTCCTACTTTCATTGGCTGCAACACTAGGATTTGCCGTGTTTGTTATTCAAGATGGAAATCTTCTTGATTTATTTGGTTTCCCTTCTTCTAGTGCAATTCTTGCCTTCTTGCCAATCCTTACAATTGGTATTCTTTTTGGATTAGCAATGGACTATGAAGTGTTTCTTGCAAGTCGTATGCGGGAAGTTTACACGCATACAGGCAATCCAAAGGAAGCTGTACTTTCAGGGATGAGAGACAGCGGAAAAGTTGTAGCTGCAGCAGGATTAATCATGATAGCTGTATTTTTTGGCTTTATGCTTATGCCAGACCCAATGGTAAAGGCTATAGGTATGAGTCTAGCATTTGGAGTTCTATTTGATGCTTTTGTGGTTAGGCTGACTATTGTTCCGGCCGTTATGACATTGATGGGGAAAGCAGCTTGGTATATGCCAAAATGGCTAGATAAGATTCTTCCAAATATAGATGTTGAAGGGGAATCTATCTTGCATAAATCAGAAAGTAAAGATTAAAGAGTGGGATAAGGGTTCTGGTGCGAAAACTTCAAGATAATTGCAAGTAATCTCTAAATCTTGGACATACTGATACTATTACTCTAAAAAAGGTGCGTAATCAGTATGGAAAAACGAAATTTATTCAAGTGGAAGCATTATCATCATGATACTATTTTGCAAACAGTAAGATAGTACCTACGGTACAACTTAAGCTTTCGTGATTTGGTGGAAATGATGGAGGAACGGGGCTTATCCGTTTCTCATACAACAATTATGCGCTGGGTTCATCAGTATGGTCCTGAATTAGACAAAAGAATCCGTCGTCATCTCAAGCAAACCAACGACTCTTGGAGAGTCGATGAAACATATATCAAAGTAAAAAGTCAATGGATGTACCTGTATCGTGCTGTCGATTCGAAAGGAAATACCATCGATTTTTACCTAAGCAAAGCAAGAAACCACGAGGCTGCAAAGCGATTCTTCAAGAAAGCTTTGCAGTCTTTTCATATTTCTGAGCCTCGTGTCGTGACAGTCGATAAGAATCGAGCATATCCTATAGCAGTTGAAGAATTGAGAAAAGAAAAAAAGATGCCATTAGGCATCCAACTAAGGCAAGTGAAATATCTCAATAACATAGTGGAACAAGATCATCGGTTTATTAAAAAGCGAGTTTGTTCGATGTTAGGATTGAAATCCTTTGGCACAGCTACATACACTATTTCTGGAATAGAAGCTATGCATATGGTAAAAAAAGGGCAACTTGTTTTACTGGACAAGCCTGTCCAAAATCAAGTGAAGTTCATCTATCAACTATTTGAAATGGCTGCTTAAGACTAGATTCCACTAGGAAACTTTTCGCCTCTTTATATCTTTCCTAAGTATTTGCACCAGAACCCTAAAAATAGTGAACAAGATATTTTAATAAATATGTGAATTAATGGAAAAAATATAAAACGATATAATAGTTTACTATAAATTAATTATGGTAAACTATTGTATTTTATATAGTCTATTATAGACAGTTTAATCTTATTCAACTTTCATTTTAATATATAGTAAGAGAGTGAAAGGTGTACTGTTTCAACCCAATGGATATTTTTAACTAATGGGGTGTTTTTTCATATCTATAAACAGCCTGACTAGAAAACCAACAATAAAAACTTAGCGGGAATCCAACAGACATTATATCTGGGTAATATTTCAAACAAAGATTATTTGCAGTTTGAGCTAAAGCATTCTTGTATTTAACTCAAATGTTGGAGGATATTACTATGAACCAAAATTCTATTTTACAAAAAGCAATGGATAAGTGGAAACGGATGAGTCAAGATGTTTCTTTTCGACAAGCCTACGAACTGAGAAAAAAAGCATTAATGGATGACGCAGAAAGGTTTGCTCATGCTCGAAATAAAGTGGGACAACAAGGGAAGGTTCAAATGATTAAAGGAATACCTATCGAAACAATTGTAAAAGCAAGTAAAATATTTTTAAATGGATTCGGACCGTCAGCTCTACCCAAACTGTAATGTTTTTAGGGTGAAGTGTTGAAAATTATTTATGTAATAATGAATTTATAAAGGAGAATCAAGACTAAATTAAGCAATTTAAAAAAGCGTAGAAAGGTTTAATTTCTACACTTTTTCTAATTGATAACATATTTATTGCTGTTCTAAATTTGTTATATAAGATTTTACAGCTTGTAACAAAAAGTCTTCCTGCCCCATACCAGCATCATTAGCCATTTTAACTACTTTTTGTTTAAATTCATGATCTGCATGAAAAGTTAATGGCTCTACATTACTTTTAAAGTAAATCCCTTCTACATGTGGAAGTATCGAACCGGATTTCATATGAGAATGTAAGTATTTAATCTCTTCTTGAAATTGCAACGGATCCACCTGTAAAACGAATGGTTTAATTTCTAGTTTGATGGTATCAGGCATAGTAGTTAATCGCATATTTGTAACACCGAGTTCTTTATAAAATAAGTTTATTAAATTGTAAGAGATGGAATGAAATAATTGAGGCTTTTTAAATGTAAAAGATAAATAACCTCGTTTCGTTATGACTGCTTGCTTTTTAAAAGGTTTAAATGAATAGCCAAGTTCTTTATATTTTGATAAAGGAAAGATTTCTTCATCCTCTGTAATAATCTTTCCATCAATACCATTTATCTCTATTATACGAGCTGATTTTTCAGTGTGTTGGTGTGTTATTAATTGATATAGATAAATATCGGTGTCATGAATCTTCGTAATAAACGTCTTTCGTTCTTTTGTTGTTGTTTTTTTATAATTAAGCTGAAAAATTTCTAGCTCTTCTTCATCAATGACATATACTTGTTTACCACGCTTTTCTACCATTGTGGCTGGTAACTTTCCAGACTTAATGTATGTAAAGATAGTGGAAGGTGCTACGTTTAGAATTTCTGCTGATTCTTTTGTACTTAATCCTTTTACTTCCTCTTTATTCATTAACCGTTCAATATCTTCTAAATAGAATATTTTGCTACCGAATTGCTTCCAATTATCTTTATATACACATTCTATTAATCCTTCTTTTTCTTTCTTTAAAATGGTTTGAACGGTAACTCCCATTAAATCCGCTGCTTCTTTTGTTGTTACTGTAGGTTTTGTAATAAACAGTAAATCTTGTGTCATGAAAGTATACCTCCTTATTTATTTTCCTTAATTTATAAACTATGTATATATCATATCAGATTCCTAATTATATATAAAATAAGATTTCTATTTTTAAAAATAGAAAATTATTATTTTATATTAAAGTCATTCTATAAGTTATTTATATGTGAAAAAAATTTTATCTTTGTTTAATACTTAAATGTTTTATAATATTTAATGAAAATATAATATGTGTACATCTATTTTATAAAAAATTATTAAAAATTATAAGTATAAATAAATAGAGAAGAATGGTACCTTATTACAGAAATAATGTGATTTTTAATTTGTATAATTGATGTAAGTGATATGTAAATCATAGTATACTTAATAAATATATTAAGATTAAAAATCTATACAAGAAGAGGTGTAGTAGAAGTATGGATGATAAAAATCAAAAAGAATTATTACCTATTACAAACAATCAACAGGAATTTATAGATACATATTTAGAAGATATAAGAGGTATAGGTTCATTTCTGCATAATAATCGTTATATGAATGATGTGGAACAAAAGATGGAGGCAGCAGAAAAAGAAGGTAAGGGGAAATATGATTTTTTAAACGATCTTGAAGTGATTTATCATTTTGTACATTTGCCAAAAGATATGGATGAGAAAAAAAATAGAAAGAAGGATACAAAAAAGGGTTATGTGTCTGAAATCTTATCATTTTGCCAATGTATGGTGCAGCATGCAGAAGAGTTTGAAGTAAATGGGGAAGAGGTACAGCAAAATGCTTCCTTATTAAAAACATTGCGGCCTTGGCACATTCGTAAATTTAATTTCTGGTTGAAAAATGTACAAAATGGTCGGAATGGTAATACCTATGCAGTCGCAACACTCGCGAAGAAAACAGTATTAATTCGTTCTTTTTTTAAACACCTTCATGCATTTGGCTATATCGAAAAACCGCTTCATGAAGAACTGCAGCGAGCAAATGTAAATGAACAAGATCGGCCAAATCGTGATTTATCCTATGAGGAAGTTATGAAAATATTAGGATTTTATAAAGAGAGAGGACATTTAGTAAACTATACAATAATACTTGCATTGGCTAGTACTGGTGCACGTATTCAGGAGTTGTGTACTGCAAGTGTAAAAGATTTACACTATGACGGGAAGTATTGGTTAAAAGTTAGAGGAAAAGGGGACAAGGTACGTGAACTTTTCGTTTCAGAACATTTATATCAATGTATTTGTGAAATGAGGAGAAGAAGAGGTTTCCAAACGGTATTGGAAAAAGGGGATGAGAGTCCGTTATTTATAAATCAAAGAGGAAATGCTTATAACTCTAAAACACTATCTAATCAGGTAACAGATATGATAAAAAAGACAAACTTAGAGTTCTTACAATACCGTGAAAATCCAGTAACCGCACATACATTTCGACATGCCTTTGCAATTATGGCAGTAGAGCAAGGAAATGCAGATTTATATCATTTAATGCAAACACTTGGCCATGAAAATATTCAAACAACAAAGATCTATTTAGAGAAGCATATGAAGCGTAAAAATAATGTAGGATCCACTTTCGCTGATATGTTGATATAGAATTTATGACGTTAATACCAACAAATAATTATGTGTTTTTTACATAATTATTTGTTGGTATTTTTGGTATATCATACGTATAATCTCAGGATGATGTGAAAGTTGTGTGAGCAGAAACTGAATGGAAAAACTTACAAAAACAATGGGGAGTCAAGTAGACGTGTTAGATCCAATCTCTATTAATTAAAAATAATGAAGATATGTTTAATAAAGAAAAATCAATATGATTTTAGGAAGTTATCCTGGTTTTTTATTTTAGGTATTAATTTTCGAAAACATTTTTAGGTATTTTAGATAAATATAATTTCTTTAAGGAAAGTGGACTGAATCAATTCAAAAAGAATAGTGCGAAAAATTAAAAGTATGCTAGATTACTAAAATTAGAACGGGTATAATAATTTTGACGGATAATGAAACCGTTTTCGTAAATATTGAAGGGTGTGAACTTATTGAAAAGAGTAATAGCAGTATGTTTGTTATTTGCTTTATTTTCCCCTAATATATATGGAGAAAATAAAGCAAATGCAGCTACAGTGAACAATGGAACTTTAATGCAGTATTTCGAGTGGTACGTGCCAAATGATGGGGAACATTGGAATCGTTTGCGTACTGATGCTGAAAATTTAGCTCATAAAGGAATTACATCTGTATGGATACCACCCGCATATAAAGGAACTTCACAAAATGATGTAGGGTATGGAGTGTATGATGTATATGATTTGGGAGAATTCAATCAAAAAGGAACGGTACGGACAAAATATGGGACAAAAGCACAATTGAAATCTGCAATTGAGGCTTTACATAATCAAAATATCGATGTATACGGTGATATTGTTATGAACCATAAAGGTGGGGCAGATTATACTGAGGTTGTAACAGCCGTTGAGGTAGACCGTAATAATCGAAATATTGAAACATCGGGTGATTATCAAATAAATGCGTGGACGGGATTTGATTTTCCAGGACGCGGGGATTCATATTCTAATTTTAAATGGAGATGGTATCATTTTGATGGAACGGATTGGGATGAAGGAAGGAAATTAAATAGAATTTATAAATTTAGGGGCATAGGTAAAGCTTGGGACTGGGAAGTGTCTAGTGAGAATGGCAACTATGATTATTTAATGTATGCAGATCTTGATTTCGATCATCCTGATGTTGCAAATGAAATGAAAAATTGGGGAACCTGGTATGCGGACGAATTAAATTTAGATGGCTTTCGTTTAGACGCAGTTAAACATATTGACCATGAATATCTCCGCGATTGGGTAAATCATGTTAGAAAGCAAACGGGGAAGGAAATGTTTACAGTAGCTGAATATTGGCAAAATGATATTCGTGCTTTAAACAATTATTTAGGGAAAGTAAATTATAATCAATCTGTGTTCGATGCGCCCCTTCATTATAATTTTCATTATGCTTCAACAGGAAATGGAAATTATGATATGAGGAACATTTTAAAGGGTACGGTAGTAGAAAGTCATCCTACACTATCTGTTACTCTCGTTGAGAATCATGATTCTCAGCCTGGCCAGTCATTGGAATCTGTTGTGAGTCCTTGGTTTAAGCCGTTGGCCTATGCATTTATTTTAACACGTGCAGAGGGATATCCTTCTGTTTTTTATGGAGATTACTATGGTACAAATGGAAATAGTAGTCATGAAATTCCAACGTTAAAGGATAAAATTGATCCAATTCTGATGGCACGAAAAAACTTTGCATATGGTACGCAACATGATTATTTAGACCATCCAGATGTGATTGGCTGGACAAGAGAAGGGGACAGTATACATGCTAATTCTGGTTTAGCAACATTAATCTCTGATGGATCAGGAGGATCAAAATGGATGAATGTTGGAAGGAACAACGCAGGGGAAATATGGTACGATATTACGGGCAATCAAATAAATACCGTAACGATTAATAAAGATGGATGGGGGCAGTTCCATGTAAATGGGGGATCTGTTTCAATATATGTTCAGAAGTAAACTAGATATGGAGACAAAGAAGCAAACTTGAAAATAAGTCAGCTTCTTTGTTTTATTCTGTTCATTTAGAGGTATATTTTATCATATATAGTTCTTAAATCAAAAATATAATTACATTCTGGTAAACGCTTCTGAAAACTTCATATTAAACACATATCAATTCCATGAATAGCACATATTCAAATTATATAATTCACTTAAGGAATTATATAATTAATATCTAAACATAAGGATATTATGTAATTTAAAGATTTACAGTAAAACAAATAGTAAAAGGAGAGGAATTACTATGACGATATTTGTAGATCATGAAATGGAGTACATGAATTTAGAGGAAGATGCTGAACTTTTAAAATTAATGGCACATCCTATGCGTTTAAAACTAATTAATGAACTTTATAAACATAAAACATTAAATGTAACACAAATAACCCAAATCTTAAAACTCCCACAATCAACTGTATCCCAGCATTTATCTAAAATGAGAGGGAAAGTTTTAAAAGGAGATCGACAAGGTCTAGAGATTTACTACAGCATTAAAAATCCAAAAGCTGAAGAAATTATTAAGTTATTAGGCCCTATCCAATAGACTCTATATAATTGCATCCTATTTTCTAAAGTAAAATACAAAATATATATTCAATACGATAAAAGGACTTATGTTTTCATTTAATGTACGGAAGTGAAAAAGTAGTAAAAGTCCTTATAAAAAAGACGCTTTTTTAGCGTCTTTTTTATCTTTTAAGATACTTTACTTGAGTTCATTAGGTAGTTAGGGATTGAAAATCTGACTTTAAAGAAAAATGTTGAGCAGTTCTCTATTATTATTATACATAAATATTAAAGTAATAATTATGTAATTTTGCATAGATATATCTAAATCCTCTAATAAAATTTTGTTTCTATATTCCCACGGACAGCTATGAATGGATAAAACTTTTATTTTTTAATAATGATCCATTATATATAACCAGCATATCATCAGTAATATTAAAATAGTGTTATTTTGGTGGAAATAGGCTATTAAACCTGTGTATTATTAATTTCTCTTTCAGAATGCAATCTAGTTAAAGAAAAAATAGCACAAATCAGAGAGAGGACAATAATACTGCTACCAACCCAAGCCATTTGGGATATGTTTTGTACTTGATTTAAGCTAAAACCACCCACTGCAGACCCTAGAGCGATTCCAATTTGGAGAGCTGAATTATTAAAACTTTGTTGAATATCTGAGGTTTTTGGAGCGCTTTGAATTAAATAGCTTTGCTGTGGTGGTGCTATTCCCCAACTTAGTGCTGCCCAAATTATCATTACCGGAATAAATACAATAAGAGAAACTGTTGTAAAAGGCAATAAGAAAAGTGTTAAAGCAAACATTGTAATTATTATAATAATGCTTTTAGGAGCGCCTATTTTGTCTGATACGACACCACTGATGGCTCCTCCACTTACCGCAGCTAACCCGAAAATCAAATAGCATATACTAATCCAGTAAGGATTCATCTGGAAATTTGTTTCTAAAAAAGGGGTGAAATAAGCATATAAGGTGTAATGTCCAGCTAGCATAAACAATGTTGCTAAATGTGCAGATCCTAATTTTAGGCTACATACGGCTTTTAATTGAACAAGTAGTGGAATTTTATTTTCTTCACCTGGAATTTTTTCTAAAAATATTGAGATTAAAATGATTGAACCGACAGATAGAACTGTAATACATAAAAATATAATTCTCCAGCCAAAAACGTTAGAAATTAATATTCCTAATGGTACACCTAAAACAAGTGATGAGCTAATCCCCATATAGATTAGTCCTAAAGCTTTTGCTTGATGAGAAGGTGTAACAATTTTTACTGCAATAGTAAGTGAAAGTACTACAACTAAAGCTGTACTCATAGCAGTTATTACCCTTGATAACATCATGAAAGAAAAAGTAGGGCTAAAATAAGTAAGTACATTTCCAATTAAGAATACATAGAGGGAGAAAAGATATAATTTCTTTCTTTCAATTCTACTTGTTAAAATCAGTAAGATAGGTCCAGTTATTGCATAAATAAATGCAAAAATTGTTATTAATTGCCCAGCAGAGCTTAAAGAAATATTAAAGTCTTGGGCGATGTCTGGTAAAATACCACCGACAACAAGTTCGACAAGACCTACTGCAACGGTTGCTAAAGCTAAGATAAAAACTTTAAAATTCATTTTATCGTTTCCTTTCTGTTTAGAGTATTTTTATAAACAAAAAACTCCTGACTACAAAGCAGTTATTATGCTTTTTGTAGTCAGGAGTTTTAGGTTCCCGGTAGAGACCCCCTAGCCATATTCTTGGGGTTATACAAATATTTTCTAGTTATGTATTTAATTAATAATAAAACATATTCTACTAGAATACTTTTTTGTTTGCAATAACTATTTTTAATAAACTATTTATCTGTTTTCCGACAAAAGACTTCTTCCTAAAAAATGTGAAGGTGTGAAACACTCATTTTAGGTGGGAGATGAATGTCGGTAGGCTTAACCGGTTCTGGTGCAAACACTCCAAAACGCTTGTAAGTAACCTCCTAAACTTGGACATATTGATACTAGTACTCTAAAAAAGGATGTGATTGGTATGGAAAAGCAAAATCTATTCAAGTGGAAACATTATCAACCGGATATTATTTTATTAACCGTGAGATGGTACCTACGATACAACCTCAGTTTTCGTGATTTAGTCGAAGTGATGGAAGAACGCAGGCTATGCCTTGCTCATACAACTATCATGCGATGGGTTCATCAATATGGTCCCGAATAAGATAATCAAGTACGACGTCATCTTAAGTCAACCAACGATTCTTGGCGAGTCGATGAGACGTATGTGAAAGTCAAAGGTCAATGGATGTACCTATATCGTGCTGTTGATTCAAAAGGAAATACAATTGATTTGCATTTAAGCAAAACAAGAGATCATAGAGCTGCAAAGCGTTTTTTCAAGAAAGCTTTGCGGTCTTTTCATGTTTCAAAGCCCCGTGTGATTACAGTAGACAAAAATCCGGCCTATCCTATAGCGATTGAAGAGTTGAAGACAGAGAAAAAGATGCCTGTAGGCATCCAAATAAGGCAGGTAAAATACCTTAATAACATTGTAGAGCAAGATCATCGTTTTATTAAAAAGAGAGTTCGTTCAATGTTAGGATTGAAATCTTTTCGTACAGCTAAATCTATTCTTTCAGGAATAGAAGCGATGCATATCATTAAAAAAGGCCAACTTATTTTATGGGACAAGTCTGTCCAAAATGAAATGAAGTTTATTCATCAACTATTCGGAATGGCTGCATAAGGATAGATTCCATTAGGAATCTATATACCTCTTTCAAATAAATGCAATCTTTGCACCAGAACCAATAATATCTCGTTTGAACTGTTTCTCTTTAAAATATCGCATTTGTGATTCTCCTCGTTCCTTTTTTTTTAGAGTGTAGTTCCATTTAGAAAACTTTGCACCAGAACCTTTTGATTGTATATGATATTTTTATTCCCTACACATAATACCTACTACTAACAATATCGAATCTATTCTGTTATAATATGAATTAGCAACATAAAGGAAAGGAATTAGAAAAAATGACCTTACAAAATACTAAAAACCTGAAAAAACAAGTTGCTCCTTTTGAAAAATCAACGACGAAAAAAAGTATTTGGCAAATCATCAACACAATAGTGCCATTTATTATATTATGGTACCTTGCTTATAAAAGCCTGTCCGTTTCTTATTGGTTAACATTAGTTCCATCTGTGATAGCCGCTGGGTTTTTGACACGGATTTTCATTATTTTTCATGATTGTACCCATCATTCTTTTTTTAAAAGTCGTCGTGTAAATAGAATAGTTGGGACATTTATGGGTGTTTTAACTTTATTCCCGTTTGATCAATGGGGGCATGAGCATTCCATTCATCACGCTACAAGTGGTAATTTGGATAAGCGAGGTACAGGAGATATTTGGACCCTTACAGTGAATGAATATTTGGCAGCGCCACTTAGACACCGTTTAGCATATCGTTTTTATCGTAACCCATTGGTTATGTTTGGATTAGGTCCGATTTATGTTTTCCTGCTTAAAAATAGATTTAACCGAAAAGGTGCCAGAAAGAAGGAACGCATGAACACCTACTTGACGAATGTTTTAATCGTTGCTTTAGTAGGGTTACTCTGCTGGGCACTCGGATGGCAATCGTTTCTTTTAGTACAAGGTTCCATATTCTTAATATCAGGTTCAGTAGGTATTTGGCTGTTTTACGTACAGCACACATTTGAGGATTCTTATTTTGAAGAAGATAAAGAGTGGGAATATGTGAAAGCAGCAGTGGAAGGAAGTTCTTTTTATAAACTTCCAAAACTCTTGCAATTTCTTACTGGTAATATTGGATTTCATCATGTTCACCATTTAAGTCCAAGAGTACCTAACTATAAACTAGAAGAGGCACACAATAATACGCTTCCTTTAAAAAATGTACCAACGATTACTCTTGCTACAAGCCTGCGGTCAATCCGCTTCCGTCTATGGGATGAGCAAAACAACAATTTTGTTAGCTTTAAAGACGTTAAATATTTAGCGGAAAACAATGTTTCTATTCAAGTGAAATCCGAACTATAACTTCATCATTTATGGCTGACTCCCCTTAATAATCCTTGATTTAAGGGGAGTCTTTGTTTAAGTAGTAGATGCCCGATAAGGAGAAAACTTAAATGATTCAAATTGTAATTGAGGAGGATTAGGAAATGCTGTTAGGGACAATAGGTTTCCTACTGAATTCAAATGAAAATGATGAAGAAAAAATAATAGAATCTGCTGTAAATGTACTGTCTAAATGTTTATCTCTTAAGAAACTTCGCAACAAAAACCTTTTTTATTTATCACCTTTTTGCACCAGAACCGGATACATCGGAACACCTTATGAATTATATTGAACCGAAGGGGCTTACGTTGATAATCGACTTTTTAATAGGTAAAAGCGTGTTTATACGCTTGAATCTGAAGAAGAAACCAAATTTTCGTTGAATACATGTAAACAATGTGAGAACCATTGATAATCCAATAGTTCTCACATTGAGATTAAGATAAGTCCGAATTTTATACGCTAAGACAATTTCTAAAGTGAAATCTCATCTTTACTACTGGGGTGTTTCTTTTTGTTAGCTTGATGAGCATCGGTCTGTATCCCTTTTAACACAAAACAATGATTTTATATGGTGTAGTTTGAGCTGGTATACTCATTGTTGTAAGACCATAAATAGCTATTAAATTTCGATTCACAAGATTCCCTGTAAAAAATTGACCGTTTGTTAATAAAATTTGAGTAGAAGGAGAAATATTTAATTTTAATTTTCCATCACTACTCTCCAACTGTTCATTAAAATAGTCTACTTTTACATTTTGATGCGGTGTATTCTTAGCCATAACAATTGCTTGAAATTGTGGTGGGAAAATGAGAGGAACAGGAGCGTTAGCATCGTAAAATCCACTTATTTTATCTCCTATTACTACTGTTGCGTAGTCAATAAAATAAGTATTTGGTTTCACTACAAAATTTATTAGAGTTCCATAACCATTATTTACGGATATTAACTTATTACATCCTATTTCTTCATTTGATCCTGTTACAAAATCGTTAATCATAGTTATTGTACCCTCAAATGATTGAAAGTTTGTCATTCTAATACCTCTTTTGTTTATATAATTAAACCTTTATCGCTACTCTATAATTTTTAAAAACATGTAAATGAACTAATCCTTCTTGTATCAATTCCAAAAATCATCCAAAACCTACCGTTCCATCTGAAACCAGTAACAGATCTTGGTCCTACAAAAATCGGATAATACCAAAACTGTTCACCATTTGTAAGCCATATATAGGTGTTTCGAAATAAACAGAATGAAATTGCTCCTGGATCAACAGCAAATGGTGAAGCTGTTGATTGCTGAGGAATAAATGATGGGGGAGGAGATGTTGGGGCTTGTGAACTTTGTTCTCCTGGAAAACCTGGTCCACCCGGAAAACCTGGTCCACCCGGAAAACCTGGTCCACCCGGAAAACCTGGTCCACCTGGAAAACCTGGTCCACCTGGAAAACCTGATGTCCCTGGTAAACCAGGAATTTGAAGACCAGGGAATTGACGATCGAAGTATTGATCATAATTTATATAAGGATAACATATTGACTCATTATACATTTAAAAGTCACCTCTTTATTTTATAACTTCCTAAAGTATTAATATGTAATATTGCCTATACATGAAGCTTATCCGCTTCATGTATAGACAATATTTTTATAAGGCAGATATATTTGTTTTTGGATGTGAGCGTAGTGGCTGGGGTGAAGCGAAGCTAGGGGTAAGAGGAAGGAGAATTCTTTCGGATAATTTATTTCTCTATATTACGTTATACATCTTATAACGAAAAATAATAAATAACGACATGTTTTTTAGGAATATTGTTATTTATTGCTTATTTGTCTTTTATTTGTTGTTTATTTATCTTTTGTTTGTTGTTTATTTGTTGCTTTTTGTTATAGAGAAATATGTAATTATGCATATGTAAATAAAGGGGATCGATATGCAGAGTGTGATTAAATTATATTAAACAAAACTAAAATTATATTAGCTATTTTTCATATGTTAAAATGATGCCTTTTTAACTAAGTATATCAAGTTGTAACTGCTATAATTACTTAAAATATATTAAAAAATCATTTTATAAGTATAATATTTTCGTTTGCATTAATACTTAATAGTTAAATTATTGAATATAATCGACAAAATTCTACTATTTACGTATTAAAAATTTAATGTTTTAATAAAGGTGCAATTGGTATGACCACTCAAGGGGGGAGAAGATTGCACTAATAAATGTGTAGTAAAGTTACAAGTAACATTATGTCGAAGTTAATCAACTTAATATTCAGTTATTTTTAAAAAGGTCTAGAATCTCAGAAGTATCACATTTGAAAAAAAGTGTTTTAAGTTTCTACATAGCAAAAGTGATTTTATTCCGCAATAAAAGTATAAGAAATGTACAGTATAATTTCATCTTTTGTAATCTTGTAGGGCCTTGTCGACAAAATTAGGCGAGATATTATGAAATTATTATATTATTTAAAAAAGTCATGGCAGGGATAGCTGTAAGAGCAATGGGTTTATCTATCTGGGTTCTTGTAAGTCAAACAGCAACTCAAGAGAAAAATAAATATTATACTATTCATTGGGCAGTTAATTCAAATATAGGTGATGAAATTTTATTGTTTACTTTCAGAAAACTTAATATTCAAATGAATAGTAAGTAATTTCCTTACATTCTATGAGAAGTAAATAATAACGAGGTTTAACACTCTATCTGAAAGATTTCTCCTTCCTCGAGCATGTGAAAAAAAGAGCCTAGCGTTAGGTCATTCAAGATGTATGTATAAGATTCTAAATAGACAATAGTAAAGGGGTGTACGGAATGAAAAATAAAATAATTACAGGACTTTTTATAACATCAATTGTAACTGGGGCGACTATTCCTATCAATACTCTTGCAACACCAATCGTTCATGCAGAAACTCAACAGGAAAGCATGGATATATCCTCATCATTACGAAAATTAGGTGCACAATCTAAATTAATCCAAACATATATTGATCAAGGTTTAATGAGCCCTAATGTACAGCTAGCAGAAGTCCCAGCTTTAAATACAAATCAATCCCTAATCAAGCAAGATATGAAGGAATGGTCATCAGAACTTTATCCAAATTTAATTCTAGTAAATTCAAAAAGTAAAGGGTTTGTAACTAAATTTAATAGCTATTATCCAACATTAAAAGCGTTTGTAGACAATAAAGAAGATAAAGAAGGCTTTGTGGATAGACTTGAAGTTCTTCAAGATATGACTATGACGAACCAAGAAAACGTACAAAGACAGATTAATGAATTAACAGATCTTAAATTACAGCTGGATAAAAAACTTCAAGATCTCGATATGGATGTAACAAAAGCACAGGGTGTACTAAGTTCAGATGGAACAGGGAAAATAGATCAGCTAAAAAATGAATTACAAAATACCCAAAAATCAATTCAAAATGATTTACAACAAATAGCATTATTACCAGGAGCTTTAAACGAACAAGGATTTGTTATATTCAAAGAAGTCTATAACCTTTCAAAAGATATCATTGAACCGGCTGCTCAAACAGCGGTAGCAGCGTATAACAAAGGAAAAGAAATTAACAACTCTATTTTAGAAGCAGAGAAAAAAGCAGAACAAGAAGCGAAAGAAAAGGGTAAATCTGCTCTAGAGATTGAAGCGGCCAAAAAAGAAGCCCGTGAAGCAATTGAGAAAAGCAAACAAGCTGAAATAGCTGCAGCTGCAGTTACAAAAACAAAAGAGTATGACCTTACGAAAGTAATTGATCCTGAAAAAATTAAAAAAACATATAGTGCTTTCGCTGAAGTAAATAAACTAACAGCAGAACAGCGAACACATTTAGCAGATTTAGAGACACAAAACCAAAAATTTTATGATTTAACTAAGAACCTAAAAATAGCAGATTTACAAAAATCAATGCTTCTTATTATGCAAAATGATTTACATACATTTGCAAATCAAGTAGATGTAGAACTTGACCTACTAAAGCGCTATAAGGAAGATTTGGGTGTAATAAAAAATAGCATTACAAAATTATCTACTAATGTTGATACAACTAACCAGCAGTCTCAAAAAGATACATTAAGACAATTAAAAAATGTAATAAGTTACCTTGAAGAGCAGGTCTATAAATTTTAATATTATGTTTTTAAAAATCTAAAAAGATTATAAGAATCTAGCGAAAGAATGAGAAGGAGAATAGTTATGAAAAAATTTCCATTTAAAGTGTTGACTTTAGCTACTCTGGCAACGGTTATAACTGCTACTACCGGTAACACTATTCATGCATTTGCACAAGAAACGACTGGTCAAGAACAAAAAGTAGGGAATTATGCATTAGGGCCTGAAGGACTGAAGAAAGCATTGGCTGAAACAGGATCTCATATTCTTGTAATGGATTTATACGCAAAAACAATGATTAAACAACCAAATGTAAATCTGTCCAATATTGATTTAGGTTCAGAAGGAGGAGAATTAATCAAAAACATTCACCTTAATCAGGAACTGTCGCGAATCAATGCGAATTATTGGCTAGATACAGCGAAACCAAAGATTCAAAAAACAGCACGTAATATTGTAAATTACGATGAACAATTTCAAAATTATTATGACACATTAGTAGATACTGCACAAAAGAAAGATAAGGCAGGCTTAAAAGAGGGTATAAATGATTTAATCACTACAATTAATACAAATTCAAAAGAGGTTACAGAAGTAATTAAGATGTTACAGGACTTCAAAACAAAACTATATACAAATTCTACAGATTTTAAAAATAATGTAGGCGGCCCAGATGGAAAAGGTGGATTAACGGCACTATTAGCGGGGCAACAAGCGCTAATTCCACAACTTCAAGCTGAAATTGAGAAGCTGCATTCTACTCAGAAAGAACATTTTGACAATGTATTAGCATGGTCAATTGGCGGTGGATTAGGAGCAGCCATTTTAGTTATTGGAGCTATTGCAGGAGCTGTAGTAATTGTTGTGACTGGCGGTACAGCAACACCTGCTGTTGTTGGTGGCCTTACAGCTCTTGGTGCAGCTGGAATTGGTTTAGGAACAGCAGCTGGTGTCACGGCATCTAAGCATATGGACTCCTATAACGAAATTTCTAACAAAATTGGACAATTAAGTACAAAAGCTGATCTTGCTAGCCAAGCTGTTATTTCGCTTACTAACGCGAAAGACACTTTAGCATATCTGTATCAGACAGTGGATCAAGCGATACTGTCTCTAACGAATATTCAACAACAATGGAATAAAATGGGGGCTAATTATACAGATTTGTATGATAATATCGACCAAATGCAAGAGCATAAACTCTCGTTGATACCTGATGATTTAAAGGCTGCTAAACAAAGTTGGAATGATATTCATAAAGATGCAGAATTCATTTCGAAAGATATTGCTTTTAAACAAGATTAGAAATTAAAAATCATAACCTATATTGGAGGAATATAAAATGATGAAAAATATCCCGTACAAACTAATCGTTGCATCGGCTCTTTTAACTATGACAGCAACTTCTGTAGTCTCACCAGTAGCAACTTATGCAAGTGAAATTGAACAAACTAATAATGGAGATACAGCACTTTCAGCAAATGAAGCGAGGATGAAAGAAACCTTGCAAAAGGCCGGATTATTTGCAAAATCTATGAATGCCTATTCTTATATGTTAATTAAAAATCCAGATGTGAACTTTGAAGGAATTACTATTAATGGATATGTGGATTTACCTGGTAGAATTGTACAAGATCAAAAGAATGCAAGGGCACATGCTGTTACATGGGATACGAAGGTGAAAAAACAGCTTTTAGATACATTGACGGGTATTATTGAATACGATACAACTTTTGACAATTATTATGACACAATGGTAGATGCGATTAATACAGGAGATGGAGATACTTTAAAAGAAGGGATTACAGATTTACGAGGTGAAATTCAACAAAATCAAAAGTATGCACAACAATTAATAGAAGAATTAACTAAATTAAGAGATTCTATTGGACAAGATGTTAGAGCATTTGGAAGTAATAAAGATCTCTTGCAGTCGATTTTAAAAAACCAAGGTGTAGATGTTGAGGCTGATCAAAAACGTCTAGATGAAGTTTTAGGATCAGTAAACTATTATAAACAATTAGAATCTGATGGGTTTAATGTAATGAAGGGTGCCATTTTAGGTCTACCAATAATCGGCGGTATCATAGTGGGTGTAGCAAGAGATAATTTAGGTAAGTTAGAGCCTTTATTAGCACAATTACGTCAGACCGTAGATTATAAAGTAACATTAAATCGTGTAGTTGGAGTTGCTTACAATAATATTAGTGAAATGCATAAGGCGCTTGATGATGCTATTACTGCACTTACTTATATGTCTACCCAATGGCATGATTTAGATTCTCAATATTCAGGAGTACTGGGACATATTGAGACTGCATCACAAAAAGCAGATCAAAATAAATATAAATTCTTAAAACCTAACTTGAATGCAGCTAAAGACAGTTGGAAAACATTACGAACAGATGCGGTCACATTAAAAGAAGGGATAAAAGAATTAAAAGTGGAATCTGTTACGCCACAAAAATAGGGAAATATTAATTCTGTTGCATAGTGGCCCAAAACATAGAGAGTCTATGATTACATTATTAAACAGTAAGGCAACAATTAATAAATCCTTATATACCAGAAAGGCGGAGTCTCATTAAAGACTTCGCCTTTCACTTATATATAATTTTCATTCAAATAAAAAGATAACCATGCAGTTTTACTTGTTTTTTAAAACTTTGCAACAGAACCGATTAATATGGGACAGATTATAAAGATTTGCTTGATAATATCGACTCTATGCAACAACATAGATTCTTTTTAATACTTGATGATTTAAAGGCTGCTAAAGAATGTAAGGATGATACTTATAAAAGATGTATAACCCATTTCGAAAGACATCGTTTTTAAAGAAGGATAGAACTTGAAATCAAATCCTATATTGGAGGAATATGAAATGATGAAAAAAATTCCGTATAAAATACTCGCTGTATCAGCGTTTTTAACTATGACAACTACTTATGCAGTCACACCAGTAGCAGCCTTTGCAAGTGAAATTGAACAAACTAACAATGGAGATATGTCTCTTTCAGCAAATGAAGAACAGATGAAAAAAACTGTGCAAGATGCTGGGTTATTTGTAAAATCTATGAATGAATATTCTTATTTGCTAATTAATAATCCAGATGTGAGTTTTGAAGGAATTACTATTAATGGGTATGCAGATTTACCTAGTAAAATTGTACAAGATCAAAAGAATGCAAGAGAACATGCAGTTTCATGGAATACGAAAGTAAAAAAACAGCTTTTAGATACATTGACAGGTATTATTGAATACGATACAAAATTTGAAAATCATTATGAAACATTAGTAGAGGCAATCAATACTGGGAATGGAGATACTTTAAAAAAAGGGATTACAGATTTACGGGGGGAAATTCAACAAAATCAAAAGTCTGCAAAAGTATTAATAGAAGAATTAACAAAATTTAAAAATGCTATTGGAGAAGATGTTAGAGTATTTGGAAGCCATAAAGAGACCTTGCAGTCTATTTTAAAAAGCCAAGGAGCTGCGGTTGAGGATGATCAAAAGCGTCTAGAGGACCTTTTAGGGCAAGTAAACTATCAGAAAGATATAGAATCTAAGGGATTGGACATGGTGAAAATCCCCTTTCTTCCCACATTGATTGCTGGTGGGATAATGATAGGTGATGCAAGAGGTAAGTTAGGCTGGTTAGAGCCGGAATTAGCAAAATTACGTCAGAATGTAGATTATAAAATAACATTAAATCGTGTAGTAGGAGTTGCATTTCATAATATTAGTGATATGCATAGTGCGATTGATAATGCTATTACTGCTCTTACTTATATGTCCACGCAATGGGATGATTTAGACTCTCGATATGCGGGCGTACTGGGACATATTGATAAAGCGGATCAAAAAGTTGATCAAAATAGATATAAATTCTTAATCCCTAACTTGAATGCAGCGAAAGACAGTTGGAAAACATTACGAACAGATGTTGTCACATTACAAGAAGGGATAAAAATTGCAGAGAAAAAAGAACAGGATTTTATGAATCAGCTTCGTCCATCAAACGTTTTCTACTTTTATAAAAAAATTCATAACGCATATACATTTGAAATAAAGACTGGATCAAATGCACCAAATGCGTCTTATAAAGTTATGAATTTAACTAAAAACACTGTTCATAATATGTGGGGCGGAGGGCCAAATACAAACATGTGGGCTGACTGGCTTTCATTCAATCCAAAAGATGAATTAGCGGTGGTAGCAGTAGTAGATGGGAAAGAGTATGTTGTATATAAAGACAAAGTAGAAAATATAATGAACTGAACCCGCAAAGTTAGACAGAAAAATTACGCAGCAATTGGAGATGGTACACTAAACTGGACACTAAGTTAAGTGAAAAAGATGATTCAGAGAGTTCTCTTTCCCTTTATTTCTCACAAGCATGGTTAGTTTAGTCATATCTCGTCCTATATACATACTTTCATCTCCATAATATGTAGTTTGAATGAATACTGAAATAATATACGGAAGTTTAAAAATAAAATTAAGGATAGCTATTAAATGGATTGGTTATATTATTGGTTGTGGAGGTGAGAAAGATGAACAAAAAACAACAAGGTTACAATAAGGCAACTTCTGGCGCTAGCATCCAAAGCACAAATGCTAGCTATGGTACAGAATTCGCAACTGAAACAAATGTACAAGCAGTAAAACAAGCAAATGCACAAGCAGAGGCAAAGAAAGCACAAGCTTCAAGTGCACAAAGTGCAAACGCTAGTTATGGTACAGAATTCGCAACTGAAACAAATGTACAAGCAGTAAAACAAGCAAATGCACAAGCAGAGGCAAAGAAAGCACAAGCTTCAGGTGCACAAAGTGCAAATGCTAGTTATGGTACAGAATTTGCAACTGAAACGGATGTGCATGCAGTGAAAAAACAAAATGCACAATCAGCTGCAAAAAAATCACAATCATCTAGCTCTAATCAATAATGAAGGAAAAACACTTCTCTATCTTAAGAGAAGTGTTTTCTCAGGCTGTGGAGAAAGTCTTCTCCACAGCCTATTTTTGTGTTTGGACCTCTTTTTATGTGTCAACACTAATAACAAAGAGGAAAGGGAAAGATTTTTTATCATTTTAGCCAAGAAGACTCCTTCCTCAAGGAACGTGAAGGGTCGCAGCCCAGTGAGTAGGTGGGAGATGAATTGGCTTCGGAC
>NZ_JAKUHD010000026.1:0-43994 GCF_022664325.1 Bacillus cereus group sp. BfR-BA-01310 | reverse complement strand
CATTTAAAATTAAGTTGACTAAGCCTGGTGACCATTCAAATAAATAGTAGGTAATAATCGTGATACCCGTTACCCCTCCTTCACCGAACTCGTTCGGGATAACAAACAAATTCACACCTAACGCAAAAAGGAATGCACCAATAATAATAAAAATAATGTCTATGGTTCTTTTTTTCATACACTACCTCACTTCTTATAAAAATATTTACTCAGGCATAAACCCTAACCATTATAACCTGGAACATTTAACTCAACCAGTAGTCTATTTTTATTTTAATACAGGATTTTAACTAAATCAGGAACAGCATTCAAACTACAATTACAAAATAATAGTACATCTAGTGCTTCTTTATCTGATGGACATGTTTTTAACTAAATTATTACATTTAAATTAAAATAAAAGGCATTAACCTCTACACTGTATGGGTTAATGCCTTTTATTTCTTGTCTAATGAAATTACGTATTATTTCCTCTCCGAAATTTCAATATTATAGTGTTCTAAATCAGAGTTAATTACATTCTTTTCCAAGTGTGTCAACCATTCCTTCTTATAGTCCATTTTTTCTGTTTCAATCCAAATTATTGGATCAGTGATACCAATTTGAAAACTAGCTAAATCATATTTGTCCCAAACGTTTTCAATTGCTGTTGCAATACGTTCTTCACGTAATTCTGTAGCACTTTTAGTTGTATCTACTTCACTAGCATAAACATTAAATACTAGTAATAGTACTACTAAAACGAAAGAAAGTTTTTTCACCTACAAAACTTTATAGTACCGTGATAACCCACTTTCACATTTAATTTCCAATAAAATTCATAAAAGTGCATCTGCGCTTTTAAAATAAATTCATTTTGTAGTGTAAAAGAACTTCCTTATTTTTGGTCTGTTCGGTTTAATTTGAAAGTAAACCTTTAAATATTAGTTCACATTCAATACCCCAAATTCATTGACTGCACAACAAATCTCCTAATATCCTCAAAACACAGATAATAAAAGATTTGTTAGCTTGTCTTTCCAATTGTACGAAAAAATATTTTGCATAACAATTTTATCATCCCCCTTATATATAAGAGTAATTCTCTTTCATACTTCGTAGACATAACAACTTATATTATGTAAAAAAGTCATTATCCTGACTAATAAACAATACTATAAGAAGAAAATATAATGGAGGTGAAGTCATGGGAGTTGTTAACGCTACAGATGCAGATATTGCACTTTTAGCAAGATTACTGAGAGCAGAAGCCGAAGGAGAAGGAACCCAGGGTATGTTGCTCGTCGGAAATGTAGGAATTAACCGAATAAGAGCTAATTGTTCCGATTTTAAAAACCTTCGTACCATTAGACAAATGATTTTCCAAGAACACGCGTTTGAAGCTGTTACTCACGGTTATTTCTATCAAAGAGCAAGAGAAAGTGAAAAAAGCTTAGCTCGTCGAGTAATCAATGGAGAGAGGTTCTGGCCTGGGAAATTTAGTTTGTGGTATTTTAGGCCACCAGGTGATTGTCCTCAACAATGGTATAATCAGCCTCTTGTGGGGCGTTTTAAAAAGCACTGTTTTTTTCAACCAACAGCCGCAACTTGTGAACAGGTTTATAACACATTTTAAACAATGATAAAAACAATCTGTAATTAAAGAAAGAATAAAAAAGCGTTCATTTAACACTTTTTTACTTGTTTTAGGGGTAGCGTCCATGCACATCAACTTAGGGAAACAAGTTATCCCCAAAACGATGGCAATGAATCTTATTACTATAAAAGCCATAAAATTCTTCGTTTTGGGCTGCAAAAAAATTTGAAGTTTATAGAGATAGGGCAGGACCTCTTTAAAAAGATAAAACCCTGTTTATCAAAACAGGGTTTCTCATATCAAATAATATTTGCTTACTTTCTAAATGGCTATACTACATTTAAAAATATATAGTTGTTCCTTAGCACTAGTGATTTTTATAAATAGGAACTCATGATAATTAAGGTTCTGGTGCAAAAATAAAACAAAAGAGAATAAAGCACGTATATTCCTAACGGATTCGCTTCTTTATAATGCGATGATCTTATCAAGTACTTTTGTTGTCTAAGTCGCATACCATTAGGTATGCTTTTTTCTTTTCTCAACTGTTCAATTGCTATAGGATTAGCTGGATTCTTATCGACTGTTATTACACGTGGCTTTGAAACATGAAAAGACCGTAAAGCTTTCTTGAAAAAGCGCCTTGCAGCCTTATGATCTCTTGTTTTGCTTAGGCAAAAATCGATTGTGTTTCCGTTCGAATCAACAGCACGATACAGGTACATCCATTGACCCTTTACTTTGATATATGTTTCATCGACTCTCCAAGAGTCATTTATTTGTTTGAGGTAACGTCGGATCCGTTTGTCCAATTCAGGACCATACTGATAAACCCAACGCATAATCGTTGTATGAGAAATGGATAAACCCCGTTCCTCCATCATTTCCACCAAATCACGAAAACTTAGGTTGTACCGTAGGTATCATCTTACCGTTAATAAGATAATATCAGGCTGATAGTGCTTCCATTTGAACCAATTTTTCTTTTCCATACCGATTACACACCTATTTAGAGCAATAGTATCTGTATGTCCAAGTTTTAGAGATGATTTGTAATTATCTTGAAGTTTTTGCACCAAAACCTGGATTAATGTGTTTCCGATAGTCCTACGCAGTAGACTACCTTTATTTAAAGAAATTACGGACAGGATCAATCTTAAACTTATAAAAACCAATACATCTAAAACGAGAGTGATTGGTCTCATCTACCAACCGGTGGAAAATGCTTGACTACCCAATACTTCAACTATCGGGTGCTAATGTTCAACAACGCGTACCGAAAATGATCAAACATTTTTATAATCCAATATAACGTACAGGAAATCGACTTTTCTCTTGTCGAAATTTACTTAGCGTACAGTGGTCATATATTTTTAAGAATAACGGAAGAATATATAGAAAATGCTACATAAATGTGAAGTTTGATCAACTTAGGAGGGACAACCTTGTTCAATCAGGTAGTAAAAGCTATACCGAATTTATTTACGATTGGAAATTTATTGTGCGGTGTTTTTTCAATTACCATGAATATGAGTGACTATTTGGTAGTAGCCTCCATTTTCATTTTCTTGTCAGCTGTTCTAGATCTTCTTGATGGAAGGATTGCGAGAAAATTAAAAGTGAACAGTGAGTTTGGTGTAGAATTAGATTCCTTAGCTGATATTGTTAGTTTCGGAGTTGCTCCTGCACTTTTATTTCATTCGATAGCAACACCATCTATTTTAACTTCTTTGGCATTTATCCTTTTCCCAACGATGGGTGCTTTAAGATTAGCTAAATTTAGTGTTAAACCAACTATTGGATATTTTAAGGGATTACCGATTCCAGCTGCTGGATTAACATTGGCTGGTATGGGATTGTTTTCATATAGCAATGCATGGATTACATTAATCCTCGCTCTCTTAATGGTAAGTCCAATTAGGTTTAAAAAACTTTAATTGGGATCCCGTCCATCGCCATTTAGACTTTATGGAATATCGTTTATTTGAGGAAGACTATAGAAATATTAAAGAGGAAGTATGACTTCAATAAGTAATTGCTAGAACATATTTCAGGTTCTGTTGCGAAGTTTGAAATAAGCATAAACAGGTTGGTAAATGAGGAACAATGTATAGGAGGTAGCTAGTAATTGTTGAAGTTCATTGTACGTTGCAAAGGCGGAGTCTCTTTGAAGACTTCGCCTTTGGTAGCAAGAATCCCACTGACATTAGTCAGCTTGCCCCTTTAGGGGGGATCATCATTAGGAATATATGCGCTTTATTCTCTGTTATTTTTGCACCAAAACCAATCATTATTTTTACTTTTCTTCACCTTTTGCCTGCATCGAGTTGAAAGTCCAATTTAAATGTAATGCATCTCCTTGGAACATATTTTGATCTTCGCCGTTATCTACAAATGTGAACATCACATAGAAGGTATCATCATCTCCTGGGGCAAGTCCGTTTTCTTCTCTGTCTAAAATACCTTTTTGCACAAGATCAGGAATATTCCCATTTTGTGTACCTTTCTTCAAATCAGATAATGTAGTCGACCATATTGGAACCTCATTTTTATCCAAATTCCACAAGAAATCAACACGGATATGATCACCCAAATCAGCATTTCCATTATCTCCTTTATCATCGATTACAGTGTAATCAGTCAGAAGCTTCACATCTCCTATCGCTAATGTACCTTTGTTAACTAGTTGAAACCCTCGTTCCATTTCGTCACCCGGTTTAAGATTATCTATATCAATAACAACTTTAGGATCAACACTCAAATCTAAAGTACCAGCTGCAAACGTGTTTTGTGATACTTCCTTATCACTGAAGTACGCATATGTACCTCCACCAATTAAAGATAGACCAAGAGCTGCAGTTACAACACCCATACCCAGTTTTTTCTTAATACTCATTTCACAAGTCCCCCCCATTTTTAAAGTTCAAACTACATATCCATCCCATAACCAATGATAATTAAGCAAATACCTTATCCAGTAACGCAAACTAACCATCTTTAAATTATTTACTTCATGTAGAGATTTAAGTATCCAAATAGCTATCGCTTTAAGACTACTTGAAGAATAACCGGTAATGTTACAATGAATCATTACCGGCCCAATATTAGTAACTCCCATTTGATTCTAAAATCATTATTTTATTGTTTAGTTTACTATAGAATTGTGCCCACTTATTTTTTTGGTTCTAATCCAATGGAACGCAAGATTTTATCTAACGTCACTGGCCCCACATTTTCTTTCGGTTTCTGATTTTCTTTGGCATCTGGACCCTTTTTCAAGAAATTCTTCTCTATCAAGCGAATATCCGTTTCATTTACAACACCATCTTGATTGACATCGCCATCTTTGACAGTCACTTTTCCTTTTCCATACGATAAAGCTGCTATTCTAGCATCTTGAATATCTACCACTTTGTCGCCGTTTACATCACCTGCAAGGTTGTCATCCATATCAGCTCTAAAGTTTTGTCCCACTAATTCTCCATCCTGCATTTTCCCTATTTTTGTTGTTAATTTACTATTTAAATGACCTGGCATTTCTACAAAAATATCGTATTCTTTATCACTTACAGGAACATTATGAATTTCGAATTGACCATGATCATCAATCGTTCCTGTATATTTCTTTCCATCCTTGCCAATTACGTACACTTTTGCTCCTAGTTTTGTGTAGTCGTTCTTACCTAAATACCCATCTTCATTCAAGAATGCTTCTGGTCCGATATACCCTCTAACTGTTGAATGCTTCGAAATAATAGAGAAGGATTTATCTTTAAATACAGGAATTTCAACACCTTCTGCTGCACCAGATTTTGTATAAGAGAATTTATTTACTCCAAATGCAGTTAAATCATTAAAATATTCATCACTCGTCATTTCAAATGTAACATCTAAAAATGGTGTGTCTCCATCTAACCCTTTAAATTCTTTTCCTTCTAACGATGCACCAACTTTCACCTTGTTTTCCCAAGCTCCTTCTGTATCTATTACCTTTGGATCTTCTAATTTAAGATTTAGTCCATGTTGTTTTACATATTCCGTAAGTGCTGGATTTGGTTTCACATCTGTAAATTTAAATAGCTGCTTGTAATAAGGAATCTCAAATGTACCTGACATAAGTTGTTTCACATTATTGAGATTTAAAGTTAATGTAATTTTCTCTCTTAATTTGATTTTATCTTTGTCATAGCTTGGAACAGCGTATTCCGTTCCCTCTTTAACAAAAACATAGTCTTTAAATCCTGCTGCCATATCCCCTGCAGTTGCAAGGTCATATCCAAATAATTTTAAAGTTAACGGTTCATTTATTTCCTCTGGAAGTACTCCAAATTTAAAATCACCATTTGCTTGAATTGTATTCAGCCAACCTGATGGAAAGGCCGAGTTTTGATAATATACAATTTGATTAGCTTTTTGGTCATACTGCAGGCCTTTTACCTTTAATGCATCCACTGTAGAATCATAAATATTACCATGTACCCATAATGCTCGCTGACCATCTTCTTCTTTAAACATGGAATCATTTACTTCATGTATACCAGGTTGTACATCCTTAAATTTCATTTCAGGTATTACATTATCAATGATAATGCTATCGCCTTTTGTATAAGATTTTCCTTCTTTATCATATCCAACGAAGTTCAATTCGTAATCTCCATCAGGCAACATAACAGGTTTATCCCCAATTGGATGAGCTGGATCTCCTGTGAATGGAAGTACATACCCTCCCATACCAGAAAACATCATATATTCAACATTTGGTGTTAAACCGCTTGCATTAAGTGTACCAACGACTCCTAATGCCTTTCCTGTTTTTCGATCCTTCACAACTGCATCAATGGTTTCAAGAGGACTATTTAATTTAAATGCCAACGGTGAACTTGGTCTTTCCATAAATGGATGGAATTTAGATGCATCTGTTGCCATTGCGTCTCTCAGTAAATCTACAGACGCAATCCCTTTTTCTGTGAATTTAACTGCAAATGGCACTTGATATACTTCTTTTTCATTGTTTTTATTTGAAATATGAATATATCCCTCATATCTACCGAATTCAGCGTTTTCTGGAATGATAATTTCAGGGCTAATTTCCCCTGATGTACCAGGAGCCACTTTAATAGAGTCTTGTACGTTCAGCTTCACACCATTCTTCGCTGCGTCCTGCACACCTACACTTGTTGTTGAAAACTCTACTTCTAATTTGAACTCTTTCCCGTCTGTTTTACTGCTGTTCTTAATTAAGACTTTTCGACTATCTTTAATAGGTTCATTTCCCAATTGATTTTTATACCCGAATGCAATAGAACCTGTTTTTTCTTCAATTTCTACTTCTTCATCATTTACAACATTTGATGTTTTATCGATAACCTCGATAGATGTATCTGCATGAACTGCACGATATGCATCAATTCGGCCTGAGCCTACCTCAAATACAGAGCGCTCTTCTTTTAAGTCAACTGCGGTATTCATAAGCGCTTCTTTTACTTCAAATGGGCTATAGTTTGGATGTTCTTGTAAAATGAGTGCTGCTACCCCTGCAGTATGAGGAGTTGCCATAGATGTACCTGACATACGTCCATACGCTACTGGATAATTTTCTCCATCCTTTGGATCATTAATATATTCAGGAACAGTAGAGAAAATAGACACACCCGGCGCTACAATATCCGGCTTAATATCATCTGTTTTAGTTGCAGGACCACGAGAGCTGAAATCAGCTAAGTGATCTCCCTCAGTTTTTATATTATTAAGTTCTCCAAATGCTAAAGCCACATCCCCTTGGACAGCTTTTGCTTGTAATTTCTCACCATCTACTTTTGTTAAGCGGAACGATGGAATAGATGAAGTACTTTCTCCAAGATAACTAGTGATTTCACCATCAACATTGTTATATACAATAACAGCCTTTGCGCCTGCTTCCTTCGCATTCTTAATTTTTTCATCAAATGTAATCTCACCGCGTTGGATAAGCGCTAATTTTCCTTTTACATCTTTTCCTTTAAAATCATCTGATTTCCCAAGTCCTGCATATACAACCGATAAGGATTGACCTTTTAAGTCTTCAAGCTTATCAGTAAAGCTTTTTCCAAGTAGCATCATCTTATCCACATGTAAATCACCTGCAGAGGCAGAAAACGTTGGGATAGACATCGCAGCGTCACTTGCTCCAACTGTAATTGGAAGTGCCGCCGCACTAGGTGATCCAATTGTCCCTTCTCCTGGACCACTATTACCTGCCGCTACTACTGTAACAACACCAGCTAACATGGCATTGTTCACTGCCACAGAAGTAGGATATAAAGGATCATTAATAGCCGCACCTAATGATAAATTGATAACATCCATATCGTCTTTCACTGCTTTATCAATCGCAGCAAGAATACCGCTTGTTTGACCACTTCCATATGGTCCTAATACACGATATGAGTATAAATCTACATCTGGAGCAACGCCCTTAACTGCATAATCTACATTATTCTTTTTGTCTGCAGCAATTGTCCCAGCTACATGAGTACCATGGGATGTATAGTATGCACTTCCATTATAAATTTCAGGATATCCTCCAGAATTTTGCCAATCCTTATACGTTGTCTCCATCGGATCAGCATCATTATTAACAAAGTCCCATCCTTTTATTGAGTTCGGATCTATTTTGCTTGGATCTTCACCTTGCTTTGCACGATATCCTTTATATGCATCTTTTAAATCAGGGTGGTTATAATCAATACCTGTGTCCAGTACCCCCACCTTAATTCCTTTGCCTGTTATTTTTTCATCGTGTAGCTTGTCCACACCAATTTGTGGTACACTATCTGCCATTTTTGGCTCGACACCCGCCTTAGCTGTTTCTTTCGGCAAATCAATTTTGACCTCACGATCTTCCCATACACGCTTAACAATACCAGTACGAACTAAGTCTTCAATCATATTTGCTGGTAACGACATTGCTACACCATTAAAAGCATTCTTATATTCTCTTGTTATTTTGGCAGATTTAAAATTCGTCCCTTTATCTTTCTTCTTTTGAAGTTGTTCAAGCTCTGTTTTAAATCCTTTATGAGATGCCTCTACCTTTTGTTCCGCATTTGAAAGAGCTAACTTTTTCCCTTTTGCCGCTTGTTTTAGCACCTCAATTTTGCTAGGCGCTTGCTTAAATTCTACAATTACATTCACATTATCAGGGCTAGCTGTATTGATGCCTGGTGAAATAACAAAACCTGGTTTTGTATCCAATGTTTTTAAAGCATTACGTTGTTCCTTTGTAAGTCCTTTCAATACAGCATTTGCATCATCAATACCTGGTAAAGTGGATGCATTCACATCTTCTGCCAGTACGTTATATGGAATTCCTTGAGACAATAGCATACCAACTGTTAGCGTTCCAATAAGAATCTTTCCAAATTTCCCTTTTTTCATATTGCATCTCCCCATTATAAAAATTATCTTTCTAAACAAATTGATTATCAAATTCCCATTTAGCATTGAAAATTCTATTAATCTTAAACCTTCATTTCGTATAATTAAGAATTTCCAACACTACTTCCATCCCACACCTCATATAGCTAACCACTCATTTTAATTTTTCTATAAAAGCCCCCCAAAATTTATTTTCAATAACAGATTTTCATAAAATGGATTATTAATAGAGTTAAACTATAATTCTGTTTTTATTATTTCACATTCTGATTTTTCTGGAAATTAATCAAAAGGAGTATTTTTATTCTAACTATTCTACGTTTAAATAGTACAAAAGAACTACCTTGCCCCTTATTCTTTGTAATATAGAATAAGGAAACACGATAGTTCTTTTAAAAATCTCTTATTTAATCCAGCGGAACCAATTGATTTCGAACAGCATAAATCACCGCTTGCGATCGACTTTTGACATTCAGCTTTTTAAAAATTTTATTGATGTGAATTTTAACTGTTTTATCACTAATATATAGAGCTTCAGCAATTTCTTTATTACTAAGTCCTTTTACTAGTTCAAAGAGAATTTCCTTTTCACGCTCTGTCAGTTCATTTTCATTTGGTTCTGATTTCATTTTTTGCTGATGATATGTAATTAATTTTTTCGTCATACGCGGATGAATAACCGAATCGCCTTGATATAACATTCGAATTGCAGCCACTACCTGTTCCGATGATGAATCTTTCAATAAATAACCATCAGCACCAGCTTGAAGGGCATCCATTAAATACTCATCATGCTCATACATTGTAAAAACAAGTACTCGGCAATTAGGATAATTCTTTTTCACTAATCCCGTAGCTTCAATTCCGTTCTTCCCTGGAAGATTAATATCCATCAAAATACAATCTGGTCTGCATTCCTCTACTTTTTCCAATACCTCATCCCCAGAGCTCGCTTCTCCAACCACTTTCATATCAGATTCAACCTCTAGTATGCTCCGAATTGCGTCTCGTAAAAAAGCATGATCATCCACTACTAATATTTTAATCATTTTACGCACCCCTTGTTTGTGAATCTGGAATTAACAGTGTAATTTCTGTCCCTTTCCCTACAGAACTATCAATCTGTAAAGTAGCCCCTAATTGTTCAGCTTGTTCATTCATATGTAATATACCATAATGTGGCTCACGTTTCGTTTTAACCATAGACTCAAATAGTGAGAAACCGACTCCATTATCCTTAACCTTTAAAAGCACGTGCTCACTTTGATAGCTTAGCAAAACATGAATTTTTTCTGCTTGTGCATGTTTAACAATGTTTTGTAAACTCTCTTGTAATGTATCAAAAATAACTCTTTCTTTCGAAAAGCTAAGCGCACGTGAATTACCTCTTTCATGATATGTAATATCTAGTTCATATTCTTGTTTTAAAGATTTTATTTTACTTGCTATCGCCTGCTTAAGCCCTAATTGCTGTGTCGGATACGGTTTTAAAGCATAAATAGAATAGCGGACTTCTCCTAAGCTTCCCCTTAAATCCTTTATACTTTTCTCGACTACTTGCTGCATATCGATTGGTTTATCACGGTATTTTTTCTTAGCGGATTCTAGTTGGAATATCACCCCCGCCAATGTTTGCGCGATGCCATCGTGAATTTCGCGTGCAATTCTATTTCTTTCTTCTAAAATCATTCTTTTTTCCTGTTCAGAAATCAATATCCTTGTTTTAACTACGTTAGCTAATTGGTTAGAAAACGTAGCTAAAGATTGTACATCCTCCGGAAAAAAACCCGCATTTCTACTTTTTCCTGCAACAAACATTCCAACTAATTCATCATTCACAATAAGAGGAAAATATACAAGTGAGCGTATGACATCATCAAATATTTCATCTCCAGGCGCCGTACCAGTTTTCCAATCATTAAAAACAAGATTTTTTGAGATTTCCTCAAACGCCTCAATTTTATCTGAATGATCAGAAATATCAAGTTGGACTTTCCCATCTTTTAATAGAAGATTCCAGTTTCCATCATCTTTTGTCCATATTACATATGCTTGTATGCCAAAAAAACCTTTGAGTGCTTGTTTGATATGTTTCAAGTTTCCTCCGGTTAGTCCACGACTAATTTCTGTTGTAATAAGAAACAGTTCGTATAACCTTTCCTTCTCCATCCTAATTCGTACAGAAAAAGAACTGATAACTGAAATTGCTACAAGTGGAAAAAAGAAAAACAGTACTGTAATCTCGTTTATTTCCACACTATATGTACTAATTAATACATGCATCAGAGCAGCATAAGATACACCAAAAGTTTCACAAAGAAATACTGTTACGGCTTTTTTATACCACTGATGTATCGAATACGGCTGTGGAAGGAGTACCATTAACAAATCGTAAAAACGGTTGTTGAAAAAACAAAAAAACACGCAAAATAATAACAAAGATATTAAATTCTCATACAGAGCTGACATATCCATTCCGCTAATCAATAACGACAGACATTTATTTGAAAACCATTCTGCCAAGATCAAACTAAGAGCATGCTGGGTACTATTAAATAGCATTCTTTGTACCGGTGAACGACGATGCAGGTGAATAATTAGTGTAACAAATACAATAGTAATAATAGTTATATGTATTCCGAACTGCCAACTCATAGCGTAAATTATCGGAAAGGTAAGCGAGCTAGTTCCTCTCCAAAATCGTACAGGAAAATACTCTGCAATCCCCATAAATATTAATAACAATATTAGTATTGTTGGATGAGAAGGGATTTTAATTTCAAGTAAAGATATAGTTATAGTAATCAAACCAAGAAAAGAAATAAAATAAAGATAAAAACTAGCAACTTTTTCTCTCATAGAAATAGAATTTACATCTTTCAAAACAGTCCCTTCTTTCTTTATAAGAATTCATTTTCTCTATTATCCAACAAAAAACCGGCACTGGCAAAATGGAAGAACTCCCACTAGCCAATCACCGGCTGTGTACTATACCTAAAGAGGCAAGACACAATACTAGTATAAATTTCTTTTCATACATTTTCTATTGATCAAATGATGTAATTATACATATCATTGGACGTAATCTTATAGTACAAAAGATATATGAAATATGAATCGTGAAATTACATTGTTGAATACTATTTGTTTGTAGATAAATCAAATTAACAAAAAAATAATAATTTTTATTTTTTTCTTTGTAATTTAATAAATTTCATGTTAATATGGCGAAGGCTATAAAATAGATATCGTCATTCACAGTCTTTTTACAGAATATTCACTCCTGTAAAAACGTAACTATTTCAGTAATTCACTTCATGTTTTACCTATACAAGAGCTACTTTCAATTTTTTGTACATAACTAAAAGTAGCTTTTTATTTCTATCTTCCTCATCGGTTCTAATATAAATAATAAAAAAGCACTTTTGCAAGTACCCTTCCCTTTCTTTTTAAAGATAGAAGGTTTAATAAAACCCAACACCTAGATTAAACTCATTCATAATCCTACTTATAAACTATCAGAGAGGCATAAACTATGGGAATTCTTACGCTCTTAATAAATACTTTTATTATTATTATTTGTATCCTTAGCTATCATGTATTTTGGCTGGAACATAAAGAAAAAATTGCATACAATAACATATTAATTTCTGTTCTTTCCTCCATTGCAATTATTTTTTGTATGACTTTTCCTTTTCATTTACATGCTGGATTTATTTATGATTTACGTTTTATTCCTATCATTTTAGTTTTTCTATATGGAAATACAAAAAGTATTATTTTTGTTGGGATTTTATATCTTTCTTATAGATTTTACTTAGGTGGAAGCGGAGTTCTCCCATCATTTATTATCTTTACTATTATTTCTGGTGTTACAATCATGTTTCGTTACTTGTCACCTATTTATTTCAAGGAAAAGAAGATATTATTAAGCATTCTACTTATTTTGATATGTACAACTTCCCTTTCTATTTGTGGTATTGTAACGCAAATAAATACAGGTGGGAAAATTGACTCTACTCTCATCGAATTTTTATTTAATTATATAGTCATAAATATTTTCACAGTATTATTATCAGTTTATTTAATAGAAGGAATGATCGAGAAATATAAAATAAAAGAAAGAATGCAAAGGGCAGAAAAATTTTATATAGCTAGCGAACTAGCTGCATCTATTGCGCATGAAATCCATAATCCACTAACCACGGTACAGGGATTCACTCAGTTATTAAATGAAAATGAAAGCTCTAAGTTACCTCAAGATAAGTACTTGGAAATCATGTTAATTGAAATGCAACAAATACAGGCTACTATAAATAACTATTTATCTTTAACCAAACCACAAAACATTATTAAAGAGAAACTAGATATTAATCACATTTTGAATCAGGTAATAGATACAATTTCACCACTCTCTCTATCATGGAATGTTGAATTAAAACTGAATAGTACAGACTCCCTTTTTATAAATGCTGATTCTGAGAAATTAAAACTGTGTCTAACCAACATAATACAAAATGGAATTGAAGCTATGAAAAATGGTGGAGTATTACAAATAAATATTCAAAAAATAAAAGATAATATTGTAATTGATATTATTGATACAGGAATTGGAATGTCTTCTCAACAAATAAAACGAATTGCTTTGCCATTTTATTCAACAACAGCAAAGGGGACTGGGCTTGGTACTATGATTGCGTACAGTATTATTAAAGAATTAAACGGAGATATAGAGATAGAAAGTGAACTAGGAAAAGGAACACACTTTTCTATCACTATCCCCTGCTAATATAATAGAAGATTTATATAATAGATGAAATGTTTTATCGAGCTGTATTTACTGACACCGTAAATACATTGAAGAATTTCAATCTTAGCATCTTAAGAAGGGTTTTAGCAGCAAAGGTTAGTAAACATAGTATCAAAGGACTGGAAGGGGAAGGGGAAGGGAAAGAAAAAGAAAATTACTAAAAAATACCAGATCATGAACACTTGACGGAAAAAGATATAATGTCTGGAACCGTTACGGTTTCAAATAGGTTTCTTCGGATTACTTGAAATCATACCTCCTCAAGTTTTTGCAGTTGGGCTAAGTTCTATCCAGGAAAAACCAGGGGTGTTTTTGAATCAGAATGGGAACAAGGAGATTGGTATTAGAAAAATACTGCCAATGTGCTTAGTTTTTAACCATAGAGCAGTTGATTTTAGCTCAATTGTCCCTCTTTTAAAAAGAATTGATGAAATATTTGCTGAACCAGCTATCATTCATAATTGGTGACTTAAATCCATAACTTATAATCTTTTTTAATGGTTCCATGGCCATTAATCTAAAGCGCAATTGTATCTATAAAATAAAAAAAACGTTATTCTTTTTGTAGAAATATACAGAAAGGATGACGTTTTGGCTATGAATTTATCGATTTTTGATGAACCCATCGCATAATCGTTGTGTGTAATCCTCTTTCCTCCATCATCTCCACCAAATCACGAAAACTGAGGTTGTACCGTTAACAAAATAATATCCGGCTAATAATGCTTCCATTTGAATGCATTTTCCTTTTCCATACCAATCACGCACCATTTCTAGAGTAATCGTATCAGTATGTCCAAGATTTATAGATTTATTGCAAGTGTCCTGAAGTTTTTGCACCAGAACCAAAAATCCGGTACTGATGATTCAGCACCGGATTCCTTATGAAAGAGTAATATGAGTAATGTACTTGCGACCTGTTGACTAAGCTATACACATTAAGCAACTAGCTCCTGTGCTTGATCTTGAAGGGCTCGCTCTCGAAATTCTCCATTCTTTTCAAAGTTATTCTTTTACAGGAATAACAGCACCGTTATATTCCTTATTAATAAAGTCTTCAATTTCTTTCGAATGCAATACTTCTACAAGTGCTTTAATTTCTTTCTTATCTTTATCACCTTTACGAACTGCAACTACGTTTACATATGGAGAATCATTACCTTCAATCGCGATTGCATCTTTCTTTGGATTTAATTTTGCATCAATTGCATAGTTAGCATTAATTAAAATAGCATCGCCTTCTTTATTTTTATACATTTGTGTTAATAAACCAGGTTCAATGTCTGTTTTGAATTTCAAATTTTTGGGGTTTTCTGCAATATCTTTTACGGTTGCTTTTACAGGGTCTACACCATCTTTAATTTTCAAAATACCTTCTTTTTGTAAAATCGCTAAACCACGTCCATGATCAGTAATTGCATTACTCATAATAATTGTTGCACCATCTGGAAGCTCTTTTAGGTTTTTATATTTTTGAGAATATAAACCGATTGGTTCAATGTGTATTTTTCCAGCTACTTCAAAATCATATTTTTTGTCTTTCATTTCTTTCTCCAAGTATGGAATACCTTGGAAATAGTTTGCATCTAATTCTTTATTCGCTAATGATTTATTTGGTAATACGTAATCTTGGAATTTTTTAATTTCTAGCTTTACACCTTTTTTCTCAAGTAACGGTTTTGCTTTTTCCAAAATAACTGCATGCGGTACATTAGAAGCACCAACAACAAGCTTATCTTCACTTTTTCCTCCACAAGCAGCTAAACCAAAAATCGTTGTTGTAATAAGTGCTGATAGTAATAGTTTTTTCATGTTGTAAACACCCTTCTTCTTTTTTATGTATTTATTTTTTTATCAATTCACGTTGTAACAAAATTACTAACCCATTGAATTAGAAAAACAATGAGTAATTCACAAATTGTTGCAATGATTGTCACATCGTTATTCCTGCACTGAAATCCTTCTAAACAATCAAGTTTCCCTTTTCTACCAGCACTGATAACACCAATAGTCGTTATGGTAATACCAACTACTGGTGTTAGTAAGGATTCTAGAATTAATACCTTCCCAATAATCGTGCTCGTTTTGCTCCTATTGCCTTTAAAGCTCCAATCATTAAAGCTGGCAGTTCTACACTTACCCCACGGAGAATCTTCATAAATGGGATCGCTAAAATAACCAAACGGGCAAAATATTGACTATATGACGGGATAGAATGAACTCATAAATATTACTTACCATCGGCTGTATAAATTGCTCTGTTTTCTCTCAGAATATCCTTCGCTCTCATTCGAACAACAAAAAACCTTTCTGCTTTTAGAATGAGCAGAAAGGTTTTTATGCATATATCAACAGTATCCCTTCCTCTCATCTCTCAAAGCATTTGCTTTGCAGGAATTAGCACCATTTCAATGTAAAAGTTGATGGTTGCTGGGTTTCACAGGGCACAGTCCCTCCACCTCTCTGGATAAGAGAAATCAGATTTAATTTTCATCTGATTTGAAATTTATTAAATTGTCTATATTTTATGAATTGAATTTTATCAATATACACTCGTTATGTCAATAAGGATTTACGAAAAAAAACTTCAAAATACTAGCTTGATGGGTGTGTGGTAGTACCTCTTATAAATCCCTCAATCAAAACCACTTATTTTATACTTTTTCTAGATTCATTGTTATACAGTAACACGATAATACTAGAAGGATCTGTTGCAAAGTTTGAAAAAAGCATAAACAGATTGGTGAATGAGGAAAAAGGATTAGGAAGTTGCTAGTATTTGTTGAAGTTCATTGTATGTTGAAAAAGCGGAGTCTCTTTGCAGACTTCGCCTTTGTTTATATAGCGGATGAATAGTCTCGATACCTTTTATACGTGCAGCATGGTGGTGATTTGTGTTTTTCCTTTTCCAAACTTGATAGATTAGACTGCCATTTTCATGAACCCATGGCATGATGATTGTTAGGCGAACGGAAATACCACGTTCTTTCAGGATCTCAGATACATCGCGATAGCTTAAAGAAAAACGACAGTAATAGCCAACGGCTACCAAAATAATATCTTGTTTGACGGTATTATTTAAAGAAGACCCTCAAAACGAAGGGAAAAGTTATTATCTTAGTAATTATTACATTTCTATTGTAAATTCGCCCTTTCCTAAGGCTACCCCACAAAGAACAATGTAAAAGAAACATCCATAATTTTGCACTCACCCTATTTTATGTTTACTCTGATTCTGTCATTTCATCCACATGAATCTGTTTTCCTGTGAATAGTTTGTAAAACAGATGTGTGCGAATATCTAACAATTTATGTAGCGCATGCCATTGGCTCCAATGGTGTGCGTTTTGATTTTATATATATGTTTGGAGTGCCGGTGGCACTTTTTCTTTATATCCTAATCAAAAAAACGTAGGCTCACGCCTACCGATATTCATCTCCCACCTAAAATTGGTGTTTCACACCTTCACATTTTTAAGGAAGGAGTCCTTTGTCAGAAAACAATAAAATCTTATTAATTTTTATAATTAGTAGAATTTTTATAGAAATAATCTTCTTAATCTATTAAAATAATATCGTATGATGTCAGATTATATCGTATGATGTCAGATTTTATTAAGGGGAGAGAAAATTTTATGTTGAAAAAAATCATTCCAGTTGCTTTAGCATTAAGTACAGTTACTTTTTCAAGTGTATTCGCTGCACCTCCAGCTCAAGCACCTACAGAACCAAACCGCTACATAGATGTACAAATGCTCGGTATTAACGATTTTCATGGGCAACTAGACACTGTAAAGAAAATTAACAATAAAGATGCAGGGGGAATTGAGTACTTAGCTGCATATTTACGTGATCGTGAAAAACAAAATCCGAATACATTAAAGGTTCATGCTGGCGATATCGTTGGAGCAAGTCCTCCTGTTTCAGCATTATTACAAGACGAACCCACGATTGAATTTCTAAATGATTTAAAATTTGATGTTGGAACCATAGGAAATCATGAATTTGATGAAGGCATTGAAGAAATGCACCGCCTTATTTATGGTGGATACCATGAAAAAACAGGGAATTTTAAAGGAGCAAAATTCCCATATGTTGCCGCAAATTTCTATAATAAATCCACTGGTCGTCTATTTTTACCACCATTTACTATAAAAAAGGTACAAGGAGTTCCTGTTGGCTTTATCGGAGTCGTAACAACAGATGTTCCTAACGTTGTTATGCCTACTATGCTAAAGAATGTAGAAATTACAGATGAAGTTGAGGCCATTAACAAATCCGTAAAGCAATTGAAAGAACTAGGCGTTAAATCTATCGTTGTTCTTGCGCATAACGGAGGTACAACAGATGCGAACGGCGTAACAAATGGTGATCTCGTCCGATTAGCAAATGAGACTGATCCAGAAGTCGATGTTATTTTTGGGGGGCATAGCCACACCTATGTAAATGGAACTGTTAATAATAAACTTGTCGTACAAGCAAATTCTTATGGAATGGCTTTTGCTGATGTTGATGTAAAGATTGATCGTAAGACAAAAGATATTGTTGAGAAAAAAGCAGAAATTGTTACAACCTACCATGATGGCATAAAGCCTGATGAAAAAATAAAGAAGAAGTTGGATAAATATCAAGAAAAAATCGCACCTCTTGTCAATGAAGTTCTTGGTAAATCTACCGCTCCACTAGATCGCAAACAAAATACGGCTGGTGAATCTACTCTCGGCAATTTAATCGCTGATGCCCAGCGTGCAACAATGCAATCCCAAATTGCTCTTATGAACCCTGGTGGTATTCGTAATGACTTAGATGCTGGTGATATTACATGGGGAGAGGTATATGGCATTCAACCATTCGGAAATCAATTAATAAAAGTTAATTTAACGGGTCAAGACATTCGTGATATTTTAAATCAACAATGGCAAAAAGACATAACAAGAATGCTTCAAATTTCAGGGATCCAATACACTTGGGATGCCAACAAGCCAAATGGAGAAAAAGTCACAAGTATTCGCTTAACAAATGGAGAAGAAATTATTCCTTCTAAAACTTACAGCGTCGTTGCGAACGCATTTCTAGCTTCCGGTGGAGATGGATTTGTGTCCTTTAAAAATGGGAAAGATGCTGAAACAGGACCAACTGATTTTGAAGCATTAGTAGATTATATAAAACAAGCAAAAGAACCAATTCAGCCTATTATTGATGGAAGAATTCAAAAAATAAATTAGTTTTTCATTAATCTCAAAACACCTAGATTACCTGTTCGCTATACTTTTTAGTGTGCAGGTAATCTAATTTTTCTTGTGTGGGTTTGAAATAAAGTCCTACCGTGATCAACGGATTTACCATCTATATGCAAAGTACCGAAAAAAAGTAAAGTTTATATTTAATTTTGGCATTTACGTTAATGTAGCTTTAATAGAAAAAATCAATAGAAATTTGAAAAATGGACATGTTGATAATAATAAAGCCATAAATAATTTAGAACAGGATATCCAGGAAGAACTTAATAAAAAATTACAACATATGTTGTATGAAATACAAAAGAATAAAATTGATCCAATTGGATTATCATTATATGCTAGAGCTTTTCAATATACAGAGTGGAAAAAACTAAAAAGAAATTGGCCGCAAGCATTAGCAGAGGCTAAAATAAATGTAAAAACTCCCGTCAAAATTAAAGATACTGGAACCATTAGAAATTAGACCAGACTATTCTTATATTTCATAAAATTTCTCCGTACATTTTTCCTTCCTCAATAATAATTATGTGAAGGTTGCTAACTCAAAGAAAGATCTATTGGTTAAATGCTAACCAATAAATCTTTCTTTTTTATTACTAATTATTATCAGATATCAAGTTGTATCCATAATAAGTTACAAAAAATAATATAATTACTATCCAAACACATATAAACACCTTATAAGAATGTTTCATTTTATATACCTCAATGATTATATATAGATTCATAATGAATTTAAATCTAAAAATTCATTTGTACGTATTATTAGATTCAATAAATAATGTAACTTTAAAGTTCCCCTATTAAAAATACCATCTAGGCATTTTTTTAGAACAAATAAAATGTCTAAGATGATATTATTAAAAGTTTAGTTTTTTAATATTGTTTTAAGTAATAATACTTTCTTTAATGCAGTTAAATTCATATGTATAAGGGTCTATGTAGCAATTAGACTAAACCATAAACATGTACTTAATTGTGTGGGAAAGGAAGTACATTTTATTTAATCTCATTACAAAAAAACCTAAATAGTTGGTATTCTTCTTTTAAGACAGAAAGGAAATTTTATAATTTGCATGTAGTTCTAGCTCAGACTTTTTACTACACACACCCTTATACACATTGATAAACCATTTTAATTTTACATTTCGTAACAAAAATAAACACAAAGAAAAACAAATGAAACAAAAGTAATTTTATGTAATGTTTTTGTAACATTAATGTAACATATAATATTTAAACATACAATATTTTTTATGGTTCTGGTGCAAAAAATACTGTCATTGTGTGCACTGAAAATATTCATAAATAAAGGACGTGTACGACGATGAAAAAACCAGTGGATTTTAAATGGAAGCATTATGAACCGGAGATTATTCTATTAGCAGTTAGATGGTACCTTCGGTACAGTTTAAGTTATCGAGATTTGGTAGAAATGATGGAGGAACGTGGTTTAACCATTTCTCATACAACGATTATGCGTTGGGTTCATCGGTATGGATCGGAACTAGATAAACGCGTTCGTCGTCATTTGAAGAAAACAAATGATTCCTGGCGTGTCGATGAAACATATATCAAAGTGAAAGGAAAATGGATGTACTTGTATCGGGCTGTGGATTCTGGAGGAAACACCGTTGATGTTTATTTAAGTACAAGTAGAAAAGCGAAATCAGCTAAACGTTTCTTCAAAAAGGCCTTATCTTCTTGTCATACCTCAAAACCTCGTGTCCTCACAGTTGATAAAAACCCAGCCTATACAAAAGCCGTGAAACAATCACAAAAAGCAGGAGACCTACCAGCAGGAATCAAGTTACGACAGATGAAATATCAAAACAACATTGTCGAGCAAGACCATCGTTTTATCAAAAAACGGGTCCGAAATATGCTAGGATTTCAATCTCTTCACACAGCAACCAAAACACTTGCTGGAATAGAAGCTATGCATATGATTAGAAAAGGACAGACTTTCAATGAAGGAAAGTCTGTCCAAAAGCAGATACAACTAATTAATATTCTCTTTGGTCTTAACGTATAAACAGTCATTCCGTTAGGAATGACTCATTCTTTTTACTCTTCATTATCTTTTTGCACCAGAACCCGTTGAATCATTTTCCTTCATCTAAATTCAATAAAAAGAGGCACAGACTTTTAAAGATTGTGCCTCAATTACCCTATTTACTTTAATTCCACACTATTCAAAACGTTGTTTAATGTCTTTAGTTCCTCAACAGTCAATGTAATGCCCTTACCCATCTTTTCATGATTTGGCGCCCAATCACGCAAATCATACTTTGCTTCTTTTCCATTCCAGCTAATAATATTTAATTCTTTTGTCCACCCTTTAGGTGATTGAGATAAAACGCCTACGTTTTCTTTAATTTCAAACTTTATATCTGCCATAGCTATGTCTCCTTTATAGTACATAGTCACCGCTTTGTTCTCCTGCCTGTTTTTCGACCTATATCAATAGAATCTGAATTTCCACACATAAACTCTGCTTTTCTCATGACTACTTCCAGTGCATTCCCCGCTTAAATTGGTGGGAAATCCCATTTCTTTAACAGCCTTTTAATGATTCTTCTCCTACCTGCTTGAGCGCTTTGTCTGAAACTCCAGTCAATAGTTATGTTGTTCTTAATCGCATTTATTAATTCATGTGCGATTTTCTTTAGCGTTTCATTATCCATGGATTTCTTAATGACATCATCAGCTGTAAACTCCTCAGAACAATATTGTAAAAAAGTCAGTAACTAAGTATTATAATATGAGTAGGAATATTGTACCAATATACTTTTTATCATCAGCCTTTTAAATAATTGAAAAGGAGGTAATTATGTCATTTTTTGTACGAAATGAAAATTTTAGCACCTTCATAAAAAGGAATCCAGTCACATTTATTATTGTTTTTATTACCACAGTAATATTTATTCTCACATGCATAGACGGAGGACCCACCAATATCCATACTGTAATTAAATATAGAGGACTATCTCAACCGCTTTTCTCAAATGGCGAATACTTTAGATTGGTTACATATTTATTTCCGCATGTTGGGGGAGTTACTCATTTCTTATGCAATATTTCATTTATCTTAATTCTTTCTCCTCCTCTAGAACGGATTATGGGGAGTTTCCGTCAAGGCATTATTTTTCTATTATCAGGTATAATTGATGGACTATTTGTAATATACTTTACTCCTGAAGTCATAGTAGGTGGAGCTTCTGGTGCAGGTTATGGTATGTTAGGAACATTTTTAGCTTTAATTTATAAAAAAATGCATATATTGATAACACGACAAAAAAGTATATTTTTGTCGTGTTATCAATATATGTAATTTATACTTTTACTAGGGAAAATATTAGTATACCCGCGCATTTCGGAGGCTTGATTACAGGTTTTCTTCTATCCACCTTATTAATAAATCACACAAAACCAAGAAATATTGCAACAAATTATCTCGCTCCTATTACAGTTACCCTTGTAATCTTTGTTGGATACATCATTTATCAAGACAACCATACAATTATAAGAAAAGTAACTAAGGCGTCAGATACTAATACAATAGAAATTATTAATGATGCGAATTGGTTTCATGAAAAATACAAGAACATTTATCCACTTATGGATGAATTAATAGACAGCTATAACCAAGGGATATCAAACCATGCAGAAAAAGAACAATTTTTAATCAAGATAGAAAAAAAGGAAGACAATATTCAAAAAATTATTAGTGAGATTTCTAAGAAAAAATTCAATCCAAATATGAACGAACTTCAAGCATTATTACTTGAAATTTTCAACAAATTAAATGAAGCTGCTGAGTATTCTAAATTAGCTATAAACAACAACGATGTAAGCAGTGGCAATAAATTTTCCAAATCTATTGACGATATTAATAAAAAAGCCGAAAAATATAATCAGTCGCTAACCCGTATATATGAAAAATCAGGTATACAGTGGACATCCAATGGAAAAAACTAAATTAATCCAGCTAGATGATTATCATCTAGCTGGATTTTTATTTTGGTTTGCTGATAGTTCTTGTACGGTTCACTATGATATGTCTAAGAGAGTTTTTTTCTTAAGCTGCTTTAGGAGTGATATCTCTCCTATGTTTAGCCCTACTAAAATGGTAAGTCTATTTCATCTTCAAAGGATGAATTAAAAATTGATTTTAAATGATTATATTTTTGTAAGTAATTTAAGCAAACAAAGGAATACTCCTCAGTTGAGGCCTTCCCCTTTACACGTGACATACTAATAGATAACGCATTTTTTATTTGTTTTGGATTAGCTGTCTGGGGAACGATTACATCATTTAAATGACGTGTTGATGGAGAATCTAACACTAAAATAACATTAGGTGCTTGCCAGCCTTTGTAGCTGTGGTATGAACATACTTATTTACCATCTCTGTAAAAAGGCCATTTTTCCAGCCTCTGACAAAGGAATGGATATTGTGGATGTAACATAAGAGATCACCTTATGATGATCTACTTTTAGTATTCCTAAAAAAACATCAGGTTAATTTCAAGGAACAAATGGACAGGTCTATGTCCCTTATTCTTTACTTTTTTTGATTTTTTTGAGCTCTTAATGCTATTTTTTCAAGTCCATTTTCTCCAGCAAGTTCTACATCTTCTTTTTGGAGAACGTTTTTATCATTCTTAAATTGATTTTTTTTATTTTTAGCCATTCTTTCACCACCCTTGTAGTTTAAATTTAGTTATTCCTTCAAAGATGCCAACAATTATACATACACCATTTACAGATAGCGAAGTAGTATCTTTTCGTTATCGGCACCCTTGATTTTAGTTTGCTTTCTTTTTTGTAGGCTTATGCTATTTGATTTTCTTCTGTAACTAAACTCCCCCATTAGCTCAATAAGAAAAAGAAAAATCCTGCAGTTTTACTACAAGATTTTGATCAAACTTTATTATTTCCAATTTCCATTCATCTTTTGCTCAATTATTTCGGTTCTGTTGCAAAATTTTCTACATGAAGCTACACTCTAGAAAACAGGATCTAGGAGAATCAGACATGAGATATTTTAAAGGAAAACAGTTCAAACAAGATATTATTTTAGTAGCCGTCGGCTATTACTGTCGTTTTTCTTTAAGCTATCGTGATGTCTCTGAAATTTTGAAAGAACGTGGTGTTTCAGTTCATCCTACAACCTTCATGCGCTGGGTTCATGAATACGGCCACCTGATCTATCAAATTTGAAAGAAGAAAAATAAGCATGTACATTTAACTTGGAAATTGGATGAGACTTATATCAAAGTCAAAGGAGAATGGTGTTACCTATATCGTGCGATTGATAAAGAAGGGCACACATTGGATATTCAACTTCGTAAAAAACGGGATCATCAGGCTGCCTATGCCTTCATGAAAAGATTAGTAAAACATTATGGAGAACCAACGGTTCTGACTACAGACAAAGCGCCGGCATTACTTTGCGCATTTAACAAATTAAGAAAACAAGAATTTTATCAAACTACAATCCATTGTACAGTTAAACATTTAAACAATCTTATTGAACAGGATCATAGGCATGTAAAGAGACGTTTTACCAAATCCGCAGGATTTCAAAATCTTCGTCATGCTTCACATACGATAAAAGGTATCGAGACCATTCATGCCCTATATAAACAAAGGCGAAGTCTTCAAAGAGACTCCGCCTTTTCAACATACAATGAACTTCAACAATTACTAGCTACTTCCTAAATATTATTCCACATTTACCAACCTGTTTATGTTTTTTTCAAACTTTGCAACAGAACCCTTTAGCTTTTATTCCATTATTTTTTCTTGCTTATCGACTTAAATGATCGCTTAATAACATCAAAGAAACTTAGAGAACGAACCATGTGATTTGGACTTACATATTCTCGTATGGTCCGAAGAACTTTTTTTGGATCCTTTGAAGAAAAGGTGAAGGTCCCGTTTCTCTTCGTTTCAATCGCATAACGTGGAATCCATTTCCCTTTAAACATCACAGAGGCAATAACGTGATCTACTTCTTCCCATGGAATTTGAATAAATTTACGTGTGTCACGAGAATTATAAAATTCAAACCCTTTATCACCAATCATAATTTCCCCATAATCTGCAAGTCCCATAAAAGAAGTGGCATCTATTACTAGATCTACCTTTGTATTAATTGACTGAACCATCAAATCCGCTCCATTTCTTTTATCTTATTTATTAATTGCTTCTTTAAGCAATTAATTCAACATAAAAAGTGGCCGAATCAATATCCTCCAACTACTTTTACAGCTTGCAATCTACATCCCAATGGTAAACATTAGGAATTGAGAGCATCGATACTTTCATTATAAAAGTCCAATTACGTGACCAACTATCCCAACTACGAAGAGGGAAAGAATAATAACAATTGGGCTGACTTTTTTCTTAAGCAACCACATACATAAGAATGTCAGAAGCAATGCAGCCAAACCAGGAATTAATTGATCCAAGTTATTTTGTAAGGTCGTTACTTTCGTAGGTGAAAGTGCCATTCCTGAGTTTACTTGTTCAAAAGCTTGACGTATTCCTTCCCCATTTAAAGGAAGTTTATCCCATTCAATATATGCACCTTTATCTAACTGAACTTTAGATATAACCGGCTGAAATTTAATCGATACCCACCGTTGCACTAAGGCAGCAAGTACGAACATACCAAGGATTGATGCACCTTTTGTAATATCTTGTAATAATCCACCTGAAAGATTATCAGTGATTTTAGAACCTGCTTTATAACCAAATTCTTGTGTATACCACATAAAGCCCCAACGAATCAGATTCCAAGCTAAGAAGAAAAGGATTGGCCCAAGGATATTTCCACCCATTGCTAATGATGCCCCTAAAGCACCTAACATCGGACGTAAGGTAAACCAGAATACTGGATCACCAACACCGGCTAAAGGACCCATCATCCCAACTTTAACCCCTTGAATTGCCACATCATCAACTTCAGCACCATTAGCACGTTCTTCTTCAAGTGCTAATGTAACTCCTAGAATTGGTGAAGCAATATAAGGGTGCGTATTGAAGAATTCCAAGTGACGTTTTAACGCTGCTTTTCGATCTTCTTTTGATTTATATAATTTTTTGATTGCTGGAATCATCGAGAAGGCCCAACCACCATTTTGCATACGTTCATAGTTCCAAGAACCCTGAATAAACGTAGAGCGCCATGCAACGGCTAAACGATCTTTTTTAGTTAATTGAATTTTTTCTGCCATTTCTTTTCTCCTCCTTCTGAATTAATAATCGTTTAAGATATCGCCAAGTGGGTCGCCAGAGTTGCCCCCACCACCATTTGAAGAACCGCCCATTTTAGAAAGTTTCAAGTAAATAAGAGCTAAAGCCACACCCAATGCACCAAGTGCAATAAGTGTTAATTGAGAGATTGCAGCTATTACGAAACCAATAATGAAGAATGGCCATACTTCTTTTGTTGCCATCATATTAATAACTAATGCATAACCAACAGCAACAACCATTCCACCACCAATAGCCATTCCGTCAGTTAACCATGCAGGCATTGATTCCAAGAATGCTTGAACGCTTTGTGCAGGGATAAATAAAAGTGCTCCTGCAGGAAGCGCAATTCGAATCCCTTGTAAACACACCGCAGCGATATGTAACATTTCGATTTTTTTTATATTTCCTTCTTCAGCTGCTGTATCCATCATATGTACGATAGGGACAGCTAGTGTACGAACGATCATTGTTAAGAAAAGGCCTGCTACTGCAAGCGGAACCGCTACTGCGATTGCTGATGCAACACCACTAACACCTTGTCCGCCTAATACTAAAATAATTGCTGATGCAACCGATGCCAATGCAGCATCTGGCGCTACGGCTGCCCCGATATTTGCCCATCCAAGCGCAATCATTTGAAGTGTACCACCAAGAACAATACCAGCCTCCAAGTTGCCTGTTACTAAACCAATTAATGTACATGCCACTAGTGGTTGATGAAATTGAAATTCATCTAATATTCCTTCCATACCAGCTAGAAAAGCAATTAGTATTACTAAAACTATTTCTATAATAGACATTATGGACCCCCCATTTCATTTAAATTTGCTATGTCACTATGCTAATTCAACTTTCGCTTTTTTTAGAATGTCATCCATGTTTGCACGATTATCATTCGGTACTTTACGTACATCAAACCGAACGCCTTTTTCTTCCATTCTCTCGAAAGCCTCAACATCTTCTCGTCCCATGGAAAGAACCTTACTAACGACAACTTTACCGGTTGAATGAGCCATAGAACCAACGTTAATTTCTTTAATGTCCACACCGCCCTCAATAACTTTTAGGACATCTAGTGGGTTTTCAAATAATAATAGTGCTTTAGTGTTACCAAAACGGGGATCTTTTGCAACTTCAATCATTTTGCTGATTGGAATAACATTTGCCTTAACCCCTGGTGGTGCCGCCTGTTCGATCAATTTCTTACGAAGATCGTCTCTAGACACTGCATCTGAAACTACGATAATACGATTTGGGTTTGTAGACTTTGTCCACGCAGTCGCTACCTGACCGTGCAATAAACGAGAATCCACACGGGCTAAAACGAACTTGATTTTCCCGTCACCAACTACTGTACCTGGAGCAAGCGGACCTTTTGCTTGTCCATCTTCAACAACTACGGTATTAGTATTTTCTTTCGGCTCTAGCTCTTCAGGTTTAATTCTAACCCCCTCTTTTGCCGTTTTAACGATATGTACTGCGATTTCTTGAGCAGACTCCATTGAGAAACGGGATGCATAGGCTTCAATCACCATTGGTAAATTCATACCAGCAACGATTGCCCAATTGTCTTTGTGTTCTTCATACAAGCTGTTAGCTTGATTGAATGGAGTACCGCCCCATAGATCAACTAAAAACAATACTTCATTTTGATTATCAAAAGATGCAACTGCTGCTTCCATTTTTGCTCTCAAATCGTCTGGACCTTCGCTTGGCATTAAGGTCACCGCTTTAACGTTTTCTTGTTCTCCAAAAATCATTGCGCCAGATTGTAAGATGCCTTCAGCAAATTCGCCATGACTTGCTAGGATAATCCCTACCATATCACTACCTCCTAAATGTTTCCTCCTGTTTTTTTGAGTAGACACAACTGTTGTGTCTCTTTTCGTCAATCTTTGTCTATTGAAAAGTTAACTTTTTCTTCTCTGAGAAAATCACCTCCTTTATCCCTAGTAAGGATCTCGGAACTCATTATTCCGTATCGGCTCTGTCCTGATAGCCAAGATCTATCATTTATTCACCCCCAGAACAAACCTGATTCTCGACATTTTTAAAGCGGTTTCAAAAATAGGCGAGGAGGCATTGTTGTTGCCTATCTCTTCGAAAATTGGGTGATTACTGTGGAACTTGTTTCTCATTCTCGTCAGGACTACTTGACCTTCTCGTGACAGACCGCCTGCTTTATTCTGTTCCTCTATGAGATTGCGATATACAGCGAGGCTGCGGATGGTGTACTATCGCTGAAGTAGTGTTAAAGCTGTCCCCCTCCACCTTACAGTACTGCGCCAGATTAAATGATTGATGAAAGCTTAGTCATAAAATTCATTTTGTTGTTCCATATATCACTTGTGATTTTATTCACAAATAGAAGTAGTAAATAAGGTGCTTTTATACAATGCCAGATTAACTAATCATTGACTTAAACCTATAAAGTCAATAAAGGGTCTGCTAAGTAATAAAATTCACTGCCATAACTTATATTACTAGAATGCCTTTCTATCATACATTCACTATCAGAATCTAATACTCAGTTGTCATTAAAAACGCTAATACCTCCTCTTCAAACCTTAATAAAAGCATCTACCATTACTGTATTTCAATATCAAACAGTTAAAAGTTTTATTTTTTACCGTAACTTCCGGAAAAATAGTAATTTTACCTTATCAAAACAAAAAGGTATGGACCTTCCGATCCTTACCTCATTTCATGACGTAAATAAGATAAAAACTTCATTACATTCGTTTATTTTGTAAGCTTTTGAATAAAAGACGGCTTTTCCATCGTTCTTAATAGCTAACAGAAATACGGCTCTGTTGCAAAGTTTGAAAAAAGCATAAACAGGTTGGTTAATAAGGAAGAATGTTTAGGAAGTAGCTAGTTAATGTTGATCCCCAAAAAAAGAGTAACAAAATGTTACCCTCATCAGAAAAAATCGGACTAATATTTTCTAAGATATACTCCAAACACAGTCATTCCTAGATAAACTAAAATATAACTAATTAAAGCATTTGTAAGAATCATACTTTATTCAAAGACTACAGCTGGTTAATTTGTGTTAAAATAAATAAACATCCTTTATACGTTATATATGTATAATTAAAATTATCGAAAACTTGAAACAATACAATTAGTGTTACCTACCAAATCGTATTCCCCAAAATTATTAGGTAATATAAAGTGGTCTCCTTTTTTAAAGAAAAAGTGTTCGCCATCTTTAATTAACTCACCTTCTCCCTCAATTACACTAACAAGAAGGAATGCTTTTTGTTGTTTCAAACTAGCTGATCCATCTAGCTCCCATTTTCTCACTGAAAAATACGGGCACTTGATAAAATTTGTTACGATCAAATCATTTACTTTTTCATGTTTTACAGTTAACTGATTCGATATAAATGGAATTTCGGTTACATCAATACTTTTTTCAAGATGAAGCTCACGTAAATTCCCTTCTGAATCTCTTCTATCATAATCATACAATCTATAGGTTGTATCAGAGTTTTGCTGTGTTTCTAATATCAAAATCCCTTTACCGATTGCATGAACAGTTCCACTTGGTACATAGAAGAAATCTCCCGGTTTCACCTTCACACGATGTAACAATTGATTCCATTCTTTCTGTTCAATCATAGCCATGAACTCTTCTTTTGTTTTCGCATGATGTCCATAAATAATTTCTGCGTCTTCTTTGGAATCGATTACATACCAGCATTCTGTTTTTCCCAGTTCTCCATTTTCATGTACACTGGCATACTCATCATTTGGATGAACTTGAACAGATAGGTCCTGATTAGCATCCAAAATTTTTGTAAGAAGAGGGAAACAATCTCCCTCCACATTTCCAAATAAATCTCGATGTTCTTCCCACAACTCACCTAAAGATAAACCTTTATATTTTCCGTTCTTAACAATACTTTGTCCATGTTGATGTGCTGCAAAAGCCCAGCACTCTCCAGTTTGATTTGATGGAATCTCATATCCAAAAGAGGTTAATTGCGTTCCACCCCAAATTCTTTCTTTAAAAACAGGTGCAAAAAATAATGGTTCAGTCATGATTATTATCCTCCATTCTATACAATTTCATCTAGTAGCTTGTACGCTTCTTCTTTTGTTTGGACGGATAATAACCGCTCTCTATAATTGTCATCCATTAGTTTTCGAGAAAGCATTTGAAGGATTTTTAAATGTTGATTTCCTTCACTTTCTTTTGGTACCGCAATCATAAATATTAATTTCGCTTCCGTTCCATCTAGGCTTTTCCAATCTACGCCTGATTGTTTAATCCCAAATACCACACTCGGTTTCTTAACAGCTTCTGATTTTCCGTGTGGAATCGCAATATTCATACCAATACCTGTTGTACTTTCTTGCTCACGATTCATAATCGCTTGTTTAAATTCTGTTTTGGAATGCAATGCACCGACATGGTTTAATTTTTGAATCATTTCATCAATGACGTCATCTCGTGTTTCTCCCTTTAGATCTGTTTCAATTAACTCTAAGCTTGTAATGTCTGTTAGTTTTTTTATTTCTACCTTATCTACTTGTTTGCTTTCTTTTTGCGTTTCTTGCTCCACTTGCAGCAGTTCTTTTGTTGCTGAAACTTCTTGTATTTGTTCAACTGCTTGTTTTTCTACCTTTGAAATGTCTTTTTTCAATACATTTACTAGAACAGCAGTCACAGCTGAACCTACAATTACAGCCACAAAGAACATAAATACATTATCTACTGCTCCTAGCACCGCAACAATTGGACCGCCATGTGCCACTCTATCTCCTACATGACCAATCATGGCAATCACAGCACCTGTCATTGAACCAGCCATAATACTTGGAATAACACGAAGTGGATCTTGTGCCGCAAATGGTATCGCACCTTCCGTAATTCCAAATAGCCCCATTGTAAATGATGCTTTACCCATCTCTTTCTCTGAATCTTGGAATTTCCCCTTACCTATGAAAGTAGCAAGTCCCATTCCAATTGGTGGAATACAGATTGCCGCAGCAATCGGACCCATAATCTCATAGTTTCCTTCTCCAATCATTGCTGAACCAAATAAGAATGCAACCTTATTGACTGGTCCACCCATGTCAAATGAAATCATTGCCCCTAAAATTAATGCTAGGAGAATTGAACTTGATCCCTGCATACCCGCCAACCAAGCAGTTAATGACTCGAAAGCTTGTGCGACAGGAACACCAATAATAAATATAAATGCTAAACCAACTACAAGCGAAGCGAACACCGGAATAATAATAATCGGCATAATTGGTTGAATCGCTTTTGGAACTTTTATTTTTTTAATTCCTAATGCTACATAACCTGCTAGGAAACCAGCGATAATTCCGCCAAGAAAACCAGCACCACTTTCACTTCCATAAAAACTTCCTGTTGCTGCAATATAACCACCAATCATACCAGGAACAAGACCAGGTTTATCGGCTATACTATACGCTATATATCCAGCTAAAATTGGAACCATAAACGTAAATGATGCACCACCAATTTGTTCAATTGTTTTCCAGAAGGATCCATCTGGAATCACTAGACCTCCAGGTGTTTTTTCTCCACCGAGCGTCAATGCAATTGCAATTAACAATCCACCAACTACAATAAATGGAACCATAAAAGATACACCATTCATTAAATGACGATATATCGGGTTTTGCTTTCTCTCCTGTTGATTACTATCAACTGTTTTGGCCTGTGAATGATAGACAGGTACATCGCCACTTGCTACTTTCTGAATTAATTCTTCTGGTCTACGGATACCATCTTGAACTCCGACAACCAACAATTTTTTGCCTACGAATCTATCTTTATTTACCGCTCTATCAGCAGCTATAATGATACCGTCTGCTTCTCGAATATCTTTTTCAGTCAGCTCATTTTCTACCCCTATACCACCTTGGGTTTCAATTTTCATCTGAATATCTAATTTATCCGCTGCTTTTTGCAAATTTTCTGCTGCCATATAAGTATGGGCAATTCCATTCGGACACGATGTAATCGCTAACAGTTTCATTTCTAATCCTCCTCACACTATCGTTGTAAGCGCCTACACATAATATAAATCAATATCATAATGACAAAAGTTTCATTTTTTACCGTAACTTCCGGAAAAATAAACCTTTTACCGTAACAAATAAAAAAGCGAAGTATTTAGGCCTTCACTTTTCGTTTAATTATGTAAATACGATAAAAATTTCATTACGTTTGTTTCTTTCGTAAGTTTTTGAATAAAGGATGGTTGCTGACTTATGAAGGATAGCTCATGAAATAACTGTTTCGTTACCTCTTTCCCATCACTTTTAACTGCTAGCATAAATACAAGTGATACCTTCTCTGATCCCCATTCAATTGGCTCCTTTAATGTAGCTATTGCAATTACCGACTCTTGAATAAATTTCGGATTGCCATGTGGAATCGCAATCCCTGCTCCAATCGTTGTTGCTGACATCTTTTCTCTTATAATTGCATTTTCTGCATATTCTTTATCTACATAGCCTTTGCTATGCAAAGCATGCGCTAGCTTTTCAATTAGCTCATATGGGTGCTGTACGTCCTGTTGTAAAAATACTAAAAATGGAGATGTATAATTGAGCATAACAAAGTCTTTTTGTTCTTTATAACTCGGTTCATCGCATTCTTTTATAAAGTCCCCTAACTTCTTTTCTTCCGCTCCCTCTAATAATGGGGATACCACAATATGAGGAATAAGTAATTTTGAAAGAGCAATGGTAGAAATAACGAGTTCCACATCATGATGTTTCATTAAATAATCTTGTAAATCAGCTTTTGCAATGCAGTCCATCACATGGATATGACGAAATTTCCGCTCAATTTTTGTCCGTAACAACTGTGACATCCCAATTCCCATATGACACACTATAATTACATTTTTTGATTTTTCCTGATGATCTAACCGTTCAACAGATGCTTCAAAGTGTAGAGTAAGATACGCCGCTTCTTCTTCCGGAATATATAGAACTAGAGATTCATTTATTTCTTCTAATACCTGAATCAACATATTAAATATATATGGATACATTCTTTTTATATCGTGTAGCATTGGATTGGATACAGAGAGATCATAGTTCAAACGATTCAACGTTGTGTATAGATGAATTGTTAATCCCTCAATTAAAACTTGGTCTCTACTGAAATCAATTTCATATAACTGTGACATTCGTTTTATTAATTGATGTACAACCCTAGAAAGGATTGGATTACTTTCAGTAAGTTTACTACCTTCTCCTGGCTTGTCTTGATAACGGAATTTCCCGCCCAAAATATGAGCTGTTAAATACGTCGCTTCTTCTTCTGTAAAATGAACAGCGAAAACACACTCTAATCGTTTTAAAAACTCCAATGTCCATTTATATTCTTTTGTTTCTTGTATGACTTTAATTTCCCTTTTAGAAGTTAAAATCGATTGCTTAAGCTTCATTCTCCGTACCATCAGCAACGTATGAACTAATAAACTTTCAAATGCATCATCTGTAAAAAATAATGCATGGCGTTTTTGTAGCGCTTTCAATTCATTCGTAACAAATTCAACCTCATGATATAAAAATTGTTCCTTAATAAATTGATTCGTTAGCTCTGAATTACGAATTAAATCTGATAATCTAGCCAAGGCTTTTCTTTTATTCTTTTCATTTCCCTTAACAATCAGTCCTATCCGCTGTTTTGAAACAACAGTTAAATCAAAATGATGTAACCACTTTTCAATTCTATCTAAATCTTTCTTTATAGTAGTACGATTTACAAAATGTTGAGAAGCCATATCCTGTGCAGTGACTGCCTTTACATTCATTAACAAGTTATAAGCAATTTGCAGGATTCTTTCTTCATCCGATTCATACTTTGTACGATTATTTATACAGTAAAGTTTATTAAACAAATCTACCTTTTCATATTCCTCAATCTCTAAGTAAACTCCTAAGCCCGGCTTCCTAACAAGAATTGCACTCGAATAATTCGTAAGGTGATTCTCAATTGCTTTAAAATCATTACGAATTGTTTTTTCCGAGCAATTTACTTGATCCGCAAGGTCTTGCACTAATAAATAATCATTAGATTCAGATAATAACAGAAACAAAATTTCTTTTTGTCTTGTATTCATGAATTTCACCTATCTCTTATATCCTTCTATGTTATATGCATTACTTCACAGGATATTTTTATTTTCCCTTATAACTAACACTTTAGATTATATGTGCTGATTTTAAAATTCCAACTATGTTATATATCTATATGTAATAACATGACACTAGATTGCCCTTACTAGTAAGCATCAAAATTCCCAAGAAGTTAAATCTATTGGGAATCTTGATGTTCTTTCAATACTTATTAATATATGATATACCGTTATATGTTATTGACTCAGGAGTTTCTAGATGATACGTTCTAGCGTTGGAAATTCCTTTTATTATGCAAATCATTCAAAACGGTACTTATTATCATGCACCAATACTTTGTACTTGCATTACTTTACTTACACTTTGAAGCACTTGTTCTTCATCTTCCCCTTTTGCAATCACTTTAATTTGTGCGCCTTTTGGAACACCAAGTGCCATAATACCCATAATAGATTTTAAATTCACTTGTTTTTCTTTATACTCAAGCATCACTTCTGATTTAAATGAGCTAACTGCATTAACTAATGTTGTTGAAGGACGCGCATGAAGTCCCCCATCTTCTAATATTGTAAATAATTTTTCTACCACTTATGATTCCCCCTTCAGTTTTCTAAATTCATTAAGGTCCCATTCTAAGTATCTTCGCCGAGAATAGAAACCGTTTACATTTAATATATAGTAAAGCAAACTAAGTAAAAATTTTATTTTTTACCGTAGCTTCTGGAAAAGCTGTTTTTATCTTTTTCCGACAGAAGACTCCTTCCTCTGATATTATGCGAGGTTAGAGGTATACAAGTTTCTCTAAAAAACATTAAAAGGATTATATTTAACTCTAAACATCCGAATGATTTTTAATGTTTTCTGGATACAATTCATCCATCCCTTCACTCCTATTCTATATAATTCCAATATAGAATAGGAGTGAAGATGTTACAATTTCGTTTCGAATGATTATTATTGCTTCTCCTTTATGCATCCAAGTCTTATCTGGTTCTTCTCTTAAATCCCACGGATTAATTTGACCTGGAAATGCTGCGTTTAGCATTTCATAGGTAGAACCGCTTCCAAGCTTATTATGGCGGTTATTTAACGAATTTAATGAATGAAATAAAGAAAGGCACTCATAAGAGTGCCTTTCTTTAACTGTAATTGTGTAAATATTTCCAAACCTCCAAAAAAAGTATATTATATAAATAAATCCAAAGGGGGAATTTTAACATGATGAAAATAGGGAAATTAGCACTTATTGGAACGTTAACATTTGGAAGTTTCACAGCTATAGAAATGATTATGCCAAATAAACAAGCTGCAGCAGCTTACACAGATCCATTTAATGATGATTGGGGATTTAAAACAATTATGGATTTGGAAAGTTCAGAGGAAAGTACATATCAACCTGATTGGAAGATTGGGAATTTAATAACAGGTGATACATTTTACTTAACACAGCATTTTGGTAGAGAACATTTTGGTGCAAAGATGAAAATTTTTAAAATCCACACAAATGGTTCCCTAGAACGATTCCAAACAATAGAACCAGAATTTATTCCTGGAACAGAAATTTGGCAAACCCCTATCACAGATACTTATACAAGTGGTACTTATGTAGCTGCGATTAAATATCGTGGTGAATTCACGTATTCAAATCAATTTAAAATCAATTAAAGATGTAATAAATTAGAAAAAGGCGCTCATTTGAGTACCTTTTTTCTGGAGTTCAGCCGAGATACGTGCAAAACTGGGCCATGTAGAAATAAAATACATACAGCCTACGCCCCTAAATTACTTGTATCTCGATTAAACGCCTATTTAAAAAAATTTACCAACATTTTTTATACTACTTACCTTCAAAAAGGGGCAATAAAAAAACAATAGTGCATAAAATCACTACTGTTTTTTATTGCCCCTTTTTGAAAGTAAACTTTTAAATATTAGTTTACTTTCAATACATCTGTTAACTAAATATTTTTTAGCAAAATAAAATGATTTTTTCTATCCCTCGTGAATTTCTTTAATACTTTTTCCTTCAAAAAACGCATGTCCCGTTTTAATTTTTTCTACTGTTTCAAATCCATACTTTGCATACACTTTTTCTACTGTTTCATTAATTGGGATCACCCAAAGATTATCTAGTCCTCTATTCATTACTTCACTTTGAATAAAGTGAATAAGTTCACCTATTAACCCCTTACCTCTAAACTTTTCAATTGTAGCAACACTTTCCATTCGGGCTTGTTTTTCATGTTCAAAAATACAAGCGATGGAACATGCTACTCCATTGTATCTAAGTAGATAGTGAGTGAATGCTGGATGTTGGAATTCATCTTGAAAAGCTTTTTTTCTAACTTCGCCTCCCAACTCTTTTATACTACATTCAATATCTAAAGCTTCTTCAAAATTTAATTCAGATACCTTTTCAATAGTAACTTTTTCATTTTTATCTTTTTTAGTTAATTCCTTATTCCATAATTGAACTGGACTTATTAATTCTTCAAATCCAAAATTCTTTATTTGTAATTCAGAAATCAGTTTTCCTTGCATATCTAAGTTGTATATATAAAATCTAGGTACTATATTTTTAGTCTTATAGAAATGGACTACTTCATCTACTATCATTTGTGGATTTAAACTTACTACACTTACATGTGCATGATTTGCATCATAATAATATGGGTTACTTTCATTACAAAATATAGAACCCCATGATTTCTCTATTCGGCTAGTAAAGGTTTCAAGATATGCAAAATCAAGCTCAAGAACATTTTTTAAACTAGTCATACGATATTCCCTCTTCTCTATTTATTTCTTTAATATCTTCTATACCTTATTATACATTTAAATATTTTAATTTTCAGTTTTTTAATTAAAATATTTCCAAGAAAAAATGAAAGTAAACTTTCAACTATTAGTTTACTTTCATTCCCGCTTAAACATTGACCTCTATCCAAATCCTCTGATATTCTCGAAATACATAACAAAAGTATACATTCAAAACGTTACAGATAAAGATACTAAAGCATCGCAAACAAAAAAAGCTAGATTCATGCTAGCTTTTTTATATAGCTTTCGAAATCGGAAACTGCTTATAAGTGATCAATTTTTATATTTTATAATAGTGTCGTTTGTATCTTTAAATTCTAAAACAGTTGTAATAGGATCGAACGACGTTAAATCATCATCTAATTTATTAGGAAGGATCACGTACCATAAACTCCATCCTTTATACTTTGTTTCTTTTGGTAAGAATTTATCTAAATCTACAATATGTCCTGAGATGGATTCATATGATACCTTAATAATAGATGAGTTCTTAAGATAACCAGAAATAACTTTTCCATTTGATATTCCCATAGTAGGTGATATACCAGAATCTTGTACTTCTAACTCACTCACATTTGCTCCTCCTGTTATCCCACTAACAGTCCATTTTCCATTTTCTATTTCTAAATCTGCTATTGAAATGTAATTATCAGGTGTAACAAAAAAAGCTATTTTTTCATCTATTTTTATAATACTTTTTAAAGCATTATATTTATCTAGCTCTGTATTATTTGTTGGTTTTAATCCCTGTTTTAATGCTTCTTGTGGTGTATCGTAACCATCATATCCTTTTGAAATCGAACAGCCACTAATGATAAGGGTTAAAAAAACTAATATAAGATATTTGCTAAGTTTTTTATGCAAAAATCTCCCTCCTATAACTTGTAAAAGTATGAATTTATTACATTTTATCACAGTGAAGTTAGAATAAGTCCTACATTTTTTGCTAAACATCCTATACATCTTAAGTTTATATACTCCTATTTACCTATAGTAAAAAAGCCCATTCCTCATATAAAAATAAATAAGGAGTGAGCTTTTTGCTATTATTAAATTCTAATTTATTTACCAAATAGACGACTCCAAAGTGATTTCTTCTGTTCTGAAGCTACTATTAGGCTTTTACTATCTTGTATTTCTCTTAATACTTGTATTAAGAGAATATCTCTTTGTTCTTCTCCTATTATTTTTTGAGCATCAGTTTCCTGTAAAAGTTTACTTTGTTGATCCAATCTTTGAGTTAACTCTAAATTAAGTTGTTCTAATCGTTCTATACGTTCTATTAATGTTTTTATGTGTTCTGTATCTGCTACGCTATCTGTAGCAACAGTTGCTATCTCACTTTCTGAAACACTTATCATTGCTAGATTTATAGCCTGTTCTAGTGTTATGTTCTTCTTGTTCATAGCTGTTACTATTCGTTCTATAGTTGCTACGTCTGTATGATAAAAAATTCTAGAATTATTATTGTCACGAAAAAACATATGGTACTTATGGTTGAACAGATAGTCGAAATAAACACAGAGCTCCATATGCAAAATGAGAATCTTTGTATTTTTTAATATATATTTACAATGATAAATAGTTTAAAATACAAAGTGGATTCGTGTTAAGTATTTTTATATTTTAATTGAAAAGGAAAGATAATAAGTGATAAAAAAAATACATCAATTTCTTGTGAATATGCATCCAATATCATTTATATTAATTATGGTAATCTTAAGCTATTTAATTACCAGACCATTTATTTTATTATTACCAGAAATACAAAGTAATCCTGCTCAGAATGAACCTATATATTTTCAAATTTTATCAGTTTTAATTATAGCTCCTATAGTAGAAACTTTAATTTTCCAAGTTTTTTTATTCTGGATTCTTCGTTGTATTCCCTGGATTCGTAAACATGATTTATTAATGGTGTTACTTGCAGCATTAATGTTTGGTTTATATCATCCATTTGGGATAACTTATATAATATGTATTTCAATAACAGGAATTCTTTATAATTATGCTTATTTGATTTATTATAAAAAAAATGAAAAAGCAAATGTTACAGTATCTGCATTTTGGATTGTGTTTTGGATACATGAGGTAGATAATATAATTTCTCTTACAATACAAAATCTATTTTTTTAATAAATTAGGCCTAGTAACAGAGTTCTTGCTATGAACCGCAAAGTAAACTATTTAAATCATTTGAACCACCTCCACTTTCACTTCGTTTAGAAGTGGGGGTAGTTCAATTATCCTTATCTTCCCTTAACAAATAAGACCAGAAAATTCTTGAACAAAAAAAGTGCTTTTCCTCAAAGCACTTTTCCAAAGGGATTTACCAATCTCGACGATCATCACGATCAAAATCACGATCACGGTTACGTCTGCGACGATCATCAAAATCGAAATCGCGATCATGGTCACGTCTGCGACGATCATCAAAATCGAAATCACGATCATGGTCACGTCTGCGACGATCATCAAAATCGAAATCACGATCATGGTTACGTCTGCGACGACATTCATCACAATCGCAGTCACGATTACGTCTACAGAACACTAAATCATCCCAAAATCTATCACAATCATCTCTCATGAATATAAATTCCCCCCTTATATTAAAAATAGGATTCCTTATATTCTATGTTTAAAAGTAGAAAGCAGCTTGTTTACTAGTCTATCTTCTTTATCTATTTTCAGCTTGTTCAGGTGACTGTTTAGATGTTCAGGTGTTAAACTATTTGAGACGTTATGTTAACTTTACATGAATAGGATATACAACTAATTTTTCTCACTTCAAACTATCATAATATGGTAAAATTTTAAAACATAGGGAAAATATTTCAAAATAAAGTAATACTGGATATGAATCAAATGTATGAATTACAAAGGAATTCCTTGTGAGATGGGGTGATAAATCGATATGAGCTGCCTTATTGCTTTGATACTTGCTGTTTTATTAGCTTTTTCATATAAACTTGTTGATATTCCAGTTCGCGTTATTATTGGAAAAACGTTGTACCGAAAGATAGAAAATGAAATTATTTATATATGGGGAACACTGCTGACAGTAATTAGTTATTTTTATGAAAATAATTATGTATTCCGTTTACCAATTCACTACGAACCAACTGTTCTATTAATCTTAATTGCCGCGATAACAAATATTTTCATTTCGCGATACTCAGGATATAAGCCGATCGGGAAAAAGAATATTTTAAACTTTGTAATTATGTATCCTATTTTTGAAGAAGTAATTTTCAGAGGGATGATTATACCAATACTTAACAATTCATTCCCGAAATACCCTTTTTATGAAATAGCTTACATACCAATTACGGTACCAATCATAATATCTTCCTTTCTATTCGCTGTAGCTCACTTACAATATTACAGTTTTAATCAGACTAGCATAAAATTTATGCTGTTCGCATTTGTCGGGGGAATCACATTTGGTGCGATTACGGATTACTCACTATCAATTGTTTTTCCACTGCTTTTGCATGTAGAGTTTAATTTACTTTCAGCATATTACTCAAAAAAGAGTACAGCAAATTAATAAATAAGTTATTATGCTCATAAATGAATTACTGAAATCTTATTTGAAAAAAGATAAGAATTGAGCTTTTTTACTACCATTAACGAAAATTATGTAAATAAGCTGTCCATATGGACAGCTTATTATATTTTTGGCTTAGCGTATATTTTCGTTAAAATGTTGGCGGTACGCCTACCTGAAGATTTCGTTGGATGGTTATCAGTAATAGCAAAATTCATTATACTTTTCGCTTTCCTATTTGGTATTCAATATTTTATTACAGTATTAGCATGGAATAAATCCAATAAAATTCAATAAGGATAGACAAAAAAGCTTATCTTTTAGCACTTAATGATAAGCTTTTTTATTATTTTTTTCATCTTTTTTTCGTTTTGGGGAACAATTAATTTCTTAAGTTGCTGGGTATAGGTGGCATCCCTATAACACCAAATACATGCTTTCACAATTCGTGTTAGTTAAATTAATGTTTTATCCGTTGTTTAATTTCTTTAAAACGAGCATGTATAAATTTCTTGATATCCGGGTGATCCTTATATAAGGTAACGGTATACATTATGGAAGATGCAAGGATAGTAGACCATATTAACCAATCTCCAGCATGAGAAAGAACTTTAATTATTTCACTCGTAAACTGTTCATGTCCCGCATGAAATGTCGATATGAGAGAGTTAAGGTCGAATAACAATAAAATAACAATTCTTCCCAAAAACATAATAATCCATCCGATAATATAGGTATAGCCTCCAACACTACATAATTGATTGTTATGATGAAAGACTTTCACCCTCTTAGCTTGCCAATAACCAACTATCGTTCCTAAGATAAGCAAGCTAATTAATTCAATTGTAATTATAAAGTCCAGTCTATTTGGAAGACCAATATAAGTTCTGATTATAGCCATGATTGGTATACCAAGAAGATCAAAGCTATCTACTTTCTTAGGAATAAGCTGCCTAATGATCAATACAATAACAACGACAAGAATAATAATGAAAACTTTATTCATGTGATTAATCCCTCTTTTTTTCTTTTAAATAATACTCAATAAGTTGATTTACTTTTTCTTCTGAATATGATTCTGGTGTTTGAAGGACATGAATTACTAGTCCATCGATAAATCCGTACAGTATCTCTAATTCAAAATCTCTATTGTAGCCTGGTGTGACGTATCCTAGATCCTTCATTAAATCTAGAATTATTCCCATAAGATATCTCGTATGGTCATCCATTTTCTTCCGAAGTTCTAGAAGCTCTGGGGAACTAAAGGATATACCCAGAAATGTAATCCAAACCTTCCCTTCCAACATTTCTTCTTTATTAGTAGGAATAATAAATTTCATTAATCTTCTAAGTGCTTCTTCTTTTGTTCCCTTAAAATCACTTGTACGAGTTTTTGCCCGTTCTTCCATTCGATTCAATACTAAATTCATTGCATAATGAATTAATTCATTTTTAGACGAAAAATGATGCTGAACAAGTCCAGCCGAAATGTTTGCTTCATCAGCGATTTGCTGTATGGAAGCTTTATCGATACCTTTTTCTAATATTACACGCCAAGTAGCGGTGGCTATCTGATTCTTCCTTTGTATTTGATCAACTATTTTAGGCATTCATATCCCCCTCCTTTTTATAATATGATTGTATTGTAAAAAAAGTACCTAAAACAATATGAACATATTGCTTTAGATGTAATAGGCGTCTTGCCCCATGCCCGCCCATCAAGCTAAAAAATTGTATCCATAAAATAAATTTCACATGCAACGGTCTTAATGTTATTTTCTCTAAACCTGCTTGAATAACTTGCATGGCTATACCAGGGAGAATTTCAGCCTTTGGCCAAATAATTCGATCTCCATCGAAGAAACCAATATTCCATATTGATCCTTCCGAAATGCGTCCTAATGAATCTAAAAAAAGAACATCATCAAATCCATTCATTCTTGCTATACGACCACGGTAAATTTGTCCAAATGACCCTACGTTTTTCACCTGAGGGATATCCCGTTCAAACTCAGTTATTTGTAAACGTAAAGAGGATAATGTTGGAATTTGAGCTTTCATTATCGTTACTAAATTGTGTTGCTAGTGAATAATTTTTTATAAACAGTTTAATCATTTTCTACTTGTGTTGCTCAATAATTACGCCCGATTGTGGAACAAGAAAAAAACCTGCACATTAACACAGGCTTTTTGATCAAACTTTTTTATAAATTATCAAACTTTGTTTTATGGCCAAAAAGTGACCTCTAAAAGTTAGACACGTTATCTCATTAGGCAGCTTCTTGGGCATGGGTCCGGTATTATACCGGGCTCATGCCTTTTAGTTTTGCCTTTGCTGTTGTGTATTTTATATTGTGGATCCATTGACAGTTACTTTTGCGTCTATAGTAAATCCTAATCCTGCATCTACAGAACCTGCAACATTATTATCCTGCCAATATGGAGAATCATAGAAACATAGGTTGTCCACTTTAGACACGACACGTTTTCCTACATTTGAATTGTTTCGTTCCAATCAACTGCAAAATGAACGAATACGTTTCTCCCTGTATCACCAGATTTCTTGGATTTAAAGCCATTTTCCCTTTTGGGGTGATATAGTCCTTAAGATCTTGTTAAACCTGTGCAATTACGGTTGGAACTTCATTCTGTTTGACACATATCCCCAGGCTATCTGGACATGATAAAAGATGAGGTGACTGACATGAAGGATAAAATATTAGAATTAGTACCAGGATCGGTAAAAAAGTTACTCCAGAAAAAAGTTAAAGATGGAAACCGATGCCTCATTGATTTGGTTGTCGATGATGCAACTGCTTATGGATTTGAACCGGAGCAAGTAGTCCCCTGTATCATGGCGGGTTATTATGTTTATGAATCCACCACCTATCCCAGTGAAATGGAGGAAGAATGGAAGCTGAACCTGGTTTTTCATGCGGCAAATCGCTCGGCAATGAAGCTTCTTTCTTATGGAAAGTATAAAGCGAAACAATCTGAAAGTGGATGGATGAGATATACAAATCCATAAGGTTTACTTAACATACACTAACTAGCTTGGTGAGCATGGGGCACCGTCACACATCCATCAACTTAAGGATTCAGACTATTCTTGAAGTTGAAAGTACGTTACTATTCTCTTATGTTAATGAGAAAGGGTGACGTGCTTTT
>NZ_JAKUHD010000025.1:0-48407 GCF_022664325.1 Bacillus cereus group sp. BfR-BA-01310 | reverse complement strand
TCCCATACCGAACACGGAAGTTAAGCTCTCTAGCGCCGATGGTAGTTGGGACCTTGTCCCTGTGAGAGTAGGACGTCGCCAAGCAACTAAAGCACGAGTCTTTTGACTCGTGTTTTTTCGTGTTTTTAAACAGTACGTGAAAGAAGTAAGGGAATACATAAGTAATACAAACACGTCGCCCAAGGATAAAACATATTATATAAGAAATTGAGGTATATTTTTCTGAAAATTGTTAAGGACTAGAAGTGTATAATATGTTTATTTAAATAGGGGAGGAAAGATCATGAAATTACCAAGTGAAACTTGCATTGTTTGTGAGACAAAAGGAAAAGAAGGCATATATGTTTATAATAATTTGATATGTTATGAATGTGAAAGAGATATGGTGAATACTGAGACAAATGACCCGAAGTATATACATTATTTAAAACAACTTCGAAAATTAGAAGTATCATATTTTTAAATAGGCATATGCCTATTATTTTTTTTGTCTTAATATCTGTATAATAGATACAGAATGAATAATAAGGAAGAGGTATATATGAATCAAAATCGTATGCCTTTATATGAGGCGTTAATGGAATTTAAAGAAAGACGACCACTATCTTTTCATGTTCCAGGTCATAAGAATGGTTTAAACTTCCCTCAGGAAGCTATAAGGGAGTTTAAAGATATATTACCTATCGATGTAACAGAATTAACAGGATTAGATGATTTGCATAGTCCGTTTGAATGTATAGATGAAGCACAGCAATTATTAGCTGATGTATATGGTGCGCAAAAAAGTTATTTTTTAATTAATGGTTCAACAGTTGGAAATTTAGCGATGATATTGTCTTGTTGCGGGGAAAATGATATTGTCCTTGTACAAAGAAATTGTCATAAATCAATCATTAATGGTTTGAAATTAGCTGGGGCTAATCCAGCCTTCTTAGATCCATGTATAGATGAAGTACATAATGTACCAGTAGGTGTTCAAGAGGAAGTTATTAAGAAAGCAATTGCAAGGTATCCTGATGCTAAAGCGCTTATTTTAACGCATCCTAACTATTATGGTATGGGAATTGATTTGGAGGCAAGTATAGCTTATGCACATGCGCATAAGATCCCGGTTTTAGTAGATGAAGCACATGGAGCACACTTTTGTATAGGTGGACCGTTTCCAAAGTCAGCATTAGCCTATGGTGCAGATATTGTGGTGCATTCTGCACATAAAACGTTACCTGCGATGACAATGGGGTCATACTTACATATAAATAGCCGTTTGGTGAACGAAGAAAAAGTTTCCGCTTATTTAAGTATGCTGCAATCTAGTAGCCCGTCGTACCCAATTATGGCTTCTCTTGATATAGCTCGATTTACAATAGCAGGTATAAAAGAAAAAGGTTACGATAAAATCGTTGAGTTCTTACGCCGATTTAAAGAAGGATTGCGCTCTATCCCACAAATAGCTACTTTGCAATATCCATTGCAAGATGAATTAAAGGTTACGGTACAAACTCGTTGTCAGCTATCAGGGTATGAATTACAGTCTGTATTTGAAAAGGCCGGTATATATACGGAAATGGCAGATCCATATAATGTCCTATTTATTTTGCCGTTGCAAGTAAATGAGGAGTACATGAAAGCAATAGAGATACTCCGAGTAGCGTTGCAACAATATAAGGTAAAAGACAAGACTGCATCTATTCGTTATACTTATAAAGGAGAAATCTCTCCTTTACCGTATACGTATAAACAATTAGAGAGATACAAAACGAAGCTAGTATCTATAGAAGAATCTGTGGATATGATAGCAGCGGAAATGGTAATTCCATATCCACCTGGAATTCCATTGATTATGTATGGAGAGAGAATTACTAAAGAGCATACAGAGCAAATTGCTCATTTAGAGAAAACAGGGGCTCGTTTTCAAGGTAGTACGAAATATATGAAAGTGTATGATATAGAAAGTAGGTTTTAGGATGAAAGGATTATTTGTAACAATTGAAGGGCCAGAAGGTTCGGGTAAGACAACATTAATTAAAAGGTTATTGCCGTACTTTGAGCAAAAGGACCAAAAGGTAATGGCGACGAGAGAACCAGGTGGTATTGCAATTTCTGAAGATATTAGGACGATTTTACATAAGCAAGAATATACAATGATGGAAGCACGCACAGAGGCGCTTTTATATGCTGCTGCACGTAGACAACATTTAGTGGAGAAAGTTATGCCAGCACTTAATGAGAACTATCTTGTGTTATGTGATCGTTTTATAGATAGCTCTTTAGCATATCAAGGATATGCAAGGGGATTAGGTATGGACAACGTATTTGAGATTAATCGTTTCGCAACAGAAGGTTGTATGCCTAGCTTAACAATTTATTTAGACATTGAACCAGAGGTTGGTTTAGCGCGAATTGAAAAAGATGCAGGGCGCGAAGTGAATCGACTAGATATGGAAGACATCTCTTTCCATAAACGTGTGCGTGAAGGCTATTTACAAGTTGTAGAACGCTTTTCTGATCGTATTGTATTAGTCAATGCTGACCAACCAATGGAAAAACTTATAGAAGAAGTTGTTCAGATTATAGAAGATAAATTGGTATAATAGAAGGAAAGAATGAAATAAGTGAGGTATGCATTATGATGAAGACGTGGGAGCAGCTTTCTTCTATACAGCCCATCGGTGTCAAAATGTTGATGAATAGCATTGCAAAAGAGCGTATATCCCACGCTTACCTGTTAGAGGGAGGAAAAGGGACCGGGAAGTTCGCAACAGCAATTCAAATGGCAAAAAGTTTTCTTTGTTTACAAAGGGCTGGGGTAGAACCTTGTCACGTATGTACGAATTGCCGCCGAATTGATTCAGGTAACCACCCAAACTTACATATTGTAAAACCAGATGGATTATCTATTAAAAAACAGCAAATTCATGACTTACAAGAAGAGTTTTCGAAAACAGGATTAGAAGCAAATAAAAAAGTATATATTATTGAGCATGCAGATCGTATGACAGCGAATGCAGCGAATACACTCTTGAAATTTTTAGAAGAACCAAGTAGTGATACAACAGCTATTTTACTTACTGAACAAAGTCATCAGATTTTAAATACGATTTTATCTCGGTGTCAAGTTGTTACATTTAGACCTTTATCTACAGAATCTTTAATTAAGAGATTAGAGGAAGAAGGTATTACAGTCTCGTTATCGATGCTTGCTGCACAGCTTACAAATAGTTTTGAAGAAGCTTTATTAATGTGTAATGATGAATGGTTTGCACAAGCAAGAGCTTTAGTGATAAAATTATGTGAAGCGCTCGAAAAAGATAAAGCCTCTATTTTTTTTGTACAAGAAAAATGGGGGAAACACTTTAGAGAGAAAGAACAATTACAGCAAGGTTTAGATATGTTACTCCTTATTTATAAGGATTTATTATATGTTCAACTTGGAGAAGAAGATCGACTTGTTTTTCATGAGCAGAAAGAGATGTTTGAATCATTCTCCTATGCTCAGAAGCGCATTGTATCAGCTCTCTTTAATATATTAGAGGCAAAAAATAGAATCAACGCTAATGTAAATGCGCAGCTTGTGTTCGAACAGTTAGTGTTGCGGTTGCAGGAGGGATGACCGTTTTGTATGATGTAGTAGGTGTTCGCTTTAAGAAGGCCGGAAAGGTATATTACTTTGATCCGAATCAGTTCGATATCTCAGAAAATGAGTTTGTAATTGTAGAAACGGTAAGAGGTATTGAATACGGAAAAGTAGTTATTACCAAAAAGCAAGTTGATGAAAATGACGTTGTATTACCGCTTAAAAAGGTTATTCGTATTGCAAATGAAAATGATCGTACCATTGTTGAAGAGAATAAGCATGCTGCGAAAGAAGCATATCAAGTGTGTCAACAAAAGGTAGGAGAACATAATCTTGATATGAAGCTTGTAGATGTAGAGTATACGTTCGATCGTAATAAGATTATTTTCTACTTTACTGCGGATGGGCGGATTGATTTCCGTGAACTAGTGAAAGACTTAGCGGCAATTTTTAGGACAAGAATTGAGCTTAGACAGATCGGTGTTCGTGACGAAGCAAAAATGCTTGGTGGTATTGGTCCATGTGGTCGTATGCTTTGTTGTTCTACTTTTTTAGGGGATTTTGAACCTGTATCCATTAAAATGGCGAAGGATCAAAATTTATCATTAAATCCTGCAAAAATCTCTGGTTTATGTGGTCGCTTAATGTGTTGCTTAAAGTATGAGAATGATGAATACGAGGCAGCAAAGGAACAACTTCCTGATTTAGATCAACGTATACAAACACCACATGGTACTGGCCGTGTTATCGGATTAAATATTTTAGAAAGATTAATTCAAGTGGAACTAGTAGACAAGGAACGGATAGTAGAATATACGTTAGATGAATTAATGAATAAAGGGGTCGTTTCGAGTCAAACCACAGATTAATGAGGTGGGTGCTTGTGGAGAAAAAGGATATTTTTGCATCGGTTTCTAGTATGGAAGAGCAAATTGGACATTTATACAAACAGTTGGGAGAATTAAAACAGCATCTTGCAGAATTACTGGAAGAAAACCAACATATAAAAATGGAAAATGAAAATTTGCGACATCGTTTTGAAGAAGTGCAGAATAAGGAAAAACAAAAAACTCAAAAACGCAAAGAAATGAAGCCGAAGACAGATATTGGTGAAGGTTACGATAACTTAGCAAGACTGTATCAAGAAGGTTTTCATATTTGCAATCTACATTATGGAAGTGTACGTAAAGAGGGAGATTGTTTATTCTGTCTGTCATTTTTAAATAAAAAGTGAAATTACCTTTCCAATATAATTGGAAAGGTAATTTTTTATACATGAGAGTAGAATGAAATTTATTTTTACATTAATAGAGGCTGAAATAGGGTAGGTTAAGTGTAAGAAAGGGAGCAATATATGAATTTATATGAAGATGAACGTTTAGATTACTTATTAGCGCAAGATATGAAGATTGTACAAAGTCCATCAGTATTTAATTTTTCTTTAGATGCAGTTTTACTTGCAGATTTTGCTTGGGTGCCAATTCAAAAAGGTAATTTACTTGATTTGTGTACAGGTAACGCAGTTATCCCTCTTTTATTAAGTACAAGGACAAAAGGGAAAATTACAGGTGTAGAAATTCAAGAGCGTCTATATGATATGGGAATAAGAAGCGTTCAATACAATAAGTTAGAAGAAAGAATCAATTTAATCCATGGAGATTTGAAAGATATGCCGGAGAAACTTGGGCGTCATCAATATGATGTTGTAACGTGTAATCCTCCTTATTTTCAAACACCACAAACCTCTGAGAAGAATATCAATGAGCATTTAGCGATAGCTCGTCATGAAATTATGTGCACATTAGAAGATGTTGTATATGCAAGTAGCCAGTTAGTGAAACAAGGCGGGAAGGTAGCATTTGTACACCGCCCAGGTCGTTTGCTCGACATCGTCACATTAATGCGTAAATACAAAATCGAACCGAAACGTGTGCGATTTGTTTATCCTAAGGCTGGTAAAGAAGCGAATACATTGTTAATTGAAGGAATTAAGGATGGAAATGCAGATTTAAAAATCTTGCCACCTCTTTTTGTATATGAAGAAAATAACGAATATACAAAGGAGCTTCGTTCAATTTTATATGGAGAAGAATAAGCATTGTTTTTATGTGGTGGAGTGTTCTGATGGAAGTTATTATGCCGGGTATACAAATCATATAGAAAAGCGGATTCAGATCCATAATAGTGGAAAAGGTGCTAGATATACACGCGCTAGACTTCCAGTTATTTTAAAATATGTAGAGGGTCACGAGGATAAACGAACGGCTATGCAAGCTGAGTATCACTTTAAACAGTTAACGAGGAAACAAAAAGAAGAATATATGCAAAAAGGAGAACGCTATGTGGCAGCAAAAAAGCTTTCAGCAAAATGAAAAGGGAGTTTTATATTTAGTACCGACTCCAATCGGAAATTTAGAGGATATGACATTTCGTGCAATCCGAATGTTAAAAGAGGCAGACATTATTGCAGCGGAAGATACAAGGCAAACGAAGAAGCTTTGTAATTATTTTGAAATTGAAACACCAGTTATGAGTTATCACGAGCATAATAAAGAAGTAAGTGGACGAAAAATTTTAGATAAGTTAGAAGACGGTAAGACTGTAGCCATTGTGAGCGATGCTGGTATGCCGTGTATTTCAGACCCTGGTTACGATATTGTTGTAGAGGCTGTAGCAGAACAATATCATGTTATTCCGCTTCCTGGGGCAAATGCGGCCCTTACAGCGTTAATTGCATCAGGACTTGAGACAAAACACTTTTATTTCTATGGTTTCCTGCAAAGAAATAAAAAAGAACGTAAGAATGAGTTAGAAAAATTGCGCTATATTCCAACTACAATGATGTTTTACGAGGCACCACATCGTTTAGATGATACTTTGATTTCTATGCAAGAAGTATTAGGAAATAGAGAAGTTGTATTATGTCGTGAGCTAACGAAAAAATTTGAAGAGTTTATTCGTGGCACAATTGAAGAAGCAATTGAGTGGACGAAGCAAAATGAAGTTCGTGGTGAGTTTTGTATTTTAGTAGCCGGTTCAACAGAAGAAGCTACTCCAGAAGAACAATGGTGGGAATCTATTTCAGTATATAATCATATTGAACATTATATAAATGAAAAAGGTATGAATTCAAAAGAAGCGATTAAAACAGTCGCTAAAGATCGAGATTTGTCGAAACGAGATGTATATCAAATTTATCATGTCGATAAAAAATAAGCTTCTCATAATTGAGAAGCTTATTTTGCTGTTTCGATATAATCTTGAAGTTCGTTTAAGATTTGTTCAGCGCCTTCTTTGCTTAAGATAATTTTACCCTCAGCTAAAGATAGGTTACCATCAGATACTTCACCAGTTACTTGGCAAGTCATGTTTGGTTTATATTTCTTTAAGATGATTTTTTCGTCATCTACGTAGATTTCAAGAGCATCCTTTTCTGCAATACCTAAAGTACGGCGTAATTCGATTGGAATTACTACACGACCTAATTCATCAACTTTACGAACGATACCAGTAGATTTCATATTTTGTTCCTCCTAATAGTTTATAAGTTTCGAGTCTATTTTTTGATTCGTCATTTTTCGACAAAATACCCTATGGACATATGATACCAATCATTTACATTTCCGTCAATTCTTAAATTCTATATTTTTAAAAAAGATTTATAGATTTTTATACTACTTATATATAATAGAATGTGAGTAATTTCTACAATTATTTTGTTTTATTTTCTGAAAAATATATATTTTTCAGAAAGGGATTGTATATTTTTTTTGAATATGAGTAATAGATGATAAAGATATCGAGCATTAACTCGTTTTTACATGTGAGTTTTTGTTATACTGTTTATAAATACATATGAGGTTATTCGGGAGGTCCAAAACAATGACAGAGGAAAATAAGTCCTTTTATATCACTACCCCAATTTATTATCCAAGTGGAAAGTTACACATTGGACATGCTTATACGACAGTGGCAGGAGATGCGATGGCACGATATAAGCGTATGCAAGGATACAATGTTCATTATTTAACAGGAACTGATGAGCATGGACAGAAGATCCAAAAGAAAGCAGAAGAACTAAATGTTACACCACAAGCATATGTGGATAACATTGTATCAGGGATTAAAGAACTTTGGGGGAAGATGGATATCTCTTATGATGACTTTATTCGTACAACTGAAGATCGTCATAAAGATGTTGTTGAGAAAATCTTCAAGCAGTTAGTAGACCAAGGTGATATTTATCTTGATGAATATGAAGGTTGGTATTCTGTACAAGATGAAACATTCTATACAGCGCATCAATTAGTTGATCCAATTATGGAAGGTGATAAAGTAGTTGGCGGGAAAAGCCCAGATAGTGGTCACGATGTAGAGCTTGTTCGTGAAGAATCTTATTTCTTTAGAATGGGTAAATATGTAGACCGACTATTAAAGTTCTATGAAGATAATCCTCATTTCATTCAGCCAGAGTCTCGTAAAAATGAAATGATTAATAACTTCATTAAACCAGGATTAGAAGATTTAGCTGTTTCTCGTACTTCATTTGACTGGGGAGTTCGTGTTCCGGGTAACCCAAAACACGTTATTTACGTATGGGTAGATGCCTTGTCTAATTACATTACTGCATTAGGATATGGAACAGAAAATGAAGAGAAGTATAAAAAGTTCTGGCCAGCAGATGTCCATTTAGTTGGTAAAGAAATCGTTCGTTTCCATACAATTTATTGGCCAATTATTTTAATGGCTTTAGATTTACCACTTCCGAAGAAAGTCTTTGCTCATGGCTGGATTTTAATGAAGGATGGAAAAATGAGTAAGTCAAAAGGAAACGTAGTAGATCCAGTTACACTAATTGATCGTTACGGATTAGATGCATTACGTTACTATTTACTTCGCGAAGTTCCATTTGGATCTGATGGAGTATTCACACCAGAAGGATTTGTTGAACGAATCAACTTTGATTTAGCGAATGATTTAGGGAACTTATTAAATCGTACAGTAGCTATGATTGATAAATACTTTAATGGGGAAATCCCTGCATATAAAGCAAATGTAACTGAGTTCGATGAAACGCTAGTGACATTTGCGAAAGATACATTGAAAAAAGTAGAAGAGGCAATGGAGAATATGGAATTCTCTGTAGCGCTAAGTTCAATTTGGCAATTAGTTAGCCGTACGAATAAATACATTGATGAAACACAGCCATGGGTATTAGCGAAGGATGAGAATGATCGCGAAAAACTTGCATCTGTAATGGCCCACTTAGCAGAGGTGCTTCGTCAAACAGGTATTATGCTTCTGCCATTCCTAACAGTAGCACCAAGTAAGATGTTTGCTCAACTTGGCCTTACTGAAGAGGCACATAAATCTTGGGAGAGCCTATCTACAATTGGATGTATTCCAGCTGGAACAAAAGTAGAAAAAGGAAACCCAATCTTCCCTCGTTTAGAAATGGAAGTAGAAGTAGAGTATATTAAAGAACAAATGCAAGCGTCTGCCCCTAAAGTGGAAGAGAAAAAAGAAGAAGAACCAAAGGCAGAAGAAATTACAATTGATGATTTCTTTAAAGTAGAATTACGAGTAGCTGAAGTAATATCCGCTGAACCTGTGAAAAAAGCAGATAAGTTGTTAAAAATTCAACTTGATTTAGGTACAGAAAAGCGTCAAGTTGTTTCAGGAATTGCAAAGTTCTATACGCCAGAAGAACTAAAAGGTAAAAAGGTTATTTGTGTAACGAATTTAAAGCCTGTAAAATTACGTGGTGAATTATCACAAGGTATGATTTTAGCAGGTGAAGAGAATGGCGTATTGTCATTAGCAACAATCGACCAAAACTTACCAAACGGTACAAAAATTAAGTAATTGAGACAAGAAAAGAGGTGTTTCACGTGTAACATTTGTGAAGCATCTTTTTTCTTTTTAAATTCCCCTTTTTTGCATTAAAATTGTAGTATTGTTATCGTTAAGTTATAAAGGGCTTAATTTTTCTCGAGAATAGAATTGATTTCAATATAAAAGGAGTTATTTATTATGTTGTTTGATACACATTCACATTTAAATGCAGAGCAGTTTGAAGAAGATTTACAAGAAGTTATTGCAAGGATGAAAGAAGCGGGAGTTACATATACAGTTGTTGTTGGATTTGATGAAGTAACGATAAAGAAAGCAATTGAATTAGCAGAAGTTTATGATTTTATTTATGCTGCGGTGGGGTGGCATCCTGTGGATGCAATCGATATGAAAGAAGAACATTTAGTTTGGTTAGAGGAACTAGCTTCACACCCAAAGGTAGTTGCTCTTGGAGAAATGGGACTAGATTATCACTGGGATAAGTCTCCAAAGGAAATACAAAAAGAAGTATTCCGTAAACAAATCGCATTAGCGAAAAAGGTGAAATTACCGATTATTATACATAACCGTGATGCAACTCAGGATATCGTTGATATTTTAGAAGAAGAACAAGCTGCTGAAGTGGGAGGTATTATGCATTGCTTTAGCGGTAGTGTAGAAGTAGCGCAGCGATGTGTCGATATGAATTTTTTAATTTCGTTAGGTGGACCAGTAACATTTAAAAATGCCAAGAAACCGAAAGAAGTTGCTGTGGAGATCCCGTTAGAAAAATTATTAATAGAAACAGATTGTCCATATTTAACACCGCATCCATTTCGAGGAAAACGAAATGAACCTAGTTATGTAAAACTTGTAGCAGAAGAAATTGCAAATTTAAAAGGAATTTCTTATGACGAAGTAGCACAAATCACAACAAAGAATGCAAAAGCCTTATTTGGTGTTGAATAAAAAAGAGTGGGGAGACCCATTCTTTTTTGTTTTTTGAGAAGAGAGACGTAGAAATGATAAGACTCGATTATTTATTCGTAATATGAGTGTAGATATATTGCGGATAAATTAAGGAAAAGATGGAAGTGTTACAATAAGAATAGTGAACAAAGATATTTTTCTTCCGTTTTTTAAAATATTAGAATGGGAAAATAATAATGGAAAAGTCGTCATTTTTTTGTTTTACTAAGTAGAGACGAAACGAGTGTGGAGGCAAGTATGAAAATTAAAGAGATTATCGTTGTAGAAGGTAAAGATGATACAGTTGCGATTAAACGCGCTGTTGATGGGGATACAATCGAAACGAACGGTTCAGCAATCGGTGATCATGTTATTGAGCAAGTTAAATTAGCGCAGCAAAAACGAGGCGTTATTATTTTCACGGATCCGGATTATCCTGGAGAACGTATTCGAAAGATTATTTCAGATAAGGTTCCAGGATGTAAGCATGCTTTTTTACCAAAGGAAGAAGCACTTGCTAAAAGGAAAAAAGGTGTTGGAATTGAACATGCTTCTAACGAATCGATTCGCCGTGCTTTAGAGAACGTACATGAAGAAATGGAAGCTTACACAAGTGAAATTAGTTGGAGTGATTTAGTCGATGCAGGCTTAGTGGGCGGAGAAATGGCAAAGAGTCGCAGAGAAAGAATGGGTAAGCTATTAAAGATTGGTTATACAAACGCAAAACAGTTACATAAACGTTTACAAATGTTTCAAGTTTCAAAGGAATCATTTGCAGAAGCTTATAAGCAAGTAATACAGGAGGAAAAAAAATGAAGGATATCGCAACACCAAATCGTACGAAAGACATTGTTGAAAAGTATGGATTTTCATTCAAAAAAAGTTTAGGACAAAATTTTTTAATTGATACAAACGTATTAAACCGTATTGTTGATCACGCAGAAATCGGTTCAGAAAGTGGTGCAATTGAGATTGGACCAGGTATCGGTGCGTTAACAGAGCAGTTAGCGAAGCGTGCTAAAAAAGTAGTAGCTTTTGAAATTGATCAGAGATTATTACCAATTTTGGACGAGACGTTAGCACCATATGGTAACGTTACAGTTATTAATAAAGACGTACTAAAAGCGGATGTACATGAAGTATTTGGTGAGCAATTTGAAGAAGGACAAGATGTAATGGTTGTAGCTAACTTACCATACTATATTACAACACCAATTTTGTTTAAATTGCTTGAAGAAAAATTACCGGTTCGTGGATTTGTTGTTATGATGCAAAAAGAGGTTGGGGATCGTTTAGCAGCTAAACCTGGAACAAAAGAGTACGGTTCTTTATCAATTGCAATTCAGTACTATACTGAGGTAGAAACAGTTATGACAGTACCGCGTACAGTGTTTGTACCACAACCAAATGTTGATTCTGCGATTATCCGCCTTCTAAAGCGTCCGAAACCAGTTGTAGAAGTAACAGATGAGACTTTCTTCTTTGAAGTAGTACGAGCAAGTTTCGCACAGCGACGTAAAACTTTAATGAATAATTTATCAAATAATTTAAATGGTTTCCCGAAGGATAAAGAACTGTTGAATCAAATTTTAACAGAAGTAGAGATTGATCCAAAACGAAGAGGCGAAACACTATCTATTGAAGAGTTTGCGAAACTAAGTAATGCGTTAGTTCTTCATAAATTATAATAAGAATAATAAAGGGACAGTTCAACTTGAACTGTCCCTTTTGTCACCTTTCCTACTCAAAATTCATACTTTAAAAACAGGTAAGATGGCCTAATGAGTTTGGGGGTAGGAGAATGGCTTTACATGTTGGAGAGTTAGTGGAACGATATTCGTATAAGAGAGATATTCTTTTTCGTGTTATAGAAATAAAAGGTGAAACAGCAATATTGTTTGGAGAAGAAATTAGACTTGTGGCAGATGCACCACTAGAAGATTTAGTTAGTATAGATCAACGAGAACATAAAAATAGAGTGAAGCATGAAAAAGAAACGATGGAGCGTACGTACCGTTTGTTTCAGCAAGATTACGTATTGATGAAACAAAGGCATGAACACACTTCAACTGGTGGGTACACAAGCGAAGTGAATTATTTTCAAATGCCAGGACGTGTATTGCATATAGACGGAGATCCTTTATATTTGCGTAAGTGTTTAGATTTATATAATAAAATAGGCGTTCCTGTTCAAGGTATTCATTGTAAGGAAACAGAGATGCATGAAAAGGTAGTAGATTTAATAGATCACTTTCGTCCAGACATTTTAGTAATTACAGGGCATGATGCATATACAAGGTCAAAAGGGGTTATGGGAGATTTAGCGGCATATAGACATTCTAGACATTTTGTACAGGCTGTTCGAGAAGTTCGAAAAAAATATCCATCATTGGATCAACTTGTTATTTTTGCTGGAGCTTGTCAATCACACTTTGAGGCGTTGATTCGAGCGGGTGCTAATTTTGCTAGTTCACCGGCTAGGATTAATATTCATGCTCTAGATCCTGTATATGTAGTTGGAAAAATTAGTTTCACTTCATTTATGGAAAGAGTAAATGTATGGGACGTTGTGCGTAATACAATTACTGGTGAAAAGGGACTGGGCGGGATTGAAACAAGAGGGATTTTACGAACAGGGTTACCCTTTCAACATTATGACGAATGAGCAAGGTACATACGTATCTTGCTTTTTTATGCGGAAATGATTTGAATGAATTTGGATAAAAAGCGGCAAGAACGTGCAGACTATACAATGATACTTTTACAATATAGTATTTCTTCTATCTATTCGAACGCATGATGCTTTTATAATGATATTGTCTGTGAATTGCGGTTAATAATTGGGATAGATATATCGTGTTTTAAGTGTTCAATCTAAATTACAGCGAGGTGTAGCAAGGTATATGTCAAAACGTTTAGATGATATTAAAAACGAATTAGATCACCATCTTGGACAGCGACTTATGTTAAAGGCGAACAGCGGAAGAAGAAAAACTGTGGAGCAGTCGGGTGTACTTGCAGAAACGTATCGTTCTGTCTTTGTTGTACAATTAGATCAGCAAGAAGATGCATTGCAACGTGTATCGTATAGTTATGCAGATGTTTTAACAGAGACAGTAGAGTTAACATTTTACGATGAACCTCATAATGAAGCATTTTATAATTAATGCGCTGTCTGTTACATATATTTCCATAAATGAAAAGCTATATTATTTTGCATACTAATTATACCGTAGCAAAATAAGGAGGGACTCTGCATTGAGTAGACGAAGAGGAGTCATGTCAAATCAATTTAAAGAAGAGCTTGCAAAAGAGCTTGGCTTTTATGATGTTGTTCAGAAAGAAGGATGGGGCGGAATTCGTGCGAAAGATGCTGGTAATATGGTGAAACGTGCTATAGAAATTGCAGAACAGCAATTAATGAAACAAAACCAGTAGTTGTAAGATACTTTCTATGCTACGGTAGCCGAGGAGAGATTCCTCGGCTTTTTGTACGCTAAAAGGTGCCATCATTTGACATAAGTAGTTTCATTCTGAATGCTTTTCGTTATAATTAGGGAAGTGTCATCGTCTTACTATAAATTTATGGTAAAATAAACGATAAAAGATTGAGTACATAGAGTGGGTGAATAGATTGAAGCTACTAGTGAAAGCACCAGCAAAGATTAATCTGTCGTTAGATGTACTGGGGAAAAGACAAGACGGATATCATGAAGTGAAAATGATTATGACAACAATCGACTTAGCAGATCGTTTAGAGCTAACTGAATTAGTAGAAGACCGTATTGAAATTTTGTCCCATAATCGGTATGTCCCAGACGACCAACGCAATTTAGCTTATCAAGCAGCAAAATTATTAAAAGAGAAGTTTAATGTAAAAAAAGGTGTATCTATTACTATTGAAAAAACGATTCCAGTAGCCGCTGGATTAGCAGGTGGAAGTAGTGATGCAGCAGCGACATTACGTGGCCTTAATAAGTTATGGAATTTAGGGCTAACAATCGATGAATTAGCAGGGCTTGGCGCAGAAATTGGGTCAGATGTATCGTTCTGTGTATATGGTGGAACTGCAATTGCCACTGGAAGAGGAGAAAAAATTGAACATATAAAAACTCCGCCTTCTTGTTGGGTTATTTTGGCAAAGCCCCACATTGGTGTATCTACTGCTGACGTGTACGGAAATTTAAAATTAAATCGTGTTACTCATCCAAATGTAGATAAAATGGTTGAAGTCATTAACCATGGGGATTATAAAGGAATTTGTGATACTGTTGGTAATGTTTTAGAAGATGTGACGTTTGCGATGCATCCTGAAGTTGCACGTATTAAGGCGCAGATGAAACGCTTCGGTGCGGATGCTGTATTAATGAGTGGAAGTGGCCCAACTGTATTTGGTCTTGTACACCATGATTCGCGAATGCATCGTATATATAACGGATTAAAAGGATTTTGCGAACAAGTATATGCAGTACGCTTATTAGGAGAACGAGAAACGCTTGAATAAAGACGTATAATAAGTTATGATTTGTTTAGAATATTCGTGATTTGAGGTGAGAGTATGAAAATTAGACGAAGTACAAGATTGGTCGATATGACTTATTACTTGTTACAAAACCCTCGTCAGCTAGTTTCTCTCACTTTTTTTGCTGAAAGGTATCAATCGGCTAAATCTTCCATTAGTGAAGATTTAGTTATTATTAAGCAAACGTTTGAACAACAAGGGGTCGGCACATTGCAAACGGTACCAGGAGCAGCAGGAGGAGTGAAATATATTCCCTATATAAGTGAAGAAGAGGCAAATCTGATTATTAATGAGCTTTGTAGCTTATTTGAAAACCCAGATCGTATTTTGCCTGGCGGTTACTTATATATGACGGATCTTTTAAGTAATCCTCGCCAGATTAATGGCGCAGGTCGTTTGTTTGCTTCTGTTTTTGCTAGACAACCGATTGACGCGGTTATGACAGTAGCGACAAAAGGGATTCCGCTTGCTTATGCAGTGGCAAATTACTTAGATGTACCAGTAGTAATTGCGAGAAAAGATAACAAGGTAACAGAAGGACCCACTGTTAGTATTAACTATGTATCAGGTTCCTCTAAGCGAATCCAAACGATGACGTTAGCGAAGCGTAGCCTTCCAGAAGGCTCTAATGTTTTAATTATTGATGACTTTATGAAAGCTGGCGGAACAATTCAAGGTATGATGAGCATGCTAGAAGAGTTTAAAGCTAATGTTGTTGGAATTGGCGTATTAGTAGAATCTACGGACATTGAAGAAAGACTTATTAATAACTTTGTATCATTAATTCGTCTGTCAGAAGTTGATGTGAAAGAAAAAGCAATTCAAGTGGAAAAAGGGAACTATTCACTTGCGCCATTTGATGAGGGGCTTGTAGAGGCCGAGTAGAAAGATAAAGCAGATAGCTTTATCTTTTTTTTATCCCTATTTATAAATGATAAAATAGATGGACAAACTGCCTTTGTTGCACTATTTTTAAATAGTAAAAATAAATATTAAAGGGTGAAAAATATGAAGGTTGTTCAAACAAGCAAAGCGCCACAAGCGATTGGGCCATATTCACAAGGGATTATTGTAAATAATATGTTCTATAGTTCGGGACAAATTCCATTAACTACAAGTGGGGAACTTGTAACAGGAGATGTGACAGTACAAACAGAGCAAGTATTTCAAAATTTACAAGCGGTATTAGAAGAAGCAGGTGCTTCATTTGATACAGTGGTAAAAACGACAGTATTCTTAAAGGATATGGATGATTTTAATGCTGTTAATGAAGTATATGGCTCTTATTTCTCTACTCATAAACCAGCTCGTTCTTGTGTACAAGTAGCAAAATTACCGAAAGATGTTTCAGTTGAAATTGAAGTAATTGCCCTAGTGAAGTAAGTCTTTGTAAGCGATAACCTCCACTAATTCTTATATTCAACTAATTTAAAAATTTTTATCTTAAAAATTTTTAAAAAATTAAAGGGAAAATAGAAAATTTGTGGAATTTATACAAATATATCGCTTATTTAGAAAAGGGTGGTGAACACAAGATGGAAGTGACTGACGTAAGATTACGCCGCGTAAACACAGAAGGCCGTATGAGAGCGATTGCCTCTATTACTCTAGACCATGAATTTGTTGTTCATGATATTCGTGTAATTGATGGCAATAATGGATTATTTGTAGCAATGCCAAGTAAACGTACTCCAGATGGAGAATTCCGTGACATTGCACATCCAATTAATTCTAACACACGTTCTAAAATTCAAGATGCGGTTTTAGCAGAGTATCACCGTTTAGGCGAGTTAGAAGAAGTTGAGTTTGAAGAAGCAGGCGCTTCGTAAAATTCGAATGAAAAGGGCTTCTTAAAGAAAGCCCTATAATTTTGTAGCAAACTCCTGTAAGCATTTACAGGGGTTTGTTTTTTTTGTGGAATTTTGCACGTTTCTTATTTTAAATATTCATATTACATTAAAATAAAAATGAAAAACTTCTAATTTTTTCAAAATCATTTAAAATAGTATAGCTTATTTCTTAAAAAAGATACTAAAGAGTAAAACATCGTATAAGAATTATGGTAAAATTTAATAGTTATAATGTGTTTCTTGAAATATATGATGATTTAGGATAATATCTTTAATGGATAAATAGGTTGCGATGGAGGGTCTATATGTCAAACAGATTTGCAGTGATTCTAGCTGCAGGTAAAGGCACACGTATGAAGTCCAAGCTATACAAAGTGCTTCATCCTGTATGTGGAAAACCGATGGTACAACATGTAGTCGATCAAGTATCTCAATTAGGATTGCAGAAACTTGTAACAGTCGTTGGACATGGTGCCGAAAAGGTACAAGAACAGCTAGGAAACGTAAGTGAGTTTGCATTACAAGCAGAACAACTTGGTACAGCTCATGCTGTAGACCAAGCTGCAAGTGTACTTGCAAATGAAGAAGGAACAACTTTAGTTATTTGTGGTGATACACCTCTAATAACTGCTGAAACGATGGAAGCATTGCTTCAGCAACACGAAGAAGCGGGAGCAATGGCGACGGTGCTAACAGCGTACATAGAAGAGCCTGCTGGATATGGCCGTATCGTTCGTAATGAGAATGGTCATGTTGAAAAGATTGTTGAGCATAAGGATGCAAATGAAAAAGAATTAGCTATTAAAGAAATCAATACAGGTACGTATTGTTTTGATAATAAAGCTCTATTTGCTTCACTTTCTAAAGTTTCAAATGATAATGTACAAGGTGAATATTACCTTCCGGATGTTATTGAGATTTTAAAAAATGAAGGTCATATCGTATCAGCTTATCAAACAGAGCACTTCGATGAAACGTTAGGTGTTAACGACAGAGTCGCTCTATCGCAAGCGGAAATTATTATGAAAAACCGTATCAACCGAAAGAATATGGTGAATGGTGTTACAATCATTGATCCAAGTAACACATACATTTCTGCTGATGCAATTATTGGCAGTGATACAGTTCTTCACCCAGGAACAGTTATTGAGGGTAACACTGTAATTGGTTCTGATTGTGAAATTGGACCACATACAGTAATTCGCGATAGTGAAATTGGAGATCGTACGGTAATTCGTCAATCTACTGTACATGAAAGTAAACTTGGTACAGAAGTATCGGTTGGTCCATTTGCACATATTCGCCCAGATTCAGTTATTGGAGATGAAGTGCGCGTTGGAAACTTCGTAGAAATCAAAAAAACTGTTTTTGGTAATAGAAGTAAAGCTTCACACTTAAGTTATATCGGGGATGCACAAGTTGGAGAAGACGTGAATCTTGGTTGTGGTTCAATTACGGTGAACTACGACGGCAAGAATAAATTTAAAACTGTGATTGGTAACGGGGTATTTATTGGATGTAATTCAAATCTTGTTGCTCCTGTAACAGTTGAAGATGGTGCTTATGTGGCAGCAGGCTCTACAATTACAGAGAATGTTCCATCAAAAGCATTATCAGTAGCACGTGCACGTCAAGTTAACAAAGAAGACTATGTTGATCAATTGCTGAATAAGAAAAAATCATAATGTGGAGGGTTAATCTAGATGTCGACTCAATATCTAAATTCTAATTTGAAAGTATTCTCTTTAAACTCTAATAAGGAACTTGCTGAGCAAATCGCAAAGCATATTGGAGTAGGGCTAGGAAAATGTTCTGTTGATCGTTTTAGTGATGGAGAAGTTCAAATTAACATTGAAGAAAGTATCCGTGGTTGCGATGTATTCATTATTCAATCTACAAGCTTCCCAGTAAACGAACATATCATGGAATTACTTATTATGATCGATGCATTAAAACGTGCATCTGCAAAAACAATTAATATTGTTATTCCTTACTATGGTTATGCGCGTCAAGACCGTAAAGCGCGTTCTCGTGAACCAATTACATCGAAACTTGTAGCAAACTTGCTTGAAACAGCAGGTGCAACTCGTGTAATCACTCTAGATTTACATGCTCCACAAATTCAAGGATTCTTTGATATCCCAATCGACCACTTAATGGGTGTACCGATTCTTTCAGATTACTTTGAGACAAAAGGTCTTAAAGATATCGTAATCGTGTCTCCTGATCACGGTGGTGTAACTCGTGCTAGAAAAATGGCAGATCGTCTTAAAGCGCCAATCGCTATTATCGATAAGCGTCGTCCTCGTCCGAATGTATCAGAGGTAATGAACATTATCGGTAACATTGAAGGCAAAACAGCAATTTTAATTGATGACATCATTGATACAGCTGGTACAATTACATTAGCGGCAAACGCTCTTGTTGAGAACGGTGCTTCTGAAGTATATGCTTGCTGTACACACCCAGTATTATCTGGCCCAGCAATTGAGCGTATTCAAAATTCGAACATTAAAGAGTTAGTTGTAACGAACTCTATTGTATTACCAGAAGACAAGAAAATTGATAAGGTACATGAACTTTCAGTTGCTCCATTAATCGGAGAAGCAATCATTCGTGTATACGAAGAAGAATCTGTAAGTGTATTATTCAATTAATTGGATAGAATGAGACGTAACCAAGCTTGGTTACGTCTTTTCGTATCGAAAAAAGAAAGTAGTGGTACAAGAATGAAATTAATAGTAGGACTTGGGAACCCAGGTAGAGAATATGAATTAACAAGGCATAATATTGGGTTTATGGCGATTGATGAACTTGCAAAGCGTTGGAATATTTCTTTGAATGAACAAAAATTCAAAGGGTTATTTGGTGCAGGCTTTGTTAACGGGGAAAAAGTAATCTTACTAAAACCACTTACATATATGAATTTATCTGGAGAAAGTATCCGTCCGCTCATGGATTATTATAAAATTGATGTCGAGGACTTCATTGTCATGTACGATGATTTAGATATTCCTGTAGGTAAATTACGCCTTCGTATGAAAGGTAGTGCGGGTGGACATAATGGTGTAAAATCAACAATTTCACATTTAGGAACACAAGAATTTCAACGTATCCGCATGGGAATCGATCGTCCAAAAAATGGGATGAAAGTAGTGGATTATGTATTAGGGCGTTTTACGTCTGAAGAAACTTCCGGTGTCAATCAGTCCATTGAAAAAGCAGCTGATGCATGTGAGGAATGGTTAAATAAGCCTTTTCTTCAAATCATGAATACTTTCAATAGTTAGGCGTATAATTGGGAATATTTTATTTTATTTTAACCCATACTAGTAGTAATTGGATATTTAGGAGGCTAGTATGGAAGGATATTATTACTGCAGACATTGTGGGAACAATGTAGGTTCCATTATCGCAGAAAAAGTATATAGCGACGTTTTGTTTCAACTAACAGAGCAAGAAGTAGTGGATATGATTCATTTTCATGAGAATGGAAATATATATATAAAAACGATTTGTGAATCGTGTCAAGAAACGCTAGCATCTTATCCTGAGTATTATGAATATGAAAAATTTCTGCAATAAAATGTTGTCGCTTTGGCATGTCCAAAGCATTTTTCTGTTTTCTTTTTCCAAAATATTTGCATAAAATATAGTAACTTGCTCTTTATGTTGAGAGGAGTTTTGATAATGATAGGTTTATTAGAGCAATTTTATAAAAATGAAGAGATACAATCGGTTATTAATGGGCTGGAAGATGGGTTGAAAGAGCAACTTGTATCGGGTATGGCAACATCCTCTCGTTCATTATTAATGGCAGCTTTATATAAAAAAACAAAAAAATCACAACTTATTGTGACGCACAATTTATACCAAGCACAAAAAGTACATGAAGATTTAGTGGCGTTACTTGGTGAAAAAGATGTATGGCTATATCCAGTAAATGAATTGATTGCGTCAGAAATTGGTGTTGCAAGTCCAGAATTGAAGGCGCAGCGCATTGAAGTGTTAAATCGCTTAGCTGCGGGAGAGAATGGGATTATTGTAGCGCCAGTTGCAGGACTACGTAGATTTTTACCAATAAAAGAATTGTGGAAGCAAAGGCAAATTGAAATCAATCTAGGGCAAGAGATTGATTTAGATGCACTCTTGCATACTTTACATCATATTGGTTATGAGCGTAAGTCGATGGTAGAAGCTCCAGGGGAGTTCAGTCTGCGCGGGGGAATATTAGATATTTATCCATTAACTGAAGAATTACCGTTTCGCATTGAATTCTTCGATACAGAAGTCGATTCTATTCGATTATTTGATGTGGAAGAACAGCGCTCTCAAGATAAAAGGGAAAGTGTTAGGTTTGGTCCGGCAACAGAGTTTTTATTTTCACAGGAAGAATTGAAATCGGGAATTAAGCAGCTTGAAGAAGGCTTGACTAAAACGATGCAAAAGCTTTCCGATGATAAATTAAAGACTACGGTGCTTGAGACGGTAAGTCATGAAATTGAAATGTTGAAAAATGGGCAAAGTATAGAACAAATGTTTAAATACTTATCTATTTTTTATAAAGAACCTGCTAGTCTGATAGATTATTTACCGGAAAATGGTGTAGTTATTTTAGATGAGCTTTCCCGTATTCAAGAAACAGCATCACATCTTGAAACAGAAGAAGCGGAATGGTATATCTCACTTCTTGGTGAAGGAACAATTATTCAGGATTTATCTTTCTCCCACTCATTTGAGGAGTTTCTTCATCATAAAAAAAGAAGTTTTGTATATTTAACGTTATTCTTACGTCATATAGCACATACACATCCGCAAAACATTGTGAATGTGACGTGTAAAACGATGCAAGATTTCCACGGGCAGATGCAGTTGTTAAAAACTGAAATTGATAGATGGAATGAAGGACAGTTTACGACCGTTGTGCTCGGAACAGATGATGAACGTGTGAAAAAATTACAACATATTTTAAGTGATTATGATATTGATGCAGACATTGTGGAGGCCACAGATATCTTATTGCCTGGAAGGTTACAAATTGCTGTAGGTGATTTACATGCAGGATTTGAAATGCCGATGCAAAAGTTTGTTGTTATTACTGAAAAAGAGCTTTTTCATAAGAAAGTTAAAAAATCGCAACGCAAACAAAAGTTATCTAACGCTGAACGTATTAAAAGTTATTCGGAATTAAAAGTTGGAGACTATGTAGTTCATGTAAACCATGGTATAGGTAAATTTTTAGGTATTGAGACATTAGAGATTAACGGTGTTCATAAAGATTATTTAAATATTAAATATCAAGGTAATGATAAGTTATACGTTCCAATTGAACAAATTGACCAAGTGCAAAAATATGTAGGATCTGAAGGTAAGGATCCAAAAGTTTATAAATTGGGCGGAAATGATTGGAAGAAGGTCAAAACGAAAGTTGAAAAATCTGTACAAGACATTGCAGATGACCTAATTAAATTATATGCCGAGCGCGAAGCTTCAAAAGGTTATGCATATACGCCAGATACGGCAGAACAACAAGAATTTGAATCTTCTTTCCCATATCAAGAGACAGAGGATCAATTACGTTCTATTGAAGAGATTAAGAAAGATATGGAACGCGGACGTCCGATGGATAGGCTTCTTTGTGGTGACGTAGGGTATGGAAAGACTGAAGTAGCTATTCGTGCGGCATTTAAAGCAATTATGGATGAAAAACAAGTTGCGATTTTAGTACCGACAACAATCCTTGCGCAACAACACTATGAAACAATTCGAGAGCGTTTTCAAGATTACCCAATTAATATAGGGTTACTAAGTAGATTCCGTACGCGGAAACAACAAAATGAAACGATTAAGGGTTTAAAAGATGGAACGGTGGATATTGTAATCGGAACGCATCGTATTTTATCTAAAGATGTTACTTATAAAGATTTAGGACTTCTTATTATTGATGAGGAACAAAGATTCGGCGTTACGCATAAAGAAAAAATTAAACAATTGAAAGCAAATGTTGACGTGTTAACATTAACGGCAACGCCGATTCCACGTACCCTACATATGTCTATGCTTGGTGTGCGCGATTTATCTGTTATTGAGACACCGCCAGAGAATCGTTTCCCAGTACAAACATATGTAGTAGAGTATAATCCAGCGTTAATGCGAGAAGCGATAGAGCGAGAGCTTGCAAGAGGTGGTCAAATTTACTTCCTATATAACCGTGTGGAGGATATTGAAAGAAAAGCAGATGAAATTTCGATGTTAGTTCCAGATGCGCGTGTAACATACGCACACGGGAAAATGAATGAAGGTGAATTAGAGTCTGTTATGCTATCGTTTTTAGAAGGACAGCATGATGTTCTTGTAAGTACAACTATTATTGAGACGGGTGTAGATATTCCGAATGTAAATACATTAATTGTATTTGATGCAGATCGTATGGGATTATCGCAGTTGTATCAGCTTCGTGGGCGCGTTGGACGTTCTAATCGCGTCGCGTATGCATACTTTGCATACAAACGTGATAAAGTGTTATCGGAAGTTGCAGAGAAGCGTTTGCAGGCAATTAAAGAGTTCACAGAGCTTGGATCTGGTTTCAAAATTGCGATGAGAGACTTATCAATTCGTGGTGCGGGTAACTTGTTAGGGGCAGAACAACATGGATTTATTGATTCTGTCGGATTTGATCTGTATTCTCAAATGTTAAAAGATGCAATTGAACAACGTAGAGGAACAGACGGAGTTGAAAATACGGTTAATGTTGAAATTGACTTAGAAGTAGATGCATATTTACCGGATGCTTATATTTCAGATAGTAAACAAAAAATTATGATGTATAAACAATTTAGAGGTGTTTCTGCAATTGAGGATATTGAAGAGTTGCAGGAAGAGATGATCGATAGATTTGGCGATTATCCACAAGAAGTTGGTTATTTATTACAAATCGCAAACATTAAAGTGTTGGCAATGAAAGAACAAATTGAGTTAATTAAGCAAAATAAATTTGAAGTAACATTCCTGTTTTCTGAACAAGCGAGCCAAAATATCGATGGTGGAAAATTATTCATGCTTGGGAATAGCTTTGGTCGTATGATCGGTCTTGGCATGGAAGGTTCACAATTGAAAATTGTTATGAAAACGAATGGTTTAGAGACATCGAAATGGTTAACAATTGCTGAAAATTTATTAAAAGGTTTGCCAGATGTAAAAAAAGAAGTAATAAATGCCTAATATAAGATAAAAAAATGCAATTCGACGTGCATAGAAGAACTAATGTGTAAAATACTATGTTTAACAGTTGGTGATTTTTACATGAACAGGTAAATTCACCACTTTGATCATCAGTAGAAAGTGAGGCAGCATTAGAATGAAAGCAACTGGAATCGTACGTCGAATTGATGATTTAGGCAGGGTAGTAATTCCGAAGGAAATTCGTAGAACTTTACGTATTCGTGAGGGAGACCCTTTAGAGATTTTTGTTGATCGCGATGGAGAAGTCATTTTGAAAAAATATTCTCCGATTAGTGAACTAGGTGATTTTGCAAAAGAATATACGGAAGCTTTATACGATAGCTTAGGACATAATGTGCTTGTATGCGATCGTGATTCTATTATCGCAGTAGCGGGCGTATCTAAAAAAGAATACTTAAATAAAAGTGTTGGCGATTTAATTGAGAAGACAATGGAAGAGCGTAAGTCTGTAATTATGACAGATGAAAGTGAAATTTCAATTATTGATGGAGTAGCAGAAAGAGTTAGCTCCTATACAATTGGCCCGATTGTTGCGAATGGAGATCCAATTGGAGCTGTTATTATCTTCTCTAAAGAGGCTATTATAAGTGAAGTAGAGCATAAGTCAGTAAATACAGCTGCAAGCTTTTTAGCGAAACAAATGGAGCAGTAAGGCCATATCGAATTTTAGAAGTAGCAATCTTTCCTAATTATGATATTTCTTCTTAAGAAATCAATTATTTGGAGATGTAGGTATATCGAATGAAGGTAGCGCTTTGCTACCTTTTTTCGTTGGATATTTTTGAAATTGAAAGAAGCCATTATTACTCGCGTATGCAAGGGAGTTTGTTTTTTTCTTTATGATATAATACGAGGGGTGAGAATAGAAAAAGGAGTTTTCTTGTATGGAAGCGAAGAAGTATCAAGCCTTTTGGCGTGGGGCTATTATATTAACAATCGCAAGTTTTGTTACGAAAGTATTAAGCGCTTTTTACCGTATTCCATATCAAAATATAGCGGGTGATATTGGTTTTTATATTTACCAACAAATTTATCCGTTTTATGGATTTTGTTTAATTTTAGCTACTTATGGATTTCCCATTATTATTTCAAAAATGGTCGCAGAAAGATTAGAACGAGGAAAACAAAAAGAAGCAGAAGAAATTATTTGTGTATCTTTTTGGTTTTTATTAGGGATTGGCTTTATAGGATTTTTTACATTATTCTTTGGGGCCGAAACAATTGCATCGGCTATGGGCGATATACATTTAGATAAATTATTACGTGTTATTTCGTTTTCATTTCTACTAATGCCATTCTTATCTGTAGCGAGAGGGTATTTTCAAGGGTTCAATAATATGATGCCGACAGCTGTTTCGCAAGTAATTGAACAAACGATTCGTGTTTCTATTATTGTATTTTTATCACTATTCCTTATTGCTCACGGATTTGACCTATATACAGTAGGTGCAGGTGCTATGGTAGGTTCGATCGCAGGCGGGCTTATTGGGATTATTGTACTTTTACTTTATATGCGCCATGATTTTCGAGCTATTTTCTTCAAAAGTTGGAAGAGTATTGGAAATAAAAAAAGGATTATTAAAATCCTTTTTTGGCAGGGTTTAGCGATTTGTGTTAGTAATTTAGTCCTTATTTTTATACAAATGGCTGATTCTGTTTCCTTTTATACTTTGCTTATCCGTGCGGGAGAGCAAGTTGAAAATGCAAAGGTACTAAAAGGGGTTTATGATAGAAGCATCCCGCTTATGCAACTAGGTACTGTTGTGACAACTTCTTTCTCGTTGTCACTTATTCCTATTATTACAGCGGCGAAGGAAAGAGGAGATCTTTCATTTATTCAAGAAAAGGTAAAGTTAGCAATGAAAATAACATTTGTTATTGGATTTGCATCGGCTATTGGATTAACTTGTATTATTCAACCTACAAATATTATGTTGTTTGAAAATGGTGATGGATCAGATGTGCTATCGATTTTATCTTTATCTATTTTATTTAGTTCATTGTCAATTACAACTGCTTCTATTTTGCAGGGGTTGGGACAAACATTAAAACCAGCAATATTCGTTGTATTTGGAGGTTGTTTGAAGCTAGCTTTAAACTATATATTAATGCCGTACTTTGATGTGAAAGGAGCTGCAATTGCAACTTTAGTTACGCTTATTGTAATCGCCTTGCTAAATAGTGGATTACTTATGCAAGCTGTATCGGGGTCACTTATTGATAAGCGGAATATGTTAGGTATAGCTATTAGTGGTATCGGTATGGGATTTGTATTAATAGTATTTATGCGTGTATCACAAATGTCTGGATTAGTAATTGATGCAGGACATAGAGGAATCGCAACAATTGAAGCGTTGTTAGGTGTAGCTATTGGTGGATTGACATATACGTTTCTAATTTTAAAATTATGTGTATTTACAAAAGAAGAATTAGGAACCGTTATGAAACAAGAGAAAAAAGAAGGTTCATTGAAGAAGAGTGGATAGAGGTGGCAGGTTGTGAGTGGAATCATTACTGTTTTGGGATTAGGTGCTGGCGAGTTAGATCAGTTGACGATGGGTGTATATCGAAAGATAAAAGAAGCGGACCATATGTTTGTTAGAACGAAGGAGCATCCAGTTATAGAAGAATTGGGAAAAGAAGGTATAAAGTATACGGCTTTTGATAATGTATATGAAGCACATGATACATTTGAAATCGTATATGAAACAATCGCGAATACATTACTGGAACAAGCTAAAGGTGCAGAAATTATTTATGCTGTTCCAGGTCATCCGCTTGTAGCAGAAAGAACAGTTCAGCTCCTTTTGCAAAAAGGAGAAGTGGCAAATGTTGAAGTGCGAATTGAAGGCGGACAAAGTTTCCTTGATCCGATGTTTGCAAGTTTAAAGATTGATCCGATCGAAGGGTTCCAATTAATTGATGCTACATCATTTGAAAGAGGGCAATTAGAATTACGTCAACATTTAATCTTTTGCCAAGTGTATGATGCGTTCGTTGCTTCGGATGTGAAGCTAACGTTAATGGAGATGTTGCCAGATGATTACGAGGTATACATCGTAACAGCTGCAGGAACTTCATTTGAGCAAGTGAAAAAGGTGCCGTTATACATGTTAGATCATGAAACGGAATTAAATAATTTAACGAGTGTATATGTACCGCCAGTTAAGGAACGTGCGTCCTTATATCAGCAGTTTGATGTGCTTAGAGAAATTATAGCTGATCTGCGTGGACCGAATGGTTGTCCGTGGGATAAAAAGCAGACGCATCAATCTTTAAAGAAATACTTAATTGAAGAAGCGTATGAAGTGTTAGAAGCAATTGATGAAGAGGATGATGATCACTTAGTAGAAGAGCTGGGTGATATATTATTGCAAGTTATGCTCCATGCCCAAATTGGAGAGGATGAAGGTTGGTTCTCGATAGATGATATTATTCGAACTTTATCTGAGAAAATGGTTCGTCGTCATCCACATGTGTTTGGAAATACAGATGTAAATAATGCTGATGAAGTGATTGTGAATTGGGAAGAAATTAAAAAACAAGAAAAAGGATTCGTAAAAGAATCTGTTTTAACCGGAATTCCAAAAAGTTTACCGCAATTAATGCGTGCTTATGAAATTCAGAAGAAGGCTGGAAAAGTTGGGTTTGATTGGGTTGATGTGCAGCCGATGATAGAGAAAGCCTTAGAAGAATGGCAAGAATTCCAGCAAGAAGTTATAAATATGGATGAGGAAAAGATGCTAGGTGAATTTGGTGATTTACTATTTGCATTTGTTAATATAGCTCGTCATTATAACTTAGATCCAGAAGAAGCGTTACGTTCAACTAATGAGAAATTTATGGGCCGTTTTTTATACATGGAAGCAAAAGTAGCCGAAATGAATAAAGAAATGCAAGATTTATCATTAGAACAGTTAGATGTTTTATGGGAAGAGGCAAAACAAACAGAGCGCTAATAGGGGGATTTGATATGCGTCTAGATAAGTTTTTGAAAGTATCACGTTTAATTAAAAGAAGAACATTAGCAAAAGAAGTATCTGATCAAGGAAGAATATCGATCAATGGCCAAGTGGCAAAAGCGAGTTCAGATGTAAAAGTGGATGATGAATTAACAATTCGTTTCGGTCAAAAAATAGTAACTGTGAAAGTAAACGAATTGAAAGAAACAACTAAAAAAGAAGATGCGGCAAACATGTATAGTATGGTTCGCGAAGAAAAAGTAAAAGCGGAAGAAGGCTTGTTCTAAAGTCGGTTGCCCCTTCATACATTACTATTAGCTAGTATAAAGCTATGGGGGGATTTTCGTGAATAATGGTTACTCACCTATGTCTTCTAATCAACAAAATGTTTCTGTAGAGCATGATATTATCATGCGTGGCAGGCGTGTAATCGATATTACTGGTGTAAAGCAAGTGGAGAGTTTTGATAGCGAAGAATTTTTACTCGAGACTGTAATGGGCTTTTTAACAATTCGTGGTCAAAATTTGCAAATGAAGAATTTAGATGTAGAAAAGGGTGTTGTATCGATTAAAGGGAAAGTTCATGAGATGCTGTATATTGATGAGAACCAAGGGGAGAAAACTAAAGGCTTCTTTAGTAAGTTGTTTAAATGAGCCTAACAGTCCAGCTGTATACAATGCTTTCAATGATTGGAATGGGTGCTTGGATTGGTGCATCTTTAGATACATATCAACGGTTTTTAAAACGCCAAGAGCGGAAGCGTTGGCTTGTATTTATACACGATATACTATTTTGGATTGTCCAAGCATTATTCGTTTTTTATGTATTACTGCTTGTGAATGAAGCTGAACTACGTATATATGTATTTTTGGCATTATTATGTGGTTTTGCAGCATATCAAAGCTTATTGAAAGCATTATACATGAAGATGTTAAATTTTCTCATCTATATTTTTGTACAAACAACACAATTTTTTGTTCGAATTATACAGCTACTCATGATAAAACCTGTTATTATTATAGCGCAGCTATTTATTGCATTTATATTATTCTTATTTCGTATACTGCTTTCAATTGGACATGTGTTATGGAAAATGGTGATTTGGATATTACTTTTCATATGGAAAGTTTTTGTCTGGCCTGTTCGATTTATTGCTTCGCTCATATGGAAACTTCTCCCTAATCGTGTTAAACTTTTTATAATGAAGCATGTAGGGTTCCTGCAATATGTAGCAAAATTGAAGGGACATATCTTCCAATTATGGGAGCGTATAAAAAAGAAGTTAGGGGGACCTCGGAAATGAGGGAACTGAGACAAAGAACAATCGAAAAACAGAGTCCAAATCCTGTTAAAGAGCATATAATACAAACGGATGAGAACGGGAAGCGACTTTATCGCCGTTTAGCGGTTTTTCTTGTCTTTGCTTTTACAATTATTGCTAGTATTAGTGTGACGTTTTATCAACAAAACAGTTCCATTAAAGCAAAAGAAGCAAAAGTTAAGGACATGAAAAAAGAACTGGATTCATTAACGAAAAAAGAAAAGAATCTAAAAGATGAAGTTCAAAAGTTGAATGATGAAGAGTACGTTTTAAAGATTGCTAGAAGGGATTATTTCTTCTCCGGAAAAGGGGAGATAATTTTTCCTGTTTCTAAGTAGAGTATGTCTTATTGACACTATATTTTAGGATTATATATAATAAAGTAAAATTTGACTTTTTAACCACTAAGGAGGAGCATTTTTTTTATGTCAATCGAGGTAGGCAGCAAGTTACAGGGTAAAGTAACAGGTATTACAAATTTTGGGGCTTTTGTGGAGCTGCCAGAAGGCTTAACGGGTCTTGTTCATATTAGTGAGGTTGCTGATAATTATGTGAAAGATATCAACGATCACTTAAAAGTGGGCGACCAAGTAGAAGTAAAAGTTATTAATGTTGAAAAAGATGGAAAAATTGGTCTATCTATTAAAAAAGCGAAAGAACGTGAAAAAACAGAAGGAGATCGTCCACGTGGTGAATACCAACGCGGTGGTGATCAACAACGTTCTGGACGTCCACAACGTAATAATCGTTCTTTCAACAGAGATAACCGCGGTGGTGGTAACGACCGAGCTCCAAAAGAAACATTTGAGCAAAAGATGGCACGCTTTTTAAAAGATAGTGAAGATCGTTTAACTTCTTTAAAGCGTAACACAGAATCTAAACGTGGTGGCCGTGGCGCACGTCGCGGATAATAAGTCCGTTTAATTCTTAACATATAGAGAGGTACCCAGAGTGATTACTCGGGGTGCTTTTTTATATGGGAGAATATATTTTAAAAAAGTTTTTGAGATGTGTTGACTTTAAAGTATATCTGATGTAAGATACTAATTGTCCGTTAAATAAGACGACATGGCGGTGTAGCTCAGCTGGCTAGAGCGTACGGTTCATACCCGTGAGGTCGGGGGTTCGATCCCCTCCGCCGCTATATTTAATTTAACGGCCCGTTGGTCAAGTGGTTAAGACACCGCCCTTTCACGGCGGTAACACGGGTTCGAATCCCGTACGGGTCATCTAAAAAGATCATGCAAATTGCATGATCTTTTTTTGTTAAATAAATTCAGACATACAATACTTCTACAAAATCGCCCTATATTTTCTGAACATTCTTTTAATTATCTTTAAATAAATTAAATACCATGTATATATGTAGAGTTATTTCGAATAAAAAGTCGAACGATTATAAAAGTGAGAACTGTTGTTTTGACAAAAATCCCAATAATCATCTTTTATAATGACAGTAATTAAACTATGCAGGTGGTGTTAAAAATATGCCTAAAGCAGGAAGGAATACTATGAATACAAGTGCATTGGCGATGAATGAAAGTCAGCTTGGAACAATAAAGTGGACGAGTAAGTTGCGAATGAAGTTTGAACAAGTTTTCTTTAGATGGGGGTTCATTATTGTTGTTATTGGTTTTCTTTTGGGACGAGCATATATATTAACAAACATTTTACCGTTTGCATTGCCGTTTTTTGCTGCTGTTTATGTTATGAAGCGAGATAAAATGCCGCTCGCGTTCTTAGCTCTCATGGGTGGGGCACTTTCAGTTTCGATAGATAATTTATTTTTTACTTTTGCATCTATTTTTACGTTCTTTATTTATAATATCTTCTTTAGTCGGTTTACACGTAAAACTGTTGGACTTGTACCATTCCAAGTATTTATCTCCGCATTAACCGCACATTTAGTTGTTGTATATTTTGCACAGCAAACTGTCACCATGTATGATTTGCTCGTTAGTACGATTGAAGCAGGGCTTAGCTTCGTATTAACGATGATATTTTTACAAAGTGTTCCGCTTTTAGTGGAAAGGAAAGGGAAACAACAAGCGTTAGAAACAGAAGAAATTGTTTGTTTAATTATATTACTAGCATCTGTTTTAACGGGTACAACAGATTGGTTTGTTTATGATGCTTCTATTCAACATATTTTCACTAGATATTTAGTATTAGTATTTGCCTTTATTGCCGGTGCGGCTACAGGATCCACAGTGGGAGTCGTTACTGGATTAATATTAAGTTTAGCGAATGTGTCTAGCTTGTCTCAACTTAGTCTCCTTGCCTTTTCAGGATTGCTTGGTGGATTGTTAAAAGAAGGGAAACGTATAGGAGTTAGTTTAGGTTTATTAATTGGTACAAGTTTAATTACGTTATATGTAGACAAGCAAACAAGTATTGTAACAACTTTAATTGAATCTGGTGTGGCGATTGTTTTCTTCTTATTAACACCGAAACTTGTTATGGATCGTATTGCTAAATTTATGCCGGGTACACAGGAGCATTCACAAGATCAACAACAATATTTAAGAAGGATGCGCGATGTTACGGCGAACAAAATCAATCAATTTGCTAATGTATTTGCTGCTTTGTCTAATAGCTTTTCTGTATATGGATATGTGGAAGAGGAAGATAAAGAAACAGAAGCGGATTTATTTTTAAGTACAATTACTGCGAAAACATGCCAAACATGCTTTAAAAAAGATCAATGCTGGGTAGTTAATTTCGATAAAACGTACGATTATATGAAACAAATAATGAGCGAAACGGAAGAAGGAACGTTGCAACATAATCGGAAGTTAGTTCGCGAATGGGACAAGCATTGTGTGAGAGGGAAGAAAGTGACAGATTTAGTAGCGGGTGAATTAGATCACTTCTATGAGGGACAGAAATTACGCAAACAAATGAAAGAAAATCGTAGAATTGTAGCGGAGCAATTACTAGGTGTATCAAAAGTAATGGAAGATTTCGCTAAGGAGATACAACGAGAACGAGAAAACCACCAAGTGCAAGAAGAACAGATTTTGCAAGCATTTCGCGATTTCGGCGTCGAAGTGGAGCATGTTGATATTTATTGTTTAGATAGAGGAAGTATTGATATTGAAATGTTGATTCCAGCTGCATCTAATGAGCATGGAGAATGTGAGAAGTTGGTTGCGCCGATGCTTTCAGATATTTTAAAAGAAAATATTGTCGTTAAGCATGAAGAGAAATCCTCTTATCCAAATGGTCATAGTTTAATATCATTTGGTTCAGCGAAGACGTATTCTCTTGATACAGGATTGGCCACAGCTGCAAAAGGTGGTGGATTTGTTTCAGGTGATTCCTATGCGATGATGGATTTAAGTGTTGGTAAATATGCACTTGCGATTAGTGATGGTATGGGAAATGGGCAAAGGGCTCATATGGAGAGTAAGGAAACGGTAAAATTATTACAAAAGATACTTCAATCAGGTATTGATGAAGAAATAGCGATTAAGTCCATCAATTCAATTCTTTCTTTAAGAACGACAGAGGAGATGTATACAACACTTGACTTAGCTATGGTAGATTTACGGGATGCGAGTGCGAAGTTTTTAAAGGTTGGATCGACGCCGAGTTTTGTTAAACGCGGAAATAATATTTTGAAAATTGAAGCAAGTAATTTACCGATTGGAATCATTGAAGATGTTGAAGTTGATGTGGTTGGTGAACAATTAAAAACGGGAGATATTCTTATCATGATGAGCGATGGTATTTTTGAGGGAGCGCAACATGTGGAGAATCACGAATTATGGATAAAACGTAAAATTAAAGAACTACAAACAGAAGATCCACAAGAAATTGCTGATATCATCATGGAAGAAGTAATTAGGTCTGGCGATGGTTATATAAATGATGATATGACTATTGTGGTGGCAAAGGTAAAGAAAAATATGCCGAAGTGGGCCACGATTCCGATAGTAGGAATGCAGGCGCAATAAATTAAATTATTACTGAAAAGACCTAGGTAAATGCCTAGGTCTTTTTGATTAAAAAAGGTAATGTTATTACTTTTGTGAATATACAGAGGGGATGTAAGATAAAAATGTGAATTTTGTACATCTTTTTTTTGCACAATGTTTGTAAAAGTTGTACCATTATATACAAGGTAACTAATGTTGCTGTTCTTGTTTAATGAAAGGTGATTGCGAAGTTGAAAGATACATTTGTTGAAAAAGTAGATGACTTTGTAAAGCGGCATGATGTATTAAAGGAACATTCAACAATTGTTGTAGGGGTTTCTGGTGGCCCTGACTCTTTGGCTCTTCTATATTATTTGTTAGAAAAAAGAGCAGAAAAGCAGCTCGAAATTGTAGTAGCCCATGTGGATCACATGTTTAGAGGTGATGAATCTCATGAGGACCTACAGTTTGTACGTAATCTTTGCAAAGAGTTAGGAATTATTTGCGAAACGATAAGGGTTAATGTGTCGCAATATCAACAGCAATATGGAATGAATGCACAAGTTGCTGCTAGAGAATGCAGATATGCATTTTTGGAAAGAATAATGAAGAAATATGATGCGAGATATGTAGCTCTTGGCCATCATGGAGATGATCAAGTAGAGACGATTTTAATGCGCCTTGTACGAGGAAGTACTCCGAAAGGGTACGCAGGAATTGCAGTGAAGCGTCCTTTTCATAATGGATATTTAATTAGGCCGTTACTTGGAGTAACTAAGGAAGAAATTGTTGATTACTGTAATAAGCTAAAAGTAATCCCACGTATAGATCCGAGTAATAAAAAGGAAGTATATACAAGGAATCGATTACGTAAATATGTCCTTCCTTATTTGAAAGAGGAAAATCCACAAATGCATGAGAAATTTCAAAAATTTAGCGTGCAGATGCAAGAGGATGAGGCATATTTGCAGGAATTAGCTTTTGAGAAGATGAATAAAGTAATTACAAAAAAAAGCGATAAACAAATTAGCTTATCAATTCCTGCCTTTGAATCCATGTCTATGCCTTTACAAAGGAGAGGGATTCAACTAATATTAAACTATCTTTATGAATATAAGATTCCATCTTCGCTTTCTTCTATACATATTGACAAGGTGATTGAATTTTTTAAGCGGACACAACCCTCAGGTTCACTTGATTTTCCAGGTGGTTTGAAAATTGTTCGCACATACGAAGAATGTAGCTTTGGATTTAAACAAGAAATTGTTTCTCCTTTTTCGCAAGATTTATCAGTGCCTGGGACAATTACATTGCCGAATGGGGATAAACTTGTAACAGAGGTGAGCGAAGATATACCAAGTAGCATGAATGAAACAGTATTTGTTGCTAAGTATAATGATATATCGTATCCACTTCGTATCCGTTCTAGGGAAAATGGAGATCGCATGTCAATACAAGGTATGGATGGTACAAAAAAGATAAAAGCTATTTTTATCGAAGCGAAAGTACCTAAAGAAAAAAGAGAAGAGTGGCCGATCGTTTGTGACGCAAGTGGAAATATTATTTGGGTACCCTTGTTGAAACGATCTGCATTTGCTACTTCGAAAGAGATAGCAAAGAGGGATAAATATATGATTATTCACTACAAAAGCAAGGAGTCTTCCGGGAGGATAATGAAATGATGAATCAAGATATCGAAAAAGTATTAATTTCTGAAGAACAAATACAGGAAAAGGTGCACGAACTAGGTGCGATTATTGCAGAGGATTACAAAAATACAGTACCTCTTGCAATTGGTGTACTAAAGGGCGCAATGCCATTTATGGCAGATTTATTAAAGAGAACAGATACATATCTTGAAATGGATTTTATGGCTGTATCTAGCTATGGCCACTCTACAGTTTCGACAGGCGAAGTAAAAATCTTAAAAGACCTTGATACTTCTGTAGAAGGTCGCGATATTTTAATCGTTGAAGATATTATTGATAGCGGTCTTACGCTAAGCTATTTAGTGGACCTATTTAAATATCGTAAAGCGAAATCTGTAAAAATTGTTACGTTATTAGATAAGCCAACAGGCCGTAAGGTTGATCTGAAAGCAGATTATGTTGGATTTACTGTTCCTCATGAATTTGTTGTAGGATATGGATTAGATTATAAAGAGCAATACCGTAATCTTCCTTATGTAGGAGTATTAAAACCAAGTGTTTACTCAAATTAATTAAATACAGGCGTTACAATTGTATAGGAAAGTTTTTCTATGTTACGATTTACTATAGTGTTTATGCCGTGAGAGGAGGTTAGGAATGAATCGTATCTTCCGTAATACCATCTTTTATTTACTGATATTCTTAGTAGTAATTGGAATCGTGAGCTATTTTAATGGTTCGACGCAAAAAACGACATCAGTTAGCTACGATAAATTCATTACTAAACTTGAAAAAGGTGAAGTGCGTAATGTGCAGCTTCAACCGAAAAATGGTGTGTTTGAAGTAAAAGGACAATTCAATACTTCTAACCAAGGAGAACAATTTGTTACTTATGCACCAAATACTGAGGAATTACAAAAGAAAATTAATGATAAGGCGCAAGGGGCTGAAGTTAAGTATCAACCAGCAGAAGAAACAAGTGCTTGGGTAACGTTCTTCACTTCTATCATTCCGTTTGTCATTATCTTCATTTTATTCTTCTTCTTATTAAACCAGGCTCAGGGCGGCGGTAGCCGTGTTATGAACTTCGGGAAAAGTAAGGCGAAGCTATACAATGATGAAAAGAAAAAAATTCGTTTCAGAGATGTTGCTGGAGCGGATGAAGAGAAACAAGAACTTGTTGAGGTAGTTGAATTCTTGAAAGACCCTCGTAAGTTCGCTGAAGTTGGTGCCCGTATTCCAAAGGGTGTTCTATTAGTGGGACCTCCAGGTACAGGTAAAACTTTATTAGCACGTGCCGTTGCAGGTGAAGCAGGCGTTCCGTTCTTCTCTATTAGTGGTTCTGACTTCGTAGAGATGTTCGTCGGTGTCGGTGCATCCCGTGTACGTGATTTATTTGAAAATGCAAAGAAAAATGCTCCTTGTATCATTTTCATTGATGAAATTGATGCAGTAGGACGTCAACGTGGCGCGGGTCTTGGCGGTGGTCATGATGAGCGTGAACAAACGTTGAACCAATTGCTTGTTGAAATGGATGGATTCGGTGCAAACGAAGGTATTATTATCATCGCTGCGACAAACCGTCCTGATATTCTTGATCCAGCGTTATTACGTCCAGGTCGTTTTGACCGTCAAATTACAGTAGATCGTCCAGATGTAAATGGTCGTGAAGCTGTACTTAAAGTACACGCTCGTAATAAACCGCTTGATGAGAATGTCAACTTAAGAGCGATTGCAACTCGTACACCAGGATTCTCTGGTGCCGATCTTGAAAACTTATTAAACGAAGCTGCTTTAGTAGCTGCGCGTCAAGATAAGAAGAAAATTGATATGAGTGACATCGATGAAGCAACGGATCGTGTTATTGCAGGTCCAGCTAAGAAAAGTCGTGTTATCTCTGAAAAAGAACGTAATATCGTTGCATTCCATGAGGCTGGCCATACTGTAATTGGTGTTGTCCTGGATGAAGCAGATATCGTTCATAAAGTAACAATTGTCCCTCGTGGTCAAGCTGGTGGATATGCGGTAATGCTTCCGAAAGAAGATCGTTACTTCATGACAAAACCAGAGTTACTTGATAAAATCACTGGTTTACTTGGTGGTCGAGTAGCTGAGGAGATTGTATTTGGTGAAGTGAGTACAGGTGCTCACAATGACTTCCAACGTGCGACTGGTATTGCAAGACGTATGGTTACAGAATTCGGTATGAGTGATAAGCTTGGGCCGATGCAATTCGGTAGCTCGCAAGGTGGTCAGGTGTTCTTAGGAAGAGACTTCCATTCAGAGCAAAACTACAGTGATGCAATTGCACATGAAATCGATGTGGAAATGCAAACTATTATGAAAGACTGTTATGCTCGTGCGAAACAAATTCTTACTGAAAAGCGTGATAAGCTAGATATTATTGCGAAAACGTTACTTGAAGTAGAAACATTAGATGCAGAGCAAATTAATCATTTATATGATTATGGCAGATTACCTGAGCGTCCAACATCTTCAGATGATGTGAAAGTAAACATCAATATGAAGAAAGACGATGAAGACACAGAAGATAAGTAAGAGATGAAGGAGTGACGATAGTCACTCCTTTTTTGTTTGTGGAATAAATTTAAGTGGCAAAAGAATTTAAATAAAACTCGTATTAAAAATTGAAATAGAGAGTGATCTTTTTGTAAAATGATGAGGATAGAAAAGCTGAATATATAAGTATGTGTGATATGATGTTTTTATAAGTTTTATACATACTGCACAAATATAGATTAAATAAGATAAGTGGTGAGAATATGATTTTTGTATTGGATGTAGGGAACACAAATGCGGTGCTAGGTGTATTTGAAGAGGGGAAACTTCGCCAGCATTGGCGCATGGAAACAGATCGTCATAAAACAGAAGATGAGTATGGGATGCTTGTAAAGCAGTTACTTGAGCATGAAGGTCTTTCTTTTGAAGATGTGAAAGGTATTATCGTATCTTCAGTCGTACCGCCAATTATGTTCGCTTTAGAGCGTATGTGCGAAAAGTATTTTAAAATTAAACCGCTTGTAGTGGGGCCTGGGATAAAAACTGGCTTGAATATTAAATATGAAAATCCACGTGAAGTAGGCGCGGACCGAATTGTAAATGCAGTAGCAGGTATCCATTTGTATGGAAGTCCTCTTATCATTGTTGATTTTGGTACGGCTACTACATATTGTTATATTAACGAAGAGAAACATTATATGGGTGGCGTTATTACACCGGGAATTATGATCTCGGCAGAGGCGTTATATAGCAGAGCAGCAAAGCTTCCTCGTATTGAAATTACAAAACCGAGTAGTGTTATTGGGAAGAATACAGTAAGTGCAATGCAATCAGGTATTCTTTATGGGTACGTTGGACAAGTGGAAGGTATTGTTAAGCGTATGAAAGAAGAAGCTAAACAAGAACCGAAAGTTATTGCAACAGGTGGGTTAGCGAAATTAATTTCAGAAGAATCAAATGTAATTGATATTGTAGATCCATTTTTAACGTTAAAAGGTTTGTATATGTTATATGAACGTAATGCAAATTTACAGCATGAGAAGGGTGAATAAATAAGTATGAAAGATTATTTAGTAAAAGCGTTAGCGTTTGATGGAGAAGTACGTGCGTATAGTGTACGTACAACAAACACAGTAAGTGAGGCGCAAAAACGTCATGATACATGGAGAACAGCTTCAGCGGCACTTGGCCGTTCGTTAACTGCGGGCACAATGATGGGTGCCATGTTAAAAGGCGAACAGAAGTTAACGATTAAAGTAGAGGGTAACGGTCCAATTGGTCCGATCTTAGTCGATGCTCATGCAAATGGGGATGTACGTGGTTATGTAACGAATCCGCATGTTGATTTTGAAGGGACTGAACAAGGGAAATTACGTGTATATCAAGCGGTAGGTACAGAAGGATTTGTAACGGTAATTAAAGATATCGGTATGCGTGAACCGTTTATCGGTCAATCTCCAATTGTTTCAGGAGAACTAGGGGAAGATTTCACATATTATTTCGCAGTTTCTGAGCAGACACCTTCTTCTGTAGGTGTCGGTGTTCTCGTAAATGGGGACGATAGCATATTGGCGGCGGGTGGATTCATTCTTCAAATTATGCCAGGTGCACAGGAAGAAACAATTTCATTTATTGAAGAGCGTTTGCAAAAAATTCCTCCTGTATCAACATTGATTGAACAAGGGCTTTCTCCAGAAGAGCTACTATATAAAGTGCTTGGAGAAGATAAAGTGAAAGTGCTAGAAACAATGGATGTTCAATTTAATTGTACATGTTCACGCGAGCGTATTGAAAGTGTACTAATTAGTTTAGGTAAAGCAGAGTTAGAGCAAATTCGTGCAGAAGAAGAAGAGACGGAAGTTCATTGTCACTTCTGTAATGAACGATATAAATTCGCTAAAGAAGATATTACAAACTTAATTGAGAGCCTGTAATAAGGGAGTTAAAGCATAGAATCGTTCATCCAAATGGATTGACAAAAAGGAAATTTTCTGACAAAATCTAAATATAAATAAAACCAATAAAAATACTCGGTGTTAGGAGTGACAGGAATGCGAGTGGCACAATCAGTTTCAGAATTAATCGGGAAAACGCCGATCGTTAAGTTGAACCGCATCGTAGAATCAGATAGCGCAGATGTATACTTGAAATTAGAATTTATGAATCCGGGGAGCAGTGTTAAAGATCGTATTGCGTTAGCTATGATCGAAGATGCTGAAAAGAAAGGATTATTAAAAGAAGGCGATACAATCATTGAACCGACAAGTGGTAACACGGGTATTGGTTTAGCGATGGTAGCGGCTGCTAAAGGATATAAGGCGATTTTAGTAATGCCAGAAACAATGAGTATCGAGCGACGTAATTTATTACGTGCTTATGGTGCTGAATTAGTATTGACTCCAGGGCCTGAAGGGATGGGCGGAGCGATTCGTAAAGCGACTGAATTAGCGAAAGAACATGGTTACTTTATACCGCAACAATTTCAAAACCAAGCGAATCCAGAAATCCATCGTTTAACGACGGGTCCAGAAATTGTTGAACAAATGGGTGATCAATTAGATGCGTTTATCGCAGGTATTGGTACAGGTGGGACAATTACAGGTGCCGGTGAAGTGCTGAAAGAAGCGTATAACGATATTAAAATTTATGCGGTAGAACCTGCGGATTCACCAGTGTTATCTGGAGGGAAGCCAGGACCGCATAAAATCCAAGGAATTGGAGCGGGATTTGTTCCGGAGACATTGGATGTAGAAGTATATGATGAAATTATTCAAGTGAAAACAGAGCAAGCGTTTGAATATGCGAGAAGAGTAGCTAAAGAAGAAGGTATTTTAGTTGGTATCTCTTCAGGAGCAGTCATTTATGCAGCGACAGAAGTTGCGAAGAAATTAGGTAAAGGGAAAAAGGTACTTGTTATTATCCCAAGTAACGGTGAACGTTATTTAAGTACACCACTTTATCAATTTGAATCATAATTGAATGTGATTTGAAAAGCATCCTTGAAAAAGGATGCTTTTTCTTTTTTGATTGGAAAAAGGAAAAGAGTGAATGACTAGAAAACTTCATGTAAAATAAGAAGTAGTATAATTAATTTATTTTCACTAGCCCTCGAGTGTAATCATTCTCTATGTAAATAACTTTATGTAGTTTGAGCTGGTTAGCTTAAGAGGGTGGGATAAAAGAAGACGGGGTGTTGATATGCAACGAAGAAAATCTTTAGCGCTTTCTATTCCATATCAGTTAGATTTCTTTAAGCAATATAAATTTCTTTCCCAAGATAAGCCGCAACATATTTTGTTAGAAAGTGGACGTGGTGGTCGTTATAACATTGTTGGGCTGGACCCAGTAGCAGTAATTCAAGGGAAGAATGAGACGTTACATATAAGTGAAAGTGGTAAGGAAACAATAGAACATGGGAATCCATTAGATTTAATGCAAGAATATATGGAGAAATGGAAAACGGATTATAATCCGAAGTATCCACCTTTTCAAGGTGGTGCAATTGGATACTTTAGTTATGATTGTATCCGTTATATTGAAAAGTTACCTACTCTTGCAGAGGATGACATTAATATACCTGATATATTCTTTTTATTGTTTGATGACGTGTTTGTATATGATCAAAAAGAAAAAGTATTATGGATTATTACGCATTATGTAGATGAGCATAAAGAGGCAGAAGAACGATTAAATGAATGGAAGGATCTTTGGATGAAAGAAGCATCTGAAGTGACTATGTCATTTAAATGTCCTGAAGAGAAAAATGAAGCAGTTGCTTTTACAGAAGAAGGCTTTATGGAGGCTGTTGAACGTATTCAAGAATATATTGGGGCAGGTGACGTGTTCCAAGTAAACTTGTCGACACGACAAGAACGGACGTTACACACACATCCGCTAGAAATCTATACAAGTCTTCGTGAAATTAATCCATCTCCATATATGGGTTACTTGGAGCTTGGAGATTTTCAAATTGTTAGTGGTTCGCCTGAATTACTAATTAAAAAGCAAGGAAAAGAAGTAAGTACGAGGCCAATTGCTGGTACGCGTTCTCGAGGGGCAAGTGAGCAAGAGGATGAAGAATTGGCGAGAGAATTAATTGAAAACGAAAAGGAAAGAGCAGAGCACGTGATGCTTGTGGATTTGGAACGAAATGATTTGGGTCGGGTTTGTAAATATGGCACTGTTGAAGTAGATGAATTTATGGTAATTGAAAAATACTCACACGTTATGCATATTGTTTCTAATGTGCGTGGTGAGGTGGAAGAAGATAAAGATGCTTTCGATTTGGTGAAGGCTGTATTTCCTGGTGGGACAATTACTGGTGCCCCGAAAATACGTACGATGGAAATTATTGAAGAATTAGAACCTGTTCGCCGAGGGATTTATACAGGTTCAATTGGTTGGATTGGATATTCTGGAGATACGGAATTGAATATTGTAATACGAACATTGCTTGCCAAAGATGGACAAGCACATGTTCAAGCGGGAGCGGGAATTGTAATTGATTCAAATCCTAAAAACGAATATAAAGAGTCGTTAAAAAAAGCAATCGCTTTATGGCGTGCAAAAGAAAGTAGCGAAGAAACGGTTAGGTGAGAGAAATGATATTAATGATTGATAATTATGATTCTTTTACATTTAATTTAGTGCAGTTTCTTGGGGAACTTGGACAAGAGCTTGTTATTAAGCGTAATGATGAAGTGACTATTTCAGATATTGAGAATATGAAACCGGATTTTTTAATGATTTCGCCAGGTCCATGTAGCCCTAATGAGGCAGGGGTTAGCATGGATGTTATTAAATACTTCGCAGGTAAAATTCCGATTTTCGGAGTTTGTCTTGGGCATCAATCAATTGCGCAAGTATTTGGAGGAGATGTTGTCAGGGCAGAACGTTTAATGCACGGCAAAACTTCTTTAATGTATCATGATGGACAGACGATTTTTTCTGATATCCCAAATCCATTTGCCGCGACACGTTATCACTCTCTTATCGTTAAAAAAGAGACGTTGCCTAATTGTTTAGAGATAACATCTTGGACGGAAGAAGGAGAAATTATGGCGCTTCGTCATAAAACATTGCCGATTGAAGGTGTGCAGTTCCATCCGGAATCTATTATGACTTCTCATGGGAAAGAGCTGTTACAGAATTTCATCCGTAAATATAGTCCAAGTGTGACATCATGTTAATTTACGTAAATGGTGCGTATGTAGAAGCGAGTGAAGCGAAAATTTCTCCTTATGACCATGGTTATTTATATGGACTTGGAGTTTTTGAGACGTTTCGTATTTATAATGGTCACCCCTTTTTGCTGGATGATCATTATGAACGTTTAATGGATGCGCTGGATACATTGCAAATTAAATGGACAATGACAAAAGATGACGTAATGCTTATTTTGAAGAATCTACTCGTTAAGAATGGATTAAAGCATGCGTATGTGCGCTTTAATGTATCGGCGGGTATAGACGAAATAGGATTGCAAACAGAAATGTATGAAGAGCCATCTGTTATTGTTTTTATAAAACCTTTAGCGGCCCCGGGGGATGTAGTGGAAAAAGAAGGGGTTGTTTTAAAGCAAGTACGAAATACACCAGAGGGTGCATTTCGCTTGAAGTCCCATCATTATTTAAATAATATTTTAGGGAAACGAGAAATTGGAAATGTTGTGAATAAGGAAGGTATTTTCCTTACAGAAACAGGTTATGTTGCAGAGGGAATTGTTTCGAATCTCTTTTTTGTTAAAGGAGATACTTTGTATACTCCTTCATTAGAAACAGGGATTTTAAACGGAATCACTCGTGCGTTTATTATAAAGGTTGCTGAAGAGCTGGGTATAGAAGTAAAGGAAGGTTTCTTTACAAAAGATGAATTGCTTTCAGCGGATGAAGTATTCGTAACAAACTCCATTCAAGAGATTGTCCCTCTTTGTCATATAGAGGGGGAAGATTTCCCGGGTAAAGTGGGGATGGTTACAAAAAGATTTATGGATCTTTATGAAATGCAGAGAGAGCAATTGTGGAGCAGAAATGAATTGCGAAGAGGAGATGTGTAGTTTGAAGTGGGATTATGATTTGCGCTGCGGCGAATATACATTGAATTTAAATGAAAAGACATTAATTATGGGAATTTTAAATGTAACGCCAGATTCATTTTCTGATGGTGGGAGTTACAACGAAGTAGATGCCGCGGTGCGCCATGCGAAAGAAATGAAAAACGAAGGTGCTCATATTATTGATATCGGCGGCGAATCTACTCGCCCGGGTTTCGCTAAAGTTTCAGTAGAAGAAGAAATAAAGCGAGTTGTTCCGATGATTCAGGCAGTTTCAAAAGAAGTGAAGTTGCCTATTTCTATTGATACGTATAAAGCTGAGGTTGCGAAACAAGCGATTGAAGCTGGTGCTCATATTATTAATGATATTTGGGGAGCGAAGGCAGAACCGAAGATTGCTGAAGTTGCAGCCTATTATGATGTGCCTATTATCTTAATGCATAATCGCGATAATATGAATTATCGTAACTTAATGGCTGATATGATTGCTGATTTGCATGAGAGTATTAAAATTGCTAAAGATGCTGGTGTGCGAGATGAGAACATTATTTTAGACCCAGGTATTGGTTTTGCAAAAACACCTGAACAGAATTTAGAAGCGATGCGCCATTTAGAGCAGTTAAACGTACTAGGTTATCCGGTTCTATTAGGTACTTCAAGAAAATCCTTTATTGGACATGTATTAGATTTACCGGTGGAGGAACGACTTGAAGGAACGGGTGCTACCGTTTGCCTTGGTATTGAAAAAGGTTGTGAGTTTGTTCGTGTTCACGATGTAAAAGAAATGGCGCGTATGGCTAAGATGATGGATGCGATGATTGGTAAGGGGGGAAAGTAATTGGATAAAATTTATGTCCATGATATGGAGTTTTACGGTTATCATGGTGTATTCCCGGAAGAAAATAAGCTAGGTCAGAGATTTAAAGTGGACTTAACGGTGGAATTGGATTTAAAGCGTGCGGGAGAAAGTGATGACTTAGAGCATTCTGTCAATTATGGAGAGCTTTTCGAATTATGTAGGAAAGTTGTTGAAGATAGAACGTATAAGCTTGTGGAGAGTATCGCTGAAAATATCGCTACAGATATATTGGCACAATATGAGAGTATTTCACGATGTACGATAAAGGTTATTAAACCGGATCCGCCGATACCGGGGCATTATCGTGCTGTAGCGGTAGAAATTACGAGAGAACGTTCATGAATAATATAGCGTACATTGCGTTAGGTTCAAATATTGGAGAGCGTTATACTTATTTAACTGAAGCGATTCAGTTTTTAAACAAAAGCCCTTATATCCGAGTTGACGATATTTCATCTGTATATGAAACTGAACCAGTTGGCTATACTGACCAAAGTTGCTTTTTGAATTTAGTTATAAAAATTTCTACCAATTTATCACCACAAGAATTATTGAAAATAACACAAAAAGTAGAGAATGATCTAGGAAGAAAAAGGGAAATCAGGTGGGGTCCGAGGACCATCGACCTTGACATTTTACTATATAATCAAGAGAATATTGAAGCAGAGAATCTTATTGTTCCGCATCCGCGGATGTTTGAAAGAGCTTTTGTTATCGTTCCGTTGTTAGAGATTAATCAAGATATAAAACAAGACATTTCACGTTCACAAGTAGAAGAAATGAAAAGGCGAGAGGGAGTAACGGTATGGAAGCAGAAAAATGGGGAAGACGCATTCGTGCTTTTCGAAAGCTAAAAGGCTATACGCAAGAAGGTTTTGCTAAAGAATTAGGGGTATCTGTATCTGTTTTAGGTGAAGTTGAGAGAGGGAATCGATCGCCTTCCCAAGATTTTGTAGTAGAAGTTGCTAAAGCATTAAAGGTCTCAATAGATGAACTAATGCCAAGGTGACTATGATGGAAGGAGTAAGTCGAGTGTTAAAGATTGCAAATATTGAGATGAAAAATCCGGTTGTATTAGCACCGATGGCGGGAGTGTGTAACTCTGCATTCCGTTTGACAGTAAAAGAATTCGGTGCAGGTTTAGTTTGTGCTGAAATGGTAAGTGATAAGGCAATATTACTTAATAACAAAAGAACATTAGATATGTTATATATCGATGAGAGAGAAAAACCATTAAGTTTACAAATTTTTGGTGGAGAGAAAGAAACTCTTGTAGATGCTGCGAAATACGTAGATAAATATACGACAGCAGACATTATTGATATTAATATGGGTTGCCCAGTACCGAAAATCACTAAGTGTGATGCGGGAGCAAAGTGGCTTTTAGATCCAAATAAAATATATGAAATGGTAGCGGCAGTTGTAGATGCTGTTGAAAAGCCAGTTACAGTTAAGATGCGTATTGGTTGGGATGAAGATCATATTTTTGCAGTAGAGAACGCCAAAGCTGTTGAGCGTGCTGGTGGGCAAGCGGTAGCGGTCCATGGGCGTACACGAGTGCAAATGTATGAAGGGAAAGCAGATTGGGATATTATTAAACAAGTAAAGCAAGCTGTAAATATCCCGGTTATCGGAAATGGTGATGTCGAAACACCACAAGATGCAAAGCGTATGCTTGATGAAATTGGTGTAGACGGTGTTATGATTGGCCGCGCTGCTCTTGGAGACCCATGGATGATTTATCGTACGGTAAAGTATTTAGAGACAGGCGAATTAATGCCGGAACCAACAGTGCGTGAGAAAATTGATGTATGTATGTTGCACCTAGATCGTCTTATCGATTTAAAGAACGAAAATATCGCTGTAAGAGAGATGAGAAAGCATGCAGCTTGGTATTTAAAAGGTGTTCGTGGTAATGCGAGCGTGCGTAATGGTATCAATACGTGTAACACACGTGAAGACCTTGCGAATTTATTAGGTGCATTTGTAGAAGAGGTAGAAGCGAAACAACAAACAATTTACGTTGGCTAATAAGGGAACATGGAAGATTGACATTCTTTTGTACACTTCCTATAATTACGTGAAAGAAAGAAGAGCTGCCAGTTAGTTGCTGGCAGTTTTTCTAGTTGAGTAGAAAATGCTATACTGTATATATTGTAAAATTAAATAGAGCTGGAGTGATATCAATATCATGGATAACATGAACCACGAAGAATTAAACGACCAATTGCTTGTTCGTCGTGAAAAGTTACATAACTTACGTGAACAAGGGATCGATCCGTTCGGTAAACGCTTTGAACGTACGAATTCAACAAACGACTTATTAAGCTTATATGGAGAGTTCTCTAAAGAAGAATTAGAAGAGAAAGAAATCTCTGTTTCTATCGCTGGTCGTATTATGACAAAACGCGGTAAAGGAAAAGCGGGATTTGCACACGTTCAAGATTTACATGGACAAGTTCAAATCTATGTTCGTAAAGATGCTGTTGGGGATGAAGAGTATGAATTGTTTAAGACAGCAGATTTAGGTGACTTAGTAGGGATTGAAGGTAAAGTTTTCAAAACGAATGTTGGAGAACTTTCAGTAAAGGCAACGGGCTTTACGTTATTAACGAAATCTCTTCGTCCATTACCGGATAAATATCACGGATTAAAAGATATTGAACAACGTTACCGTCAACGTTATTTAGATTTAATTACAAGTATGGAAAGTCGTGAAACATTCGTTACTCGTAGTAAAATCATTCGTGAGATGAGAAGATACTTAGACGATAATGGTTATCTTGAAGTGGAAACACCTATGATGCATGCAATTGCAGGTGGAGCGTCTGCTCGTCCTTTCACTACACATCATAATGCATTAGATATGGAATTATATATGCGTATCGCAATTGAACTTCATTTAAAACGTCTTATTGTGGGCGGATTAGAAAAAGTTTATGAAATCGGCCGTGTATTCCGTAATGAGGGTGTATCAACACGTCATAACCCTGAGTTTACGATGATTGAACTATATGAGGCGTATGCCGATTATAAAGATATTATGAAACTAACAGAAAATATGGTTGCTCATATTGCGAAACAAGTACTAGGTACAACAACAATCCAATATGGTGATCAAGAAATCAATCTAGAGCCAGAATGGACACGCCTTCATATGGTAGATGCAATTAAACAATATTCTGGAGCGGATTTCTGGAATACAATGAGTGTAGAAGAAGCGCGTGAACTTGCAAAAGAACATGGTGTAGAAATTAAAGATACAATGGAAGTTGGTCATATTATTAACGAATTCTTCGAGCAAAAGGTAGAGGATAAATTAATTCAGCCTACATTTATCTATGGCCACCCGGTAGAGATTTCACCACTTGCGAAAAAGAACGATGAAGATCCACGATTTACAGATCGTTTCGAATTATTCATTGTTGCTCGTGAGCATGCAAATGCATTCACTGAGTTAAACGATCCAATTGATCAAAAAGAACGTTTTGAAGCTCAATTAAAAGAGCGTGAACAAGGTAATGATGAAGCACATATGATGGATGATGATTATATTGAAGCTCTTGAGTACGGTATGCCTCCTACAGGTGGGTTAGGAATTGGTATTGATCGTCTAGTTATGTTATTAACAAATGCACCATCTATTCGTGACGTACTGTTATTCCCGGCTATGCGTCATAAACAAGACTAAGCTTTGGAGATTTCTCCAAAGCTTTTTTTATTCCTTTATTGGAGGCGGGATAATTAGCGAGGGGTGAGGGAATCTTCTATTGAAAGGAAGATGAGATCATTGCTCATTAAATGGATAATGGATTAACAAAACTATATTTATATAGAAGAAATGTACTGTTTTTATAGTTTTTTACTAAGTTAAAAATTTTATTAGAAAAACTATTGCATTTTAATAATCAAACTGGTATATTTATATTCGTTGTCACGGAAGACAACACAAGAAACAAATGAAAAACAACTTATTAAAAAAAGTTGTTGACGAAAATATAACAAAATGTTATATTGATAAAGTCGCTTCTGAGCGGCAGACAAGTTCTTTGAAAACTGAACGAAACAAACAACGTGAAACGTCAATTTTTATTTTAGATGCTAGACAAACTAACTTTATTGGAGAGTTTGATC
>NZ_JAKUHD010000024.1:0-49458 GCF_022664325.1 Bacillus cereus group sp. BfR-BA-01310 | reverse complement strand
TGGTATGTCTTTTTTGTATTTTTTGGAGGGGAGTAAAAGAAAACTGTGAATACACACATGAAATTTTCCAAACAGAATTTTAATATTCATGAGGTTAAGTTTTTTGATGATCTATTTAACATTATCTTATAATGAGAGAGGAGAAAAGGAATATTTTGAGAAATTAAATGAAGTATTTTTCTCGAGAAAGTATAAAACTAACCCCTTACCTTTGAAAAAAGTTGCGAAACTTCGCCTCTTTCAATTAAAGAATTCTAAGAAAGCTTCAAACAAACTTTGTATAAAATGGAATGTTTTTTGGTTAAAGTTATTGAAGTTCATGCAATTATTCCTGATATCAGAAATATTGAAGGATTACAAGATGAATTAATATGAGGAACCACTATAATCATAATGACTTACTGTAACTTTCAAACAAACCCGTACCGTTTATAAAAAAGGTAAATCAAAATATTGGTTTATTGTGGAAGAGCGAGTTTACAGATGATATGTTTATAATTGTGACAGAAAAGATGTGTTCCTATGAAAGACTTCTAATGTAACGGTTAGGCTCAAATAAGAGGGGGGATTAAGATGTTAACAAACAAGTACTTAGACGATTTATTCGAAGAATTAAAAATAGAAGGTGAAACTTACTTTTACTATTTCTACTCCTATGTAACACCATCAGCATCAGAGTATTTTAAATACGGCCTTGGAGCATTGGCAGACCTTGAGCATTTAATCATATGTTTTACCGATAAAAGACTTATGGTATTAGAAATATCAATGAGTGGTAAGTTCACTGGTAATATAAAGTGTATAGACATGAAAGATATAGAAAGTGTGAAAATTAAGAAAGGTTTGTTTAGGACTAAGATAACTGTCACTTCAACAGGTAACAGGGGAGATATTATAATTAAAGCAAATAGTTTTACAATAGGTTTATCGAATCAGAAGAAAAACCTAATAAAATTAGAAGAGAAGTATAGTTAAAGATAAGAGACAATTAGGTTTTTATTTGAAGAAGGATTACAAAAAAATCAATTTTTTTTATAAAAGAATAATTCGATTAAATACTATAAGAGCATGTTTTGATTAATCTTTTTTTCAAAACACGCTCTTTTCTTTCGTTCTTTTATCACGGTTAATAGCATTAATTTGATCAAACTTTATTCGAAACCTACATTAAGAAGCATCCGCACCTTCAAATTGACTATTATAAAGCGAAGCATAAAAACCATCAGCCTTCAATAACTCTTCATGATTACCTTGTTCTACAATATCCCCGTCTTTCATGACAAGAATTAAGTCTGCATCACGGATTGTTGATAATCTGTGAGCGATGATAAAGCTTGTTCTGCCTTCCATGAGGTTTTCCATCGCTTTTTGGATGAGTACTTCTGTACGAGTGTCAATGGAGCTTGTTGCTTCGTCGAGTATTAATATTTTCGGATCTGCTAGAAGGGCGCGGGCAATTGTTAGTAGTTGCTTTTGTCCTTGGGATACGTTGCTTGCTTCTTCGTTTAGTTCCATTTGATATTTATTTGGTAATGTTTTTACGAAGCTGTGAACGTGAGCTGCTTTCGCTGCTTCAATTACTTCTTCGTCGGTAGCGTTCAGTCTACCGTAACGTATATTTTCCATGATGGAGCCGTTAAATAGCCAAGTGTCTTGCAGTACCATACCAAACATGTTGCGCAGGTCTTCTCGCGTGAAGTCTTTTATATCGTGACCGTCGATACATATTGCACCGCTGTTTACGTCATAGAAACGCATTAACAGTTTTACGATCGTTGTTTTACCAGCTCCGGTTGGTCCGACGATTGCTACTTTTTGTCCTGGCTTAATGTTAGCTGAGAAATTATTGATGATAATCTTATCTGGATTGTATCCAAATTGAACATCTTGGAAGGTAACTTCTCCTTGAACTTTTTGCAGCTTCACTGGATTTTCTGCTTCTGGTACTTCCTCTTCTTCTTCTAAAAATTCGAAGACTCTTTCTGCAGCAGCTGCAGTGGATTGAAGTACATTCGCGATTTGCGCTACTTGAGCGATTGGTTGCGTAAAACTTCTAACATATTGCACAAAGGCTAAAATGTCTCCAACTGCGATGGTTCTTTTTACCGCAAGCCATCCGCCTAAAATAGATACAGCGACGTAACCGATATTACCGATAAATGTCATAATCGGCATCATCATTCCAGATAAAAATTGAGATTTCCATGCGGAGTGGTAAAGGGTATCATTTACCTCTTCGAATTTTTTTACTTCTTCTTCTTCTTTGTTAAAGGCTTTTACGATATTGTGACCACTATAAATTTCTTCGACCTGACCGTTTACGTGTCCTAAATATTCTTGCTGAGATTTGAAGTATTTTTGTGATCTCTTTACGACTCCCATGATAAGAATCATGGATACTGGTAATATTAAAAGCGCCACTAATGTCATTTGCCAGCTGATTGATAACATCATGATAAGTACACCGATGATTGTAATAACGGATGTGATGATTTGCGACATACTTTGGTTTAAAGTTTGGCTCACCGTATCTACGTCATTCGTAATTCTCGATAATACTTCTCCGTGCGTTGTTTTATCAAAGTACTTTAGCGGCATACGGTTAATTTTTTCATCGATTTCTTTTCTGAAGTTATAAGATACTTTTTGGGCTACTCCAGAAATAATGTACCCCTGGATAATACCAAACGCAGTGCTCAGTAAATATAATCCAAGGAGTAAAATGACAATGTTTCCGATATAGGTAAAGTCAATAGCCGCACCGGGTGCTCCTGATACTTTGCTTACGAGTCCTTCGAAAAGTTTTGTTGTCGCATTACCTAAAATTTTTGGACCAACGATTGTAAAGGCTGCACTACCGATTGCGAAAAGGATAACGACTAAGATTGATAATTTATAGGGCTTCAAGTATTGTAGGAGTTTATTCATCGTTCCTTTGAAGTTTTTTGCCTTCTCAATCTTTCTCATGCCGCCGCCCATATGACCGCCACCACCAGGACCAGAGCCGCCTTGTCTTCTGTTTTCTATTTTTCTATCACTCATGATGACAACTCCTCTCTTGAAAGTTGTGATAAAGCAATTTGCTTATAAACTTCACAGTTTTCCATAAGCTCTTCATGAGTACCAGTTCCAACTATTTTTCCTTCGTCAAGTACTATGATCTTATCGGCATTCATGATTGTACTGATTCTTTGGGCAATAAGTAAAACTGTACTTCCTGTAATCTCATTGTTTAAAGCTCTGCGCAATGCTGCGTCTGTCTTAAAGTCAAGAGCTGAGAAACTATCATCGAATATGAAGATTTCCGATTTTTTCGTAAGAGCACGCGCAATAGAAAGTCTTTGTTTTTGACCACCGGAAACGTTCGTACCACCTTGTGATATTTCTGTACGGAAGTTTTCAGGTTTCGCTTTAATAAACTCCATAGCTTGCGCGATTTCTGCCGCTTTTGCGAGTTCTTCTTCAGTTGCTTCTTTCTTGCCGTATTTCAAATTACTCTCGATTGTACCTGAGAATAGAACTCCTTTTTGCGGTACATAACCAATTTTCTCTCTTAATTCCTTCTGAGATACTTCTCTAATATCCGTGCCATCTATTAATATTTGGCCGCTTGTGACATCGTAAAAGCGTGGAATTAAGTTGATTAATGTTGATTTACCACTACCTGTACTTCCGATGAAAGCTGTCGTTTCACCAGGTTTTGCAGTAAAGGTGATATTAGAAAGCACATTTTCTTCTGCACCTGGATATCTAAAGCTAACATTTTTAAATTCAACGTAACCTTTCTTGTCTGAAGCAAATGTTTTCGGCTCTTTTACATCACTAATGGTAACGTCAGTATCTAAAACTTCTGCGATACGTTGTGCGGAAACTGAAGCACGTGGAACCATAATAGATACCATTGAAATCATTAAGAAGGCCATGATGATTTGCATTGTATATTGCATAAATGCCATCAAATCACCAACTTGCATATGTCCCATATCCACTTGGTGTGATCCAACCCAAATAATAAGTACAGTAACGGCATTCATGATAAACATCATCATTGGCATCATAAATGACATTAAACGGCTTACAAATAAATTTGTTTTTGTTAAATCTTGATTTCCTTTTTCAAATTTCTTTTCTTCATGTTTTTGATTATTAAAAGCACGAATAACGAGCATACCTGTTAAAGATTCACGAGTGATTAAGTTAATTTTATCTACTAACTTTTGGATACTCTTAAACTTAGGAATCGCGATGCTAAATAAACCAATGACTAAGCTTAAAATTGCGATTACCGCAACTCCGATAATCCATCCCATTGAAACGTCTGTAGTTAGTACCTTAATAATGCCGCCTATACCTAAAATCGGTGCATAGAATACGATCCGAAGCATCATAACCATAAGTGTTTGCACTTGCTGGATATCATTTGTACTTCTTGTGATTAGAGATGCAGTGGAAAACTTATCAAACTCCGCATTCGAGAAGTTTGTAACTTTCCGGAAGACTTTCTTTCTAAGGTCTCTACCTAATCCAGCAGCTACTTTTGCAGCAAGTAAACTCACGATAACGGTAGCTGCCATACTTACTAAGGATAAAAGCAGCATTTTCCCGCCGGAAGTAAGAATATAATTAGATTGAAGCTTATCTATATTGATACCGATCTTTTTATACTCATTCTCAATGAATGAAACGGCTGATTGTGTTACCATACTACCTGGCATATTCTTAAACTTTTCATCTGCCTTTTCTTTCATTACATTGATTTGATCTTGGGGAAGTTTCGCAATGACTGCAAAAGGATCTGTATTTGGCGGAAGCTTCGCTGGTGTTTTGTTGTCACCTGTCGCAGCAGGAGGGAGAGCAGATGGGCCGCCTTTTTCAATTCCTTGTGTAATTAACATTGGTTTCCCAAAGATATCGTTAAGTTCGTTAATTGTATTTTTATCTTCTGTATGTAGCTTATAAAGTGGTTCTTTATCAAGCTGCGGATAATCTTTTAAGTCATTTTTCAGTTCACTTTGAGAGAGGTTGTTCTTATCTAAAAGCGCATAGTTGTCAGCTACTTTTTTCTTCTCATTTTCATTCATAAAGAGCGTAAGTTTATCCATTTCACTTTTACGAATAACCTCAGGTACTGCATTTTCTACACCTTTTTGTTGAATCCCTACATTGACAATGTTAGACATATAGTCTGGCAGTGATAGATCACATACTGCCTGCACAGTTAAAAGACATACAACTGCAATGATGGAAGCAACAAATGGTTTTAAATGTTTGATGATCTTTAACATTTAATTCATCTCTCCATTTTCCTTGTCTAATTTTTTTAGTTTTTACTCCGTTTCACTCCTTTATTCTTCGTATTCTCAGTAATTCATTCTAGCAGCTCTTTACGTATTTTCGACTACAGATTAATTTTATGACTATATGAAGATATGATGCAACTTTTAGGGGAGAGAGCAGGTCATGTTTTGTTCTGTATACCGGTGATTTATATGTTTTTTAAATCTAGGTATAAATTAAAATAAAAAAGCAGATTGGCGGGGGCGGTGAATATATTGAATGTATTGCTTGTACACTACTTTTCTACTTTACTTTTTCTCTTTTTTTTGACTAAAATCTTAACAAAAAACAATCATTTTCACTGTTTTTTTGTTGAATAAATTTTGAAAGCAATTTTTAAATCTAAAGAAAGGAAAAAAGGTAGCAAATGAAAGTAAACATTAAAATTATTGAAAAACTTAAAGAAGAATCTTGTACCTTTTACATTCACATTTTTTCTGGTTTAAAATATATTATTTGCGACAATCAAAACGTACATTGATGTTGCAATTTTATTCGGACAGGCATTATGTCACCACAATTGTCGTGCTAAATGCGAGTACGTACACGTATGTTGAACAAAACTTAACATCTGACGTTATCCACAATAGTATACGCTATATTATTTATTATCAGTCGATCGCTGTAAGTAAGAGCTCACCCTCAGAACTTCAACACGGCCTGAATACTCTCTTCCATGCATGAAAAACGCGCATCGTAACCTACACAATCACAACATAATATTTAGCGGTGAGAAGTGTTGTTTTCGCTACGCATATCTTGAGGCATCTGTAATAATTACTTCCAAAGCTTCTCATATCTTCAGTTTTTTATCATAAGAATACGTTGGAATTTATTGATATGATCGATTTAATTTAAAACAGATCGCCCGTAATAGGCGATCTGTTGTTTGCTAGACTTGGCAACTGCTATTTTTTAAATCACCTCATATTGCGTTTAGTTTAAGTATTGAGAGTAAAAGAATAGTAATAGAAAAATTAATGTTTTGCCGAATAATTTATTAAATAAACTTAAAGGAATAAAAAGTTCTCCTATTGTAAGGCTTTTGAGTTTATTCCTATTTGATCTTTTTATTAATTCTTTAAATGTTTGGAAGTTTATTCTATTAACAAAAGACCAACTTGGCATAGCTTTTGTATTTGAATCTATTTTGAAAATTATATGAATACTAGGAAACTTAAAACCGCTTATAAAAACAATAAGCATAAGCCCTAAAATAACTAACCAAGTCATTTCCAACACCTCCTTCCAGTATTTAATATTAAGATATTAAAACTGTTAAGGAAGTGTGCTATTGTCCATGTAAAATATTGAGAAATTGTTGCAGAAACGTTGAGAATATTGTAAGGCTGTTGATAGTAAGGTTGTCAATTACACCTTGACATATTTATGAAGAAAGCCTAGATACAAAAAAGAACAAACAGATCGACCGTAATAGACGAATGACTCTTTGGGTTTATTAGCGTAAGCTGGGGAATTAATATGAAGTAAAAATATTGTGCCATCTGCATCTTCGTAGATAGTGGGGTAACGCTTGTTTTCAATATCTACGGAGATGCAGACGATTATAACTACGTATTTGAAATAAGGACTTATATCGCTTGGTAAGGTTTTTATAGTAGTAAGTTTCACTTTTTTTAGATCTCACATCACTGTGGAAATATCTCTACTTAAAGCACAAAAATCATTGTTTAAAAATCCCCGAAAGACATGCTGCCATTTAAGAAATAGGCTGTTTTATCGCATTTTTTTGTTGGGATTTTTATTGCAAGGTATAACAAGGGAATTAAAAAAAGAACAGTTGCGTAGACTGTTCTCTTAAGGAGCGGAAGTGCTGAACATTTTTAATGACAATGATTCAAGCATTCCGTTAATGGTATGTGCATATGTTTAAAATTCATGTAAGAAGGCAGTTATAAACAAAAAAACTTAGAATTGTACTACACCGATGATAAGTAATCAAAGGTTACGTTCTAAGTTTGTGGTTAGAATCTCCAAACCCTTTCTTGTTATATTAATTCCTGCCCTCCCTCTTTTTGTTTGCAAATACCCTCTGATTTTCAGGGAATTTAATCGGTGCCTAACCTGTGCCTCAGATAATTTAATTTCAACTTCTTGGCTCTTTTCAGAAATAATCCTTCTTCCGATTGCCTTTCCTTTTTCTTCATAATCCATGATGAGGTTAAGGATGAAAAATGATTCTTCATCAAGAGCGGTTGAACTTGAATAAAGGGGCTGTCTATTCTCGACCTGGTCGCTATCTGTTTTCCTATGTGGGGGCTTTTGAAAATAATGTTGATTAGGCAAATCATTTTTTGTTATTTGGTTTCCGGTACGAACAGCAAGCATATAATCTATGGTATTTTTAAGTTCTCTTACATTTCCATACCATGGATATTCTTGAAGTTTTTCAATTAATTCTTGTTCAATTTTGACTTTAGGGTTCGATAGGGAAACAAAATGTTTAGCTAATAATTCAATATCATTTCGACGAACCCTTAATTCGGGAAGGTGTATAAAGAGTACCTTAAGTCTATGGTATAAGTCCTCTCTAAACACATTTTCTCGAATCATTTTCAGTAGATCCTTATTGGTTGCTGCAATAATCCGCACATCTATGGGGATGATTTGGCTTCCACCAACACGCATGATCTCTTTTTCCTGTAATACTCGAAGTAGTCGTGCTTGAAGTTTAAGACTAATATCTCCAATCTCATCTAAAAAAATAGTGCCACCATTTGCTTGCTCAAATAATCCCATTTTTCCGCCCTTTTTTGCTCCGGTAAACGCTCCGTCCTCATAACCGAATAATTCACTCTCGACTAAATCATCCGATAAAGCACTAAAGTTAACGGCAAGAAAAGGGCCGCTATTTCGAAGGGAAGCATTATGAATGGCGCTTGCAAACAACTCTTTTCCGGTACCACTTTCACCTTCAATCAAAACAGCTAAATCAGTCTTAGCTAACCTTTTGGCAATTTGTTTCGTTTCTTGGATAGGAGAGCTAATCCCAACGATATCATGAAAGTTGTATTTTGCTACGTATCCTTTTTTGATAAATTCTTTTCTCAATTTACGTTCAAATCCAATGGTCTTAAGGGCATTTCTAAAAGTAACAATAATCGATTGATCATTTATATGCAGACGTTCCACTATGACATCTAAGCCGTTTACAACAAATATACCGCTTTCTTGTTGCTTATTTGAAAGGATGAAATTTACCAAATCAATATTATCAATAATGGCATCGATAGGATGGCCAATAGCATTTTTGCTTTTTATTTTAAGCATGTTTTCCAGCAATTCATTAAAGACAACAATCCTTCCTTTATGATCAATAGCTAATATTCCATCACCAACACCATCAATAACTTGATGAAGTTGTAGATGAGCTTTAGCTAGATTCTTCGTTAAATCTACTATTTTTCGATAGTATCTCTCAGAAACATGGTTACCTGATTCCTCCATTAAATGAAATCGATCTAGAATGGACATGATTGTAGTAATATCTATTAATCTATGACCGATATTAATCACTTTTTCTACAAAGTCGGGGATAATTTCAAGTTCGCCAGGTGTGATTGCAAGCTTGATCATTTGTGTATTCGTTTTTCCAGGATAGTATGGGATATATTCAATATGGTTCAGCCCTAATTGACGCATAGTTTCAATAGATTCATATACTGTTTCGTGATTATCATTCACATATAGTGCTTGTGTTCCTTCCGGCAAAAATAAAAGTTGGTCCACGTTTTCATAATTTAATGTTCGTTTTGCTATTATTACTTCGCAGTTTTCCCCTATAAAGTCTTTGACCGTTTCTATAGTAAATTTATTAGGTAATACGATTAATGTTGAATGAAATACTTTTGGAATATTTTCTTCTACAGAAAAACTTTCTATATCTATGAGATCACCTACCATCTCCGTTAGTTGTTGATGTAGGGCTTTTCGTGTTTCTTTTAAAACGGTAATCAATACAATGTGATTGTTTTCAAATTCGCTCATAGAACACCTCTTAGTTGAATGTAATTGGTCTAAAGTTGGTTATTAATTGGTTATTATATAACCAATTAATAACCAATTATAATACATATCAACATAGTGAGCACTGAAAAACGACAAATTATTTAAAATTATGTAAATAATCATTCGAATTTTAATATTGGCACGATAATTGCTTGTATAAATGTTGCGTAAAGAAATGATGAAATTAGTAGAGTAGTAATTTACATATCCGATTCTTTACCATTTGCTAGAAAAGGGAGGGTAAGAATATACAATTCCAACAAAGAAAGACAACGAAACCATTTTAAGTATGAGGTGAGAGGAAATGAAACCACTAATTGGTGTTACTGGGTATTATGTTGATCATAGTGAAATAGGGAAGGAGGGCTTGCGAGGGCTACCAGGTCAAGATATGGCTATTTTTTCTTATGACTACATCCGTTCCCTTCAAAGAGCAGGTGCAACAGTTGTTCTACTTCCAATTGAAGAAGTTGATCAAATCGATTCTACACTTAACCAATTAGATGGATTGTTATTGGCTGGTGGCGCGGACGTCAATCCATTTTATTACGGTGATATTCCAAAATCGTATATAGGCACTGTAGAGGAAGAACGAGATAACTTTGAATTAAATCTGGCAAAACAGGCTTTAGAAAGAGATATTCCGATTTTAGGAATTTGCCGAGGATTACAGGTGTTGAATGTTGCAGCTGGTGGGTCTCTTTATCAAGATTTAGAACATGAGATGGGCCCCGAATATTTCCATGCTCGGGAACAGTTCCGTAAATGGCAAGGCTCTCATTCCGTAGATCTTCTTGAAGAGGGAAAAATTTATGAGGCTATTGGTCAAAAATCCTTAATGGTGAATTCTTTTCATCACCAAGCAGTGAAAATGCTGGGAAGGGATTTTGAAGTGAGCGCTCGGTCCTTCGATGGTGTGATAGAGGCCATTGAATCCAAAGCTCATCACTATGTAGCAGCAGTTCAATGGCATCCAGAAATGATGTCGGAAAGGGATGCTCTACAGCAGCGTTTATTTAACCACTTTGTGAATGAAATTAGTAAAAAGGTGGTTACATCCTAAAATGTTATAAGTAAAAGAATCAATGGCATTTCGTAACCTTTTAAAAATATAAAGAGTTATTTGTAATAGGACAGCCTGGTACGCTCAGTAGTTGAGGTAACCAGACTGTCGGTTGCCAAAGATTTAATGAAAAGGGGATTGGTATATGAGTCAAGTATCAGAAAAAACAGTTTTATTCAAGCCAGAAGAAAAAAAGGAAAAAAGAGAATGGAAAATAAACGTATTTGCAATGTTACTTGTCCTCTTAGTCATTGCAACCGTGATTACACATATATTACCAGCTGGAGAATATGCACATGTTGAAAAAAATGGGTATACGACAGTAGATCCAAATTCATTCAAATGGATCGAATCAACGCCACTTGGATTCTTTGATATGATAAAAACGATTCCTACAGGGTTAGTAGAAGCGGCTAATATTATCTTTTTTATTCTTATTATCGGAGGATTTTTTGGTGTATTAAAGGCATCAGGTACAGTTGAGGCTCTTGTTTCAACGATGGCAAAAAAACTCGCGAATCGTGAAAAGTTAATGATTCCTCTTATAATGCTATTCTTTGCACTTGGCGGATCATTAATGGGGATGGCCGAGGAAACTTTGGTTTATGTACCTCTCTTTATTCCACTGGCTCTTGCGATTGGATTTGATACGATAACAGGAACTGCGATGGTATTGGTAGGGGCGTCCGTCGGATTTACAACCGCAATTATGAATCCGTTTACAGTGGGGCTTGCGCAAGGGATAGCAGGTCTTCCTATGTATTCGGGGATGGGGTTCCGCCTAGTATTATTCGTAGTCATATATGTAATTGCTGTTACATTCGTCTATCGTCATGCTATGAAAGTAAAGAGAGATCCTTCAATTGGAATTTACGGAAAATTCGATACAAACAATTCAGATGACATATTAACAGCGAAAGTAGAGTTAACAAAAAGACATAAATGGATATTAACGGCATTTTTAATCAATTATATTGTTCTTGTATTCGGTGTTATTAAGTACAAATGGTATATAACAGAAATTGCATCCTTATTTATTATCTTAACTATAATAATTGCAATCCTTGGCAAGATATCTATTGATGAAACCGTAGAATCTTTTACACAGGGATCGGCATCTTTAATTAGCGGAGCTTTAATTATTGGTGTATCACGTGCCATTCTAGTCGTATTGAATCAGGGGCATATTATAGACCCATTACTTTATCAAGTATCGGAAGGAATGAAACATATTTCTCCTTTTTTAAGTGTTGTTGGAATGTACAACTTCCAAGTAGCTATTCATTTTATTTTAGCATCAGGTAGTGGTCATGCGATGTTGACAATGCCTATAATGGCACCGCTTGCAGATTTATTGCACATTACACGCCAAACAGCAGTATTATCCTTTTCATTCGCGGATGGTATTGGAAATATTATTTTTCCGACAGGTGGTACGTTAATGGCTGGGTTGGCAATTGCAGGGATTTCCTGGACAAAGTGGGCAAGGTGGATTCTCCCTTTGATTCTAATTGAATACTCAATCGGTTTAATAGCGGTTATAATTGCCCATCTTATCGGTTATGGTCCATCCTAATATAGGACGGATAGTTTTTATAAAGTTGTTTACTTGTTGTGGATTTGAAACATAGTTGGATTGTTTATAAAAAAGATTGATAATTATTAATACAGATTGATAAGAAATTTATTTCAAGATGGAATGAAGTTGAATATTCATTCCATTTGTTATTGCTTAATATATCACTAAATGATATATTATTTTTAGATATATCATTTAGTGATATAAAAGGTGGGGATAAAATGAAGTCATTAGAACAATTAACCGATTCTGTATTTTATATAATGGCAGGGTTTACAAAACCAAGACATGGCTATGCAGTGATGAGTTTGATTGAAGAATTAACGAATGGGCAAGTAGTAATTGGGCCTGCATCACTATACACAATTATTAAAAAGTTAATAACCGAATCCTACATTGAATTATTTGATGATTCAGATTCACGTAGAAAAGTTTATGTTTTGACAGATAAAGGCAGAGACGTGTTGAAGCAAGATATCTTGAGACGTAAAACGATGCTTGATTTTGCTGAAAATGGATTAAAAGGGGAGAACTAAAATGGGGAAAACTAAATACATAATGTCAAATGGGATTGCTTTTTCTGAAGAAAAGGATTTAAAAAAGTTAAGAAAGTATGCTGCAAAAGGATGGATTGTGAAACGCTTTAAAAGACTGGGATATGAATTAGAAAAGAGCATTGCTGAAGATGTTATTTTTAGTCTTGACATAAGAGAACTAGGAGAGAATGAATTAGAAGAATATATCGAGATGTTTGAATTGGCAGGTTGGGAATATATTTGTTCAAGTTATAATATGCACCTATTTAAAGCGAAACCTGGTACAAAACCAATTTATACAGACAAAGCAACAAAACAGGAAAAAATAAAAAATCTTAGAAAGCCAGTTAAAGTAACAGTTGCGATTAGTACGGCTCTACTTATTGTAAGCTATATTGTTTATTCAATTAGTTCAGGGCTATTAAGTACAATATTTGAAACAGTTTTCTTATTTTCACTTGTCATTACCATTCCAATGTTAATGACATTAATAGCGACTTACTACCATTCGTTGCGAATAAGATAATATAGAAAGTGAATTTGTAAGTTTATAAAGAAAAGGTGGTTGTTATAAGTTATTCGCCTACCAAAACGATCAATCTTTTTTATGAAATTTTTGAGAGGTAAGTTATAAATCCCTTATATTTAGAACAATCTTTGTTCAAAATATAAGGGATTCTTTTTATGATGAAATGAATGTTCACTGCAACTTTTTATTAAACTTTATTTTAAAGCAATAGTTTTTGTAATTGACATCACTTCTCACTGTAACTAAAATAGTTACAGTGAGTTTGGTGAATTCCTTTGCATTTCAAAGTTCATGATTGTGTATTTTTATTTCTTCTAAGTGTGATAGTTATCAACTAACTATGTTCTAATGAAAGCTTATATTAAATCTCACATTCAAAGAGTAGTTAGCTGTATCATTCAAATTTACAGTGTGTAAATCCTTTAAAGAAACCACTGTGTTCATCTTATTCTTTTTGTAATCCTCGATATAAAAAATAGTAAACATCTACAGATATTAAATAAGACTGCATTATTTAGAAAGAAATCTTTTAAAAAGGTCATAATATGGATAATAGGCGGAAACTAATTTAATTAATATGAGTTGTTCCACCATAAAGACATTTTTTAATAAAAGTATAGAAAGACTCAAGAAGGTGAATCCATTGCGTAAACATTCACATGTGCAATTTTATGTATTGATATTGGCTCTAATAGCTTATTTAAGCTTTTGCTTTATCTTTTTATTTATTTTTCCGAATCATTATTTTGTATCAGATTTTAATATACGACTATCATCCTTAGTTATTGAGATTACTGTATTTATCTCATTACTTTATTCTATATTATCCAGAAAAATTAAGTTAGAAGTCTTCTGGGTTTGCATTACCATTGCAATAGGTTGTTTCTTGATAGGGAATTTCATATCTGCATTTCAAGTACTTAATCTAGAATTACCAATACAAAATTTTAATATCTCCGATGTATTTTTGTTGTTTTTCTTATTCTTCTTTCTTTTTGCGTTCTTTTATAAAATCATTATGGAATGTAACAAGTGGGAAAAAGCGTATTTACTTTGTGATTTATGTATTGTTGTTACTGCCATTTTTACATTAGAGTGGTATCTATTTAATAAACCTTCTGCAAATATCTTATTCTTATCAATTGGAGATGTTTTTCTCTCGTTTATTTTTCCGATTATAGATTTATTACTTCTTTTATTAGGAGTTAGTCTGATCTTTCGACCAGCTATTTTCAATGCGAAAAGTAAATTATTTATTTTTATCCTAGTATTAACTGGATTGGCCATTACGGACTATTTGTATTTTTACTTGCAAGATGATTTGTCAGATCGTTCAGTTATATTATTAAGGTGTTTGTATAGAGTTTTCCTATTATTTATCGCCATTGCTGCTACTATACCAAAGAATGCATCTTCTAGAAGGAATTATTTCATTATCGATCCCACATTCGGAAAGAAACTTCTTGTTATATTTCCTTATCTTGCAGTTGCAGTCTTAATTGGTTTTACTTTTAAAGAGCAAACTTCCTCGGCTACACTTATTACTGGAAATTGTATTGCATTTGTATTTGTGCTGATACGTCATACAATCGTACGAATGCAAAACAGAGATTTAACCGAAATGTTAAAAGTGTTTAATAATCAATTAGAACAAAAAGTATCTCAAAGAACAGCAGATTTAATAAACAAATCCAATGATTTGGTCAAAAATCAAGAGAGATTTAAGTCATTATATGAGTATCATCCAGATCCTATTTTAACGATTGATTCAAATGGTACGGTGTTAAATATAAACCAGGCTGGAAGTATGTTACTAGGAAAAAACAGTGATGAATTAATAGGTAAAGAGTGCTTCTCAATTTTTTTAGATGAAGATAGATCTGAATTGGAAGTAGCTCTACAAGAAGGTAAACGATGCAGTTCGGCTTCGTTACAATTACGTGTAAAAAATAATAATGAGAAGAACATTCATTTTTGGTACGTCACCATTGTTCCTATTATGATAGAAGGACAAACTTTTGGGAGTTATGTAATGGTAAAAGACATTACGAGAATGAAGCAACAACAAGATGAGATAAACTATCTAGCATTCCATGATACAGTGACGAAGATTGGAAATCGAATATTCTTCCAACAAGAATTAGAAAAATCCATTGAGCGTGCACAAAAAACGCAGGTTGAATTTGGACTCTTGTATATAGATTTAAATCGTTTTAAGACCATTAATGATACACTGGGACATTCAATTGGTGACAGTGTTTTAAAAGAAGTTGCTAAACGTTTTAGGACATGTCTGTCACCGGCTATTCCTCTAGCGAGAATAGGGGGAGATGAGTTTGCAATCATAGTCCATAACCACACAGAGCAACAGCTATTGGATTTGTGTGAAACTCTATTTCGTATAACTGAAGAACCATTTGTAGTAAATCAGCATAGTTTTTACTTATCTCTTAGTATAGGAATAGCAGTGTATCCGTTTGGAGGAATAAATACTACTACACTTTTACAACATGCTGATATTGCTATGTATAGTGCAAAGGAAAAAGGTAACAATGCTGTTTGCATGTATGACGAGACATTATCAAAAAAAATAACAAGACGATTACGATTAGAACAGGATTTACCGAATGCATTAGAAAATAATGAGTTGTATTTATTGTATCAACCACAAGTTGACAGTAAGACTGGTATGGTTATTGGTGCAGAGGCTTTAATTCGTTGGCAACATCCAGAGCTGGGACTTATTTCACCTTTTGAGTTCATACCTATTGCGGAAGAAACCTCGCAAATTATTCCAATCGGAAAATGGACGTTACAGGAAGCGTGTCAACAATTGAAAAAGTGGCATTCTACGGGCTATGCAAATCTAAAAATGGGGATAAATTTATCAGCTATAGAGTTTGAACAGAAGGACTGTGTTCAAACAATCATATCTACCATAGAAGAAGTAGGGGTACCTGCTAGTTCGATTGATTTAGAGTTAACGGAGCGGATCGCAATGGTAGATGAAAAGGAAACGTTAGCGAAGTTAAAAGTATTAAAATCATATGGTGTACATTTATCAATTGATGATTTTGGTACAGGATATTCTTCATTAGCATATCTCCCTTTGTATCCAATTGATACCTTGAAAATTCCAAGAGAATTTGTTAATAGGATCGGAACTTCTACGGATGGAGATGAAATTATTCATACCATTATTTCACTCGCACATACTTTAAACATGAAAGTGATCGCAGAAGGGGTAGAAACGAAGGAACAATTAGAAGTATTACAACGAAATGCATGCTATCTAATTCAGGGTTATTACTACAGTAAACCTGTTAATGAAGATGAATTCATTAAGTTTATAAGCTTGATGTAAAATAAGTAAGTGCTCTTTGACACTCCCACCCCTAAAGGGGCAAGCTGACTAACGTCAGTGGGATTCTTGCTACCAAAGGCGAAGTCCATTTCTGGTATCGCTGACGTGCAAGATTGCGGTGTGCCATCACCACTCCCACGACAGACCATATAGGTTCGTGAGCTACGGTACTATAACCATACCGTACAGATCGTTGTGTGTTCGTATGTTTTAGCGTCGTGTTCTTGACGACACTAAATTTCCTATTAAAAAGCCTAATTTCTCAATTCTTTGTAGAGAAATTAGGCTTTTTTCATCACATCATTAAAGTGCTTTATAGATTAATGACTTGATTTATTAATTATATCTTTAATTATTCGAGTTGAGCTACATAGATATAGTTTTTGTTGCAACTGTTTGTTGAAATGCCTTATCATGCTCAACAATAACCATTGTAGGATTAAATTGTTGAATAAGCTCTTCAATCTGCATACGCGAATAAATATCTATAAAGTTTAATGGCTCATCCCATATATATAAATGAGCTTTTTCACATAAACTTTTAGCGATAAGCAGTTTTTTCTTTTGTCCACCAGAATAATGAGATATATCTTTCTCAAATTGAATTCGGTCAAAATCCATCTTTCGTAGGATGGATTTAAATAACGTCTCATCAATCTTGTGCTCTTCAATAAAGTCTGATAGCAATCCCTTCAAATGAGAAGTATCTTGTTGGACATAGGAAATGATGAGTCCTGTACCTAAAGTAACTGAGCCTGTATGCTGTATCGGATGTCCTAGAATTAGTTTTAGGATACTACTTTTCCCGCTCCCATTCTTTCCATCAAGCACAATCCGGTCACCTTGTTCGACTATGAAGCTAATCGGCTCATTCACGAATTGGTCATCGTACTTAACAGACACGTCCGCCAAAGTAACCAATTCATTTGACTTAAACTTCAATGCTTCTAATTTTAATGACTCAGTTTTCTCTACATTTTTTAGTAATTTTGACTTTTCTTCAATAGCTTTTTGTTGCCTTGATTCTAGGTTTTTTGCTCTTTTCATCATCTTGGCTGCTTTATGCCCTACAAACCCCTTATCCAACTTAGAGCCTGAATTCCTCGTTCCGTTTTTTGAAGCCTCCACATCATGAGACCAACCTGCTGAACGTTTGGAAGACTGTTTTAATCTTCCTATGTCTTTTTGCAAACGTTCATTTGTAGCCTCTTCGTGTTCCTGCTGTCTATCAAAATTTAACTTCCAAGAAGAATAGTTCCCACTTTGAACTTCAATATTTGCTCTATTTATAGATAAGATATGGTCAACGCATCCATCTAAAAAGATTCTGTCATGTGAAATTAAAATAAACCCTTTTTTCTTCCTTAGATAATCAGAGACCATCTTTCGTGCATCAGTGTCTAGATGATTTGTTGGCTCATCAATTAATAGAAATTGCCCCTCATTCAAAAACAATGCAGCAAGCAACACCTTTGTTTGTTCTCCATTTGATAATGTTTTAAAGGGTCTGTACATGACCTCGGCATCAACATTTAAATAGGATATTTCACGTAGAAATTCCCAATCTTCTGCTTGGGGACAAATTTCTTCAAGGATTTCATGAGTAAAATTGTTCTTATCTGAAACAGGGTAGGGGAAATAATTGAATTCTACCGAAGCAAGGATCTTCCCACTGTACTCATAATTCCCTAATAATAAATTAAAAAATGTCGTTTTACCTCGTCCGTTTCTACCGATAAATCCCAGTTTCCAATCTGTATCTATTTGAAAGTTTACACCTTCAAAAATATTATCAAAGCTACCTGGGTATGAAAAAGTTAAGTCTTGAACTTTTATCATTGACATAATAATTCCTCCTTTATATATCGAAACTTTTCATATAAAGTCGGAATATCCATCCATTTTTTAATTCCTCTATATAAGTTTGATGGATATTAACGACTTATATAGAGGATTACATGTGTAACAATAGTGTCTGAATTACTCATTTTTCTCTCTCCTTTATTTGTTAGGTAAATTTACTGATTAATAAATACCAGCGTACATATAAGGGAATAAAAAAAACCTCCAATTTGTAATTGGAAGGATTAGTCTTTCGCTTGTACTTAATAAGTACTTAATAAGTACTTATTAATCATTTGAATCATGACAAATAAAGTATGAACTGAATTATAAAAAATGGATAGACTAACCCTATATTTTGTAGTGTGAAGTTATAAATTTCAACTTAAAATATAAATTAGTTAATCATTATTCATCCATCATTCCTTTCATAATTCTATTTTTAGAGTAACATTCTTTTTTAGGAGATGCAATATCTCCTTCACCTAATCCTAAATCATTTAAAATTCTTCGATTAGGGAGATAAAACATAGCATCATTATTCTAAACATCGCATTTTTGTTCAAAATGTCACGTCTTTTGTCCATTAAAAGGGGAGTTATTTGAAATTGACATCACCTCTAATGTAACTACAATAGTTACATAAAGCGGCTAACTATGATCCAATGGAAGCTTAGATTCTATCTCATATTCAAGGGGAGTTAAGCTGTATCATTCAAATTTACGGTGTGCAAATACTTTAAAGAAACCACATTTTTCATCTTATTCTTTTTGGAATCCTTGGTATAAAAAATAGTAAACATCTACAGATATTAAATAAGACTGTAGTATGTAGAAAGAAATCTTTTAAAAAGGTCATAATAGAGATAATAGGCAGCACCCATTTTAATTCATATGGGTTGTTCGGCCATAATGATATTTTTTAATAAAGGTATAGAAAAACTCAAGAAGGTAAATCTATTGCATCAAAAATCATATGTGTACTTTTATTTATTATTTATAGCCCTAATAGCTTATTTAAGCTTTTGCTTTATTTTTGTTTTTCCGAATCATTATTTTGTATCAGATTTTAATATACGACTATCATCCTTAGTTAATGAGACTATTGTGTTATCTCATTATTTTATTCTATATTATCCAGAAAAATTAAGTTAGGAATCTTCTGGGTTTGCATTACCATTGCAATAGGTTGTTTCTTGTTAGGGAATTTCATATCTGTTTTTCAAGTACTTAATTTAGAATTACTAATACAAAATTTTAATATCTCCGATGTATTTTTGTTGTTTTTCTTATTCTTCTTTCTTTAAAGTGACATGAAATGATTTCATTCAAGAATTATCATATGGACGCCCCTTTTTGCTGAAGGAGGGTTTGATCTTATAATTTGTACGATTTTGAAGTAGAGTCACTGTGCTTGTAAGAAAGGCGCGAAGTTTTGAATGAAGTTGCAATGTTTATAAAAAGAAAGGGTGCATTTTAATAATAGTAGTATAATAGTGGATGAGGTGTTAATAGTATGGAAGATATAACATTAGGCTTACTACTAGATGTCGTTGGTGAATTATTTTCAGATGAAATTTCAATTGCCGTTTCAAATACAAAAGAATATATCTACTATAGGCCAAGTAAACGAATTGATTTAAAGATTAGCGTTGGAGATCCTATAAAGGAAGGAACGATTGCCCATAAAGCAATGGTGACGAAGCAAAAGGCCTCTGAGTTTATTAACCGGGATGTTTTTGGTATTCCTTATCATGGAATGGCCGTACCATTTTTAAATAATGGAAAGCTTGAGGGTTGCGTGACGGCGATTTATCCAGCTTTAACGGATGGAAAATCGGTCGTTACCTTAAAAACAACAGACGGCTGGATTCCGGTTCCTTTTTCAAAGGTCCTGTATTTAGAGGCTAAAGATAAAAAGACGTATGTGAATTCGGAAGAGTTATCAGGAACACATAAATACTCTCTGCAAGAATTTGAATACTTGCTTCCGAAGGATTCATTTATTAGATGCCACCGTTCATTTATTGTAAATGTTAATCATATTAAAGCGATTTATCCTGATACCCATTCTACTTTTTTACTTTCGATGAATAATGGTGAGCGGGTACCAGTTAGTCAATCATATGCCAGTTATTTTCGAAAGCTTCTAGGATTCTAGACTTTCTGCTTTAGAACCTAGATTCGCTACTTTATCTGAATTTTTCATATTGTATACCAAAATCCCTATTTTGATAGTGTTAAAGTGTAAAATAATTATGAATATTCATTAAGAGAGGGATTACATATGGAGAATAATTTGGATAGAATCAGGGACCATCGTCTGAAGGACCGGGTAGTTACACCTGAAGAAGCGGCTTCCTGGATTCAAAGTGGAATGACTTTAGGCTTAAGTGGGTTTACACGTGCAGGAGATGTGAAAGCAGTCCCATTTGCGCTGGTGAACCGAGTTAAGCATGATAAATCTTTTAAAGTAAATGTTTATACTGGAGCCTCCTTAGGTTCGGATGTAGATAAATTATTTGCTGAGGCAGGAATTTTAGGAAAAAGATTGCCTTTCCAAGCTGATACGACTATGCGAAAAGGAATTAATAATGGAGACTTTTTATTTGTGGATCAGCACTTGTCTCATACAGCAGAGCTACTCCGTGCTGACGTTATGGATATAGATGTCGCTATCTTGGAAGCGGTTGCAATAACTGAGGAAGGAATGATTATTCCAACCACTTCAATTGGAAATTCCTTAGCGTTTTCCCTAAATGCGAAGTCCATTATTATTGAAATGAATATGGCTCAATCTACACAACTAGAGGGGCTGCATGATTTATATGAACCAGGAAAACAAGGGGAAAGGCTTCCAATTCCGCTCGTGAAATCGGATGACCGAATTGGAACAATCGGTATTCCAATTGATGTTGAAAAAGTGAAAGGGATTGTGTTTACGAACCAACTTGATTCGCCATCGACAATTGTTCCTCCAGATGAAGAAACTGTTATTATGGCACAGCATTTAATAGAGTTCCTTCGAAAAGAAGTAAAGGTAGGCCGATTAACGAATCGTTTAGCGCCGTTACAATCGGGAATTGGTTCAGTAGCCAATGCAGTCCTGCATGGCATGTTAGATTCGGAGTTTGAAGATTTAGAAGTGTATTCCGAGGTATTACAGGATGCGGTCTTTGATCTTATGGATGCTGGGAAAGTACATTTTGCTTCCTGCTGCTCTATCACGCTTTCTGAAGAGAAAATGCAACAAGTATTTTCCAACTTTGAAAAATATCGCAACAAATTAATGATGCGCCCGCAAGAGATTTCTAATCATCCTGAAATCATTCGCCGCCTTGGATTAATCTCGATTAATACTGCTTTAGAATTAGATATATACGGAAATGTCAACTCCACTCACGTTTTAGGTACAAAAATGATGAACGGTATTGGTGGTTCTGGTGATTTTGCAAGAAATGCACGCCTAGCTATCTTTGTTACTAAATCCATTGCGAAAGGTGGTAACATTTCAAGTATCGTTCCTTTCGTCTCTCATGTAGACCATACTGAACACGATGTAGATGTTATCGTCACTGAACAGGGGTACGCTGACCTAAGGGGACTGGCGCCAAGGGAAAGAGTGGAACTGATTATTGAGAATTGTGTACATCCAATGTATCGTGACCAACTACGAGCTTATTACCAAGAAGCACTAACAAGGGGTGGACAAACTCCTCATGTTTTAGAAAAAGCTTTTTCTTGGCATACGAATTATGCTAAAAATGGAACAATGCTTGAAGCGGTAGTAGAAACTGTATAGGTGCGTATCGTATCATAAGTAATAGTAAAGCAGAAGATTGAGTTTGAAGTTGAATACAATATGTTGTAAATATAAAGTGCCTTAGAGGGTTAAATTTAGAAAAAAGAACGCAAATTTTCAGGGATGGCGTTCTTTCTCTTTAATTAAACTTTTGGTATAAGCCATATAGTGTAGAGTGATAATAAAGTTGTTAAATTTACAAAAAAGTCGTTTGAAAAACAATAAAGTTGTTGAAAAAATGCGGGTCATTCTATTCAACAATTGGGCCATAATCTGGAATGATTTATTGTGAAAGTGATGTTAATTTGACATAATTGTTATTAAGTTAAAGAACATCATATCGACATAAGAAGCATTTAAGCTTATGTCCCAAAGAGGGGTTAAAGGTATGGTAGACGTAATTATTCTGAATGGTGGATCGAGTTCCGGGAAGACCACTATCGCAAAGTGTCTCCAGAATTTATTGCCAACGTCATGGTTAAGGTTCAGTATCGACGATTTAATCGACGCTATGCCTGATGCAATGTTGAAAGCAGACAGCGGAATTAAATTTGGTGACCATGGGTCTGTCAGTCCAGGTACGGAATTTCGCAAATTAGAATCTGCATGGATGAACGGTATTGGCGAGATGGCCCGTAGAGGAGCCCAGGTGATTATCGATGATGTTTTCATTAGCGGAGTAGATGCTTGCAATCGCTGGGAAGCTGCCTTGGAAGGGTTGCAGGTATTGTGGGTTGGTGTTTTCTGTGATCCCATCGTGGCATCCACTCGTGAAAGCGCACGAGGAGACCGAGTTGCAGGAATGGCAGTTTCGCAAGCGACTGCAGTTCACATTGGCATACATTATAACATCAATGTTGACACAACAAAGACATCGCCAGAAGAATGTGCTCAAATTATCGGACAAAGAATCAACCCATGAGAGCCTACGAGGTGTTTTAAGCAAACGCGAACATTTCTGCAATATTGCACAATCACAGATGTACAGAACGGTCTTCCGCAATCAGGTGCTTTTTTTGAATAAAACTTAGATTTTTAAACGACTTTATTGTTATATTTTTTCTTGTAGTAAAGTTTCTTACATCAAGATTAAACAACTATATTTCTAACCCCGTCCTATATTTAGAACGGGGTTATGCTTGTTTGAGCTTTTAAAATTAAATAACTTTATTGTCATTTTACAAATTACTCAAAAGGGACTACATTTCTTAAATGTGATGGATTAGGCGGGGAAAAACATCATCAAAACACTTTGGTGGGACTTATCTTCTGAAGAAGTAAAGCAGTTGAATCTCATATTCCAAAAATCATTAGGTAGAAAACAAACATGAACAAACAAAAAAGTACCACGGATTCATTTATCCTAATTATAAATTCTATTTTTAGGGTTATTTTTATCAATTTTAAATATGAGCACAATTAATGTTTCGATTCCTGAAATAATGTGATATTTCCAAACTGATCTTGACTCTGTTCAGTGGACAATAATAGGTTTCATACTAGTAACACTGGAATGGAAGAAGTTCCTTTAAACTTATCTGGACATGCATCTTCTATTTATAATTGGACGAGACAAAGTTTTGGTTCCCTTGCTATCGGCGTATTCACTTCTATAGTAGCTGCACGTATGATTGTACATACAGAAAAGCTAAGTGGAAGTGTTATATCAATTCAACAACAAGCCTTTACACTTAGTATTCATGATGTATTTATAATATCTACTGTTATCACTATGCTCGGATTACCTTTTTCTTTTTATCTTAAAGCTAAAAAAAATAATTGTAACAATATATGAGGCTAGAACATGACTCAATATATAAACAATGAGTATGTAGAAATGGATTTTAGAGGAGCCAATATAAAAGAAGAAGAGTTAAGAAACACATTCTTCCCCAAAACGATAAAAATGAACTTAGGTGCTATAAAAAACACAAAATTTCTATTTAGGGGATACTTTAAAATCTTAGCTTGATGACTATGGGATGGTCGGGTACAAATGTTAATGTTTTGCCTATTAATTTTTCTTTTATCCGCTTATAATCATTTATTTTATTGAATAAAGAAAGTAATTTCTCTGAAATCAGTTTATTAGTAGGCAGTTTTTCTTCGTTCCGCATTGTTGGTACATGGTTCTGTCTGAAAGCACCTTCTTTTTCTAATACAATGGATGATACAAGCATTTTCAACTCCATGTTTTGACCGATTAGTTTACCTGATATTTCATCTCCTTCCCCTCCTAACCTTGATAATTCAAGTGTTAACGAGAAAAAAAGAAGGTAAACCTAAAAGATACAGAAAATAAGAAACTCTCAAATCAAGAGGGTAGCTGAGCAGTTATATTTTTCCATTTATATATTACTATTTCTTATTTTTTATGCTATGATTGATAGGTTAATGAATTGAAAGGGTGATTTTATGAAGTTTGGGAAAATGGGATTAGTGGTTGCAGCAAGTTTAAGTCTTTTCGCTTTATCTGCGTGTGGAAAATCTGCAAAAGAAACAGTTGTTTCTTCAACAGAAAACATTTTAAATGCAAAACAAATGGAATCAAGTGGTTCAATTTCTTTTAAATTCGATTCTAATGCGAAAGATATGAAAACAGAAAATAAAGCGGCAATGGATATGTTAAAAAACATATCAATTACGGTTGATTCAAAAACAGATAAAGATGCAAAAAAAGATGAAATAACAATTGGTGCAAATATTAAAACAGATGCAATGAAAATGGATATATCGATTCCAATGTTTATGGATGAAGGGAAAAAGGCTTTATATGTAAAAGCGAATAATGTAAAATCACTATTACAATTAGCTGGCGTTCCTGGTGATAGTTTTTCTACTCTAGAAGGAAAAGTTATCAAAATGGATATGAAAGATTTAGGAGAAGTAGATACAAAAGAATCTGCGGAAATCCAAGAGAAAGTACAGAAAGCTTTATTAGATGCAATCAAAGCGCTTCCTGAAGACAAATTTACAAAAGAAAAAGATGTATATACTGTGAAATTAACAGGTAAAGATTTAAAAACAGTGATTGAAAAGGTATTTGATGAAATGTCTACAATGAAAAACTTCACTGGAACAAAACAAGAAATTGCAGACTTTAAGAAAGAATTGAAAGATGCAAATCTTGATAAATCTTCTATTTCTTTAACTTATACAATGGATGGAAAAACAATTAAAAAACAGGATGCAGCAATTCATGTCGAAGCAAAAAATTCTAAAGACGAAAAAGAAATAATTAAATTTGATATGAATATTAATTCTGATATCAAATCTATCGATAAACCAATCAAATTCACATTCGATACTTCTGAAAAGAACATTGTTCCAATGGATGAGTTGCAAAAAATAATTGGTGAATTTATGAATCAATCCATGAGGAATGATAAAATGGATGGCGGGGAAGTAACTCCTGTTCAACCAGCTCCAACAGAACCTGCAGCATAAAAAAGACCCCTTAAGAAGGGGCATAGCCACATTGCTATCAAGCTAACAAAACAAAATACAAAAAATACGCTATTCTTTCTGTAGAATCATAGGAAAGGGTGGCGTTTTTGTATGCCTATTTCTGTATCTGATGAATTACAATTATTTGCTCAAGAAATTCAAAGCTTTTTATCTCCAAATATCTTACGAGATTTTGCTAGAGATGTTGGTTTTGTTCAATGAACCAGTAAGTACCAAGCGAAAGATTTAGTCGCTTTATGTGTCTCGAGGGTTATTCTTAAAATTCGTTAATTCTCCACTGCCCCCTAATTGATGTGAGTTTTATGAAGTTACTGTTCCAAAAACGACCGTTTATGGTACTTTACTTATTTCTATCCAGATAGAGAAAAATACTATTCAAATTCAGTTTCAAAACTCATTACCAAAAATAAAAGCTCCAAACATATTAGTCATATACAATATGTTTGGAGTATGATATTTTAAGTGTTTTTTGGATTTAGGTCTTGATAACGTATAGATAATTTAATTAAGGCGGTAGGAATGTATTGGACTCAGATGTTGACTCGGTTAGTTGGCTAAATAACCTCGAGTTTCTTATGGTACCTTTTATTATTTTGAGAATGTAGATTGGATACACTCTCATGTTGCGCAAGGTATTTCAACCTATTAAAAAGCTAGATTAAGTCATCCTTATAAAAGAGGCTTCTTTTTAAGAGATTTTATTTAAAAATATATTTTCATATAACAGATTTAAGGGGGATATTACATAAATGGAGCAGGTTATACAAGAGTTTTTTTCTCCAAGTAAAAACTATAAGGTTCAAATCATTAAAAGAAAAGATGGTTTGTATACAACAGAAGCTTATAGATGGATGGAGGATTGTGGTTATGAATTTTGGAGTTATATATCACAAGGATTTTCGTTGATAGATAGTGAGGAACATGCGCGAAAGATTGCTATGGAGCAACTAAAGGAGTGTTCAAGGGAAAGTTTTTCATATTAATTTTGAATATAGTAGGGGCAAAGAATTTTTAATGTTTTATTAATAATAAGATTGAGGAAGGAATACAGAATAGTTACATTTTTTTGTAAAAAACAGACTGCATTCCAAAATTAACCTTTTATTGTCTATTAATAATTGTTGTAGATTGTTCAACAGAGGAACAAAATTATATAAATAGATTACTGTATACGAATAGGTGGCTCATTTATTAACCATATACCGTCTATTTGAGTCATTTCGAAGTATACATCATCAAAAAGTGACGGTAGTTTTATACATGCATAGTTTTGGCTAGTTTCAATAGGCTTATTTGCAAATTTAAACCTAAATAACAATTCTTTTTGAGACTTTGCACTTTTTAAAAACATTTGTTTATCATTTTCATCATTAAGCGTTGTATAAAAGCGATAGGTAGTTTCGTAATGCTCCTGTTTAATAGAATATAGAAACAATCTTACAATCGTTTCTGGGTTTTGGTTTTGTAGTAGGACAACATCATTGTTTTTGTGAAATTGATTGTACAATCTTTGTTCTTTTTGATTTAATTTCTCAAGGTATGGTGAGGGATACATATACCAGAACAAACTACTGATGCAAACTAGTATTATAAGTCCTGTAAAAAAGATTTTTTTCATTGTTGTTTACTCCTTAATTTCAAAAAGAAATGCATTAGTAAGCCGTTTTGTTTGAAATGGAATTTCTTTTTATAGAGAGGTTTTAGTAAGTAAAATATTGTGATTTTTCATGACTAAATTTCTCTTTTAATTCATGATAGGATATTACTTTAACAAAAGTTAATCAAATAAACAAAGACCCTGTAAAAAATACAGGGCCGGATACAGGGTTAAGGGAACACATAGTTTCTTAAAAACATAATAGCATATATTTTTTGTATAGTTATATGAAGATTTTGACGAATTTAAGAACAAGATAGAAGATTTTTAAGAGAATAAATATAGTACTGGAAATTTGATTTGGAAATGAGATATTCATCTAATTATATAGATGAGAAATGGTGAGTACTTTAATCGTAATACCTTTTAATAAGCAATATAAATTAGAGAAATACACTGGATTTTTAGAAATATATAGAAAAAATTTTGATTAGATAAAAAAAGAAAAGACACCCGAAAGGTGTCTTTTCTTTTGGTATACAGCTCACACGTTGCTAAATTAGATATGAAACCATAATTCGATTATGAAATAAACAACATAAGAAATTCTAACATGATCTGGACTAAAAAGAATATGTAATACTGCATTTTTTTAGTTTTTATTTACTTTATTGAATATAGTGCAGAAATGTAGGCGAAAAGGGCATGTCGATGGTAAGTTCCATTATTTCATTTATTTTAAGATTTGCGATTGCATCGTATTTTAGTAAGAAAAAGTGATTGAGATAGTCCTCAATCACTTTTTTGTTATTTCTATTCATATTTTTAAAATTTTTACCAATAATATACAAGGAAGGTAAAAATGGTTATAAAGTTACTTGAGCATACTTTACTGTATTTAGGGGTGTCAAATATGAAAGTATCAATATTTATCACTTGTGTTGCAGATATTTTTTATCCGGAAGTAGGAAGAGATGTTGTGGAAATTCTTGAACATTTAGGGTGTGAAGTTGATTTTCCTAAAAGTCAAACTTGCTGCGGACAGCCTGCTTATAATAGCGGGTATGTTAAAGAAACAAAAACAGCTGCAAAACATATGATTGAAGCCTTTACTGGTGCAGAATATGTTGTGGCACCGTCGGGGTCTTGCGCTATGATGGTTCACGAGTTTTCGAGCTTATTTTCTGAAAGTGAAGCAGAGTGGAAGAAAAAAGCGACTGAACTTGCAAATAAAACATATGAGTTCACGCAATTTCTTGTTGAAGTATTAGGGAAAGAAGACTTAGGTGCGGAGCTTCATAAAAAAGCAACGGTTCATACATCTTGTCATATGAGCCGATTAATGGGAATTAAGGAACCACCGCAAAAATTATTAAAATGTGTAAAGGGACTGGAAGTTGTTTCGTTACCACATAACTATGATTGCTGTGGATTTGGTGGTACATTCTCAGTGAAAATGCCAGAAATCTCTGAACAAATGGTCGATGAAAAAGTAAAGCATATTATGGAAACCGGTGCGGAAGTGTTAATCGGGATGGATTGTAGCTGTTTAATGAATATAAAAGGGCGTTTAACTCGCAATGGTTATCCAATTGAAGTAAAACATATTGCTGAAGTATTGAATGAAGATCGAAAATAGGAGGGGGATATAAAGATGGGAATGAAAATTGGGAATGATCCCTTTCATAAGCGTGCTGAAACAGGTATTGGGGATCAATTTATGCGGCAAGCTGTCAGGAAAGCGCAAGATGGTCTTAGAGGCAAGAAATTAAAAGCTACTGAGAGTCTTGGAAATTGGGAAGACTGGCGAGCTTTAGGAGAAGAAATTCGAAAGCATACATTAGAAAACCTTGATTATTATTTATATGAGCTGAGTGAAAATATTGAGAAAAACGGTGGTTTTGTTTATTTTGCAAAGACTGCAGAAGACGCAAGGGAATATGTAAAAGAGATTGTAAAAAAGAAAAATGCGAAAAAAATTGTGAAATCAAAATCTATGGTAACGGAAGAGATTAGTTTAAATGAAGCGATTGAAGAAGCTGGAGCGGAAGTGTTAGAAACAGATCTTGCTGAATTTATTTTACAAGTGAATGACCATGATCCTCCGTCACATATTGTTGTTCCATGTCTTCACAAGGATAAAGAACATATTTGTGAAATATTTAAAACAAAGTTAAATTATACTGGAACATCTGATCCTACGGAAATGGCGAGGTTTGTAAGATCGTATTTACGTGATGACTTTTTTGCAGCGGATATAGGGGTGACTGGATGTAACTTTGCTGTTGCAGAGTCTGGATCGATTTCTATCGTAGCAAACGAAGGAAATGCAAGACTTACTACGACACTTCCGAAAACGTTGATTACAGTTATGGGGATGGAACGTATTGTTCCGACATGGGAAGAGCTTGATGTTTTAGTAACACTTCTATGCCGAAGTTCTGTAGGACAAAAGTTAACAAGTTATATTACAGGGTTAACTGAGCCTGGTGGGACAGATGGACCTGAGGAATTTCATTTAGTCATTGTTGATAATGGTCGTTCCGATATTGTAGGAACAGAATTCCAAAGTGTTCTTCAGTGTATTCGTTGCGCGGCATGTATTAATGTGTGTCCCGTATATCGGCATATTGGTGGACATGCATATGGCTCTATTTATCCAGGACCAATTGGGGCTGTGTTGACACCGCTTTTAGGGGGATATGATGAATATAAGGATTTACCTTATGCATCTAGCCTTTGTGGTGCTTGTACTGAAGCGTGTCCAGTGAAAATCCCGTTACACGACTTATTAATTAAACATCGCAGCCGCATTGTAGAAGAAAAACGATCACCTGTAGCTTGGAACGTGGCAATGAAAGGTTTTGAAAAAGCGGTGAAGAGTTCTAGATTATTTTCTTTTGCTGCGAAGAGCGCTCCGTATGCATTAAAACCTCTTGCAAAAGGGGATAAGATCGAGCGTGGAATTGGACCGTTAAAAGCTTGGACGGATGCGAGAGATTTTCCAGTTCCGAAAAAACAACCGTTTCGAGAGTGGTTTGAAAAACACGAAAAGGAGAACGATGATGGCCATCCAAAATCGTGAGGAATTTTTACTCCAATTATCAGAAAAGCTTGGTAGGAAACGTCCAGAAGCAGTGAAAAAACCGAACTGGTCTTTTTCCCCGCAGTGGACTGTTTTTGAAGGATTCACACAAGAGGAACTTGTATTAAAGTTAATGGAGCACTGCGAAGTTATTCATACAGAGGTGAAGCGAACAACAAAGGAAAATCTTGTTGAAACGTTTCAATCTTTTATAAAAGAATGGAATATCAAATCTGTTATGTATTCGAATGATGAGCGCTTTAACGAGTATGGTCTTACTCCATTTTTCAGAAATGAAGGTACAACACATTTTCGTACATGGGGATTAGATCATAAAGAAGAGGACATAGAATTTGCGAAAGCTGCTGACCTTGGCATTACGTTCAGTGATATCACTCTGGCAGAATCGGGAACCGTTGTGCTATTTAATGATGGGTTAAAAGGAAGACATGTTAGTCTTCTTCCAGAGTCATATATTGCAATCGTTCCTAAAAGTACGATTGTACCAAGATTAACCCATGCTACCAAACTTATTCATAATCAAAATAAAGCGGGAGAAAAACTACCGGCTTGTGTGAATTTCGTTTCTGGTCCGTCAAATAGCGCGGATATTGAAATGAACCTTGTCGTAGGTGTACACGGGCCAATCAGAACAGCATATATTATTGTGGATGATCAATAATGATTTACGTTTGCGAAAGAGCGTCAACGCATACGAGTTGGAAATATAGATGAAACACACAATCACATTTATAAGAATACTGAAAATAGAAAGCCCTGGCTATTAAATATAACCAGGGCTTTCTATTTTTAGAAGGATGGGTCCGATAGATTCTACGCTTGCAAAATTTCCATTCTATTGCAAGTGTTGAAACCATGGAGAAAAATATAAAATTCTAATTTATTCATGCGATATTTCCTTCTACACAACATTCTTTTTTTTGTAACATATTTAATAATCTATCTAATTCTTGACTGACACATATTATCTCTGGAGAAGTGAGCATATAGTGTTTAGTTAAGCGAATCATTTCCTGTCTTTTCTTCTCTATTTGGCTTCTTAGTGTTGTACAGTTCATTTCTTGACTCATTATAAAATCTGCTCCTTTCACTTTGAAGATCTAGCTTTAAAAAACATGTCCAAATTATATAATGGAATTATCTCATTAAAAGGAAGTTTACAAAATATGTAATATTTCCCTTTTTAAGTGAAAAAATTACGAAAAATCCGGATTTATCTTATAATTAGAGGCCACAGTATAGTTCACCATCATAAATACCACATTCATTAATACAAGTAATATTTCATTTTTAAAAAGATATCCTCTAAAAAACTCTACCTTATGGCAATATTATAGTTTGAATTATGACGGATTTATGGTTCAAATCGCATAGTAATAAGCATTTCTTTAATAACAATGAAGCATTTATTTTTATATTTTAAAAAAAATCTTGATATAAAAATTAAAATATATAATATATAGGTATAGTGATATTTTGTTTGATTTCGTTTATTCCCACACCTTATGTGTTGTGGTTGAGTTGTAGAAGCAAGTTGTGTTCTTGTTTCAATTGTGAAAGGGCTTCTTTGAGCCGATTAGTGTATATATAGCTTATTTTGCTATGCACATTTTTAATCGACTTGAAGAAGCCCTTTTGTGTTGTCTTTAAGTTTAGGTTTATTGTATAGCCAACACTTTAGGCGATTATTTCATTACTTAGGGGGAACATCATGAATACAATCATGGAAAAATCACAAGAGAAGTTACAGAACAATGCTTATTTACATTGCATTATTGAAGAAATTAAAGAACTAGCTAATCCATTATGGATCAGTTCTATCGATATGTTAAATGCACACAATCAAAATTTCAATGCGAAAGCTACAATGTTTAAGGATATTACCATTTCTGATTTAAGAGATTTGAAAGTGAGTCTAAGTCTAATTTATGCAGCACATAATATCAGTCGTGCAAGTAAAGAAGAGTTGAATCTGCGCTTATCCATTCAATCAGGAAAGGATATTACTTCCTATGAGGAGTGGCTGCTTCATGAAAACAAAGGGATCATATGTGAAATGATTGATGAATTTCGAAATAAAGAGTGGGTACACTCAAATTCGAAATAGCAATTTATCTCACATAAATTGTACAAAATTAAATAATGTAGGGGGACTATTATGACTAACATGATGGAAAATTTACAAGCGGAATTTCCATTAGAATAATTGGGATGGAAGATTACACACACATTCGAAAGCCAAGGGGAATTTTTCGCGTATGTAGCTCCATTTGTTGACGCTCGCGCCATTCAGGACCGATTTGACGAAGTCTTTGGTATCGATAAATGGCAAGTGTCTTATGAAAAATGGGGTGAGAATGCAACAAAGTGTACCATTTCGGTGTTTTTGAATGAACGCTGGATATCAAAAGAGGATGGAAGTGAAGAATCTGACTACAGTTCTGTAAAAGGTGGTTTTTCAAATAGTTTAATGAGGGACTCTCTTTTTCTATCTAAAAAAATAGAAATGACTCATCCAAAGGTGTTGGGTAAATACTCTATTCGAATAATAATAACTAAGATTATTTTTGTTAAATATTTAACCGTTTATAATTTCCCCACCATTCACGTGCAGAATTTGCCCTGATATGTAAGATGCATCATCGGAAGCCAAGAATACATAAGCAGGTGCCACTTCAAACGGTTGGCCGGCTCGCTTCATAGGAACATGGTCTCCAAATGTGGCAAGCCATTCTGGAGGCAAAGAAGATGGAATTAATGGAGTCCAAATTGGTCCTGGGGCCACACCATTAACTCGAATCCCTTGCGATGCCAGTGACAATGACAGCGAACGTGTAAATGAAACAATGGCTCCTTTAGATGCCGCGTAGTCAATTGCATCTTGATCTCCATGATAGGCACTAAGGGATGTTGTATTTATTATAGAGCTCCCTGAATTCATATATGGAAGAGCAGCTTTCGTCAAAATAAACTGCGAAAAAATATTTGTGTGAAAAGTACTTGCTCGTTGGTTTGAATCTACATCAAGTAGACCGTTCTTTATGTATAGTACACCGGCATTATTCACCAAAATGTCAATACGACCAAATTGGTGAATTGTTTGCATTACTGCTTGTTGGCAATGCTGCTCATACCCAATATCACCTGGAATGGTAATGCAACTACGGCCATACTTTTTGACATAGAACTCCGTTTCTTTTGCATCACTATGTTCATTTAGGTATAAGATTGCTATGTCTGCACCCTCTTTCGCGAAGGCTACAGCGACAGCCCTCCCAATTCCACTATCCCCACCAGTTATAAGCGCTACCTTATTTATAAGTTTACCAGCTGGTTTGTAATCGGGGTTATCAAATATAGGTCTAGGTATCATTAATGATTCAATGCCAGGTTTACTTTGTTGTTGAGGTGGGAAACCCATCACAATCACTCCTTTCTGAATTTTCCTATAATAAATGAAATTCTGATATAGGTTATGATTATCATCAGGAAAATATATCCTCCCCAAAGAATTAAATAGAGGAAGTGAAGGGGGATTTACTCCATCAAGGTGTAATGAAATTTTCCATTATTTGTAAAAAGGTATTCATTTTTTTCTTTAGGAAAAGTTAACACACATGTACTATTTTAACAAACTTCAGCTAGAATTCTCCTTCCTCTAAGCGCAGCGTAGGTGGGAGATGAATGGCCCGACCTAACAAAAGTACTTCTGGGTGGTAAAGCATCGTACAATTTGTTTATTATAGAGGCATAAGAACAAACATTCGGAGGTGACGGCATAATGAAATTGAACTCCAGGTTTGAAATCCATCCTACAGAAGAACAACAACATACATTAGAGAGATGGATTTCCATTTGTCGTCAGCAATATAACTCGGCTTTGCTAGATAAACAACGATATTATAAACAAAACAAAAAAGACTTAACACGGTATGAATTACAAGATCAGCAAAAACTTGATAAAAAGATATATCATTTCTTAAAAGAGGTTCCTTCGCAGCCTCTTCAGGAAGTGTTTGCGCGCTTGGAAAAAGCCTATAAAAAGTTCTTTAAAAAGGATGCTGGCTATCCAAAAAGGAAAAGTTTTAAAGAATATCGTTCTATTACTCTTACTCAATTTGGTATGTTCAAATATAAAAAGAAGTTCCTTTTTTCTGAAAATGTATATAGATGCAAAATGCATCATAAATATCCGAAAAATATTTTATATTTCATTAATTTATTCCTTTCCATCTACATTAATCATTTATTGCAACAGCTTTCACGTCTAAAATAAGATGTTTCAACAAAGGAAAGTATACGTATCTTTATAATGATTTTCCAATATAATCAAGGTGTTAATAAAAGGAACTCTGTGTTATTTTTGCTTTTCTACTAACTAATACAGCTTCAAACAATGGACACAATTGCTACATGCCAAGTGTAATTTATTATCCATTCAAGATTCTGTTTATTCAATCTTTCGGAAAATAAAAAAATATTAAACTCATAAATATACAAGTTATAATGAGGGCGTCGAGAGATAATCTATTACCTCTAGAGAAAATATCAAACCTAGTTCTAGTGCAAAAATTCTAAAGACCTTGCAAGTAACCTTCTAAAATTGGACATATTGATACGATTACTCTAAGAAAGGTGTGTGATCAGAAGGGAAATTTATTAACACGAAAAATGAAAGCGTTATCAATTGGATCTTATTTTGAATTGGTCATTCTAATAACTTAGATTCAACTGCAATTAAAAATAATAAATTATGGGGGTGCTTATATGAACATGAATATAGCATCTATTAAAGAAAAAAAGGTTGTTAAATACAAAAGTTGTTTTGATGTGATTGGGCCGGTAATGATAGGTCCTTCAAGTTCACATACTGCAGGTGCTTTGGCTATTGGAACAGTTGCCAATAAATTATTTCAAGGTCTTCCAAAAAAAGTCGTGGTAAGGTATTATGAATCATTTGCTGAAACCCATAAAGGACACGGAACTGATTTTGCAATTATTGCTGGGATATTAGGATTTGCTGCCGATGACAGCAAAGTGCCAGATGCTATTAAAATAGCAGAATCTAAAGGAATTGACATTACCTTTATTGAAAAAGCGGGGGATAGTCCTGCTGGTCATCCAAATACGGCAGATGTATATTTAGAGGATGAAAGCCGAGGTATAAGAACGATGGGTATTTCGGTCGGCGGTGGATTAATTGAAGTCAAACATGTTGAAATTGACGGATTTAGCTTGGATCTGCAGGGGCCATTGCCAGTTATTATTGCGATTTCCGAAAGAGCTGACTTTGAATTTGTCTTACGCAGGATCTTTAAACAATATGATGTGGAAATTAACAACTTTCATAGTTTAGAAGAAAACGGAAAATATTTATATGCATTCGCTTTGGATTCTCTATTGCCTGGTAATGTTCAGAAGGAATTAGGAAATTTAAGCAATATAGCTAATCTCATTATTCTATAGTTACATTAAGGAGTGAAAAAATATGTATATGATCATAAAAGAAATTGTGGATGCAGCTAATAAAAGCCAAAAGCCAATTTATGAATTAGCAATCGAACAGGAAATCGAACAAACTAAAACGTCTTATGAAGAAGTTTGGAGTAAAATGGAAAGAAATTTAGCGACTATGGAAAATGCCATAAATAAAAGTATCGAAGGCGACGGGGTATTTTCTCCGACCGGTTTAACCGGAGGTGATGCTGTTAAAATTAAAAACTATCGAGAAAATAGGAAAACTCTTTCTGGAGATTTGATGGTGTTAGGGATTCAAAGTGCCATCGGTGTTAATGAAGTAAATGCTGCATTAGGGGCTATTTGTGCAACTCCAACAGCAGGTGCGAGTGGGACAATCCCGGGAGTCCTATTTAGTATTAAAGATACGTTGCAGTTAAGTCATGAAGATATGATCCATTTTCTATTCACTTCAGCGTTATTTGGAACGATAGTCGCAAATAACGCTTGTATTTCAGGAGCGTACGGAGGATGTCAAGCTGAAGTAGGCAGTGCCTCAGCAATGGCGGCTGCAGCAGCGGTAGAAGCTGCCGGAGGAACGCCACAGCAATCTTCTGAAGCTTTCTCAACCGCATTACAAAATTTACTCGGTTTAGTTTGTGATCCGGTCGCTGGTTTGGTAGAAATTCCTTGTGTAAAGAGAAACGCCATTGGAACGGCAAATGCTCTAGCAGCAGCGGACATCGCATTAGCCGGCGTAAACAATATCATCAATGCTGACGAAGTTATTGAAGCGATGTATAGAGTTGGAAGACAGATGCCTCGCGAATTAAGAGAGACAGGTTTAGGCGGAATTGCGGCCACACCTACAGGGATTGCCATTAAAAATAAAATCTTTGGAGAGAAACAATCAAATCAATAAACAGTTATCGGCAATATTGTGAAATAGTTAACAATTTTATTCTCTATTGTTCTCCTAAGGATGTCTGTATATTGAGAGGCATTATCACTATAATATACTACTATATAATTAAAATGTTTTGTAAGCGCTAATAAACCCATCAGGTTGATAACTAGCGAATTTTTCGATTTTGATCAACTTAGAAGAAGGGCACACGATGTGGCGCACCTTGTAAGCAATTCGTTTTTCAAGAATGGTCTTATTCCTAAGCCCTAAAAAGAGACGTAAGAATAGGATACAAGGAGGAATTATTATATGAATGGAAATACTGCAAAAAAAATAGAATTTCAAGCTGAAAATACATCAGTAAAAAATGAGAAATATCCAGACCCTAAAAAGTGGCATAAACAGGATACTACCTGGGCATTGAGCCTTTTTGGAACAGCAATTGGAGCAGGAGTACTCTTTTTACCTATTAATGCAGGTTCAGGTGGTTTATTATCATTACTGTTAATTACCATACTTGCATATCCTGTTATGTATTACTCACATAGGGCGCTTGCTAAAATGATATACGCTTCAAATTCTGCTGATGAGGGAATTACAGGTACAATAAGAGAGTATTTTGGAAATAAGGCAAGTATCATTTTTAACATAGTATATTTCGTCTCAATTTATACGATCGTGCTGATGTATTCGGTTGCACTTACAAATACTGCAAGTAGTTTTATGGTGCATCAATTGCACATGCAGGAGCCTCCAAGGGCCATTTTATCGCTTGTATTAGTACTCGGTCTTATCGCTATACTAAATTTTGGTCAAGATATCACTGTAAAGATAATGAGCATGCTAGTATATCCTTTCATAGCTTCTCTACTTTTTATCGCAATATCTTTGATTCCACAGTGGAATACGTCAATGCTTAGTTTTTCAAGTGTTTCTACTGCTTCAACAGGAACAGGATATTTCGGAACGATATGGATGATACTACCAATCATAGTGTTCTCGTTTAATCATTCTCCTATGATTTCGTCATTCGTTATGAAACAGAGAGCTACGTATGGAATAGACGCTACTGATGCTAAGTGTGCTCAAATACAAAAAGTTTGTTATATCATGACATTCGTTGTTGTTATGTTCTTTGTTTGGAGCAGTACCTTGAGTTTGACTCCAAATGATCTTATGATGGCAAAAGAACAGAACTTGTCAATCCTATCCTATCTTGCGAATGAGCTTAATTCGCCTATAATCACTATTGCAGCTCCTATCATTGCTTTTACGGCCATAACAAAGTCCTTCCTTGGCCATTATATAGGAGCATATGAGGTAATGCGTGACATGATTATCAAGTCCAGTAAAAAACGTGGGAAAGATATAGGAGAAAAAACAGTTAAGACAATGATCCTTACTTTTGTCGTATTAACATGCTGGTATGTTGCTTATGCAAATCCAAGTATTCTTGGACTCATTGATGCTCTTAGCGGTCCGTTAGTTGCTGCCATCTTATGTTTATTACCAATGTATGCAATTCGTAAAGTGCCAGTACTAGCTAAATATAGAGGGAAAGCGAGCAATGTATTTGTCATTATTATAGGTATCCTTACTGTCCTAGCAAGTATTAAGTCATTATTCTAATTCACTATTGTTGGTTCTCATGCAAAAATAGTGGGATATGAAAAAAGAACGAAAGATTCCTAGCGGAATTGAATTTTCTATTGTTAAACTAAAGAAATCATGGTTTTGGACAAACTTCTCACCTTGGAGAGTTTGTCCTTTTTTGATCATATGCATAACTTCTATTCCAGCAATCACTTTTTTAGCTGTTTGCAATGATTTTAACGAACTTCAGCCATTCATCTCCTTCCTCTAAGCGCAGCTGTACAGAGGTAATAAAGTTGTTTAAAAAACGCCAGTCATGTTATTCAACAATCGGGCCATTTAATGGAGTTAGGATACTAACGTGGGAGGACGATGTTGAATTAAATTTTCTGTGGTGAAGAATCTATAAAGAAATCTTATCAGATATTTTGATGAAAATTTATTATTGACTATTTCCATAAAATACCTCAATATGATAATGAGTGAGTCGCTCACTCATTAAAAGAAGGAAGAGGGCATGTTCAAATGAGCCAAACAAATATCCTACGGGAAATCGTTTTGCGGAAGCGTAATCAGAGCAAGAATGCCAAAGAACTTCAAATCAGCACAGCAAACAGCATAGTAGAAAGCTGTTACGTTAAAATTGGCGGTATCGATCAGTGGATCACGATTCGTGGTGAAAATCGGAACAACCCCGTTTTGTTATTGATTCATGGCGGTCCGGCTTCGACCTATTCCATCTTCAGTCCACTGTTGCGTTCATGGGAGAAGCACTTTATTATCGTTCAATGGGATCAGCGTGGAGCAGGAAAGACTTTTGGAAAAAACGGTAAAGACGGTAGCGGAACCATCACTTTCGACTGCCTCGCGCAGGATGGGATAGAGGTAGCAGAATACTTGCGCGATAAACTCGGTCATCGAAAAGTAATTCTCATCGGAAGCTCTGTGGGCAGCCTGATTGGTATCATGATGGCAAAGCTTCGACCAGATCTTTTTCATGCCTATGTCGGAACAGATCAGAATGCCTCAGATCCACAAAAACAAGACCTTTTATACAGGTTAACAGTCAACACTCTTCGTACAGCAGGTAATACGAAGGGGGTTCAATTGCTTGAAAAAATGGGATCGGATATATCCCAGTGGAGTCGTAAAGACTACGACATGATAAATCGATTGAGAGTTAAAACTATAAAGGATGTTCCCAATATGATTACAGACCTGATTTTGCCCTCAATGCTCTCATCCCCGGAACATAAAATTAAAGATATAATAGATATCTTTAAAGGTATGAATTTTTCTCTTGACCAGCTATTTGATGAATTAATGGCCTTTGATTTAAAAAAACTCGGACTGCGGTTTGAGGTGCCAATCTTTATCTTTCAAGGAGATAAAGATATTTTAACACCTACTGAGCTGGCTAAAGCATATTACGACGAGATTGAAGCTCCGTACAAAGAATTTGTTTTAATCAAGAACGCTGGTCATCTCGCTTGTTTTGCCCGTGCAGATCAGTTTCTTGAGGAATTGATAGAGAGAGTTTGTCCTTTGGCACCCGCGTCTATCTCCTCATTGTAGAAGCAATAATTTTACCAGTCTGATGGTACAATGAATATAACATTTTTCAAAGATTCGGAGGTTGGAATGAATGTCTCCATTAAACAGACAGCGGCTTGATCAAATCCGTGACGAACGCAGGGAGGAGATAAAGCAAGCAGCACTTAAAGTGTTTGCCCGCCGAGGGTACACAGGAACAAAAATGAGCTTGATTGCTAAGGAAGCTAGTATTAGCGAAGGACTAATTTACCGGTATTTCAATTCAAAAAAAGCATTGTTCATTACACTCATACAAGAATTGATGGAAGAAGCGAGCAGGGAACTCGAGAATGTTCAACACTTGCCTGGAACACCCTTTGAACAAATTAAAAATTTAACTGAAAACATGCTGGATGAAAATAGTAAATACGCCTTTATGCTCATTGAACGGGCCCGTAAGGATGATGATGTCCCAGAAAGGGTCACCCAGATCTTTGAACATCTTCCTACTAATGGTCTAACCGATCTGCTGGTTCCAGTCTTCATTAAAGGACAAAAATCTGGTGAATTTTCCCCAGGAGAACCACGTAAGCTGCTTAGCTGGTATTTTACCATCGTCATCAGTCTTCTCACTCAGGAACAGGGGGATGAAGAATATGGGTTACCGGATGTGGAAGTGTTAATGCGTATTTTGGCAAAATAATTTTTAAAGAAGCTTTTGATATCTTATCTTATACCTTCGTTGCTCCACAATCGGGCGCGATTGTGGAGCAATATAGATAGGAAATGATCAAACTTTATTTTAAAGCAACATTAAAAGGTGGCTTCGATCAGGGAAGTTCCCTAATACTTATAAAAAAACAGATAAGCAAGGATGGCAAATACCTCAACAAGACCTTCAAACATAATTAATTTCAAGCTGCAAGCCTTCATTTAAAGAAAATCAAACATCGGGCCAGATTTTTGAAAAAAATATCTTGAAATTATATCAAATAAATAAGCCATTTAGGAGGTGACAATCATTAATGAAACAACAAGAACACGTTATCTTTCGTGAAGTTCAACGACCACAACAAATTTGGGTATGGATACTCATATTGGGGATCGCCACACTGATGTGGTATGGATTCATTCAACAAATTATCCTTGATACCCCGTTTGGAGATAAACCAGCTCCTAATGGTGTGTTAATTGTTTTGTGGTTGTTTTTTGGGATTGCCTTTCCTGTATTAATGCTTGGGGTATTGAAACTGATCATTGAGGTCCGTGAAAAAGGTCTTTATGTTCCTTTTCATTTTCAATATAAGCAGTACCTTTTCAAAAATATACGTCACTATGAAAGTATTACTTACAGTCCACTAAAACGATTTGGAGGATGGGGAATTCGTTTTAACCTTAAGGGTGAAAAAGCCTATAACATGAATGGAAAGAAAGGTATTGAGTTAAAGTTGAAATATAACACAGTGGTAATTGGCACTCAAAAACCGGACGAATTAAAAAAAGCATTGGATTCGGCACAAAAAGCATAATGAAAATTAATCTTCAACAAACGGGCGCTTTTGTTGAAGAACTTTTTTGAAGTAGATTCCCAAATTTGGGAATCTACTTTCTAGATATTTGCATAATTGTAAATATTATATATATTTATGAAAAACTGGTTTACTAAGGAAGGTGTTATATGAGTTACAAGAACACACTTATTACCATTTCCTTGCTCTTTGGAATGATACTTATAAAGAAGCTGGAAAAGGGTTAACCTATACCTCTTGCTCTGCCAAGCTTACTCAATTAAAGAAGCAACAGGATACGATTTGGTTAAAAGAAGTAGATAGTATCACTCTTCAATCCACATTAAAAAATCTCGCAGATGCTTTTTCACGTTTTTTCAAGAAACAGAATGATATGCCTCGATTCAAGTCTAAAAAGAATACAGTTCAATCCTACACAACTAAGCAAACGAACGGAAATATTGGAATTGTAGGCAACACAATAAAATTACCGAAACTTGTCCTTATTCGCTTTGCTAAAAGTCGTGAAGTAGAAGGGCATATCTTGCATGCAACGATTCGTCGTAACCCAAGTGGTAAATACTTTGTATCTATCCTTGTTGAAACAAACGTACAAGAAATGCCTAAAACTGAATCCACTTGTGGAATCGATGTTGGATTAAAAGATTTTGCCATTCTTTCTGATGGCACAATATACAAGAATTCTAAATTCTTCCGTACATTAGAAGAAAAGTTAGGGAAAGCACAGCGTACCCTTTCTAGAAGAACAAAAGGTTCTTCGAATATGAAGCTTTTCTGAAATGCGCTTGGGGTAATTAATTAGTATTCATAATAAAGAGCAGCTAGCAAAAGCTAACTGCTCTGCTCCAGAGGAATTGGAGAATGGGTTGTCTACAGTATTGACGGAATATTGAGTTTTATCCCATTTAAATCCAAAAAATGAATTTAATAATTACGATTCGATTAAAGATACTTAAAACACACTATTAATATTAAGTAAAAAAGTAAGAACAATGTAAGTGTGATTGTAATTATACTTCTAATCGTTGTTTTCGCAGTAGTTGGCGTATTCATTCCTATAAGGCCACCAATGAAGGTCCAGCCTGTTAATATCAGTAAAAAAATTATTGGGTCGGTAGAACTCCAATTCATCGCTGTATTAATAGATTCATTTTCAAAGTATAGGATAAGTAAACCAACACAAATAAACGAAAAAATAAAAGACCATAAGTTGATAGTGTGCTTCATGATTGCTCCTTTATTAACATGATGTTTTTTTACTGAATTTTAGCAAATAGTAAATGGATTTAAAACAAAATAATCCTTTGCGCGACACGTTTCCTTATAAGTGTGTAAACACGAAATAGGAGGGTTATCAATTTGATAACAACAACTGACTGAAAGTAGGAATGAAAGCCGTCAGGTTGAGCTGAAACTACTTATCTAATACTCCTACATGCAAGGCGTGATAGTAGTCACAAATTGTATGAAGCTAGGTGAAGTCGGCTGAACAAAACCTAAGTGAGAAATCATATGGTAATGGATAGGTCGGGATGCTACAAAATATCTATGGTGAGAATGTCCAAATTAACGGACTGGCGAACTTGCGAATATACGGGTCTAAATTATTAATACATAAGAAATATGTATGTCGTCAATGACGATGTTATCTACCGAAAAGTAAGATTAAAGGATATGAAATTCGGAACATCTAACGATGATGATGTAAAGATAACAGGCTTACAGCAAGCACCTAAGGATATATGTATAGCTAGGTCAATCGGAACGTGGTAAGCAAGAAACTGTCACCAACGCCTACTAGCGGACAGATGTATATAAGGTTCTAACGAACCGAAATTGCTTCATTCTTGTGAAGGTGGGGACACAGTACCGACGAAACATGTAACGAATGTGGAGGGATAGTCCCTAGTCTTGTTCTTTGAAAACTAAACTTACTAGATGTAACTCACAGGATCGAGTAAGATGATGGGACTTTTCGTAAGAAAGGGGAATTAACACATCGGTGAGTACAACATTACGACATGCAGAATATTACGATATACAAAAAGTGTTTGATGATTTATATCAACGTAGCAAAAACAATGCTACTAAAGGTATAAATTTATATAAACACATCATATCAAAAGAAAATATTCTACTGGCATATAGAAACATAAAGGCTAACACTGGCTCTAAAACTGAAGGAACAGATGGTATCACAATCGACCATTATAAAATGGAAGATGTAGATTCTTTCGTTGATAACATAAGAAATGCTCTTGTAGACTACAAGCCAAACACGGTACGTAGGGTAGAAATACCTAAACCAAATGGAAAGAAACGCCCATTAGGAATACCTACAATGAGAGATAGATTCATTCAACAAATGCTCAAGCAAGTTCTAGAGCCAATATGCGAAGCGAAATTCTACAAGCATTCATATGGGTTTAGACCCAATAGGTCAACGCATCATGCGATGGCTAGGTGTCAATTCTTGATGAATCGTGGGGGATATAGTCACGTAGTTGATATTGATATACAAGGTTTCTTTGACAACGTAAACCACTCCAAATTACTAAAACAACTATATACCATAGGTATAACTGATAGAAGAGTACTGACAATCATCTCGAAAATGTTAAAAGCACCAATCAAAGGAGAAGGCATTCCTACAAAAGGAACTCCGCAAGGAGGAATTCTAAGCCCATTACTAAGTAATGTTGTATTGAATGATTTAGATTGGTGGATATCTAGTCAGTGGGATAATATCAAAACAAGAAAACCATATACACTACCAAATAAAAACTATCATCTATCAAAAACAAAATTGAAGAGAATGTATATAGTTAGGTATGCGGATGATTTTAAAATATTTACAAACAATCACAAATCTGCAACTAAAATATTCCATGCAGTGGAAGGTTATCTCGGGAATCAATTAAACCTTAACATATCTAATGAAAAATCAACTATAACTAACCTAAAAAGAAAATCTTCGGATTTTCTGGGGTTCTCTATTAAATTCGTTAAAAAGCGCAAAAGATATGTAGCAAACACACATGTAAGCGCGAAAAAGAAAAAGGATATCCTTGAAAAAGCAAAAACAAGGATTAAAGCAATTCAAAAGAATCCATCAGGGAAAACAGTACAGGACTATAACTCTTACGTGCTTGGCATAAAAAACTATTACAAAATTGCAACACATGTATCTATAGACTTTGCTGAAATAGCCTTTCGTCTCTCGAAAACCTTGTTTAATCGTCTAAAATCAATAGGGAAATATAAGATTCCTACCAATGCAAACGCATTATACAAAAGAACTCACAGGAATAATTATAGAACCTTTGAAATAGCAGGTAATCATGTATATCCACTAGCGGACATACAAACACGATTCCCTCAAAGTTTCAGTCAAGACATATGTAACTACACTATAAAAGGAAGACAAAAACTCATCAAAAGCCTAAAAGGTAACATTGCCAATGAAATGCAGAAGATGTTGCTATCATCCACTAAAGGGCAGAGTGTGGAGTATACAGATAACAGAATGTCGAGATATTCTATGCAAAATGGAAAATGTGCTGTTACAGGAATCTTTTTGTTAGCTGATGAAGCGCACTGTCATCACAAAGTACCGAAAGGTATGGGAGGAACTGACGAGTTCAATAACCTAATTATTGTACATGAATTTGTCCACAGACTGATTCACGCTACAAATGAAGAGACGATTAGAACGTATATGAGAATACTTCAATTGAACGATAAACAATTGAAGAAAATAAACAAACTCCGTAAAGCTTGTAATCTAGTTACTTTAGTATAAAAGAATAAGATGGGACGCTGTATGCGATGAAAGTCGCACGTACAGTGTTAAGCGGGGGAAAAGATGGAGATAACTTCAAAGTCTTACCTATCGCAACTAATAGAAAGCGAGGAATAAAAATGGGACAAGGAAACCGTGGAATGGCTTTTGAAAAGCTTATTAATCTAGTGAATGAAATGTATCAAAGAGGTGGAGTGGCGCTTATAAACAAGCGTTCAACCCCTGTGAAGGTGTTAAAGAGTAAAGGTGGCCGTGTACTAAATGGATTCTATGAAGCTAAAAGTACAGTAGACTATGACGGTGTGTATAAAGGAAGGGCTATTGCATTTGAAGCGAAGTCTACGGGGAATGCTACACGATTTGATTTAAAGAACATTGCGCAGCACCAATTGGATTATCTGGAGAAAGCAGAGAAGATGGGAGCGATTTGTTTCTTCCTTATTGGGGTCCCGCCAACCAAATGACATAAAACCCACGCTAATACATTTTTTGGAAGATAAAAAACCAGTTTTCCTACGTTAAGGAATTTCGGCCTTTATGTTTTATCTTCGGAGTGGTCGTAATGATTCTAATGTAGTTGATTGCTTAAATTTAAACTTATACTCACCAAGGAAGTTGATATGTTCCCATCCAAGCGGTGAAATATGATGTAACAGCTCTTCCTGCAAGACACCGTTCTCTTTTCTATACTCTATCGCCTTGGTTAAATATACCGTATTCCATATACTAATGGCATTAATAATAATATTTAATGCACTAGCTCTTTGAAGTTGATCCTGCAGCGCACGTTCACGCAACTCTCCACGTTTGCCGAAAAAAATAGATCTAGCCAAAGAGTTCATAGCTTCACCTTTATTTAATCCACGATGAATTTTTCTTCTTAATGTTTCACTTGAGATGTAATCTAAGATGAAAATTGTTTTTTCAATCCTTCCCATCTCACGAAGTGCTGTAGCCAAACTATTTTGCCGAGCGTAAGAACCGAGCTTTCCCATAATAAGAGAAGCAGATACAGTACCCTTCCGAATAGAATGAGCTAATCGTAATACATCATCTGAATTACTAACAAGACAGAATGAAGACTTAAAAAAACGGCTGGATAAGGTACTTCCTTCCGCACAAGAACAACAAAGAAGAGCGTATTTATCGACAGCCGAAACGTTTATTCAATTATCCTTTCATCGAGAAAAAGAAGGCTATAATGAGCGGAAAGAAAAAGCAAAATCCATTATGAGTGAAGAACTTTTACAACAATTCTATCCCACTGACAAGTATGAGTTAGGAGATACCTATAAAACGAAACCAATCGAAATGAAGTTTTATTTACAAGAGAATGAACCCGATCAAGAGGAAGTGAATGTGTTAGCTGAATTTATAAATGTCACGACGGATTCAACGCAAAATCGAGAAGAAAAAGTTAAAAATGTGTTGCGAATCATCATAAAAAAGGAAAAGGAAACATGGCGAGTGACAAGTGTAGAAGAGCTCAATATGAAAGTTTTATAACAAAAAAGGTGAGGTGAGAGTGTGATAGGTGCAATTAGTAAGAAGAGTGAAAGAATCAATTTGAGAAGAAATAAGTCGTGGATCTACCTAGCAATTATCAGCTTTCTATTTTTAGGTTTTTTTGCTTTCTTGACATCTAAAATCTACATGCCGAACGATGAAAAACTATTCCATACGGAAACGAATAAAGTAATCAAGTTGTCAGGGATGGGGGAATTGATTGTAGAGCAAAGGGAATACAATCCGCATAAAAACTTTATACAAATTCGCTTTCGGATAGAAGGATATGAGGAAACAGGATTTACGTTTAAGGCACAAGAAAAAGCAAAGCCGGGTGTTCAATTACCTGTCAAAGTGTTGTATGAAGAGAACGGAAATTATGTGATTGAAGTAAAAGAATTATCTCCAAATTGGGGAGCATTAGCTTTCGATATTTACAATAAAAACAGTGAAAAAGAACAAATGGATATTCGTAAATTCACACAAAATGCTAATGAATACGAAGAAGAAAATGCATCAACAAAAAGTCCAAATAAACTTGTTCAGACGATTTTTACCGATCAAAGAAAAACGAAAGTAAATGATGAATTGTTAGCTGAAGATAAAAAAACATATGAGATAGATTTTATAGATAGAGACAAAAAAGATATTGAAACAAAGATTGAAAATTACGGAAAAGCAATCAAGCTTGAAGAAGAAAATGCGAAGACAGTTTTTGAGAAAGTGAAAGAACTAAAAGATGAAATGAAGTACCAAACCGAAGCGGAAAAAACGGAAACTCAATCGAAAATATCATTTTTAGAGTCCAAAATAAAATCATCAGAAAAGAACGTTGAATTGTTTAAAGGAGAACAAAAAATTGCACGAGATAAGATCCGAAAATTAGAGCAAAAGGCACAAGAAATTAATAAAAACTAAACAAAGACATAGGGACATGATGGAGACATTGAGGGAAAACAAGGGGACACGGACGGGACATTTAGAAAAAATAACGGGACGTGATGGAGACATTAACAAAAAATATGGGGACGTAATGGGGACATTCAACCTCTTTCCTTGCCCCCATCGTTTTGCTAGGCTCCGCCTAGCCCCACACCCTCGGTGGGGGCAAAAACCCCTTATGCTCTTCTTACTATTTTTGGTTCCCTATCCACAATTGCAGAAAGGAGCGAAAATTGTGCATCTAAAAATAAGAGATATAGATCCAGTTGCCTTAAAAAAAATAGATGAAATCGCAAAAAGGAAAGGATTATCCAGGCAGAAATTTTTGAAAGCTCAAATTGAAATGTTGGCATTTTTTCAGCAACAAAATAAAAGGGAAATGGAATTAGAAAATCTCATTGAAAAGAACATCCATATGATGAGTGATTGTTATAGCGAAATGAAAAAAATGAATGAGTTTATTCAAATGATGATGCAGGATGTTGAAAATGAGTAATGGGGTTCCTGTTCAATCTTCAGTCACACCTGGTGTTATTTTAAAAACAAAATTTGTGTTAACGAGTTCTGATGCCTTTCAGAACTATATTGAGTATGTAGACCGGGAAGAAGCACAAAGTGAAGTGAAACTAAATCCGAAAATGTTTGAAATGTATCAAGAATATATGGGGAATCCAGAAAAGACATCGGCACTGTTTACGGAACACGCAAATCGTTTAACAGAAAGTGAGAAAAAAGCCTTAAAGGAAATGTTTAAAACCGCTCACGAAAATGGAAGTATTATGTGGCAAGATGTCATTTCATTTCATAATCCTTGGCTAGAGGAACAAGGCATTTATGATTCGAAAACAAAGACTTTAGATGAAAAAAAGTTAATGGATGTAACCAGGCTTGCGATGAAAGAAATGCAAAAAAGAGAGGGATTAGAAAAAAGTTCTACCTGGTCCGCGGCCATTCATTTTAACACGGATAACATTCATATTCATGTGGCAACTGTTGAACCATTTCCAACGAGAGAACGTGGAAAAAGAAAACCAAAAACATTGGATGCGATGAGGGGAAAAGTTGTAAATAATCTGTTAGATCGTAAGCAGGAACAAAAACAAATTAATGATCTGATTCGAAACAATATGGTGGGAAGTAAAAAAGAAGATTCGGTTTTTGAGTGGCGCAATCAACATTTGAAGCCACTGTTTTTACAAATTTATAAACAGTTACCAAATGATAAAAGACAGTGGCAATATAGCTACAATACGATTCAGCCATTGAAGCCAGAAATTGATGAATTAAGCAGGCGATATATTCAACATCATCATAAAAAAGATTACGATCAGTTTCTCCAAAAGTTAGATAAAGAAGTGCAAGTTTTTAAAGAAGCATACGGGGAAGGCAAGTATGATAAGAAGCAATATGAAAATTACAAGACGAATAAAATTAATGACTTGTATAAAAGAATGGGGAATGCCTTTTTACAAGAAATGAAGGCGTACGATAAAGAACAAAAGAGAATCCATCACATGAAAAAATCAAATCCGTTTCAAAAATTTCAGCAGAATGTATCTATTCAGTATTCCATGAAGAAAGTGGAGCGTGCTTTTAAAAGTGAATATGAAAGTTGGAAAAACCAAAAGTATTATGAGCGGATGCAAAGGGAAAATGCATATGAAAACGAAAGGGGGTAGATTATGGGGAATGAAAAAGTACGAATGAAGTTATCATTGAGTGAAAACGTTCATCATTATGTTCAAGAGTATATGGAGGAGAATAATATTACACATCCTGGTGATGCCATATCGAAAATTTGTATGGAACATCAAGCATCAAAAAATACAGAATGGTCATTGAATTATATTTCAGAAGTTGTTTCTAAAAATCTTCATGACATATTAAAAAGTGAGCTAACAAAAATTCGTCTTGGTGCAAATAGTGCGGATCGAAAT
>NZ_JAKUHD010000023.1:0-51920 GCF_022664325.1 Bacillus cereus group sp. BfR-BA-01310 | reverse complement strand
TTTTATAACATCTATAAACGATAATAAAATACTACGTGAAAAGACCGCATTTTGTATAAATATATCCCTTAAGTTGATGGGTGTGTGGCGGTACCCCTATAAATAGACGAAACAAAACCTCGTTATAAGTTCTGTAGGTTCCGTTTGGAAATAAAAGTAAGATTATGACTCGAATTTAAATCTGTCTCGGCTGTGCTCCCATTTATGACGGAAGGTTATAAATTTTATTTAATATTTTTTGGGAACGATACCCTTTTTATGTTAATTTATTAAATGTGGTAAAGTAAAATTAAGGTCTGTGCAGCAATAAAACTTTTTTGCGCAACAAGGATTATCGGACATTCATCTTAATGGTTATTCCATATATTAGTGGACATAAAAGGACTATTTTTCGTTATATGATATCCAATAATGTTTATTACTTAACTTGGTTAAAAATATAGGGGGAGCAAATGATTATAGGGTATATTTGTATAAATGACTGCGAGCAGAAAATGATTGATGGGATTCGATCACTTACCGAATTTGGATGTGAAAAAATAATTAAAGACAATCTTATAGAAGTAAAGAAAAAGAGATCCGAACTAGAAAAATTGTTTGATTATATATATACAGAAGATGTTTTAGTTGTTGAAAGTATATTATGTTTGGGAGAAAAAACGTTTGATATTTTAAAAACTCTTCAGAGTTTAGATGAAAGAGAGGTTGGTTTTATATCATTAAATGAGGGAATAGATACGAGAACAGTTGCAGGAAAAGCTATGTTGCGTATGATAGCTATTACCCTAGAATTAGAAAATAAATTAATTGCTAAAAGAATAAAAAATAGCCTGAAGAAAAGTAAGACGAGAGGGAAAAGATTAGGAAGACCACCATTAGCAGAAGGGAAAATTTCAATTGCATTACACATGTATGATAGTAATAAGTATTCCATCAAAGAAATTGTAAAAAAAACAGGAGTGTCACAAACTTCTCTATATAGAGCAATCAATGCTGGAAATAAAAAACACAAATAGTATCATATTTGTGTTTTTTATTTTGAATGCAAATTCCCTTTAAAGCATTGGTTACTCCCAAAAATAAGTTAAATTCTCATAAATAACTGTAAACTAATAAAATACCTTTTCACATCACAACAATAATATAAAAGTTTTAATATAACACTTATCATAACAAACTACTCAAAGAACAATGTTTATATAGCAAAGGTTATTTAACATCTATACTAATACGTAATTAAAGATACGCACACCAGAGGTTTAAAAACATTTTCTACTGTATTCCCATTTATACAACATATACACTTAATATATTTCAAAAGTCACTAGCAAACTTTGAAAATACATTTTAATATCTATATACTCAAAACCGAAACCTGTATAGCTTGTTCGTTTTGTCCCAACCTCCAAACCGAAACATACTTCTCATTAAAATCTTGTTTTTATAATAAATGGACAAGAAGTTAGAAACCCCATGGGATAAGCCTTCTGCTTGTCCACGTCTTCGGTCTAGGGTTATGAGAAAGATAGTATTTAATTATTGAAAAGGAACGTCGTATATAAACCATGTTCCATTTTTTTTATACATATAGAATTGAATGTTGGTACCCATCCATGGGGGCATATTAATAGCTGCGGAATCCTTGTAATCTTCGTTTATTACTACAGATGATCTTGCAAATCTAAAAGAGGATAGAATTGTTTTATGAAATTCAGGCGCTTCTTTTAAAAATTGTTTCTTTTCCTCTGTCATTTTTTTATCATTTTTATAGAAAAGATAAGTTATTTCATAATCTTTTTCTTGTATTGAATGTAAATATAATCTTACTATTGTTTTAGGTTTTTGTTCTTTTAGTGTATAAATATCTTGGGATTTTTGTAATTTATCATATAACTTTTGTTCTGTATGATTTAAATCTGCTAAATAAGGTGAAAGAGGAAATACAAACCAAAGAATAATGATTACTAAAATTAATAAACCTATTTTTTTCTTATTCATTAAAAGTCCCTCACTCCACTTATTGGCAATATAAGGATATTTTAATATATATAATGCGGTTTTGCTAGGCTTTTTATTACAAATAGATTTTCTTTGTTTGCCTTTTTGTATTTACAGTTTTGAATAAGATTAATTATTTTTCTGAAAGTAAATTTCTATTCAAAAGTTTATTTTCGAAAAAAGTAAAAAAAGAGTCCTAAATTAATAGGACTCTTTTTTGTTTTAGGATAATTTTGAATTTTTAACTTGATGTTGATGTGACAGAACCTTAGGTATGTAGAAATTTTAAAAAAAGTTCCTTAATAATGCAAAAGGGACTTTGCTCATACAAATGATCTGCACATCAATTTATTTTTGATATACAGATCATTTGTATGATAATTTTATAGATAATTACTAAATAATGAATTTACATAAATGTTTTTAGGAGTTCTTGAACGAATGGGATTGCTCCACCTATAAATTTTAAAACTGTCATTGCGATTTCCATATTATTTCCTCCTCTTGTTCGTATTAAGGTATGATAATTTTATAGATAATTGCTAAATAATGAATTTACATAAATGTTTTTAGAAGTTCTTGAACGAATGGGATTGCTCCACCTATAAATTTTAAAACTGTCATTGCGATTTCCATATTATTTCCTCCTCTTGTTCGTATTAAGGTATGATAGTTTTATAGATAATTGCTAAATAATGAATTTACATAAATGTTTTTAGGAGTTCTTGAATTAATGGGATTGCTCCACCTATAAATTTTAAAACTGTCATTGCGATTTCCATATTATTTCCTCCTCTTTTTTGAGTATTAAGATGTGGTGAATCTTTATATTTTCATTATAGTAAGCGCTTACATTTATATCAATGTATTTTTATATGCAATATTACATATAGTAGGCAACGAACTATCACGTTTTGGCATTAAGACATGTATTGGAAATTAATTATTCCCTAAAACAAAAAAGAACTTGTAGAAGGACTACAAATTCTTTTTTTAGATAGTGCTAATGTTAATGGTTAAAAAATTTGAACAGATAGTAAGACCAAATCAATTTATCATCATAATTTTGATTTGAAGTTTTCGATTCTTGAATTTTTTATAACTATATTGGGAATGTTGATAATGGTATTTTATAGTGATGTGAAAAAAGCGATCATTAATGAATTTAAAATAAAAAGAAGACCGAACTAGATTGTTTTTTCTGGTTTGATCTTCTTTTTATTTTATTTTTTGCTTGGATTGTAGGTGAAAAAGAAAGGGGCAGAATCTGAATCCAGATTCTGCCCTATTCCTTAGTTGGTCATTACAGTTAAGATGGTTTACTCTCGACAAACATTGTTTTTTGAAATAAAAAACATATAGTTTTTACTTTTTTAGACTACCAAATGATAGTGAGTGTATACAAGACTTTATGCAAGATTGCATGAATTTAGGACTAATTCGTTAGCTATCAAAAGTAACGACTCACCGAGAAGCCCCCACTTCAAGTAAGCTCGTAAGAGCTACTAAGTGGCGGGTAGTTCACTTCACTGCAATAGGTTACTATTATTTTAATACCTTTCTAAATTTACGACCAAAAGAAAGAACCATACCTGCAAGAACCATCAATACACCCATTGCTGCACTGTTATTTGTACTTGCACCCGTTTTTGGAAGCTCTTTATATGTATCTTCTTTTTTATCAGTAGTACTATTGTTTGAGATATTACTGTTACCAGTATCAGAGACATTGCTGTTGTTAGTACCAGTACTGCCATTATCAGAACCGTTATTGTTGCCTAAACCATTATTTCCGTTATCAGAACCGTTACCATTGTCCTTATCTTTCACAACTACTTTTTGTATTGTAGTTACCTCATTACCTGCGGAATCTTTGACACTATATATTACTTCATAAGTACCGGCTTTAGATGTATCAACAGTTCCTTCATGCGTTACTTTAGAAGTAAGGTCACCGCCTTCTTTATCAGTAGCTGATACTCCTGCCATTGGGGCGAATTGATTACCCTCAATAATTGTTGTTTCAGCAGGTACTTTTAGTACTGGTTTTTCATCTTTAACTTCTTCTCCAGCTTTAACCGTTACTGTTTGTTTCGCAGTTACTTCATGGCCTTTAGTGTCTGTAACAGTGTAAGTTAATATGTAAGTACCGGCTTTAGATGTATCTACTTTACCATCAACTGTTACTTTAAAAGTAAGGTCGCCGTCTTCTTTATCAGTAGCTGATACTCCTGCCATTGGGGCGAATGAATCTCCTACATTAATTGTTGCTCCAACAGGCACTGTTAATTTAGGTTCCATATCTGGAGTTTCTCCATTTCCCTCTACAATTACAGTCTGTGTAGCCGTTGCATTAACCCCTTGGGAATCGACAACCGAGTACTCCACAATGTAGTTACCTGGTTTAGAAGTATCTACATTGCCTTTATGTTTTACTCTATTTGTTAAATCACCATCTTCTTTATCAACAGCTTTTACACCTCTCATCGGGTCGAACGTATCACCTACATGTAGTGTAGCTGTAAACGGTACAGTTAACTCCGGCGCTTGGTTTTCCGCAGGCTTTTCTTTTTCTTTCACTGTTACCTTGATTTTTGCTGCATCAAAAGCTTCTTGGACTGCTTGAGCTTCAGCTGAGTTCGCGCCATATTCATTTGTTGCAACTCGAAGACATGCTGATCTCAATTCAGAGAAATCAGAAGTCATGTTTAATTCATCAGTGTTTGCATAATAGAAAATATCAAACATTTTATCCTCGCCAATACCTTTTACAGTTACACCGTTATGAGTGCCACCTTTTGCAATTAAATATGCAACTTTATTAATAATACTTGAGTTGAAATGAACGCCTCCATCATCCTCTCCATTTAAATTATTATATTTACTATAATCATCTGGATATGGCACTCCATTTGAATAATTGATTGAAGATGGATTTTTCATATCACGTAAAACTGATCCAGTTTGTTCTCCTATTGTCCAGTTAAAATTCCCATTGTTTATATATTTCTCAATAGCCGTCCCCATAATATCCGATAACGCCTCGTTAATCGCACCAGATTCTCCGGAATATTCAAGATTGGATTCGCTAGATGTAACCGCATGTGTAAATTCATGTCCCGCTACGTCAAATGCCTTTACCATAGGGTCTCCATATACGAGCATACTACTATTATTAATATTAGCACTTAATGCATTTTTCCAATTTTTTGGATCGTTCGTATCCTCAGAATCCCAAGCGTGTACAACTGAAACTACTTTTTGTCCCTTATTATCAAAACTATTACGCTTGTATTTATCTTTATAAAAATCAAATACTTTTGTTGCTAAGTAATGAGCACTTACCGCTTTTGGGTCATTAAATGTTGTTGAAGTGCTAGTTGCTAGTGTGCCAGGATAATAGCTTTCCTCTTTAGTAATATCTCTGTAATTCACATCATATGTTTCAATTCCTTGCCCTCTTGAATAATCAGAAAGTGAATATTTTTCATTACTTTGTTTAGAAATACCAAATGTACGAGATATACCGAAAGCATCTTTTCCTGTTCCAGTTAATGATGTAAGATTGCTTTTACTACTTTCCTTTAAGGCACCAACAAGCTTCTCACTTGCTTTTAAATCTGATTCTTGTACCATATTTTTTAACATTTCACCATTATGTGCATTCACTAAATAAGTTCCAGATACATATTTTGGTGTTGCTGCAGTAAATGTAACCTGGTAGGCATTACTGGCTTGTCCATTATTTTCATCAACAAAAATAACTTCCTTTACTTCTGGCTCAGAAATAAACTTGATATCATTCCCATACTTCGTATAAATATATTGTTTCGCTTTTTCTTGTGATAGATTAATAGGCTTCTTTAAATCTTCTTGTTTTAAATTTTGCGCACTATCCCCTGAAACACTTTTAATAACACCCTTTTTATCTACGTGTGCAGTCAATTGATACCCATATACTTCTTTTCCTTCATATGTTTGTTGCATACGCACAAGTGTAGTCCCATCATACGAACCACGTTTTTGAAGAACCTTATAATCTACTCCCATTTCTCCATTCACTTGTTTTGGAGACAAAGCTTGCTCTGTCTGTTCCTTAAGGGCATCTTTTACTACATTTTCTGGTGCCTTTTGTGATGGTTGTGTAAGTTCACCTGTACGGAACGAATCCTCCTGAATTTGAACTTGTAATTGATCCGTTTCCTCTGCATGACCTACTCCATATGGTGTTACAGCTGTTAAAGCTAATCCTGTTGTTAATGCAACTGTAGCTGTTCTTTTTTTATTTTTCATCATATTTACCTCGTATCATTTTCTAAAAAATTAAGCTTATAAAAAGGTAACGTCACATGCCTATCAACCTAGCAGAACAAATTGCCCCAAAACGATAAAAATGAACTTCGGTGCTATAAAAACACAAAATTTTTGTTTAGGGGGTACTTTAAAATCTTAGCTTGATAGCGATGTGGCGGGACCCTTATTAGGAAAGGGATGGTGCGCTTATATATTTTAAAAAGAAAAGACACCCTAAGGTGCCTTCCTCCGACTTGATAACCACTTTAATTTTAATAACATTGGACTCCCATCCAAATATTATTTTACCACGTTAAGTAATGTTAGTCATTGAGAATGTCAAATACGTAGTGCTCATATATGGTGACCCCTAAGAGCATGCAAGATTTTATACAGTTTTTTGGTTAATTCAGTAACAAACGAGAACCCTAAAACCGCGCCAGGATAGGAATGTATAAAAAAATGAATAGAGTCATAGAAAAAGAAAAAGGCGGATTCCTTGTGAGAGTATGAATCCGTCTTTTTCTTGCTACCGATAATTTTATGTTATGTTAACTGGTTTTGTATACGATATACATTAAATGACGATGTAAATTAGTGCTGCTATAAGATTTGGAATAGCCATTATTAAAAAACCTTTTGATTGATCAATACGGCCAATTTTACGCGTTTCCTTTTTTGAAGAAAAGGTTCCTTTGTTACCTAAAATTAAACTATCAATGAAGTAAGCTAAAGCTAACCCAATGCTAATTAACCCAAAAGTTCCACATACATAATAAATGTGGCTCCAATCCCGACTAAAATAAGCTTCTACAGATACGATAAGTAATAGGAGTATTCCTGGAATGAGTCCTCTTTTTATCATTATGATCCCTCTTTCAAAAAGATTTAATATCCATATAATACCATATTATTAAGTGTATATTTTTTAAACAAATTCCGATAATGAGACGTTATATTAACTGGTCGTGTATAGGATATACATTGTTCCTTGTTCAAAAAATGAGAAATTTCAGTTGAAAAAGAAAAGATATATTTTTACAGTTACTAATTTATCAATTATACTTAATGCATTCTTTCAAATGAGGTGAATTGAATGTCGTTCCGTATTGTTCGAAGTAATTAGTTTTCGGGCTGGAAAAAACGCGTACCAGCTATCAAGGGGGGAGTCTGCCCTTTTTTCTGAAAACTAAAACTTAGAACAGTGCAGGAAGTCATTTTTAGTTATGAAACCAAGGCACTGTTATGTGACTTGGTTTTTTACATTTGAAAGGTGGATTTTAAAATGAATGAATTAGAATATAAAAACTTTTATGATAGAGTTGGAGAAATAAATGGTTGGGATTTCAGTAAAATAAAGAGCACTTCAATAGGAGTACAATGGAATTTTTATGAGGAAGTGAAAATTGAACGTTCATAATTACTCTCATATTTTTGTGTATATTTTGACAGCATTCGAGGTTTGCGCCAGAACCTAGATCCTTTCATAAACACTTTTGGCAGGGCTAGAATTGTTCAATTAGATATTTGAACATATAAAATAATCCGCTAGTATCTAAACTAGTGGATTTCAATTCATTATTTTTTCCATTCTGTAAGTTTGACATCCCATAGCAATGCATCTGTATCAATAAATTTAATACTAAGTTCATTTGCTTTAGCCAACTCTATCCTAAAAGAACTTGTGGATGTAGATATGCTTTCTTCAGAGAATCGAAGGGTTTGTACATCTTTTCCATCAATAGAAATAATTATCTTACCGGAATGTTTGCTAGCACTATCAGGGATACCGAGATATCCCGAAAGTTTTGCATACTTACCTTTTAACAAGTATTTAAATTGCTGAGAATTTGTCCCTTTACTACTAAACATATTTAATTTAGGTTCAATTTTTTTATGAGCCACTTCAAAGCTAGTGGAATTGTTAACTTTCGGTACATATCCAGTACTTTCTGTCAGTTGATTTAGCGCTATAACGGTTCCATTTTTTGGGGATTGTTGTTCCTTTTCTAATGATTTATTAATTTCACCTACAACTACAAGTACTCCTAATGTCAAGATAAATGCTGTTACACCTGTAATAATAAAGTTTTTCAAAGTATTATTAGAGCGAAATCCTATTTTATATGCACAAAAACCTATTGTAGCACCCATTGCATTCACAATTACATCATCAATGTCAAAGCCACCAAGAAAAGTAACCATTTGTAGTACTTCTAGTATAAGAATAGAAATACAGAATGAAGTAATAAATCTAATAAAGCTACAACGATATAACATAGGAATTAATACCCCAAAAGGTATGAATGCTGTTAAATTTCCAAAATTAAAAAACCATAGATTAAAATCTTCCCTATCTACCATATTTGGCAAGCTCAAAGGAATACTACTTGGAATTAACTGGAATTCATATTCGTGGTTAATATATTTTAATCCCAATCTATCGAAACCAAGAAACATAAAGTAGAGAATCAGAACGGAATATAGTCCTAATATTGCGAGGGTAATGTTACGATGTTTTCCGTTGATAATAAAACCTCCTATTACTAATAATTGTTCTTATTGATACTTTTACAAATTCGCACATTTTAAATATAACAATAAAACCATGTCCGTGTAAGTAGTAATTCGGTTCTGTTGCAAAGTTTTTAAAAGTAAGTTAAAATTTTGCAAAACAAAGCGAGGAGAATACGTCATTCCTTTCTTTTTCTCTCGAACAGATTGATCTTGTAGACGTTTTTTTGTTCTTTTTCTGTAAGTCGATGAACAATAACATGAGTCTGTACTTTGTCACTCATCCCTACATAAGCATCTGTTATATCATAGGTTTGTCCTGGCTGCATGGAATTCATCAACTTCTCCATATCTAATTGAACGTATTGCGTACCTTTCTTTATTCTTCCGGCTTGAAAGTAACCTGGATTGAGATTTTTCTGAATTACAAGCTAATAATGGTTCGTACATCATTATAGCGTGATTCTCCGTTACATATTGATTTTCTACAAACTGTTTCTGTTGGCTATATATTCTACGTTGAATAAAATTATGTCGTATATAACCACCCCAGTATGCAGATTGGATTGAGTGTTTTTTTTCATAAACTTCATATTGATAAAGCTGCGGATAGTCTGTTCTCCATTCACCAACTAAATGTTTATCTGTGATATAAAGGTGGAGTTGATACGATGGGTCCGTTTCATTTTCAATTTGTAAGTCCAAATAGTTATAGGAACAAGATCATTGCTTTATTAAGAAGGGGTAGCACCACATCGCTATCAAGATAAGAAAAGCAAATACCCCCAAACGAGAAAATTGACATGTCCAGATGAAAATGTACAATTTTTTGTTTTGGGGGCGTTATAAAGTTTTTAAGTTGATATGGGGTATCACCTATTAAATTTTTACGAGCAGTAATACGCCCTTATAATGATGGTATAATAAACCACTCAACTTCATTTTCTTTTTATTGATGGGATTGCGCATTTGAAATTGCATTATATAAAAACTGTGCATACTGTTCACGTGTTACGTTCATATCCGGAGCAAATTCCCCTTCTCCAACTCCTACTGCAATATGGTTCGATTGCAAGGCACTAATCGCATCTTTTGCCCATGAATTTGCTGGAACATCGTTGAAATTATGTGGCGCCTTTACATCTAATCTAAACGCTTTCTTAATAACTTGTGCCATTTCTGCACGTGTTAATGAAGCTTTCGGTCTAAAGTTTCCTTGATCATCTCCTTGGAAAATTCCTAGCTTAGTTAAAGCTAATATTTCCTCAGGAAACATTGTTGAATTTCCATCGATATCTCTGTATGGATTTTCATATTTATCTTGTTTTTCTATATGCAAAGTACGGTAAATTAATGCAGCTACTTGTTCACGTGTTACATTATCACCCATACCAAATATCCCATTTCCATAACCTGCAATAATTCCTTTATTCGCTAAATCATGAATTGCATGAAATACCCAGTGTTCTTGTGGGACATCCTTAAATGTAGTTCTATTTACTCCTGCATCGATTTGCAAATCATTTTTTATTACATCCCAAAGTGGATTATCTTGACGTTTTGGTTGCCCCTCTTCATCCCATTTTATTTTTTCTGTTCCTAATTCATAATTCATTCCTGTCCAAGTATCTTCACGGAATGCATAGAATGATTTATGCCATCCTTTCTGATTGAATATAGAAATTAAGTCTTGCATGTATTGAGGTGCTCCAGGAACGGTACGATTAATTCCAAATTCCTCAGCAATGATTCGATTAGATGGTACATGATTTTCCTGAGACCAATTTTGCACAGGCTGTAAGAATGTATTTAATCCATCTTTATCCCACATCATAGGTGTTTCTAAATCTCCTACTTTTACAATTCCAGGATATTGATACTCTTTATTTTGCTTTTCACGTTGACTTGTTAATTGATATGGCTCATACATATGAAATGCATACAATGTCTTATTATCTTTAACTGGTTTAAGATATTTAAAAGCCCAAGGTGTGGCATATAGACCTGAATCTAAAATAATAGGTGTTTCTTTATCTACTTCACGAATTGAAGTAACAACTTTTTGATAAAATTCATTTAAATCAGCTGGGGTTCCCTTCACTTTTGAATACCATTTCTCATAATCTTCCGTCCAAAAATCATTATATCTATTTTTCTTAGATGTTTCTGGATGTGGTTCATTGATAATGTTGTAACCAACCACAGCGGGATGATCTTTCAATTCAAACGCAAGGTCCTTCCAAAATTGGCTTGCTTGTTCTTGATATTTCTCTTCTTCCCAGATTCTATCATCATTCTGATTATTGTTAAATTGACGCCAACGATCACCAGGTAATGAAAGCATTGTAAGTACAACTTTAATCCCTTGTGATTGTGCAGCATCTAAATCTGCTTTCAATTTTGCTACATCCTCTTTCACTAATCCTTGATAATTATCTGCATTACCGATAAGAAAATCTTTTCCTGATGTATCTGGTTTGTCTTCAAATAAGAAATCCTTATCTTTTGCCCATTTATCAGGTGCTAAACGAACATATTCAATATGAGCTTCCTTTGCACTTTTGTAGTTCTCAGGTAATGAAGTGCTATTCATAAAATTAGTACCTGTTCTTTTAGAATTCCAAAAATCCATTTTGGAACCTGCACTTTTGTATGTCTCAGCTTTCACATTCATTTCTTGTATACCTAAGCTCATCATGCCTATTAATGCGACTATCGGTATGAGTTTTTTCATAACTTCTCCCTCTTTCCATGTCAGTTTCTTATTATAAAATAAATCACTTATGTTACAGGAAAGTGACAATTTCAAAAAAATCAATATATCAGTATTGGCAGGTAAAGAGGGAGCAGACACAAAAACAGGCTGTGGAGAAAGTCTTCTTCACAGCCTGAGAACAAGTTATATATCCAAATATGACTTGTTCCTTTCACTATTTAGTTTTTATCGTTTGTTATAGGTGATATAACTAGGGTCATTATAAACCCACTGATTCGTTTCAATTCTTAGCCAACCATTCTTTTCTTCATATACTGTAACTTTTTCACCTTTACTTGCCTTTCTAACAATAGAGTAGTTTGTACCTGCTCCACTCCGAACATTTACCCCAATACCATTTATTTGAGCTGTTCCAATTGGATTTTGAACACTACCAGTTTCAATTACTTGAAGCATGTTTAGAATGAATGATGCTGTTTCACCACGAGTTGTTGTTCCTTTAGGGTCATATTGATTGTCACCCTTACCTTTTACAATACCTAGTCCATACAATCTTTGTACGTCTTCCTTATAGACAATTTGGTCTTTGTCTGAGAATGGTAAGTTTGCAACTGGCCCCCATAGACCTTTATACTGTAAAGCCTTGTTTACAATAATTGCTGATTCTTCTCTTGTAATAGGTGTGTTTGGGTCAAAATAACCGTCACCTCTACCTGCAATGATACCTGCACTTGCAGTGCGTTTAATACCATCTCGTAAAGTTGAGTTTGCATCGTTTAGGTCTTTAAATGAAATATCTCCAGCTGGCAGGTTTAGAGATTTAGAGATTAATTGAGCAAATTCGGCTCTTGTTACCGCTCTATTAGGTGAGAAAACACCGTTCCCTTCCCCTGCCATAATACCCCTTCTATTTAGCTCTCGAATAGCCGGCTCATACCAACCTCCTGTAATGTCGTCTTTTGGTTGATAAAGATTATTATAATACCCTCCAACACCATTTACGAATGCATCCCATTGCCCATTATTAATCATGTTAGCAGGACAATTTTTACCGCTCCACTTTTGATGTTTTACGATGTTATTTAACGGTACACCAGTTTCTTTCATTAAATAAGCTACAAGTTTCTTAGCGTTATCTACTGCTTTACTGTAGTTACCATCACTGTTAACCGCGATTTCAATTGCAATAGACTCTCTATTACCCGGGCCATTACCATCTCCTGCGTGCCACCCGTTCTCGTTTAATGGTAAGTGTTGATAAATCTCTTTATCGTCCACTGTAAAGTGCCATGATGCAGCTCGGTCTGTGTTCCCTACTGCTTGGTTATATAGGTATTGAGCGTGGTTCTTAGCACCTGCTCCTACACTTGTATTATCAGTCTCATGAATTGTAATGTACTTTGGACTCATGTAGTTTTGAGGACGAATATTATCGTTACCTGCTGGAACAATCCATTCAGTGAATGGAACACCGTTTATTGTACTAGAGATGCTAGGTGATGTGGAAGACAGACTACGTTTTGTTCTGTTTGAATTGTTAGGAACAGTTAATGTACCTGTTTCTTCATGAATACCTTCTGAACTTTGAAGACTGTCTGCTTTCTTATTATCGACAGTACCTCCACCACGTCCGTCTACCTCTTCAAAACTAGCTTCAATACTTTTTAGAGCCTGTTCATCTGATGTTTGAAGTTGGTCTGTTTTACCTTGTTCCTGAACGCTTGTAGGTTGCTTATTGTTTACTGATTGTTGTTCCTCTGCAAACGATACTAATGGTGAAGATAATACCGTTAATCCTGCCGTGAATGCTACTACTTTTTTATTAAATTTAATGTTCATTTCTAACTTGGTATATCTCTCCATCTTAATAGATATACCTTCCTCCTTATACCTCTTTTAATGTGAATAATAGTGTGAATAATAGTGAGAATAATAGTTTGAATAATGGTAGTCTGAATCCCAAGAATAACGACTTAATTTTTCATTCCATATAATCAACCAAAATCTATAGTTGCTCCTACAGATTTCAGTGTTATAACATAACACTAGGGCTCCTCTCACTACTAAGACAAAAGAAAACCCAACATAGATTTTTTCTTTTGTCTTAGTAATGGGAACGTTTCAATCAGAAACCGAAGAGAATGATAGAGACTTATATTGTTCTCCTTTGCGATTTCAACCATACCCTACATGATAGCACTCCCTCTAGTACATTTGCAAAAATATAGAATAAATAGCCTTATAATAACAAAAACTCAAAATATATATCAAGCAATTTTTTAAAAGTAAGCTAAACTTTTGCAAAACAGAATGAGGAGAATCATAAATGGGATATTTTAAAGGAAAACAGTTCAAACAAGATATTATTTTGGTAGCCGTCGGCTACTACTATCATTTTTCTTAAGTTATCGAGATGTATCTGAAATTTTGAAAGAACGTGGCGTATCGGTCCATCCCACTACCATCATGCGATGGGTTCATGAATATGGAAATCTCATTTATCAGATTTGGAAAAAGAAAAACAAATCTGTGCAGCTGTCTTGGCATCTGGATGAAACCTATATCAAAGTGAAAGGCGAATGACGTTATCTCTATCGAGCAATTGATAAAGATAGACACACATTGGATATTTAGCTTCGCAAAAAACGAGATCATCAAGTGGCTTATGCCTTTATGAAAAGACTAATAAAAACATTTGGAGAAGCAACGGTTCTCACAACAGACAAGGCTCCCGCGTTACTTTGCGCGTACAATAAATTGAGAGAGCAAGGCTTTTTTAAGCATACCATTCATTGCACAATCAAGCATTTGAATAATCTCATCGAACAGGATCATAGACATATCAAGCGACGTTTTTCTAAAAACGCAGGATTTCAAATTTTCCGCCATGCTTCACGTACTTTGAAAGGCATCGAAACTATTCATGCCCTATATAAACAAAAACGAAGTTTGCAACAACCAAACCTCGTTTTTTCGACGTACAATGAATTAGAGAAACTATTCAAAGTTGCATAAACTCTACCTACTAAATTAGGATTTTTTTGTTTATATAAAAACTTTGCAACAGAGCCCGTAAAAGAAAGATTTAGTTTCATTTATGTTAAACTTTCATATTTTTTATAAATTAATTAGGATATAGTTCACTTAACATAGCATGTGGGTTCTTATTCCAAAATCTATCTAATGGGGTTCTTAACCCTTGATTAATTATCCACCTTCTACTATACACCCTTATTAGTTCTTCATTAGTTAATTTTTCTTTTTCCTCTATCGTCCATTTCAATGCTTCCAATGCTTTCTCCTTTGTCCAAAATCCACGAGGGGCCCTATTTAATTCCCATTCTTTAAATTTCCCTGGATACAACTCGTGTAGCATGGCATATGGACTATTTTTCCAAAATCTCTCTAATGGGGTTCTTAACCCTTGATTAATCATCCATCTTCTACTATAGACCTTTATAAGTTCTTCATTAGTTAACTTTTCTTTTTCCTCTATCATCCATTTTAATGCCCCCAGTGCCTTTTTCTTTGTCCAGTAGTTTTTAGGTGTTTTCTGGAATTCCCACTCTTTAAAACATCCAGGATATAACTCATTTATCATACTAAATGGACTATCATTCCAATATCTCTCCAATGGGGTCCTTAAGCCTATTTCTGAAAACCAAATTACACTAATTTTTTTTCTTATCTCCTCATTATTCATTTGTTTTCTTTCCTCTATCGTCCATTTTAATGCTTCCAACGCTTTTTTTCTTGTCCATAAACGACTAGGAGTTTTTTTAAACTCCCATTCCTTAAAATGGTCTGGATATAATTCATTTATCATTATGTAAGGACTATTTCCCCAAAAAATTTGGCAAGGCGAACTCAAATTATGATTAGATAACCACCGAACGTTATAAACCTCCAATAGTTTATTATCTGTTAACCTTTCTTTTTTTTCTATCGTCCATTTTAATGCTTCCAATGCCTTTTCCTTTGTCCAATAGTTCCTAGGTGTCATTTGAAATTCCCATTCTTTAAAACAATTCGGATAAACATCATTTATCATTCCATATGGGCTATCATAATATTTAACGCTAAGTAAACCACCTAATTTATATTTAACAATTAATTGGGATTTCCAACTCTTAAGAATTGTTTTTTTATCCCACTTTAAAACTTTTTCTATAAGATACTTGATTACACGTTTTGCTAGATTATTATCTTGATCATCACTCCATGTACCTGTGGGAAATCTGTTCCTTTTACTGTCCAATATCTCTTGGTATATCTCTTCTATTTTTATTACCATTACAATCCTGTTCTCTCTTTCTATAGTGATTTTTACAGTAAACTAGATAAAAATCACCAGCAATTACAAATTTATTTCTAAGCAATAATCCACCTATATTTTAAGTACTAATAGGTGAATTTTGTTCATAATTAATATATATAATTGAACACCAATCCCCCCTCGATAAGGGGGATTAAGGGGTTCAGCCCATCAAGTTAACATTTTGAAGTTCCCCTTTAACGAAAATTTTGTGTTTTTTATAGCAACGAAGTTCATTTTTATCGTTTTGGGGGCAAACTGTTCTGTTAGGTTGATGGACATGGGGTACAGCCATAATTACACATACAGAAAAAGAATCCCTTATGATTTCTGGGATTCTATTTCTTGTTTAAAGTTTTTTCAGACAAATGATCTGCACATCAATTTATCTTTGATATACAGATCATTTGTCTGATAATTCCTATAAATAATTGCGGAGTAATAAACTTACATAAATGCTTTTAAAAGTTCTTGAACCAATGGAATTGCTCCACCTATGAATTTTAAAACTGCCATTGCGATTTCCATAATCATTTCCTCCTTTTTAATATTATGATGTAGTAAATCTTATACTCTCATTATATTAAGTGTATCAACTCATATCAATACATTTTAATATGCAATATTTCATCTTAAAATCATGCTTAATACTGTTATAATAGAAGAGGTAAATTCTACAGCATTTTTCGATATACTAAACGGCTAATGAACATAAAAAAGGAAGAGAATTTTTAAAATTCTCTTCCTTTTTTATGTGTTCATAGACAGTACTCATCTATATTAAGAAAGTACACCTATACAATTATTGGTTTTGAAATGCTTGATGATTTACCTTCAGCTAGAGGAATGACACATGCAAATCCGCAATTAGGAACAGGGGGATTGGAGCAAATATTTACTCCAGAATTTAAACAACTTGTAAGAGAAGGAAGAACAAAGCCGATGTTGGATAAACAAATGATGAATAGATTAAGAGAAAGTGGCGTAGAATTTGATCCTATATTACTGCAACAAGTTGATAAAGACGGAAAATATGTTTACAAGAGTATTTGTGATACTTTAGAGGTATTAACAGATGATTCTAACATAATTAAACTCAATAATTATAATTTAAATAAAATGGAAATAAGGAAAATTAAAGCGGCAATCAAAAACATAGAAAATAGCGGCGGAGGAATAAGATAATGAATAATTTGAAGCAAGGTATATTAGAGATTAATAAAGTTTTAATAGCTCCTAATCTTAACCTGAGCGAAGTTATTATGAAATTTAATAAAGATGATATTAAAATAATGAAAATAGATGATGAAACTACAGTTGTAGGACTTTTAGCACCTACAAAAATAAATACCAAAAGTTTTAGGATAGATATTTTCTTTAAAAATGAAGTAATTTGGTCTATTGATCTTAGAATAGATGATCCAGAGATAGACGAACCAATTATGAATGAGCATGATTTTTGGCGATATGTAGCTGAACAAAGAGAATGGCTTATTGAGGAATTAGGAAAAAATGATGGGATACGTGATGATATTACGTTTGAGTGGGGAAAAATAGGTCCTTGGTTTGATCCGAGATCATTTGGAGCAGGTATAAGTATAGTATATTTTCAAAAGTAAAAGTAATGAAACTTTAAATATTAATTACAGAAGTTTAAAGGTTCTTGTATAAATGGTTTTAAACAAGATTTATATGGATATGCAGGTGATAGGTATATGAGACGTATTCTTCCTACTGTGGTTAGATTTGTATGATAGCTTATCTATACCAGAGGAGGGGGAATGTGTATCAATTTAAAACAAAGTTGTACTGTTTATAAAAAAGTCATACCGTTTTGAAGAAGGTTAACCGTTTATAAAAAAGATGAACTGAAATAATCTAATCATCATCTGGAAAATGGTTCTGGTGCAAAAATACCAAGACTCTTGCAAGTAATCTCCTAATCTTGGACATACTGATAGTATGACTCTAAAAAGGTGCGTGATCAGTATGGAAAAGGAAAATTTGTTTAAATGGAAGCATTATCAGCCTGAACTAATCTTATTAACAGTAAGGTGGTACCTACGGTACAATTTGAGCTTCCGTAACCTGTTGGAAATGATGGAGGAAAGAGGATTATCAATTGCTCATACAACGATTATGCGCTGGGTTCATCAATATGGATCTCAATTAGAAGAGAAAGTACGACATCATCTTAAATCAACAAATGACTCATGGAGAGTCGATAAAACATATATCAAAGTAAAAGGTCAATGGATGTACTTATACCGTGCAGTCGATTCAGAAGGGTATACAATTGATTTTCATCTAAGTAAATCAAGAGATAAACAAGCAGCCAAGCGCTTTTTCAAGAAAGCCTTGGATTTTTCGTATGTTTCTAAACCTCGCGTGATAACAGTAGATAAGAACCCTGCCTATCCTGTAGCGATTCAAGAGTTGAAAGAAGAGAAACATATGCCTGAAGGCATACAACTAAGGCGAGTTAAATATCTCAATAATATAGTGGGACAAGACCACCGGTTTATTAAAAGGCGAGTTCGTTCTATGTTAGGATTCAAGTCGTTTAAAACAGCAATCTCTATATTGAGTGGTGTTGAAGCCATGCATATGATGAAAAAAGGGCAACTTATTTTACTGGATAAGTCTGTCCAAAACCAGAAAGAATTTATTCATAAATTCTTTGGCTTAGCTTCATAAGATAGAAATGAAGAGGAAATTGCTACTATATGTTTCTAACTAAAATTTTCGCACCTAACCAAATTATGAATAGATAGGAATTAATTCTTGTGTGAACTACTCGCCACTTAGCAAAGCTTGAAGTGGGAGCTTCTCAGTTCCACGACGAAAGCAACCTTTCATCTCCCTGAGCGTTACTTCGGAGTGTTCCAACCCTAGATGTCCAACGCTTGGACGCTCTTTTGGTACGGTTGATATTTTACGCAGGAACCGAATGGCTTGGTTTTCGCACTCTATTTTCTTCCTGCAACCTCATATATCAAGTTATCAAAGAACTTCATATAGCTAGTTTATCAAAAGTTTTTGGCTATGCCAAACCGAAATTCATCTCCCACCTACCGTTGGGCTATCGCCCTTCACACGCTTGAGGAAGGAGAATTCTTTCGGTAAATTCGTTAAAATCTTCATACATACCTAAAGCAATTTTAAAAATTTTTTCTAAGCTGTCATAATCGCTAAATAGTACAGGCTTAATTCTAGTATCAGGAGAAATTAAAAGTCTTGAATATAGACTCCATGGACTACCTAATCTTAGTTCATCATTATGATAAACTACCCAAGTAAAATCCAGAACGTTTACTTTAATACCAATATTAAAATAAAATAAATTTTCTTTTTTATCACCTAGTTCTCCAACTTTTAAAAACTTTTCTTTTTTATCATAAACTGATTTATAACCTAGCTTTTCAAGTATTTGTTGAATTTCTTCAATATTGGGATTAGGAATGATCTCTTCGGCATCATAATTTTCTCTTGAAAAAGAAGAAAGTTCTGTGTGCCTATTAACAAAGTCAATTTTTTTTAGTGCTGTTTCTATTTCAGGTTTTAATTTTAAGCTCATAATTATTCCTCCCTAAATCTTAATGTTACACCGTATTCTTCAGCTATTTCTTTATACTTTTCTATATTTTTAATGTTTTTATTAGATGCTGGCACCTCTAAAATTTAGTCTCCGTTAAGTTTTAGGCTATCTAACTCAGAATACTGATTTGATCTTATTTTAGTGCCAGGTGAATATTTATCCCTAAATTCGTTCAAGTAAGTTCTAAATGTTGACTCATCTATTTTATGTAAATCTGTAGCTTTCCTTGAAACACAAACTATTTGCTTTAAAAGAGAATTTACATTCCCAGATTGTAAAAATATTGATTTATTAAAATTTGATTTTGCTATTTTTAATAAAAATAACTCTTTATTGGCTTTAATTGAATTTGATGGCGAACAGCATTTTAAACCAGTTCCATACTTTGGTGGGAAAAAGAAATATGAAGAGACAAAGAAAAGGGATAAGATAACGAATGATTACTGTTATAATAATGATTTGAAATTATTAAGAATCCCATATTATGAAGAAAATATTGTGTCCCTTTTAGATAATCAAATACATACTTTACTAAATAAGAATACGTTCTTTATTATTTCTTGCCAAAAATATTATTTAGCCCGCTAAGTAAAAGTGCCAAGCTAGGGAAGAAGTAAAGTATAATTTGATTTGCACAAACAAATAAACCTATTGCAGATACAATCATCAAAAATCCAGCCTCTTTACATGCACCCTTAGCTTTTAGAAAGCCAAAGAATCCTAAAATAGAAAAAAATGCTCCCATACATCCAATAGTAAGACCTTTTTCAGCTCCTTCTAACTGTCCCATTTCGTATGCTAGTCTTCCTAGAAATAGAATGGCTAGCGAACATAGTAATCCTAGCAACGTACCAATCAGTCCAATTACATCTTCACCTGTTCGTTTCAACATAACAACCTATCCTTTTTTCCAAATTATGCGTATTTTATATCTGTAATATGATTGATGTATATATATATCACCTTATCATGCTTATCAATAACTCTTAACTCATTTCGAGATGTGTCATAATAATGAATATAACCTGTTTCCAATTGTATTTTTTTTCTGTTTATGATAGAAAATACTTACTTCTAGATTTTTAGACATTGCCAAATACACAACAGCATTTATTTCTTCTAATTGTTGCTCATCTAAAATAGCCATTGGCATTTCATTTTGTTTATCATATATTTCGTTTAGTCCTTCAAATTGCTCTTTTATTGCTGAAAACGGTTATCAAGACCTAAATTCAAAAAATACTTAAAATATCAAGCTCCTAACATATTAGTCATATATAATATGTTAGGAGCTTTTATTTTTGGTAATGATTTTTGAAACTGAATTTGAATCGTATTTTTCTATATTTGGGTAGAAATAAGTAAAGTCCCTTAAACAGTCGTTTTCAATATTTTTACAGAAACCCAGGATATATACGCATCTTAGTTATACTCCTTTGAATTGTATATTGATTAATAATTGGTCATTTTTAATCTTAAATATATACTTCTCTGCTAACTTTGATTGCGAGAAATCATTCGGAAAATTCCGAATTTTAGACAGGTACATTTGCTCATAGTTTACGTATAGGACTGGTAAGTGCAATGATTACTTCAATGAATTTTGTAGCTGATGCCAAAATAAAAACTGCAGCCGGATTATAATCAGAAATCACGCCATCTACTTCCTGATGACATAATTCGTTTCATTCCAATCATATCTATATCAAAACCACATTCTTCAAAAATATTTCGAGGTAGTTTTCCTTTCTCATTTTCCTCAATAAAAATACGCTTACATTCATCTGTATAAGTGATTCCTTTCTGACTTACAGATTTTATGTATGGGTTATTTGATAGAATTTGAATGTCTCTTTCTGTAAATAGCTTTTTTATCATTTTAGACCTTCTCCGATCCCAATTTTCTCTCATTATACAAGAAATACCCTATAGAATAGACTTTTTTTCAGTGTCTATTCTATAGGGTACATTTTAATATGTTATGTATCTCCCTTTTATATCAACCTATTCGTTATAAATAAGGTCTTCCGCTAAAGAAGTAAAAATCTCCCCAACAAGCGAATCTTCGTCATATACACATGACCCATTATTCTCTTCACGCTTCGCAAACGGTATTTGGGCGATTACTTCTGTTTGCAGTTGTTCTGCTAACATTTCGCCGCCACCCTTGCCGAAGAGATAGTTTCTTGATCCGTCTTGTTCTTCGTAATATGCCATGTTTTCAACGATACCTAAAATATCGTGTTTCGTATGTTTTGCCATTACTCCCACTCTAGAAGCGACAAATGAAGCTACGTTATGAGGCGTCGTAACGATTATTTCCTTCGCTTGTGGAATCATCGCAGCGACATCAATTGCAACGTCCCCTGTTCCAGGTGGTAAATCTAGAAGAAGATAGTCTAGTTTCCCCCAGTGCGTATTCGCAAGGAAGTTTTGAATCCATTTATTTAACATCGGTCCGCGCCACATAACTGGGTTGTTTCCTTCTGTAAAGAATCCCATCGACATAATTTTAACTCCGTGACTCACGACTGGAATTGCGGTTTGGTCGATCATTGTTGGCTTTTCATTCGTTTCCATCATAGCAGGGATGCTGAAGCCGTATATATCCGCATCTAAAATCCCAACTTTTTTCCCCATGCGCGCTAACGCAGTAGCAAGGTTAATCGTCACAGTTGATTTTCCGACTCCCCCTTTTCCGCTCGTTACAGTAATAAAACGTACCCCTGAATCAGGACGTAACATACTAGGCATACCTGATTCTGTTCTAGCCTCTTTCTTTAAAGATGCTGTTAATGCCGCTCGTTCTTCTGGTGTCATCGAACCGAATGTTAAAGAAACTTTTGATGCCCCAATATTTCGAAGAGATTCTTCAATATCATGTTGAATTTTTGCTTTCAACGGACAACCTTGTATCGTTAAAACTACTTCTAGCCCAACCTCTGTACCATCAATTTGTATATTTCTTACCATGTTTAATTCCACAATACTTTTGTGTAACTCTGGATCTTCTACATGACTTAAAGCGTTCATAATTTGTTCATGAGTAATCATCATACACATTCCTTCCATTATAATCATTTCACTTTATGAAAAAAGTCTCCGCTTTTCCCACCCGTTTTTTGAACTAAATATGTTTCTTTCATAACCATCGTTTTATCAACAGCTTTGCACATATCGTAAAAAGTAAGGGCGGCGATTGATACGGCCGTTAATGCTTCCATTTCTACACCTGTTTTCCCACTGCATTTTACTGTAGCTCGTATGATCAACTCATAGCCATCGGTTTTCTTTTCATAATGAAACGTAAAGTCTGTTCCTTGGATTAATATCGGATGACACATAGGGATTATATCCGCTGTTTTTTTAGCACCGATTATGCCAGCAACTTGTGCTACCTGAAGCGGGTCACCTTTTTTCAATCCACCACTTTGAATTGCTTCAAATAGTTCATTTGATAAAGAAATTGTACTTTGCGCAACAGCTGTACGTGTTGAAATGTCTTTTTGAGAGATATCAACCATTTTGGCTCTTCCTTCTTCATTCCAGTGCGAAAATTCACTCATAATGATCCTCCTTAATGTATAAAAGATGCGGTATTCAAATAAAAAGAATTAACCTCCACTTACGGGCGGGATAAACGCGACAGTATCTCCGGCTTTTACAATATCTTCGTCCATTACAAATTCCTCATTAATTGCTATCATAACTTTATCCAGCGATTGTAATTGATAGTTATCTTTCAGCCATTTTTTCAATTGATGAACATTCATCTCTCGTTTTTCTATTATTACTAATCTCTCTGAGCCGACTTCTTCTCGTAAATTTGCGAACAGTAAAATTGTTATCATCTTCTCATTCTTCTTTCTTTGGTTTTCCTTCTGGATACGAAGTATTTTCGAGCTGATCTCCTATCCACTCCGTTCCATCTTCCCAAAATTCTTTTTTCCAAATTGGGACAATTCTCTTTATACGTTCAATTGCGTATTCATTCGCTTCGTACGCTACTTTACGATGTGGTGACGATACTGAAATGACAACAGCGATATCCATTATTTCTAAGCGTCCTATTCGGTGTGTGATTGCTACTTTTGCATCCGGCCACTGATTCTCAATTTCTTCTCCAATTTCAGTAAGCTTTTTTACTGCCATCGGTTTATATGCTTCATACTCAAGATGTAACGTTCGTTTTCCTTTCGTTAATTCTCTAACCGTTCCAATAAAAGTTGTAATTGCTCCCGCTTCTCGTCTTGCTATTTTATCCATTACTTCTTCAACTACAATCGGAATATCTACAATTTCAAATAGTGCTTGTCCCATCAAAACCTCTCCCCACTTTTCGGAATGTCCAAGGCCATTCACTACCTTCGTTATCTTCTAATAAGAGAACATCAACAAACATCCCTTTCTTATATCCTCTCGTACCACCTAGTAATACGATAAAAACATTTGATTCCGCTAATGAAGAAACGGAACTAGATTTATCAAATCCTGAAGGATAAGCTATGAGTTGTCCTTCGTTATACTGGAGCTTCGCTCGTATAAACCTTGTAAATGGATTCGGTTTTAGAAAGTCTTCTCCTAGTAATGCTTTTTCTCGTTTTACATGTGGTTTTTCGCTAAACATATACGCACGAATGCTAGGTTTTACGAATAACTCAAAACCTACATAGCAAGCAGAAGGATTTCCTGATAATCCGAATAATAATTTTCCGTTTAATTGAGCTACAGTCGTGACGCTTCCCGGCCGCATTGCAACTTTATTAAAAAGAACTGCTGCTCCTAATTTTTCGTATATCGCTGGCAAATAATCGTAATCTCCTACCGAGACACCACCAGTTGTAATTAACATATCAACTTCACTTAACGCTTTTTTCACTGCTTCGTAGCACGTATTCAAATCGTCGCTAAACTTCCCAAAGTATTTTACTCTTCCACCTGCTCTTCGAATTTGAGACGATATCATATACGTATTACTATTTCTAATTTTCCCAGGTTGTAGTTCTTCATTTACATCGAGAAGTTCACTCCCAGTCGCTAATAGTCCAATGACAGGCTTTTTCGCTACTGGCACTTCGCTATAACCGAATGTAGCAAGAAGAGCAGAAATACCTGGATTAATGTAACAACCCCTTTTTGCGAGAACGGTTTCTTTACTTGCATCTTCACCTTGAAAAGATATATTGTCCCCTTCTTTAAATGAGCGTTTCACTTCCATATAGCTTTTTCTGATATTCTCATATTGACGATGACGAGTCAGTTCTAGCATGACGACCGCGTTACATCCTTTCGGAATTTGTGCCCCTGTCATAATTCGAACTGCTTGAAATGCTCCTACTTCTGTAGGAAATACGGAGCCTGCTCCAATTTCACCAATTACTTCAAATACAATTGGATTCTCACGACTAGCTCGTAAAGTATCTTCTGCCCTAATAGCAAATCCATCATATGGCGAGCGATCGAAGGAAGGAACATCGTGATCCGCTACTAAATCGTCTGCTAACGTACGTCCGTATGCTAATTTCAGTGGTACTAGTTCTTTTACACCACAATTAGCAAATCCCATTACTTTACGAACAGCCTCTTCAACTGTAATCGGCACCCTTCTTTCCATCATTACCAATTCCTTTCTATTACCCTAATAACCGATAGTATAGTTGTTTCGCTTTTTGAATTTCATTCGTTCCGTGAATGAATACACGACCATCTTGAAAGATGACGATGCGATACTCTTGTAATTGGCAAAAGAGCAAAGACAGATTCCGATCTACTTTCCCGTGGTTCTTTAATACTTTTTCTAACTCGTCAAAGTTGTAATGACTATTATGCGCCGGTCTAATTTGAACTGTATTTCTTCCGCATAAAACAGCTATCTTCGTTTGATTTTCGTATGATAAATAAGGATAAGTTCTATTTGTTCCGCACGAAGGACAGTCTTCCGTTTTGATTTTTCCTAGTTTGATAGAATGATGTTGATTACTCCATATATCAAACATTAAAAATGTTTTCCTAACTGCTTCGTAATCTTCTACTAAAATTTTGAAAGCTTCCGCCACTTGATACGCTGCGACGATTTGAACGGCAGGACTAATAACTCCAACTGTGTCACACGTCGCCCCTGTAACAGGAACACTTTTCAACACACAATGTAAGCACGGTGTTTTCTTCGGAATAATTGTATAGCTCATGCCATAACCTCCGACACAAGAACCGTAAATCCAAGGGATATTGCGTATTTGTGATAGGTCATTGATTACAAATCGAATATCAAAATTATCTGTGGCATCAATAATGACATCGACACCGTCCAATAAAGCTTCCATATTATCTACTCTTGCATCCATTACAAGAGCTTGAATTTGCACGTCTGAATTAATTTGTTTTAGACGATTCTGTGCTGCGATTGCTTTTGGCAACTTTTCTATCGCATCTTGTTCAACGTAAAGCTGTTGCCGCTGTAAATTACTCCATTCTACGTAATCACGATCAATAATGGTTAATTTTCCGATCCCTGCACGTACAAAGCTTTCCGCACTTGCACTTCCCAATGCACCTGCCCCTACTATTAATACATGCTTATTTCTAATCATTTCTTGCCCCTTACTTCCAATAGGAGTGAACAACTGTTGTCGTGAATACCGCTCTATCATGAGATAGCCTTCCTTTCATTTAAAAAATCCGCTTCATATACTGTTATTTCTTCAATACATCTTTTTCGGTAGCACTTTGTTTCTGATAACAAGAAAAATAAGCGAATCCAACAAATCCAGCTCCGCCAATTACATTTCCGATAAAGACAGGAACAAAGTTTTTAGCAAGATCCATCCACGTAAGGTGCCCCGCAAAAATCACTGCTGAAATGACAAACATATTTGCTACTACTTGCTGAAATCCAATTACGACAAATGCCATAATCGGAATCCAAATTCCAACAATCTTTCCAATTAAATCGTTCGTTCCGTAAGCTAACCAAATTGCAAGACAAACGAGCCAGTTACAACCAATTGCTAAAATTAACGTTCTCCCGAAAGATTCATGTAACTTATCTTGAGCTATCGCTATCGTTTTGCTTAAATAGGCTCCTTCAGTTAACCCGCCAAGATGACCGAAACAATACGCTACGAAAAGTGCACCTGCGAAGTTAGTTAAAGTGATCCAAACCCAATTGTTTAACACATGTTTCAATGAAATTTTCCGCGCATACAGTGCCATGGCCATTGACATCATATTTCCCGTAATTAATTCTCCTCCTGCTAAAACAACAAGCATAAGTCCAATAGGAAAAACTGCTCCACCTATAAAATTGACTAAACTTCCCCATTGCTCCGGTACATTACCTAGAACACGAATATTAAGTAAAAATCCTAACGAAATGAATGCTCCTCCTAAAAAACCAAGAATAAGCATCGCTGATAGCGGTTGCCCTACCTTTTGAACACCGGATTCAATCACAAGCGCCGCAATTTGTTCCGGTTTATGAAATGCCATAACCAATTCCTCCATTTTTCTCATCTAAAAAAAGCAACACCAAAAACCCTTAACATCGTAAGGATTTTTGAATGCTGCTTAATCTCTCTGCATATCTCTTACAGAAATATCAATCATCATTTTTACTATACTCATAGAAAGTGTACAAAACTTGCACATTTCCCACTATTTACTTTCAAAAAGAGATTCTACATTCATAGTAGTTTCTCAGCCACCGATATGCGACATTTCAATTTTCGGCATTGTTTTTTTATTCGTATCGCTTAATCGTTCATCTGAATAACGGTCTGAACGATTATTCCAAATGTCACGAATAACATTAGTAATCTCCTCATCTGTATATCCAGAACGAAGTAATTCTTTAAGATCGTTTCCTTTAGAAGCAAACAAACATGTATATAATTTTCCTTCTGCGGAAATACGTGCTCTTGTACAGGATGAACAGAACGAATCCGTTACAGATGAAATAATTCCTATTTCTTCATTACTACCGATATAGCGATAACGTGTCGCAACTTCACCAGGATAGTTCGCTTCAATACGTTCAAGCGGCATAACTTTATGAATCATCTCTAATATTTCTTGCTTAGAAACTACTTCGCCTAATTCCCAGCCGTTAAAATTTCCAACATCCATATATTCAATGAACCGAAGGATATGCTTATTCTCTTTAAAGTACTCTGCCATCTGAACGATGTCTTGTTCATTTTTCCCTTTTTGGACAACCATGTTCATTTTAATTTTCATTCCGGCTTCCGCGGCAGCCTGTATTCCTGCAAGAACCGTTTTCACTTTACTTCTATTCCCATTTAAATAAGAGAATCGCTCTTCATTTAAAGAATCTAAACTAACTGTCACACGAGATAAACCCACCTTATATAAATCAGGAGCAAATTTTTTAAGTAATGATCCATTTGTCGTTAAACCAATATCCTCTACTCCATCAATTTCGTTTAACCGCTGTATGAGTTCAGGTAAGTCTTTTCGAAGTAAAGGCTCTCCCCCAGTAATGCGTAACTTTCTTACACCTAAAGAAACGAAAATACTTGTAATCCTTTCAATTTCATCAAAAGATAAAATTTTATCATTAGACAAAAAAGAATAATCACGACCAAATATTTCTTCTGGCATACAATATCGACAGCGAAAATTACAGCGATCGGTAACAGAAATACGTAAATCCTTTAAAGGACGATCTAATTTGTCTAATGTAACAGATTTCATGATTATTGCCTCGTTTCTACTTATTTTATATTTATAATCCGCTCTGGATGCGTATATACATTTAAAGATTTATTACGAATGAAGCCTATGGTAGTAATCCCTAACTGTTCCGCTAGCTCTAATGCTAACTCAGTCGGAGCTGATTTTGACAATATTACTTCACAGCCAATTTTCGCAACTTTTAATAGAATTTCAGAAGAGATACGTCCGCTAAAAACAATAATTTTATCGCCAATCGAAATGTTATTTTTTAAGCAATAGCCGTAAATTTTATCTAAAGCGTTATGTCTTCCTATATCCATCCGGCTTAAAACAATTCCACTCACATCACATAAAGCTGCATTATGAACGCCGCCTGTATGTTGAAACGTAGACGCAGATTGCTGCATATCATTCATTAACCGAAAACAATCCTCGGCAGAGATTTTTACGCGAATATCATTCATTTCTTTCGCGGTCAGCGCATCGTTTGCGAAAACAAACCCCTGCCTACTCATTCCACAGCAAGAAGTAATATAACGTTTGTTTTGCATGTCACGATAATAAGGATTGATTCTCGTTGTTTTTACATGTACATAGCCTTCTTTTTCTTGCACCCATATTTCATCAATATCTTCATACTTTCGGACAATGCCTTCAGAGGCCAAAAAGCCAATTACCATATCTTCAATATACTCCGGAGTACTAACCATTGTAACAAATTCCTGGCCGTTAATTTTAACCGTAACAGGAAACTCTGTTACAATGCTGTCCTCTATATGTTTAAATTCCCCTTGCTCATATTTAAAAGTTTCCCGTTCCACCTGAATCGATTTCACGATGAGCATCCTTCTCTCACGTTATATTTTTATCAAAGACAAAAACTGAAACTGCAATATCTTCATCTACTTTCATATCAGAAAACAGATGAACTAACTTCGCACCAACAAGTTCTTCTAAATGTTCATGAGGATTAGCCGCATACACTTCTTGAATCATTTTCGTTCGAGCCATATGAACCATTTCCGCCCCATCCATAGTTCCCGAAATGAATTTCTCTGTAGGTGTCAAATTCCCATAAAGTGTAGCAATCGCCATGTTTTCGGTAAATACAGTATGAATTCGTTCCGGCCCTTTCCCGAACAACTCTTTTCGAAGCTTTCGGATCATATCATTAAATTCATGTACCATTTTTGACATACTCTCATTCCTTCCCAGTTATTCCTTACTATCTTCTCAAATATTATTCCCTCACAATTATTTTAACAAAATGACCATTTCGTCTAAACTATTTAATAATGAGACGAAATGGATCATCTTTTACAATTATCTCAAGTACGCAAACAACATATGAAATACTATTATTGTTGCTTATCTATTCTTCTTTTAACCCTTTACCCATACCTTTTAAGAAATGAAGACCAAATCCGATAGCACGATTAATATCTGGATCCTTCAGTACTTTCATAAGGTCTAATATTCCTACTTTTTTATTGCGTTGCAAATGCTGATTTCCTTCATCCATACCTGTTAATACACTACCTACAAGCTTTTTCGTAAGTTCCGGATCAAGTTCTGTTAATGCCCCTGCAGCGCCCATCATATTATTAATTAAATTTGTAACTGGTTCACGAGTGACTTGGCCTAGAACAATTTTTGCGATTGGTTCTTTCGCTTTCAGCATAGAATTTGCAGCTTCCAGCATCCCAATTTCATTTAGCTCACCTACTATATTAAACATTTGATTTAAAGCATCTTCATTATTTGCTAGCAGTTCTTTTAAATCTTCGAGTTTTTGTTGTTTGAGCTCTTCCTCGGTTAGCTCCTGCTTCTGGATCGCTTGAATAGGTGCTGCCATATTCTTTTCTCCTCCCTAGTTATCCGTTAAGTGTACGTATCCTGGACGAGCCCACTTACGATTTACCTCAATACCGTTTTGAGGATGACGCTTTTTATTACGTGGGTTCGTTTTTGGCATCGGATTTTCACCTTCTACTTGTAACACTTCCATACGTACTTTCGTTTGTTTATATGCAGGCGTGTTTGTACGTAAGTCAACGGCAGGACCTGTTAAGAAATTAATTGCCGAATCTTTATCCGTCGAGTTCATCGGTAAATAAAGTTCATTCGCTTTTACACGATCCGTTACAAGTGCACGTAATTTAAGTACTCCAAATGGAGAAACAAGGCGTACTAACGAACCAGTTTTCACTCCACGTTCTAGTGCAAGTTCTGGAGAAACTTCGACGAAAACACCTGGTACTTTCGATTGAATACCAGTTGATTTATTTGTCATGTTCCCTTCATGGAAATGTTCAAGCATACGACCGTTATTAATGTGAAGATCGTATTCTGCTGGGAATTCAGTAGGGCGTACCCAATCAGCTATCGCAAAACGAGCCTTTTTGTCCGGGAAGTTAAATCCATCTTTGAATAGAAGCGGCGTATTCGTACCATCAAAACTTCCCCAGTGGAAACTGTTCCACCCTTCAAGCACTTCATAGTTTGCGTGTGCAAATAGTGGTGATAAACTCGCCATTTCAGCAAAGATTTCACTTGGATGACTATAGTTCCAGTTTACGCCTAACTTATTAGCAATTGCCTGCACGATCCACCAGTCTGGTTTCGCATCTTCTAGCGCCGGAAGCACTTGATATAATCTTTGTATACGACGCTCTGTATTTGTAAAAGTACCTTCTTTCTCAAGAGATGGCGCTGCTGGTAATACTACATCAGCGTATTGAGCTGTTTTAGAAAGGAACACATCTTGAACGACAAAGAATTTAAGACTTGATAACACTTCATGTACGTGATTTGCGTTAGAGTCTACAAGAGCCATGTCCTCTCCAACAAGATACATAGCTTTCATTTTCCCTTCATCAATTGCCTGAAGCATTTCAATGTTATTAAGACCTGGTTTGTTATCAATTGTTACTCCGTAAGCTATTTCAAATTTCGCACGTTCTACATCGTCAGTAACGTGCTGATATCCTGGAAGCCAGCCTGGAAGTGTTCCCATATCACAAGCACCTTGTACGTTATTATGACCTCGAAGTGGATATGCACCAGCACCTGGACGGCGATAGTTTCCTGTTGCAAGAAGTAAGTTTGAAATCGCAGCGGAAGTATCTGAACCACCAGTATTTTGCGTTACACCCATTCCCCAAAGAATACACGTACCATCTGCATCACGAATCATTTCTGCCATTTTAACGAGCGTTTCTTTTGAAATGCCTGTAATCTCTTCTGCATATTCAAGCGTATATTCCGCGAGACTATCTTTGAAATCATCAAAGAAGTTTACATTCTCGTCAATGAACTGCTGATCGTGCCAACCTTGATCAATCATATATTTCGTAATAGCCATTAACCATACTTGGTCTGTTCCTTGCTTTGGACTAATAAAAATATCTGAACGCTCTGCCATTTCGGTTTTACGAAGATCTGCAACAATTAGTTTTTGACCGTGAAGTTTATGCGCACGTTTCACACGAGTTGCTAATACTGGGTGACCTTCTGTTGGATTACAACCGACGATAATAACAAGACCCGATTGTGCGATATCTTTAATCGTCCCTGCATCTCCGCCCATACCAATTGTACGGAACAATCCATCTGTCGCTGGTGATTGACAATAACGTGAACAATTATCAACGTTATTCGTTTCGAACACTTGACGCGCTAATTTTTGAATAACATAATTATCTTCATTTGTAATTTTAGAAGATGAAATAAAGCCGATAGAACCTTTACCGTACTCTTCTTTAATAGAGCCCAATTTATTCGCCACTACATTAAGCGCTTCTTCCCAAGTTGATTCAACGAACACTCCATTTTTACGAATTAAAGGTTTCGTAAGTCGTTTTTCAGAATTAACGAAATCCCAACCGAATTTTCCTTTTACACAAGTAGAAATTGCATTAACTGGTGCCTCAGAAGATGGTTGCACCTTTAAAATTTTACGCCCTTTCGTCCATACTTCAAATGAACAACCTACACCACAAAACGTACATACTGTTTTCGTCTTCTTCGTACGAGTGTCGCGCATCGCCGCTTCTACTTCTGACACAGCGAAAATACCGCTATATCCAGGTTCAACCTCTTTAATAAGATCAACCATAGGCCCCATAATATCCGGTTTTAACCCTGTCATAAATCCAGCTTCACCGAGCATCGATTTCTCCATTAATGCATTACAAGGACAAATTGTTACACATTGACCGCAGCTTACACATGAAGAATCGTTAATATCTACTCCTTCGTCCCAAATAACACGCGGGCGCTCTGCCTCCCAATCAATAGATAACGTTTCATTTACTTGTAAGTTTTGACACACCTCTACACATTGACCGCACGCGATACATTGATTCGGGTCATAGCGGTAAAATGGATGGGACATATCAACTTCGCCTGTATCAACTTTTGGTTCGTAAGGATATTTTTGATGCTCAATTTCCATTAATTCTGCCGTATTATGCAATTTACAATTCCCGTTATTGTTGTCACATACCGTACAGTAAAGTAAATGATTTTCCAATAAGCGGTCCATCCCCTCATGTTGTGCTGCCTTCGCACTAATAGAGGACAACTCGATATTCATACCATCCGTCACTACTGTAGAACACGATCGCACTAGCTTTCCATTCACTTCTACAATACAAGTATCACACGTTTGAATAGGATCCACTTCCGGCACGTAACAAATTTGTGGATGTTCAATTTCGTTCTCATTAATAATGCCTAGTATAGTTGAACCAGGCCCAGCACTATATTCTTTGCCGTCAATTGTAATATGAACCATGCTGTCGTTCATGGTTACTCCCCCTTTTTGAGAATAAAAAAACTCCACCACGAAAATATACGCACCACATTTTTGGCACGTTATCATCATGGTGGAGTAGTTTATTAGCACATCTTGCTAAAATACCAATCCATTTATTCATAAATAAAATGATAGATTCATAACAGGTCATATCACGATTCCATCTTTAACACTGTAATTATAGCGTTAAATCGAAAAATATACAATATAATTATCATTAAAAAGGACAAAGCACATAATAATCTGTACCCTTTGTATTACCACCATTTTGCCCCCGCAAGTCTGAAATATCACCTGTTTCTTGATATTTCCGGACCCAATTCATTAACTGAGTTCTACTTCTAAGCTTATATTTCTTCGCTATAGCTGATTGGCTACCCTCACCATTTAAATAACTTTTTACAACTTGTATCTTTAATTTATCTGAATAAGTTTGAAATTCATCCCCTTTTTTAACCATAATAAAACCCCCTCCAAGTAAAAGTGTAACATCCATGTGTATTCATGGTCTTTTTACACTGTCTACCTTAAGGGGATAATATCAGATTCCTTAAATTAATCTGTCTCTTTTTCATCATATGCATGACTTCCACACCACTCAATATAGCGGTTGCTGTTTAAAGTGATTTGAATCCCATCATAGAGCGTATGCGTTTCTTAATAAAACGATGATCTTGTTCCACTATGTTATTTAGATATTTTATCTGCCTGATTTGGATGCCTAGTGGCATCTTTTTTTCTTTCCTCAATTTTTCTATGGCTATTGGATAAGCTGGATTTTTATCAACTGTAATCACCCGGGTTTTAGAGACATGAAAAGACCGCAAAGCTTTCTTAAAGAATCGCCTTACAGCCTTATGATTTATATACATTTAATTATTTTTATATTTAAATTCGTTCCTTAAGGAACTTTTTAAGGCAGTGAAAAATATCCTTCTTATTTTTCACTATATAATACTTAAACTTCTCATCTTCAATGTTTTTATAAACAGAAAAAAGGGTAGATGATGAGCGATTATACTGGTTTAGTTAGCTGGGATGTAACCAAATTTAATTATATTCTGTTCCCAAAACTCACTTGTAACTTTATTATTTTTACCTCAAGAAATACATTCCCCTTTAAAGAAGTATTGTATTTTAGACTCAATAATCATTAATCCCTCATGGGGGCACCATATCAGAAAAGAAAATTGTACGTTTAGACACATTTAATCAATTACCTGTACGTTAAGAGGTACCACCCATCACCATCAAGCTAGGAAAAGCAAATACCCCAAAACGAAAAAATTGACATCTCCAGGAGAAAGTGTACATTTTTTTGTTTTGGGGCTTTATAAAATTCTTAAGTTGATGGCTGTGTGGCTGTCCCCCTAGTATAGCTGGCATTGTTGACGTAGGCCCTGGATTTACTATCGACACCCAAGTTGACATTAACGGTTCGCCTCAATATATAAAATATAAAGTACAAAACTGGAAGGGAAGTACGTTCCATATTACGGTTAGCAATGCGTATGTGAATGTAAATTAAGACGAAGAAAAGACCGCCTACTACGGGCGGTCGATTTTTACTAAGTATTTTTTAATGCTTGTTTTAACGTTTCACCTGTTTGGTCAAGCCATTCTAGGGGAGCCAGTTTTAAAGCAGGAAAATAAATGTCCGTATAATATTTAATGAATTCTTCTTTTTTTTCCGTGGATAGATCACTGTTTAAAAATGCAGTTATGTAATTTATAGTATTTTCTATACAAACTTTGTGGGCTTCTTCTATAAATTCGTGTAAGGCTTTTTCTGGTGTTCCCATATCTTGATGGAATGTTCCATCTAAAAAGTCACTTAATTCTTCATAAATATAATCTTTATCATTCATAAATATCCTCCTAAATTTCTATCTTATGGGGAATCCTGTTCTAATATAACTTCCTTCTCCATCATTTCCACCAAATCACGAAAACCTAGGTTGTACCGTATGTACCATCTTACCGTTAATAAGATAATATCAGACTGATAGTGCTTCCATTTGAACCAATTTTTCTTTTCCATACCGATCACACACCTTTTTAGAGTAATGGTATCAGTATGTCCGAGTTTAAGAGATTACTTGTAATTACCTTGAAGTTTTTGCACCAGAACCGCTAATACCACGCATAATTGAATTCTTACCATACCTATGCCGGATTCCGTCCATTGTCTTTACTAATGTTGCTTTTAAATAAAGTCACGATGTTTATAAGAAAGACGCGACGTTTTGCCCCCTTGGATCTGTTTATCTAAAGGGGTGTTTTTATTGTGAAACAAAGCTACATCTAATATTAAACCCAATACATTTATGCATAGTATTTCCAAATTACATTTGATAATATAGATAAACGGACGTTAAATACATAATATATTAATAGTTAGGGAGGTATTAGAAATGAAAAGAACACCTGAATTTATACTGGGTTTAATTGGTGGTATTTTGGGAGTTATAGGTTCTCTTATTATATTGATGATAGCTATTACTGTTTTGGATGGTGATATTGATTATAAAGTTTCGACTTATTACTCTATTTTATTAATTATTCAAATAGGGCTGTTAGTTTTAGCATGTTCAGTAAATAAGGTTAACAATATAGTCTATGGACTTTGTATGATATTACTTCCATTAGTAACATTGGTTATGTCATTATTCCTTTTATTTATTCCAGTAATTCTTCAAATTATTTCTGGTGGATTTGCGTTTCGACCTTTAAAACAAGAATCTAAATAAAATATTTAGCAATTCCAAAATCATGGTAAATATATAAGGGCTAATTTAAATAATATTTTTGAAGGGTGGTATTGTAATTTGAAACGCACTGTAGAATTTGTAATCGGCTTAATCGGAGGAATCTTAGGACTCTTACTTTCTTTATTTATTGTAATTGGTTGTATTTCTTACACAAGTTCTAATACTAGTTCTGGAGGTATTGAAGAATATATTATCATTACTTCTAGCATCGCCTTAATTATTCAAATAGGCCTATTAGTATTATCTTGTTGTGTTAATAAAATAAATAATAAAACTTATGGTATTTGCATGATTGTATTAAGTATAATTTCATTGTTTTTAGGTTTATTTATTTTATTCCTTCCAGTGGTTTTACAAATCATTTCAGGTGCATTTGCATTTAGACCTTTAAAACAGGAGACTAATTAAAACAATAACTGACTAATGAATCTAACTAAACTGGACAAGAGAGGTATTTGAGATTGATGGGAGTAGCTTGTAATTTGAACTGCGGACATTGCTCTTACAATCAAAATGTTTTTTAGGAATTGGATTTAGGTATATAAACTTGAGTTTAATTTTAGAATGGTATGAGGAAGAAGAAGGTCGGCAATACACCAGCAAGTTTATTAATAACAAGGAAACTTTAGCTTCATAGAATCCATTTAGCACACGCCCACCTTTACTCTTTAACACCTTCACAGGGGTCGGACGCTTGTTTATAAGCGCCACTCCCCCTCTTTGATACATTTCATTCGCTAGTTTGATAAGCATTTCAAATGCCATTCCACGATTTCCTAGTCCCATTGTAATTCCTCGCTTTCTATTCAAAGGGTTATTTTGTTGAGTTTTTTCATTACATACAATTAAAAGTTCTTCATGATATAATATTTTCAACTTACATAAATTTACTATTTTATAAAAGGAGATAACTATTATGAATAAATGGATTATCGCTATCATATATTGCTCCCTTTTAACAACATTTTGTTATTTATCCATTAAAACTGTACTTTTATCTGCTATGAATCATACCTCATTTCCAAATCCTCAGTTTTTTGTTGGGATATTTGGATTAACATTTGGCGTTTGGATATTAGCATTTGGAGTACGAAAATATATTTCGTTTGCTACCGAGAATAAACAAGAACGCCGAAAACTTAAAACCATGTTTTCTGTCATTTCAGTTTTATCTTGCTACGCTGCAACTATGTTATTTTTTATCTAATTCAGTTTAAAATTTATACATATATTCATTCTGTTCATCTGAATAAAACTTAATATTCCGTCAATAATATAGGTAGGCGATAGCCAGAACTCATTTAATGAAGTCCCTAGCCGTTCTCCATTCCCCCTTGGAGAACCAGCCGAGCAGTTAGCTTTTGCTAGCTGCTCTTTTATTTGTGACAAAATGAAATTTTTATTAAGTTTTTATGATGGCCACACTTCTACTTTTTCATATCCTACAATTAATCCGTTCTTCATCAAACCAATAATGGAGTTTTTTGCTGCTTCTTCAGTTTCTGTTACACCTACATTACTTTTTCGAGCAAAAGTGTCTAATGTGTAAATTACATACATAAAATTCATTCCATCACCTTGCTTTCTACTAAAATAGCGTTTTTATTGAAAACTCACTTTGATTCACTTTGCATATAGTATAATCTGTATAATTTATTTTTTCGAGAAAGGATAAAGTAATGAGAGAATACTTTGGTTTCATTTCAATATTTTTAACTGCATTCTTATTTTTCAATCTGTATTTTGCCGGTCCTTTTTTAATTTTAATACCCATCTCAATTGTTTTAGCTATTTTTGCTCCGAAAGGTACAGCCAAAACATTCGCTTTTGTTGGTTTAATAATTTTAGGCATTGTCTTCGCTTGCATATACATTCTCCTTTCTATGATTGGTCCGGGATTAGCTGAAACTCATCTCAGATAATCCTCTTTCTCCAAAATAACGATTTTGTTACATTTTTGTAACTACTCTAGGTATATATTAATGTTACAATTTATAAGATTTTGCAGATTACCCCTTGCAAATCCATATGTCTGTCCTGCCCTTGTTGCCCCCTCAACAAGGGCAGTTTTTAATAAAAAATAGGGATTTTGTTAAAATTTCACTTCAATTCACTTTAATTATGGTTTAATCTGTATAATTCATTTTTTCAAGAAAGGATAACGTAATGAGAAAATGTTTTAGTTTCATTTCAGTTTTGTTAACTCTTATCGTACTTTTCAATTTTTATAGATCTGATGGTAATTTAAATTATTTAATATTTGTATCACTGATTTTAATTATTTTTGCTCCAAAAGGTATAGAGAGGAATTTTGCTATTGTTATTTTTATACTTGTAAGTATTTTCTACCCCTTCTTTTCTATTATTGTTGATGCTATGTTCGGGGCTAGCTGAAACACATTTAGAATCATTCCATTTCTCCTAAATAACGCCTTTGTTAAAAATCATTTATGTTTCGCTTTGCAACCACTACAGTAATTTTTAAATTGCTTCCCTATATCTTTGAATGTGTCCCCCTTTGATAGCGCACCATTCATTTTAGTTTCAAAACTAGGCGGACAATTCGTTGTGCGTAGAGTCTCCTCTTTCCCACAATCATCACAAATAACAACAGTTTTGTATGTTTTAATTTCCTCTGTTCTGAAAGCCATACCTCATTCTCCTTTTATAATAAAACTCAAATTGCAGTACTTATCAATAATTTTAAATATATGAGTTTCACGTGAAACATTTGTAAAGATTGCTGTCATTCTCACCTTGTGTTTTGCAAACGCTATATAATCAAGGTGCAAACAACAAGTTTTCCATACGACATAACCTCTATTGATGCTAGGAGAAATCCTAGCCTTTTTTATTATCCGTTATCCTGGCGTTGGTGGTTTACTTCATTCTTTTTCATGTAAGCTTGTCCAATTTCTGCTTTGGTGAATCCTAGCATGTCACCAAAGCAGAAATACAATGTAAATAACTCTTTATATAAAGCATCACGAATAGCAAAGTTTAAAGCTGCATCATAAATCATAATGAATTGTTTTGTTAGTGAACTGTATCTGTAATTATGAGAGTTACTTCTGTAATGATTTTTTATTTCGTCAATGTAGCGGTCATACTCTATATACAACCCCAATGACAAAATGAAATGGAATCCGTCCACATACTCCTCGAGTATCACTTCGCGTGGGGATCGACGTTTTTGCACCAGAACCTTTTTTATTATATTTATGGTATGTGAGATTATATACATTTCTTCAATATTCGACCACTGAACAATATAAAATCTCTTAACTTATTAAGCTCGTTTTCATTACTCCATAAATTAAGAAAAGCCTAAACCCTTGTGTACCAATGGGTTTAAGCTTTTAATTTTATAGGAATACCTTTTGCAACAAGTTGCCATTAGGATAGTGTATCAGCAACTTGTAGCTATTACTATGAATGCTAGATTCCCAAAAATTATTACAAGTTTTTTCACTTTATTATTTTGTTTATTATATGCATTTAAGATTTAAAACATGTTAATTAATTGACATGTTTTAAACATTGAACTTTAGGACAAGCTAATAGTAAAAAGCTTAAATTAATTGAGGTGAATATAATGGATTGGTTTGATATTGGCAAACCCAGAAGTAAATTTGGTAAATTCCTAGATAAGCACCATTTAACCCAACAAGATATCGCTAAAGAGAGTGGCGTTAGTAGAGGAACCATTAGTCGGTTGTGTAAAGGAAGTGCTTTTCATCCATCTCTAAAAAACGGTAACAAAATTATTAGGGCTTTAAAAAAGCTAACTAATAAAAATGTAGATCATCAAGATTTTTGGTTTTAATCAGAAAATATCATTCATCACAAAAGTTCTCATAAACACATTTTGTTTTGCAGCATATTGCTCTAATTTAGATTGCCTATAGTCTGATAATGTAAAAAAGATAATCACTGGAACAATAGCGTTCTGTCTTTTGTAGATATCTGTTATATGGCCATATAACTGTATTTTATGTTCATTTGCCTTCATATGTTGCATACGATCTATTTCAACGAAGTGGGGAACATTATTTTCAAAATAGGTTGCGTCAGGGATAATCTGATACCGTTGACCATTGATTGAAAACTCTATAGATCTTTCTGTTTTCCATTCTGGAAATCCAAGCCACATCCAGCTTTCGTTTCGCATTAATATGTGCTGTAATTGACTACTTTTCTTCACTTCTTTTGTAATGCCTAATAAATCCCGTCCCTTTTTGTTTAAATAATATACGTGTTCACGAGCCATTTTTGTAATGTGACAATATGAATGTAGGTCCTTTAATACACGATTTGCGTTTCGAATGCTCCCTAGGCAATGGATAGCTTGTAATTGCCTCCTGGTTGCAAAATCTAACTTACTCAAAGTGGATAAAATCTCGATCTGTCTCACTTTCTGTTTGAGTGTTTGATGCCTCATTTTGCTTCACCACCTTATATTGTTTTAGCAGTTCCCACATATCTGTATCCTTTAAAAAAGGTACCTGGATTTCTTCAGTACGATCTGTCTTAAATAATGCTCTCCCTGGAAGGGAAGGCAGATCCTCGAGACCTGGTTCATCTAAAGCAACTTGTGAAGCGACCGCCGTTGGTAATCGAAAGCCTATTTTCGCATCAGCATTTTGTTTAATTTGTCTTGGTAATGTATCAGAAGTAGGATATTGCGTACAAAATATGAGCCGGAATCCCAAACCACCTCCGATTCTTGCGATTTCAGATAACATCTCCTGGCACAAAAATAATACATCACGTTGTTTTTTAGGTAATCCTTGTGTGGGACAAAGATTTGCTCCTTCATCTACTATGATGAAGCAACGTTCTCTAATTGATGTGTCTATGATATTGGTAAAATAGGACTTCTTCATTACTTCAATTTGTTTAACCATTTTCTCACGTACTTTAGCCAACATTTCTAACGCCTGTTCCGGATTTTCAGCTACTTCTACAACTTGGGATAGCTCTTTGTAAGGACTAAATTCTAGCCCTTCTTTCAGATCGATAATAAAAAAATTCACGTGTTGAGATTGTTGCAAAATCAAACTAGTCATCACATTTTTTAAGAATACTGTCTTTCCAAAACGAGTCATTCCACTTACACACATATGCGGCGTTTTCTCGAAATCATGATATACGTATTTATCTAACGCTTTCCCCACCATAACTCTCCATGTATGCTCTTTTAATAGATCCTTAGACCAATTCCACATTTCAGGTATTCGTTGGCTAAATACTCGAATATGAAGCTCTCTTTGGTGAAACGATATTTTAACAGGTTTATATAGGCCTTCTTCTAATACTTCAGCCAACTTTTGGATAAGTTGACTAGGTACACCAAGTGGTAACTTGTAAACATAATTCATACTTATATCATCTTTAATTTCTTTTATAAAAATGGGGTATTGTAATTCACCTTTATGTTGAACGCATATCTTTGCAATTTCAAAAAACGTTGCAATTTTTTTCTTATCACTCATTCCATTACTTTGATAAAAATAAGCTACAGTTATAAAGGTTGCTGGAATTAATAAAAGCGACAACATTCCCTCCATACCTCCTTAAGGTAGTTGAGCCTGTATGGAAGCTTAGAAAAAACTGTTTAAGGTGCACTGTTATAATCACTTTCAACTACCAGATGTAATACTAGCGTAGAAACACATCTAGTATATCCATTAGAACGTACCAAACACTCCCAATCAGCAAACATTTGAGACCCGCACGTAGCAACCAATCTGGAAGATAAAGACCTTTCTTCTTCAGCATTTTTATTCCTAAAATTGAAGCTCCTGTCAAGCCATATACAATGCCTAGTTCTCCAATGATTGTCATATTAACCCCATCCTTTTGGTTTAATGGACAAATTCCCTTTACCATCTTTAAAAAGTTGATATTCATCTAATAGCTCATTCCAGGAGACAGTCTGTTCATTACCATATAGATCCTCTTCGATTTTTTGACTTAAATAATAATAACCTCGGTATTGCCGATCCAGGTATACTTCATGTCTCAGCATGTGCTCTCGTATTGCACAAATGTTATCTTCCTTCTTGGTTCCTTTGTACATTTGCCTGAGTGTTTCTGAAGAGTAGAGATACGGAGTGCTGTATAACATTTGATATTGGTTCATATTCTCACCATCCATATAGATTTCTAGTTACACTAAATACATATGATGGTGATCCGAATTTTTGAAGTTGTCCCTTAAAAAAGTACAAAAGAAACGACAAAAAACATATTTATCAATTGGTATGGAAATTGTAAATAATATCATTAGCATCTAGAGAAAGTGCAAAAAAAGACATCTTCCCCAATTGAAGATGTCTTTTTTGCTACGTGGGGTCACTATGTCATTGAATCTAAGTTAAGCGGAAAAGTATTAGATATAGAATTGAACAACCCCTTTAAAGAAAACTGGGAATTTAAGTTGAAATATACATGTGGTTGTGAAGGATTGGACTTAAACTAAAAGGACAAAAGAATTGAATAAGAAAATAGTTATAATGGGACAATATTGGAAAAAGAAAAGGACAAATTATTTACATAATACAATGTTTTAAATGATTTTTAGGAGGATAATATGGAACTATCTTTATTATTAGAATATGGATGGGTTTTAATTATTTTGATTCTTTTAGAGGGTCTGTTATCTGCTGATAATGCTTTAGTTTTAGCTATAATAGCAAAACATTTACCAGAAGAACAGCAAAAAAAAGCTATTAATATTGGTTTGCTATTAGCTTTTATATTTAGAATTGGTGCAATTTTTATTATTTCGTTCCTTTTCCACGTTTGGCAAGTTCAAGCTATTGGGGCTGCTTATTTAATTTTCATTGCTTTAAAACATTTACTAAAAAAAGACAATGGAGAAAAAGAGAAAAAAGGAAAAAGTTATAATATGACTGTTGCTCAAATTGCATTAGCGGATATCGCATTCGCTGTTGATTCTATTTTAGCAGCAGTAGCTCTTGTCATTGACTTGCCCGATACGTCTATGGGTGAAATTGGTGGTATGGATGGTGCTAAATTTATTGTCATTATAATAGGTGCAATAGCGGGTTTAATTGTAATTCGATATGCAGCAGGATTCTTCGTTAAGTTATTGACAAAACGCCCTAGTCTTGAAAAAGCCGCAATGTTATTAGTTGGTTGGGTTGGGGTTAAGTTATTAATGCATACCCTCGCTCATCCATCAGTGCACATTGTTTCTCATGATTTTGTCGAAGGAGTAATTTGGAAGTCAATCTTTTGGTCTGTTATGCTTCTTATTGCTTTAGGTGGTTGGTTTTTATCTAAGGAGAAAACAGAAGAAACTAATGAAGAAAAATAATTACAAAAACCCCCAACTATACTTTTAGTTCTTATAATTAAGTGGAAATCTATTCAAGGGTGACCTATAAGCAAAAAATGTATTTCCTCATTAAAGGGTGCTATTGTGGAAAATAATCGAACTTCTTTATAAAATCGAAACTTAAATATGCTAAATAAGAAACCATTTTGATCCATCTTTTTTCAAAATGGTTTCTTATGATTTATTGTAAAATGGAAATTTTTTTTAGCATGTGAATGGAATATTTTTTTAATAATTTTTTTCAGTCGTTTTAGTAACAATGTAATTAATGATTAGTTAATAAAATCTAATATAAATATATATCTTATATATATTTTAAATATAAAGATAAAACTTATATAGGACGGATAAATGTACGTTTATCCTTACTGTAGCAAAGCCTTTTAACATTGCATAGCGTAAGAAATCATAAATGGTTGAATTTAACAACGGAAAATTAGGTATTCATATGATCTAAAATCTACAAATAATCATAAATGAAATTTAGTATTCCTACATAAAAAATGAAATAAATTGATACATTGTTAAACATATTTATTCAATCGTAAAATTTCATATGAATTCACTGAATCTCCACAATTTTATTATATTTACCCACAAAAGATTCACATAATGTGTTAATTAATCAACATAATCCATATTTAGCACATAACTCACATTAATATTGATGATTTTTGATAGATAAAGGCGTATAAGCTATTTATATCAATGATAATTGCACTTAATTATTCACATTATGTATTATTTATCTACTTATCCACGAAATTTAATTTTTTTCTTATGATTTCTTGTAGATATTTGAATGTATTTGGACAGCTCATAATGTGTTTATATGAAAGTATGTGTGGAAATGTAGATAGGTATTATATTATTTTTGTATATGATTGCATAAAAAAAGACTCTATTATGAATAGAATCGAGTAAAGTTACTTATTGTGCAGAAGGAGTAAAAGTCTTTTAAATAAACGTCTCAACACGAATAGCCCTCTTTCTTGAATTTTTTCAAAAATAGAGAGCTGATTATGATTAGTTCGTTTTCATTGCTGTCAGTACTTGCTCAGCTGTTGTTACTGGGATACCAGCACGTATTAACTGTTCAAAGGCACGCATAAATGTAATTAAATTAAAGTTATCTGGTACTTCAATAACGCGAAGCTTTTCTTTCGGTAATCTATCTATCTTTTCAATGAACAATTCCCGAACATCACTAGGAACAAAGCGCTCTTTATGTCCTCTTGCCTTTAAGAGTTCACGTATTTCTATTTCTAAAGCCATATAAGCGTTTAGGTTTGTACCTTGTTCATAGGCGTACTTTCTAAACAACGTTTCTTCTTGATACTTTAGATAGTTGCGGTGATACGATTCCTCTGTAACAGGTACAGCAAATTTGTAGTTTAGTAACTCATACGTTTTGCGGAACAGTTTTTTGATGTTTCGAAGAGAGTACATAGAGAAATGCAATCCGAAATCAAAGACAGCCTGTTCTTTTTGTTCTTTTGGAACATGTTGTGTAATAAGAGGATAAATACCTTCTTTAGCCGCTGTATCAAGAATTTGATATTGTGATGTTTGATTTAATAATTTCTTCAGTGTATATACCAACTTGCTTGGATATTCTTCATTACGATCTATCATGTCACGTAAGCTATGAATTACGCTTCGAATTTGTCGATGGCATGTATATTTAAATACATGAATAAACTTGTTCATCTCTTGTGTAAACTCACCAATATTCATCTCTTGTAGCACGGATTCGATAAAACGAGCTTTACGAGCATAAGTAAGCCTTGGTGTGAATGGATCGCGATACTGTACTTCTCCTGTTTCTTTTGTACATAAGAAATCCGTATGTAAGGATAGATATAGAGTCGTATATCTTTTTTTATTCTTAACCCCTTTTTGTAATTTACAAATTTTGAATAATGGAGTCCCTGTACATGGTAATGCAGTTGTTAATTCTGTTATAACTGCGCGTATTTGATGTGGATATTTTTTATGTAAAAAGCGGTACATCCCACCAAAATGAGTTCTATTCCCTCTTTCATCTTGTTTATCTAAGGAACGTTTTAGTGTAGTTTCACTGTGCTGTTGCATAGCAATATCTAAGAATAGCTTCTTAGCTGCAACTGATAGCTCAAAGAAAGCTTTTGTAAATACCACTGAACTAATATAAACATATGCATTGGCCTTTTCAGTTTCTTCATTCATAAAATGAGTTAATTTAATTGTATATCGGCCATCTAATTCATTTTCAATTGTAATAATGTTATGTAGGTTTAATTTTTTTAATGAAATATAAAATTGAGAATGCTGTATGTAAGCAAACTCTTCTTTATATAGTTTGTAATCTTCCCACATCATGTGTATTGTTACATTTGGAATGACTCCATTCGTGTAACATTTTTTATGTAGATATAAGAAGACTTCCAAATCTGCGTTTGTAATGCCATATAATTTATGCTTTCTTCCCATGGATTCCGAAATAGCAGATAGTGTACGACGTGAAAAAGATGGTTTAGCCTGTGCTACGAAGCCATCCACATCGGCAATACGTTCCTCATATGTCATATGATCAACAATATCCTCAAGGTATGTATCTTTATAGCTGTAGTATTTCTCTTCGAAAGTTTCAACAAATTTTTGCCAAGACTTCAGTGTTACTAAAACTTCATTTGTAGATTGTCCATTTAGACTACGTTGATTACGAATAATAAATGATTTTCCCATCTTTTTCACCTCCTACCTATAAATTCAGAAATAAATGCCAAAATACTATAAAATATACCAATTTTGATTATAACAAATCGAAATTTGCTGAAATGCGTCCCTTTAAGAGAAAAAATGAAAAGATGAAACGTCCTTTAATCCCTTGTGTATCAAGGGGTTTCAGGATTGGTGCGATTTTTTTTATGGACATGATATGGCTATGGATTTTCATATTGGTGGAACAGAAGAAAAATAGCAAAAAAACCTTATAAACATGATTAAATCAACTGTTATATCAATTTTTCAAAAAATAAAAGGGACATGATATGGCTATGGATTTTCATGTTTATAATTTGTGAGTTAAACAGATGAAACCCTTTAAATAGTGATGTTAATGGGTTTTATCTATAATTTTACAATTGCAAAAGGAACAAGAAGTGGCTAGGTGGGTTTTCATGTTTGGATAAAAAAAGGGACATCATACAGCTATGGATTTTCATGTTGCATAAATACATGAAAATAGAGTTATAAACGTGTAAATCCTTAATATGAAAAGGTTTATGGGGTTTTCATCTAAAATAAAAGGGACATCATATAGCTATAAATTTTCATAACTAATAGTATCGCTGTAATAGAAATGCTTATATATCAAGCTTTGAGCACTTTTAGAAAAAAATTTCGAGTTAGTAAAAAGAGTTACATAATGTCACTTTTGTTTCATGTTTTGATGGAAAGGGGAATGATATGACTATAAATTTTCATTTTTGATGAATTTGGGGTATTCGAAGTGAAATTTATATTTTCATCCTTACATTTTTGGCTTTTACTTCTCTTTTACATGTAAGAGGAACTGTAGGGAGATAAATATGAATAAAAGTACTGAAAATCTAATAGAAAAAGAGTTAATGAATGAAAGATTGGTTATTGTATAATTGCTATTTGGATTTTACAAATCGATTGATTCTTGTATAATCAGTTACAGAGCAGGCTATAAGTATGCAAACTAGATCCCCTAACATGTAACAGTGAAATAAAAGAATTAAATATTCTTATTCTATTTCTATTTTTATAAAAAGGGACATCATATAGCTAATTATTTTCAAATTAAGATCAATAATAACTAAATTTATATAAGGAGCCAAATTTATATGGAAGAAGTTCTACAATTGTTTAGAGATGCACTATCAGTAGCAGAACAACTGTATAAACAAGATAAGCAATTGTGGCATAAATGGGTTTCCTATTATGTTGAGGTTGAAGAAGATAAAAGTAAAATTGTGACTTCAAAATACCTTTCTCCATCATTTTCAATGCTTGTACAGTGGCTAGAACAACAACACAGAAAAGGTGTTTCTTCTCTAGATATATTTAAAAATATAAATGATTACAGGTTAATCATTCACGAGACAATAGGTGTCTTTATTGAACAAGAGTTTCGTGAAAATCAGACAGCTAGTACTATAGTGGATACAGCAACGAGTAAATCAGATGCGAACATATTGAATGAAAACTATTTAGAAGTAAATAACTCCGCTGTCTATTATAAGTTAAGAGATGGAATAGCTAAAAATCAATTTGAAGAAGATGAAAACACACGGTTAAAGTCATATCCCATTGAAGCAAAGGATAGTAATGGAGTGGCCCAACTCTCCTCTCATAAAGATGAAGATCTAAAGTTAACGAATATTGAAGAGGCAGCAAGATGGAATACATTAGTAGATGGCGTAATGAGTAATATGGATGATTTAACTGCAGATTGTTTAGATACCATCACAATTCAATGGTTGAATGAAGCAAAATCGCCGGATGAATTTATTGATTTTTCATATGAACAAGTTTTAGAAATGTGCAGTATTTCAAAGGCTAAGGCAAATGGTGTCGAATATTATAGGGTAGAAGATAAAATTAAGGTAGCGAAGCGGATTGCGGCCCTAGCGAGTATTTTTATATATCTAAATGATGACAATGAAGTAGTCGTATTAAATGATCGAGCTGAAACAGGTAAGCATTACGAAGTAAAACGCGAGGTAATTAAAAGACTATTTGTATTAGATTCCGTAGTTCTATGGAGAGATAAAAACACAAACGAATACATGGGGATAGAATCGTGCCGAATCAAACCGGGGAGTTTCTTATCCGGATATCTATATGGATCTAATAGTACTACCGCACTATTATCAAAAAAGGCACTTGAATATAATAGTTATAGACACAAATATCATAAAAGATTAATTCGATATTTGACATGGCAATGGAGAATCCGTCAAATGTTTTCTAGCTTACAAAGACCTTATTCTATAGGTGGAGATAAAGGTTTGTTAGCAGTTATGGGTATAAACCAGAAACAAAAACCTAATCGTATCCGCGAACAATTAGAAAATGTTCTTATTGATTTAGAAAAAGAAGAGGTAATTTCTCATTGGGAATATCATAATGGTTTAGAAGAAGAAAAACTGACAAAGAAGAATTGGTTTAAAAACTATTATTCACAGTTAGGAATAGTAATATTGCCACCAAAAGAATTAATTAATTCGATGGAAAACTTAGCGAAAAAGAAAACAATTGATACAATACATGAGGAAAGTCATCCAATAAAAATTGTAGAAAAACCATTAGATACGAATGAAAATGAACAAGTAATCAGGGAGAAAATAGAGTTTATGCATATGAAAAAGAATATAACTATGCGAGAACTATCAATAGAGATAGGTATATCGCAGCCTACTCTTTCTAGATTCTATAATAAAAAAACAAAACGTCTCTCTAGTACTGCGAGAAGCAAATTAAATCAATGGTATAAACGACAGTTAATTATTGATAAGATGTAAGTTGAAAATTAAAGTCTAAAAAAAGAGTCCTATTTCTAGGACTCTTTTTTTAGAGTATTTACATACTACTTACCAATTGAACTATCCCCGTAGTCCCCTCGGTTGATACGAAATTGGTATGGTCTTTCAGTCTTGGTTTCGGTTTGACACTGGGTTTTCGTACCATAAGTTTAATGTTTTTTTCTTTTTGCGAATTTTAAATGTTATAGGCGAACGACAGCCAACTGACGAGTTCTATTTACGCAACTAGCACCACACTCGACCTCGTCAAACGTTACAAAACTAAGAAAATGTAGATGAACATAGAAACGAAGGTGGAGACAGGTGCACCAAATGAAACCGTTCCCCGTGAAGGAGTCGTGCATATCGTAGCCCACCAGGTTCGCGGGGTTGGGATGCTCGACTAATAGTCCGGATTTTTTGCAGCCTGGACAACCTATGGTATTTTCATGGTTGGGTGGTATTGACATCGACGAATTTTTGGGCAATCTTGTGCGAGCAACCCACTCATCCGGCGTAGACGCTATCTCCCCTGTACATGGCTTCCCCACCACAGAGCGGCAAAATTACCGACGAAAATTGCGAGCCCTACGTGACGCAACAAAGGATAGGACATGCATGAAGATATGTGCATATTCATTATTGAAGTTATTAATAATAAAATGTATTATTGAAAAGCACAATATATAATTCAAGTAATTAAGACTATGTATTCATAATAAATTAAACATTGAGAAATGATATTATTGTCTGAAAAATGAGGTGGAATTAATAGAAACTGTACATATTAAATGGTATGGATCGTATAGTTTAAATGATCTTTATAATAGAGAAGAAGCTTCTAAGAAGGGGATTTTTGCAATCTTTAGAGTATATGCTAAGAAAGAAACATTGCTCTATATAGGACAAACCCAGAAGCACTTTATACAAAAGATAAGGGAACTTGATAACGATTGGCTTTGTGATGAAAGCGAATTAAAGATTAGATTAGGAATAATAGAATTCCCTAGCGGTGAAAGTTATTCTGAAAAGAAAGTAAAAGAGATAAAATCCCTTTTGATTTTACGGCATACCCCATTAGAAAACGACACATCTTTAGTATACTATAGAGGGAAGTTTAATTTGAAAATTATAAATAAAGGAAGAAGAGGTTTAATTGTTAATAAGCTTTCCACAGAAGATCTAATCTGGACATAAATGGAATCACCTTTGAATAAAATTGAAGGTTTCTTAAGTGCAGAAGCTTATCAATTTTTAATTTATTAAACTATTTTTGAATAACATATGTCAGATGCTTGAAAAAACACAAATTTTATTATTATATGGAATCCTGTATGGGAAGTGTAGTTCATTTCCATTATTTAATAAAAATATTAAGAATTATAGGGACAATGCATAAAGATTAGAGGAGAAAATAAACACGGAGGTTTGAAGAATGGGACAAGGAAGCAGGTTTCAACATAAACAACAAAAACAACAAAATCGTCGTCAAAAGGGAATTTTTAATATCGCATTTAGTTTGGTATTAGTGACAGTTGGTCTAGTGACATATCAGTTGCTTTTCCCTTCTGATACATCAAAGAAAGCAATTGCTCAAGAAAAGAATGCAACAAAGATAGAAAAGAAGCAAAGTGAAGATAAAGAAGCAACAAAAATAGAAAAGAAGCAAAGTGAAGATAAAGAAGCAACAAAGATAGAAAAGAAGCAAAGTGAAGATAAAGAAGCAACAAAAATAGAAGAGAAGCAAAGTAAAGATAAAGAAGCAGCAAAGATAGAAGAAAAGCAACGTGAAGATAAAGAATTAGCACGGTTAGAAGCGAAACAAAAAGCAGAAGAATCGGTAAAAACGAACGGAAATGAAAATAAAGAAGGAGAAAAAACGATATCTCAAGAAAAGGGTTCTCAAACTAATTCTTCTTGGAAGCCAATTGGTACAGAGCAAGGAGCAAAACCTGCAATGAAATTTAAAGAAGGAACAGTAGATTGGAATGAGATGAAAAAAGCAATTTCTTATGCTGTTGATGTTCCAGAGAGCCAATTGATTTTCGATTTTATTGGGAATAACGGTAATAATAAAGCCTACGGTAATGTACGAGATAAGCAAAGTAATAAAAAATATAAGGTTGATATTGATTGGGTAGAGAATCAGGGTTGGAAACCAGCATCTGTTCAAGTGATAAAATAAATAATGTAAATGTTCCCTGCTCTTGTTGTGGGGACTAAGCTATTATTGTCCAGATAAGATAAACCTGGTTTTATATGATGTTTGAAGTAATTATGTATTTAAAAGTTTACTTTTGTAAAAGCTCAAAAAAGAGTCCGTATCACTCAGGACTCTTTTTTGTTATGTTGACAGCGTTAATTACCCAAATAAACTTGCTGTATCAAGATCTTCATATTCATCATTCAAAACAGGTGTTACAAATTTAGAAACGTCTTCCTTTTTTACACCTGCATTATCATATTGCTCTTCAGAAGTCTCAATTTCTTTATTAGGAGATTTTCTCTCATTATGGATGCTTGAGTCTTCATTTTTGATAATGAGATTTGAATCTTTCAATATAATCCGTCTAACCTCATTTTAAAAATCTTTATCTTGAAGTAAGATTTCTTTTTGCATTTGTTGTTGAATCTTATAATCACCGACATATTGTCAGCCATATTATCTCACCTTTTTTCGAGTAAGAATTTTCTTGTTTTAAAACACACTAATAATATAGAAATAGGGATATTTCTATATTATTAGAAAAGAACACAGCGACGATATGTGGTGCATATTATAGAATTAATGGATAATATCTAAAGCATTGATGTTTCTATATTGAAAAGGAGATTATAGATGATATATGGTATACACAATAGAATCAGGAATTTATATTATTTTAGTAACTTATCCAAAGCTCTCTCCTATACCTTCATTTCCGTAACAAAAGCAACGGGATATAGAAATAGGGATATTTCTATATTATTAGAAAAGAACACAGCGACGATATGTGGTGCATATTATAGAATTAATGGATAATATCTAAAGCATTGATGTTTCTATATTGAAAAGGAGATTATAGAGTGATATGTGGTATATACAATAGAATCAGGAATTTATATTATTCCAGTAACTTATCCAAAGCTCTCTCCTATACTTTCATTTCCGTAACAAAAGCAACGGGATATAGAAATACCTACTTATAGAAATAGGGATATTTCTATATTACGAAGGAGATTATAGTAGTGTTATGTGGTATATGCAATGGATTCAGTAATTTATGTTATTCCAGTAACTTTTCAAAAACGCTCTCCTATGC
>NZ_JAKUHD010000022.1:0-52796 GCF_022664325.1 Bacillus cereus group sp. BfR-BA-01310 | reverse complement strand
TCTTAGCAAGGATGACGCATAAGTATTTAGGATGGAGCATTAGCTATGGTCTGTTGTTTTTCGATTTAATAGTTGCTTTTTCATCTTATTTTATTATAGGTGCAGAAAAGCTGATGTTGACAATTATTATGCTATATATAGGAACGAAAGTGATGGAATTTGTAATCGAAGGCTTAAACCCGAAGAAGGCCATTACTATTATCTCTGATAGACCGAATGACATTGCCGAACAAGTGACTACATCAATGGACAGAGGGGTTACCGTATACTCAGGTCATGGTTATTACACAAAAACCCCAAAGGAAATTCTTTATATTGTTATTAATAAGCAAGAAGTAATGAAGTTAAAACGGATTGTTCAATCTACTGATACGAGTGCTTTCATCGCTATACACGATGTTCGTGATGTGTTTGGGGAAGGATTTGTTGATATTTCTAAGGCTTAATAAGAGGTTATTTTAAAAGAGTTAGAATTTGTAGAGTTGGTATTAGCTAGATGCCTACCTGTTTTAATTAATCGTTTGTTATTGTCAATATAAACGGCACAATTTGAAATTTTGTTTTTTACAATACGTTTATGAACTAAGTTTAAATTGAATTATATAGCGAATAAGATATAATTTTATTATAAGCAACATGTTTTCGTTATAAACGATTCTGGTGTAAAAACGATAAAACTTGTGCAATGAATCTTCAAATTTTGGACATATTGATAATACAACTCTATAAAAGGTGTACGATCAGTATGTCCAAGTTTAGGAGATTACTTGCAAGAACTTTAGAGTTTTTGCAGCTCTTGTTTATCCCTGTAATGCGAGTAAAATGTTGCACGATTAATGAGTGCCTCATCTGTGAGGTCTTGAATGGTAATAGCTTCGTATCCCTTTTCCCCTATCAGCTTGATAAAAGCATCATATATAAATTTATTTGTCCGAATAATCCGTAGATCCGATTTTTTCAATACCATATACCTCCGTTTTCGTTATTATCATTGGAAACAACAAATCGCCTCTTTTTGTTTCTTATCTTGCATCTATGTCTTAAATGTAAATTAAACTGACTTGAAAAAATGAGTCTTTGAAACTCCATAATTTATTAATCCATTACATTTTATCTATATGATGGACTAGAATAGCAACCCTGTGATAATGCTCCAAAAGGTGTACCATGTGTAGTTCAAGGGATTCTTGCAAATACTGCTGTGAGATAGGAGCTTTTTATGCACTATTAAAAAGAATTTGTAATTAAAGTATTGAGATACATTTTACTTTACACTAACACAAAGGCATTGTACAGTTAACTTAACTTAATTATATACAAAAGCGAAAAAACAGCGTACAGTGCAATAATAAAATGAGTGGAGGAAGAATCATATGACTAGTTCTTATAAAGGAGTAATTACCGAAATGAACCGGGCCTACAATGAATTAAACATTTTAATATCTCAGGAGTTAAAGACTGAGTTCGGTCTAACAGGACAGCAAGAGAACATGATATTCTATATCAATTTAAATAAAAATACTACAGCAAACAACATTGCGAGCACTTTTAATATATCCAAAAGTGCTGTCAGTCAAGTTTTATCTAAATTGGAAAAACATAAGATGATTTCGAAACAAGTAAATCCTAACAATAAACGTGAATATTTCCTTACACTTGGTCCTAACGGTAGCAAGTTTATAGAACGGTTGTCTGAGCTAGATGATTTACTTATTGAGAAATACTTCTCTAAAATTGATATCGAATCCTTGCAGCAAATGACCGATACCTTAATTAAAATAAATCAAATTATACGGGAAGAAAAAAAGAATACCCTTGAGACCAAATAGTAATAGAGTCTTTATGGAGTGGCTTTTATTAGAGAAGTTGCATATGTTCACTGACTTTTAATTAACTTTTTTGAAACATAACTTGGTTAGTTGAAAGGGGGGAACACCTTATTTCCACATTTTAAAAAACATATGTCAGATGAAATGGAGTCTGAAAGATGGAATTAGTACCGCAGGTTATAGTGGATTATGGTTTCCTCGCTATTTGTTGGATGCCTGTTCTTGGAATTACAGGATTATCAACTCTGATGAAGACATGATGATAATCGTAGGTTACTTTACATGGATTATGAGCTTGTTATTTTAGTAAGCTTTGTAGGAGCGTTGTGAGTATACTATAATGTAGTAACTGATTGTACAAATACAATCATAATATTCGTAAAATTTTCATTGGATTTAATAATAATAAATTATAAAATGAAACAATATATAAAACTATACGTAATTCAAAAAGATTTCTGTTATCCCTCATAATGAAAGGAGTTATTACAATCAAAAACAATAATGATCGTCATCCTCTGGACAAAATCGAGAAGTGGTTGGTTTTTACTGGTTATGCAGCTTTTGTTTGGTCGACTCTATTCGGGTTAATCCACATTTACTGGGCTGCAGGAGGCACTTTAGGATTTGAAGGCAGGACGATGGGCGAAGTGTTATTCATCATTAATCTGGTTGCAATTGCCCTATGTATAATTGCTGCATTTACTGCACTTGCACTTGTTCAAGCTTGGGGACGAAGGTTTCCATCCTGGTTGTTGCTCACTTCAGCATGGGGAGCGTGTGTGGTTTTGGGTTTACGCGGTGGTGTAGGGATAATTCAAAGCTTGTTGGAATCAGAATCACTTTCTTTACTATTAGTAATTGTTGAACCGTTTTTCTTGTTAGGAGGAATCTTATATGGACTTCTTGCTTTTCTTTATATTTATACCTCCAATAATGGAAAAAAAATAAAACAGAACGGGATAAATATGCGGTAAACCTATAGTTATTCAAGAAACGGGCGCTTTAATGGAGGATAGATCACAAAAATGATCAAACTTTTTTATGAAAGATAAATAGTCAATCTCAAAAGTGGAATCCATTTTGATCAATCTTTTTTCAAACTGGATTCTTTTTCTTTACCGTAAACTATGGGTTTGTGAGGCATTTTTAATCAAACTTTATTGCAAAGCTACAACAGAACAGGGGGACATCATGAATCAGACGTTCAATAAAGCTGATACATTAATCCCTTTCAAGAATGGTTATGATTGCTTGGAGATATCGTAGGTATTTCGTCTAAAATAAACAGGTCACAGATTACACTTTGTGACCTGTTTTTTTAGAATTTCGAAGCGAGTTGAGTTTGTTTATCTGTGTTTCTTGGCTGTAAGAGTAGGAAAAAGTCCTTTTTAAATTAAAACTATAAATTCATCATTTTGTATGAGAAAGGAATTATATTTATGCACAACTTTAATTTCATTTGTGATCAATTTGCTACAATTCTTAAAGGGAAAAGTGAAATAAGTCAAGGTGGTTGTTCGGTATCTTTTCATCGTGATTTTAGGGTGCTTGTTCAAGGGAAGCCAAGTGCCTATGTAGTACCCGTAGGAGTAAGTTTTGAATCGTTGGATCAAAATGGTAATGCATTAAATTTAGGAGAAATTGCTGTTCTGCAAGAAGAGATCCCTTCATTTATGAGATCAATTGTACAACAAGGAATTATTGTTAGTGCTTTACATAATCACTGGTTGTACATGAACCCATTAATTATGTATATTCATATCCAATCAGTAGAGCCCCCGTTACATTTTGCAAAAAAATTGGCAAATTCTTTTTTGTTCTTAAGTAGCTATCCAGTTGCTAATAACGAGGCTCAATAATCAGTGATTTGGATGTATTTATTTTTTGTTAATAGTTTGGAGAAAATTTTTCTTTGCACATCTACCTTTTAGCAGTCATATTGTGAGTATTTTTAGAGGTACACCCATGCTACTTACTTCGTTTATACTTGAGAAGATCATAAACTTTAACAACTTGAAATCCTTTTTCCTGATTCTTAGGAAGAATGATTTTTAGAGCAGCTACAGTTTGTCTTCTGTTCCCTCCACCATCATGAAGAAGAACAATATCTCCGTTACGAGCATCTTTTATACGTGATTAGCAATGGCAGTTACTTCAGGATTCGGCCAATCACGTGAATCTTGATGCCAAGACCAAAGTACAATTTGTTTCCCTTGTTGCTTGACTGTTGTAAATACAGTGTAATTTATATAACCACCAGGTGGTCTGAAAAGTAAGGGATCTTTATTCCATTTTTCTATATATTTCTGTCCTTCTAAAATATCTTTTTGAACCATTTTTAATGGTGTATTTTGAGCGAAAACATGATTCATTGTATGATTGCCAATTTCATGCCCTTTATTTAATACCGTTTTTACTAATTGAGGAGCCTGTTGTATACGAAAGCCAATTATCTTTTTGTTGGTAGTTACGTCCCGAGTGAATATCCCCGTTGGCTCTAGATCTTCTCTCATTAACATACGAGCTGCTACTTTATTTGAAGTCCGTGTACCAATAGTACATAAGATACCGACTATAATTATAAACTTTAATTTATGAACTATTATTACCCACCTTTTATGACTATTAAGTGAAGTGGAATTTAGTTTCTTACAAATGGCGTAAACATTTCATAGTATTGGTAGCAAATACATACATGTATTAGTGTGTTTATTTGGAAATTTTGGAGACATTAAATATGCATAACTTGGTAGTTTACATATATTTTTTTGTATTTTGGGAACAAGTGTTAGGAGGGTATTTATGATGGAAAGCTGTACAGCACTTCTTATTATTGATGTACAAGTAGGTTCATTTGAAGAGAGAAAAGTTCTATATAATGAAATGGAATTATTAAGAGTTATTCGATTATTGATTTCTAAAGCCCGTTCTGCTTCAGCCCCTATTTTTTATATGAAATTTAATGGGAAGTCTGGTTCCACACTTAAACAAGGGACAGCTGGGTGGGAAATTCATAAATCTATTGCTCCAGCAACAGAAGATGTCGTTCTTGAGAAGAATCACCCAGATTCTTTTCATAAAACGGGTCTTCAACAAGCTCTGGAAATGAGGAATATAAAACGAATTGTTATAGCAGGAATTCAATCTGAAATTTGTGTAGATGCAACATGCAGGCGTGCGTACAGCTTAGGATATGACGTTACTCTTGTAGGGAATGGACATAGTACATATAATTCTACAGTATTATCAGCGTCTCAAATCATTAAGCATCATAACGAGATAATCGGTCAATGGTTTGCTTGTGTAAAAAGTGCGGAAGATATAGAATTTTAATTACTTTCTTACAACTGATTTTGTTTTACAATAAAATATGCTTCCCGACTATGCTTTTTAGTGATTAGTATATCGATTTATAATTGCTAAATAAATACTGGAATATCACCATCAAGCTAATATTTTAGAATATCTCCAGAACAGAAAAAGTATCTCTTCATAAAAAATTCTTTTGGATGCAAGAGGATTTTTTTATTGGGAATAGTAAGGGTGAGGGGAGGTGCATTACATATGGGAAAAGGTAGAAGTAATAATGCTGGTAAAAAGCAACCGAATTTCGATGATTCATCTAATTTCGCTAAACAAAGCCAACCGACAGAAAAGAAGAAGAAATAAGAAAAGGAGCTCTCTTGATAAAGGGAGCTCCTTTTTAAGATATATTGACGTTTCAGTACATCATATTGATGGCTCAACCAAATAGTCATAAGTGCAAGACTTAAATTCCTGCGAATGGCAGCTAATTTAATATATAACCTTGATAAATTAATTGAAAATAAAAGAATATATACTATACGCGAAAGTGCATAAAACAGGGGAATTATGTATAAGGAGTTGATGGGTTCTGGTGCGGAAATGTCAAAACACCAGAATCCATTGTTATTCAAAATGAAGCCTATTAATAAACCGTTTTAAAATTTGTGATGGATGCTTGTCCTTACTAAGTACCCATCCATACGAAAATGGGGGAAGATTGGGGACTACAAGTTCAATAGAGATAATTTCTTTTTGGGCATCTACTAGGTTATTTACAAAAGAGTAATCTACGCCAATCGTAATGGCTAACTCTTGATGTACCGCATTTTGTATAGCCTGTGTATTATTTGAAATAAAAAGAATGTTCGCTTTTCCATACTTAGCAAACAAGTCATTAATACTATTCCGAATATATTCATCGTCATATAGGACTAAAGTCTGGTTCACCAATTGTTCTGGTGTAATTGTTTTTTCTAATGCAAGTGGTGAATTCTTATTTACACCAACAACAATCTTTATTTCTAATAATTTTTCAAATAAAAAACAGGTATACTTTTCCCTCAGCTTTTCTGATAATGCGATAAACCCAATATCAATCTTACCTTGTTGAAGATCATCTAAGATTTCTTTATTCCCCTTTTCATAAATTTTTATGTTTACGTGCGGATGATCCTTTTTAAACTTCGCCACGAGATCTATTAAGACATGCATAGGCCCTGGTATCGTTGCAATTTTTAATTCCCCACTTAATGTATTGTTATAAATTTGCGCTTCTTCTTTTAACTCCTTCACTTGTAACAAAATATCGTTTGCTTTCCGAATAATCGTCTTTCCCTCTGCAGTTGGAACCGCACCTAAACCACGTGAACGAGTAAAAAGCGTCACCCCAAGATCTGTTTCAAGTAGAGAAATAGATTGACTTATTGCAGATAAAGTAACATGAGATTCTTGAGCTGCTTTCGTGAAAGATCCGGTTTTTGCTACTTCAACGATGTATTCCATTTGTTCAAGATTCATTGTGGTATCTCCTTATTAAGTATTACTTAATTATTAGTAAATATATCTAAATTTTAATAAATTTAAAACAACGTTACAATACAGATGATTATTATTTTTTAAAATAGTAACTTGCATCATAAAATTCTAATTTTGTTATTTGAAAAATAAAGGAGTGGAATAATGATGAGTATGAGAAGAGTCGCTGTTATTACAGGCGGAGCAAGTGGAATAGGAAGAGAAACGGCCTTAAAATTTGCCGAAAAAGGCGATCAAGTTGTAGTTGCCGATTTCAATGAGGAGCTAGGATATGAAACGGTTGCATCCATCCAAGAAAATGGTGGTGAGGCAATCTTCGTTAAAACAGATGTCTCGAAATATGAAGATGTTGAAGCGTTAGTAGAAAAGACCGTTCATGTTTTCGGAAGAATTGATGTCATGTTTAATAATGCCGGCATCGGAAGGCCGACTCCTGTTTTAGATCAAGACTTGCGTGAGTATCATCGTATTATTAATGTCAACCAGCATGGCGTTACACATGGTATTATTGCTGCTGGTAAAAAAATGCGGGAATTAGGAATCAAAGGAGTGATTATCAATACTGCTTCGGTTTTTGGTATTTTAGCCTCTCCAGGTACTTTTGCTTATCATGCTACAAAAGGTGCCGTTATTATGATGACGAAATCAGCCGCGTTAGAGTTAGCTGAATATGACATACGTGTAATAGCCATTGCACCAGGTATTGTTGATACACCAATTATTCAGGGGTATAAGAATCAAGGTCAAATCGAGGCCATGAAAGCAAAGATAATGGGTAATGATTTAACACACCCTCAACAAATAGCGGATTCTGTTTATTTACTTTCATTAGAAGAGGCAAGCGCAGTAAATGGTAGTGTTGTTATGGTTGATCAGGGCTATGCATCTTTTAAATAAACATGAGCCATAAAACTTAAAACATTTTTTTGTTTACTCTTTTTGTAATAACAAAATAATTCTATAGCTGATTATAAATCTAGTGAATGTATGTATATGATATGTGTGAAATAGTAACGAGAGTCGGTTGGTCTATGGGTCTCACTAATTCATAAGAAATTTTAAAAACTATGATGGGTGCCATCGTTCATCATGGACGAGAGGTAGGGGGCTTTTGTTTCGCGATGAACGTGCTACATCTAGTCATTGCCGACTCGGCTGCATGAATTCGGAGGATGGTCTCCAGTCGATGATATATAAAGATGGAGTGCTACAATTGCTCTAATATTTAATAATGAAATCTATAATTATCAAGAAATTAAACTTGTTTAATTTAGGTTACTTCATATACACAACTGTAGTATCAATAATCATATTTAAGTACAAATAAATTACTTGTAGATTCATGGAGAAGGCTTTGTTGAAAAGGATAGACATTGGTAAGTGTGTATGGATGCATATAATACGGCTACCAGAAATCGAAGTTATTCATTGTACGTCAAAAGACAAAGTCTGTTTGAAAATTGCGTCTCTGCTTATATAAGATTGGGGCTTTATAGAGATTTGTCCGTTGAATAAAAGTAAGCGCATAGAATTAATTGATAAGTTGATTCAGGATGTAGAGGATATTTTATGGGCGGCTATAAGCATTGATTCATAGGGTTACATAAAAAGGAGAGAATTACACGTGGGAATAAAGGAAATACTGCAACTTAAAACAGATGGAGATTTTGGGGATTTATCATTATTTAATAAAGAGAAACCACTTCAATCTATATTGAAAATAAGCAATCAAATGGGTGAAATTTTTAATTTCAAAACACCTAGCCGGGTTACTCACTATGTATCTAGTCAGCGATTAGTTAAAGAAGTATGTGATGAATCGCGATTTGATAAGAATCTAAGCCAGTCGCTTAAAAATGTACGAAGTTTTACTGGTGATGGTCTTTTTACAAGTTGGTCACACGAAAAAAATTGGAAAAAAGCTCATAATATTTTATTGCCAAGTTTTAGTCAACAAGCAATGAAGGGATATCATGCGATGATGGTAGATATTGCTGTGCAGTTGATTCAAAAATGGGAGCGTTTAAATGCAGATGAGCATATTGATGTGCCAGAAGATATGACACGGTTAACACTTGATACAATTGGACTATGCGGTTTTAATTACCGTTTTAACAGTTTCTATCGTGAGCAGCCTCATCCGTTTATAATGAGTATGGTGCGTACGCTAGAAGATTCAATGAATCGATTACAGCGTACGAATCCAAATGATTCATCATATGAAAAGGAAAACCTTCAACTTCAAGAAGATATTCAGTTCATGAATGAATTAGTAGATAAAATTATCGAGGATCGGAAAATAAGTGGTGAGGAAGGGAACGATCTGCTTGCTCATATGTTAAATGGAAAAGACCAGGAAACAGGAGAATCGTTAGATGATGAAAATATCCGCTATCAAATTATTACATTTTTAATTGCAGGTCATGAAACGACGAGTGGTCTATTGTCATTTGCGCTTTATTTCCTAGTGAAAAATAGACACATTTTACATAAGGCGGCAGAAGAGGCAACCCGTGTATTGGTTGATCCTGTTCCAACTTATAGACAAGTAAAACAGTTGAAATATATTAGTATGGTATTAAATGAAACGCTTCGTTTATGGCCTACAGCGCCTGCTTTTTCTTTATATTCTAAAGAAGACACTATTCTTGGAGGGGAATATCCGTTAAAGCAAGGGGATGAGATTACAGTGCTAATTCCTCAGCTTCATCGGGATAAAACAATTTGGGGGCAAGATATAGAAAAGTTCCGACCAGAAAGATTTGAAAGTGTGAGTACGATTCCGGAGCATGCGTTCAAGCCTTTTGGAAACGGACAACGTGCATGTATAGGACAGCAGTTTGCACTTCATGAAGCGGCTCTTGTACTTGGAATGATGTTAAAGCATTTTAATTTTTATGATCATAAAGATTACGAGCTAAATATTAAAGAAACTTTAACACTAAAACCGGAAGGGTTTACGGTAAAAGCAGTATCGAAAAGAATTCCTCTTGGTGGTATCCCAGTTCCTTCCATTGAGCAGTCAGAAAAAAATGTCCGCAAAGTAATTAATAATGATCATAGCACGCCATTACTTGTACTGTATGGATCCAATATGGGAACAGCAGAAGGGATAGCACGTGATTTAGTAGATATTGCTCTTACTAAGGGATTTGCAGCACAAGCTGCTCCATTAGATTCTTATGCGGGATGTCTACCAAAAGAAGGAGCAGTATTGATAATTTGTGCTTCTTACAACGGTAATCCTCCTGATAATGCGAAAAAGTTTGTAGAGTGGTTGAAGAACGCATCTAATCATGAATTGGAAGGTGTTCAATATGCAGTATTTGGATGCGGTGATAAGAACTGGAACACAACATATCAAAAAGTGCCTTCTTTGATTGATGAACTACTTGCTATAAAAGGAGCTGAGCGTTTAACAGGACGTGGAGAGGGAGATGCAAGTGATGATTTTGGAGAAGTTTATGAAGAGTGGCGTGAACAATTATGGAGTGATGTAGCCGATCACTTTAGGCTTGAGATTGAAAAAAGTGAAACAAGTGACTATACTCTTTCTATTAAATTTGTAGGCAGTGAAGCGGAAACGACTTTAACAAAAATGTACCCTACTTTTACAACGAAAGTTATTAAGAATGAAGAATTGCAACAACCATGTAGCTTAAGGAGTACAAGGCACCTTGAACTTTCTTTACCGAATAATGTAACTTACAAAGAAGGTGATCATTTAGGGGTGATTCCGAGGAACTATCCAGAACTAGTAACTCGTGTACTATCTCGTTTTCAATTAAATGGAGCTGATTATATTCACTTAACTGGTGATAATGCAAAATTAGTACATCTGCCTTTAAATCGCACGATTTTAATAAATGAGTTACTGCAATTTGTAGAACTTCAAGAGCCAGTCACAAGAAATCAATTACGTGAAATAGTAGAAAAAACGGTTTGCCCGCCACATAAAATGGAGCTAGAAGCGCTATTAGAAAAACAGGTATATAAAGAGCAAGTTTTATCCAGACGATTAACTATGCTTGAATTATTAGAGAGATACCCAGCATGTGAAATGGAATTTAGTAATTTTATAGAATTACTTCCTGCATTGCGTCCACGATATTATTCGATTTCTTCTTCGCCAAGGGTTAATGATAAAGAAGTAAGTATTACAGTTAGTGTTGTTGCAGACAATGCATGGAGTGGGAACGGAACATACAAAGGTATTGCTTCTACCTATTTAGCCCAGCTTAAAGAAGGTGATTCGATTACATGTTTTATTTCAAATTCACAGTCTGGCTTCGAACTTCCGAAAAGTCCTAAAACACCCATTATTATGGTGGGGCCAGGAACAGGAATTGCACCGTTTAGAGGTTTTCTGCAAGCTCGAAAATCAATGAAAATTAATGGTGAATCATTAGGTGAAGCACATCTCTATTTTGGGTGTCGTTCACCTAATGAGGATTATCTATATCAAGAAGAACTTGAGCAAACACAGAAAGAAGGAGTCGTGGCTCTTCATACAGCTTTCTCTCAAATGAACAATCAGCAGAAAATATACGTTCAACACTTAATAAAACAAGATGCTGAAATGGTGATTAAGTTACTTAATCAAGGTGCGCACATCTATATATGCGGAGATGGACGAAAGATGGCACCGGATGTAGAATATACGCTTATAAAAAGTTACTCTGATATTTACAATGTGAGTGAACCAGAAGCACGTGCATGGCTACAAAAATTAGAAGAAAATCAGTATTATGTTAAAGATGTTTGAGTGGGATAATTAGGAGTTTTTATCATTTTAGCCAAGAAGACTCCTTCCTCAAGGAACGTGAAGGGTCGCAGCCCAGTGAGTAGGTGGGAGATGAATTGGCTTCGGACAAGGGATGGCAGGAAGCCATCTTAATTGTTCGACATATGTAAAGTGTTACTGGACAATTTGTCATTATCACTTCACTACCTATCGAATGTATTCCCTACAAAGGGTCGATCGTTTGGATTTCATAAAACGGACGCAGGAATTGGGGTTTACCTTAAATGAAATTGACAAATTGCTAGGGGTTGTCGATCGCAATGAAGCAAAGTGCTGTGACATATATGATTTCACTGTTCTTAAATTAGAGGACATCCAACGTAAAATTCAAGACCTTAAAAAAATTAAACAAATGTTGATAGACCTTAAAGAAAGATGTTCCGAAAACAAAGATATTTATGAATGTCCTATTATCGAAACTTTAATGGACTCAGAAAAGAAAGCAGAAGAATATTTATAATAATAATAAATTGTAAAGGTGGAAGAATAATGGAAGATTGTTGTAGTAACCTTAAAGGAATAAAAATTGAAAATAATGGTCATTGTCCAACATGTAAAAATAAAGCTAAGAATGTAAAGTTGATTACACTAAAATCATTGCTTAAACCATCTGCATTAGAAACATTAAATGCTAAAGAAAATCACTATTTTTGTTCAAACGAAGATTGTGATGTAGTCTATTTTGATACGAATAACAAAAAATACTTTGTATCTGACATAAAGGTAGCTGTACATCAAAAAGATGACTCAGCAACTACACCAATTTGTTATTGTTTTGATTGGACAAAAGAAAAAATTAAACAATATGTGGAAAATGGACTTACTCCTAATCCAGTAGAGCATATTCGCGAAAACATAAAAGAAAACCGATGTGGTTGTGAAGTAAACAATCCACAAGGTAGTTGTTGTTTAGGCAATATTACAACTTATATTAGAAAAATGTCATAAGGAACCTAAATGTTGCTTTGTTTCACCAAAATAAATCAATATTCCTCCACAAAAGGGCGCTATTCTTTTATAGAGAAAGCGTCTTTTTCTTGTATTTCAAGTGTTCTCATGGTTAAGTAATTTTTTTGTTTTCTACGATTGTTGAATGACTAGCGTATAAAAGAGACTCTCCTTGAACATAATACTAGATTAATTGATTTATAGAATGGGAGCGTGAAGAATAATGTTATTATCTGAGTCCTGAGAACAGTATCAATTAGATAAAAAATTGAGGGATATTCATCTCTGACTTTAAAAACATATTATTTTCAATATAACTTTTTATTACGTTATTTCGGTGACATTAACATGAGTGAATTTACTACAGAAAAACTAAAGGTTTACTTAATTGAAGCAGGAGAACACTTAAAGCCATCTAGTTTAGGACACCGAGTTCGTTGCATCAAATCACTTTTTAGATGGACACATGATGAAGACTTTATTCTTAAAAACCCTGCTACTAAATTAAAAGAGCGGAAGTTAGGCAAAACATCGGCTCTTTTAATTTAGCAGAGCCGAAAACAAAAATAGCCACTTTCGATTAAAGAGTGGCTTTGTATTAGTACGATTACTACATGTTACAGGGCTAGTATGTAAGTAATTACTTAAATGCATATAGCATTACTGGAAGAAGAACCCCTGTCTATTATTTTCTAATCAGTCTCGTTAAAGCCATCCCAAGAAATCCAACACCCATTCCTATCAGCCATCCAATTTGAGAACTTCCTAACAAAGATCCCAATCCTCCACCAAGAAACATGCAGCCAACGAATACTAATCCTCCAATGCCCCAGTTCGGCCGATCCATAATTCAATCACACCCTTTCAATAAAATATATGCTATCAGCTAACTAAACTTTCTTGAATATGATATGTTAATTATTTTGCTAGAGGTGGTATAGTTGTTTGGTTTAGGTATAGCAATGGTCAGGGAATTTAAAAGACGGAGATTGACGGCTTTAAAGGGATTGTAGGAGGAAAATTTAATATTTAAGTATCATCACTTAAGAGTTGTGGAACAAATTCTTTTTCAACTCACTAGCTAATAGAAGCTTGGTGATTTTCCACAATCAGGCGCTTTAATGGAATAAAAGGAGAGCATATATTAGTCATGTATAATATGTGCTTTTCTTTATTTTTAGGGGTTTTTATCATTTAGGTCTTGATAAGAAGTACTGAAGGGACTTTTAAAGGTCTTTCGATATTTTGGTTTTATGTTAGCAAAAAATGCTTTCATGTAAAGAAAACATCAAATCAGTCTACAACTATTTTTTAACAGTCTAATACTTTTTCTATAGTCTAAAACATTTTTTTAATGAAACACTTGATGGTAATAGGAAAAAGTATTTGTTTCTTGATGTAGGCAGAATATAAGATGATACAATTAGAGAAAAATATGGAGGGGCTCATAGTGGAGATAAGAAAATATAATTCTGATGACATCAAACAATTAACAGATTTAATGCCAGATTTAGGTTATCCTAGTTCATTAGATGAAATGAAAGTAAGAATGGAACGTATCGAATCCAATCCAAATTACTACACCTTTGTTGCAATAAATGATAATAACTTAGTAGGGATGATAGGAATAACAATTCATACAACGTACACAAACAACGATGAAAAGATTCAAATAACATCGCTAGTTACAAAGAAAGAATATCGCGGTCAAGGTATTGCGAAAGCATTGATTAAATATGTGGAAGAATGGTCTTTGAAAAGAGGATCTGATTTTATTTATCTTCTAAGTGGAAAAAGTGAAAAGAGGGTAAAGGCACACGAACTATATAAATTCCTTGGTTACGAAATAACTGGTTATAGGTTTGTAAAACGTTTGCGAAAAATGGATGTGCTTTAACAATTGAATGCAATTGTTGAATAATTAAATCCCAATTTCTCATTTATATCACTGAGAGATTGGAATTTTTAATAATGGAATAAGCTATGCTACACATATGGTTAACAACGGTGCACCACTGAAAGTAATACAAAGCTTACTTGGTCATGAGAAGAGTGAAACCACGAGAATATATGCTCAGCTGAGCGGAAAGTTGAGACACGATTTTTATATTAAATATTTTTGAAAGCTACAGAAATTAATCTTTAATCAAAATCGAGGCGTGCATATATAAAGACGTATCTTTTTGAATTGGGCCAGATTGTAAAGTAAAGAATTATTAGAAAGTAAATCAAACCTCTACTTTTAATTTTGCTGCATATAATGATGGTGGGGTGAAAGGAATTGAAGATTAGTCAAATGAAATGGGCTCGTTATGCCGTATGTATCTGGTCGCTCTTGTATATTCCGATTCACGTTTATTGGGCATTTGGAGGAATGACATGGATGCCTGGGGTTTGGAAAGACGAGGCGATGTGGGAAGCAGTAAACTGGGGAGCATCTGTAGTGTTGTTAGCAGCGGCAATATTTGCACTATTACTGGTTCATCCTTGGGGACAAAAGATCCCAAGATATTTAATGTTTGCTATGGGCTGGTTTGCTTGCATATTGCCAATCACGCATGCTATCTATGGATATATTACTAAGGGGCTTTTTCTGGCTGGTGTTATTCCTTTAGAATTTTTTGATTTCTCTGCATGGGCAACACTAGACGTCGATTATATGATTCTAATAGACCTGTTGCTTTTCGAACCTTGGTTCTTAATCGCAGGAATCTTATTCGGATTGGCTACTTTGCACTATCAGAGTGATATAATGGGGAGTAATGGATTAACAATGTAATATTAAATAAGGTTTGAGCAATAAATAATGTACAAAACCTGAAAAGTTACTGTGATTAATAATAATTGTGGATAAAATTTCAGATGTCTTATCCAATATAAAGGGCGCGATTATTGAATAACTCTTAGATTTAAACGACTTTATTGTTATATTTTTAAGTATAGTGAAGTTATCTACATCAAAAATTAAACAATTTTATTTTAACCCCATCCTAAAATCAGCATGGGGTTATGCGTGTTTGAGGATTTAAAATTAAATAACTTTATAGTCATTTTACACCTGCCCTTTAGTTTAAGTGCAATCCTTCACAAATCCCATAATGATGTTAACACAAATATTAAATTTCACTTGGGATTCTTATTCCATTAAATGATCCAATACAAAAGAAAGAGCACAATTCTTATTAGAGAATTGCGCCCAATTGTTGAAGATCAATTAATTCATTTTTTTAAAAACTTTCCCCCTATTAAATTTCAATAAGTATAGGAACAATCATTGGTTTTTTCTTAGTATGTGTATATACATATTGTCGTATTGATTTTTTTATTTGTTTTTTCATTACAGTCCATTGGCTTCTATTTGCTTCTTGTAGCTCGTTAACAGTTTTTATAGTAAGTCGATTAACTTCACTTCGGAGTTCCGAGAAATCTCTATCCACAAATCCACGAGAAAGGGTATCGGGTTCAGAAATCAGTTTTCCTTCCGCTTTGCTCATAGTTAAAACAATCATGAGCATACCATCCTCTGAAAGTTGTTTACGGTCTCGTAACACAAATTCCCCAATATTATCGATATCCCCCCCGTCTACGTAGGTATTCCCAACCGGTATTTTCCGGGTCTGGCGGGCAATGGTATGTTCAATATCGACGACATCGCCATTATTGATGATAAACGTGTTTCCTTGCTCTACTCCAACGGATTCACCTAACAAACGGTGATGGTGTAGCATTCTAAATTCACCGTGAATGGGAATAAAATATTTTGGTTTCATTAATGTAAGCATTAATTTTAAATCTTCTTGATAACCATGGCCAGAAACATGCATTCCGGATGTACTTCCTGATCCATAAATCACGTTGGCTCCAAGTGTGAATAAGTTGTCTACAATACTCGTGATATTTCGTTCATTCCCGGGTATTGGACCTGCTGCAAATATAACCGTATCTTCAGGTAAAATGTCGACATCGCGAAAGTTTCCAGTGGACAGGCGAGCAAGAGCAGCCATTGGTTCTCCTTGACTCCCCGTGCATAAAATGGCCACCCTTTCAGGAGGCATTTCATTTATTTCATGTGGGTCAATTAACATTCCATCTGGAACTGTTAAATAACCACGTTCCATAGCAACCGCTACGACATTAACCATACTTCGTCCAAGCAACGCAATTTTTCGATTTGTTTTTTGTGCTGCATTCACGACTTGCTGAACGCGACTAATATTTGAAGCAAAAGTAGAAACAATAACTTTGCGTTCGGCTTTCATGAAAGTTGTTTCCACATGTTCGCCTACCATTTGTTCCGATGGGGTCAAACCAGGACGTTCTGCATTGGTACTCTCAGACAATAGAAGTAAGACCCCTTCTTTGCCGATTGCAGCCATTTTATGAATATCCGAATTCTCATTATTCGCAGGGGTTAAATCGAACTTGAAGTCCCCCGTATGTACAATATTACCCTCTGGTGTGTGAAAGACTATTCCCAAGCAATCAGGAATACTATGGGTCACTTTGAAAAAGCTTATACTCATTTCTCCGATTGTCAAGTTTGAGTTTGAGTTGATTTCAATAAGTTCACTTTCTCTTAAAAGTTTATGTTCTTTTAATTTGATTTCAATTAATCCTAGTGTGAAGCGTGTGGCATAAACGGGTACATTCAATTTTTTTAAGAAGAACGGGATCCCCCCGATATGATCTTCATGTCCATGTGTGACAAGTAAAGCCCTGACTTTATCTTTATTTTCTACTAAGTAAGCTATATCAGGGATAATCAAATCAATTCCTAAAAAACTTTCATCTGGAAACTTATTGCCACAGTCGATAATCACGATATCGTTTGAATATTCGATTGCATACATATTTTTCCCGATTTCATTCAAGCCGCCTAAGGCGAAGATAGATAATGCATTCTCTATTGTACTCAAATTTATATCCTCCCATTTTAAATATAATCTTAGTATGCCCTTTGGGTTTCCATTTATCAGTGGGTTGAATGCCCGAGCTTCCTATAAAAAAGGGAACTCTAGACTTGTTTTTTCCTAAAAATAATGACTACAACATTGATGTCTTAGTTTCCCACATCGTTATCGAAGTCTATTCTCCCATGGAGACAGCTGCTATTGAAATCACTCATGGTTTTCGATTCTTAATAAAGACGTAATACTTTTTTAAGAAATGCGCCCGATAATGCAAGATCGTTATGCAGAGGTGATGCTGCACTTATATTGTAGAATAGCCCCCTAAAACAGAAGAAGCTCTCCTCATACTAATTGCTTAGCTTAGAGTGAGAACAAATTCATCTAAATCTTATCTACGTGCATTGGAAAAAACGCTGTCTTCATCTGTAACACTGAATCCACCTCTCATCAGAACCTTAAGGGATCCAAATAGATGTGATTTTTGTTAACACAAATCTTTTAAGGGATGAGATATTGATGTTTAATAGATGGGGTCCAAAAATTGGATATTCTTAAACTCGGAATCCGCAGTAGCAAAATCCATTAATTTAGCTCCCTCAATAGGGGGAGTGACACATACCCATCAACTTAAGAAAAATAAAGGCTCAAAAAAAGAAAAAATGAGCCGAACTCTTATGAATAACTGTGAAAAGGTAAAATTTTTGTTATGGGAGGTTTCTCAAAATCTTAGCTTGATGGTGATGGGGGGTACCCCTTAACGCACAGGTAATTGATTAAATGTGTCTAATGTTAAATGATAATATAGCTATTTAATTTCTAAGCTATAAACGCAGTAAACACCGTCCGAATAATCGAAGGGTGTTTACAATAGTTATTTAATTTTTTTCTATCTCTACTAACTCCCTCAAAATCAGTCACAATAAAGATGTTTAAAAATAGCCCTTATGCAACTAGAGGTATCGGCTAGGTGCAAAACAATAGATAAAAGAAATAAATTTCAAATTCATTACTATTTGGTTAACAGTTTTTATTATGACTTTATCAGTTCCTTTAAAGCACTCGTATTATTGCTTGTTAAAACGGGAATGAATTCAGTTATTTTTTCAATATCCCAGTCCCACCACTTAATGATATTGAGAATATCAATTGTTTCCTCGTCAAATCTATAACGTATTAATTTAGCTGGATTTCCTCCTACTATTGAATAAGGCGGAACATCTTTAGTTACAACAGAATTTGTGGCTATTATAGCTCCATCACCTATCTTAACACCAGGCATAATGGTGGCATTATATCCTATCCAAACATCATTTCCTATAACTGTATCACCTTTGAATCCACCACTTAAATTCTCTAAACCGACTTCCCAATCTCCACCAAATGCCCCAAAAGGAAACGTTGTAAAAGAATTTGTATTATGATTCGCACCATTCATGATAAATTTGACATTGGATGCAATAGCACAAAACTTTCCGATTTTTAGTTTATCCCCTATAAAGTCAAAATGATAAAGGACATTTTTTTCAAAATCTAAAGGATTATTATGATCGTCATAATACGTGTAATCCCCAATTTCAATATTCGGATTAATCACTACATTCTTTAAAAAGCATAGGCTTCTGATATTTTTCATGGGGAAAACACTTTTTATATCGGGACCACTCATTTTGCACACTCCTAAAAATATATTTATTAGCTTCAATGACTATCTGTTTTATTATATATTAACAGTGTTTCTTAAACTCCTACCTCGTTAGTTTAAATGAGGGTATTTAAAATTAAACAACATTATTTGTTTTTAAATAACTTTATTTCAAACCAACAAATGTTTCTATGTGGAATTAATTACCTAATACATATTATAATGTTATTAATATGTATTGGCGGTGTGATGAATGAACAGATTAGAAAAATGTTCTAAAGTCTTTGTAATGTTTTTTATTTTGCATGTTATACTTCTTATATTTTCTCCAAATAGAATAGTAGGTAGGTCAGCTATCCAAAAAGATGACATAAAATTGCACGTATACGCACAAGCCACTACGGGAGCACCTCAAAAAATAAGTAAGAGTGATTTAGCTATATTAAAAGAAAAAATTAAAGATACATACCCTAATGTAAAATCTACGGACATTGAGCTTGAAGGTGACACACCGTTCCATCATGTTGATGATCCAGCTTATATCGGAGAGTTTACTGTATACGGAAAAGTTATAGGTACAACACTAAATGAAACATCGGGGGAAAATACAGTTGCGGTTTTAAAAGTTTCATACTGGGATATACCAATGATTCAATACTGGTTTTATGAAGGCTCTATCCCAAGTCTATCACTTGCAATTTTGTCACCATTTTTATTCATTGCACTTAGTATCCTTAATGCAAGACCTAAGAAAACTGACCAACGGTAATAGGCGGAATTTTTACGTTTACGTATATTCACTTTCTAGTCTAATACTTTATTTTATGGATAGCGGAACAATGCGCAATAGTGGGGTGGGGGCTATGTTAATGCACACTGTTTCTTTATTCAGTAGTTAAATAATAAAATTTCACGTACCTTATATAATATTAAAATTACAAATTCAGAAATAGGGGAATTCCAACTTAGAAAGGCAATTAACTTTATTACCAGCTATCGATGATAAGAAAGTACAAAAGGAAGTAATAAGCGTATTAAAGGAATATAGAGCACTCAAGATGCGATTCAGTAATGAAGTGGAGCAAGAAGGAATCAGTTTGTTTCCTGAGTTACGTGATTCAAGGAATAAGAGTAAATGGAAGGTGCAGCAGGTAGAGAAGGCGCTTAATAACTTATTAATAGAAATTACACATTAAACCAGTGAACATTCTAAAAAGACAAACATATGATAAAATCGTGGGACAAGTTATCATATGAGGTGAGACTTGGAGCGCCATACTTATTCTTGAAGAGTACCTAATGGAGGGTACTCTTATTTACTTATTAAAATGGACATTTGACTTGATATAACCCTAAGTTGACTAACGATTGTAACCCCTTTCATAAATTGGATTCCAGAGATATATTTAATATGGGCATATAAATTTTTATTTAAAGGGGTATAAGTGAAGATGCGAGAAAAAGAACGCTTAAAGCAATGAAGAACAGATCTACAACAAGTTATTTTGGAAAAGTCTAAAGAGAAAAGAGAGAAAAATAAAAAATATAGTATTCCTGGTAGCTCGTTTCAATTCATGACTAGCAAGGATATCTATCACAAAAAAAATGGGGTATGGAAACAAGGAAATAAGTAAAAATGTTTTTATTAAATTTATAACTACTATTATAGACGCCGTCGTAATCTGGATGGCGTCTTTTTTGTTGTTAATGGATGATAAGGGGGTGAAATAGATTTGCAATTTGAAGATTAAAAATGAATATTATTACTTTAAAATGCAGAACATAGACTAGTAAACAAGCTGTTTTTAACTTTTAATCATAGAATATGATGAATTCTATTGTTAAGAGGAGGTAAGCATATTTATGGGATGTAATGATAATTTCAGACATTCTCGAGATTGTAATAGATTTTGGGATGATTTAATGTTTTGCAGACGCAGAAAAAGAGATTGTGATGACCGTCGTCGTAGACATAACCATCATCATGACTGTGATTGTGATGAATGTCGTCGTAGACATAACCATCATCATGACTGTGATTGCGATGACCGTCGTCGTAGACATAACCATCATCATGACTGTGATTGCGATGAATGTCGTCGTAGACGTAACCATCATCATAACTGTGATTGTGATGACCGTCGAGATTGGTAAATTCCTATTGGAGAGTGCTTTGAAGAAAAGCGCTCTTTTTTTTGTACATGGATTTTCTGGTTTTATTTGTTGTTAATGGATGATAAGGGTAAAAGACTTCGAGAATTTTTTGAAAATAAAGACTACTAGTTAAATAAATGGTATAATTTTCTTGTTAATGGAATTAAAATGAAAATATAGATAAATGAAGGGGATAAGGTGGTTTGAATGGAGGATTCTAATCATAGAGAAACAAAGGCTATATTAAAGATATGGTTTATCTATATACCACTCGCATTGGGGGATTTCATTTTTTCAAGCATTATAGGTTACTTCAAAAAAATAAAAATTAAGATTTTGCATAGAAAAAACAATTAATCTATTTAATTGTTTTTTATTTTCTCTAACAAAACAAACGAACACAACGAAAATAGAGATAGTTAACAATGGGAAGTTTATGCAGGAAATAACGGTGTCTTAAGGTGAAAATAGCGTAAAATCAACGATGTATAAAAGTTGTTGTAAGTGTAAGTTTTCGAAAGTGTCGCAAACGTTGATATGACGGCGTATTTCCCAAAAGCCTTGTTTACATAAGAAATCTTATAAGTAGTTGCAATAAAAGAGTCAAGTCTGTCTCAAAATGAAAAGAATTCTTATCTTATTGAGACAGATGAAAGAATTTCAAAATTATATTTTCAAATATGTATTAGAATTAAATTTTGCTCAGCGTTCACCTAAAACAAGGATAATAAAAGATACCTTTGACCTAAAAGGACTAAAGGAAACACTCTCTTTCAATATTACAAACAATTAAGTTTTGAGTAAAACACAACCGATTTAGTCTTAAGAGGTTAAAGTTAGCTGTTTTGTATTAAAATTTTCTTAACGTGTTTTTATATACTGTCTGTACCCTATAAGTAACCGTATAATCAACATTAATATGTATAAGTGAATGTATCAGCAACTAAAAGATATTCTTACTGATGACAGGTGAATAATACATTTTATTGGATAAGCATAAAAGTATCGTAAAAAGGGGGAAAAACAAACACCTCACAACTTCGCACGAAATACCAATTTTACGAATACTAAGATGGTTATATAAAAATCTAATACAGTATCTAGGGATTTCCAGTTCATGTGCATAGATTTTTGTATTGGTATACATCTATGTAATTCATATTTTATATGAAAATAATCAAATTCTGAATTACTCACTAGCAATCTTTATAGTGAATTGCATTTTAATTTATATGAGCTTTTCTTGTGTTGATCTAATTAACTCCTGATAATCATGATTAAATTAACCAATTCATATTTTATAACGACTTTTATGTTGTTTTCATGTATTCATTTTGTATAAATTTATATATAAAATTGCTTTATCTTACATACATTTAAATGTAATTTTTGTACTAGTTTTACTAGCCTAATACAAATTTATCACTTGGTTATCTGTAATTTTTATTAGAATAACTACACTATTCCATTCAATTTCTAGTATATTTTAGCATCCCATAATTTAATTATGTAAATAAGTTTGTGTAAAAATTGAATTTAACGCGAACTTGTGTTCGTAATCCTTTTCTGTTATAGTATATATGAGGTGATTTTTATGGATTACAGCAAGCAACGTCAAAAATCCGTACATCGTAAGAAATTATACGAGAATTTAAATGAAATGCCCTTTTACATAGAAGAATTTGTGGAGTACAAAGAATTGCATGATGCCTCTCCCTCCACCCTACTGAATTATGTATATGATTTTAGAGTCTTCTTTAATTGGCTATTATCTGAACAAGTTATTGAATTTAAGCCCATTAAAGACATATCCTTCTCTGATTTGGAGAATTTAAAGAAAAAAGATGTTGAGAACTTTATGAGGTTTCTAAAACTACAACAAAATATGCAGAATTCCTCTGTTAACAGAAAAATTTCAGCCTTAAAGTCTTTATTTAAGTATCTTACCTCCCTATCAGAGAATGATGATGGAGAATGTTATTTTTATAGAAATGTAATGGCTAAGATTGAAATACATAAAGATAAAGAAACATTAAATGCCCGTGCAAAACGTATGAGATCTAAAATATTTCATAATGATGACGATCAAGAGTTTTTGAATTACGTTAAGTACGAACATGAAAAATCTTTAACAAAACATCAGTTGTTCTATTTCCTAAGAGATAAAGAGCGTGATGTAGCTATTCTCTCCCTCTTTCTTGGTAGTGGTATTCGTGTAAGTGAATTGGCAGATCTTCGTATAGAAGATATAAACTTAAAAGAAAGACTAATTGATGTAATACGAAAAGGAAACAAAGAAGATTCAGTATGGATTACTCCAATTGCATTGAATGACATTGAAAAGTATATGAAAATTAGAGATAACAAATATGCTCCAGGGAAAGAATTAAAAAATGTATTTTTATCGAAGTATAAACATACTGCACAGCCTCTTTCGGTTAGGGCTATCCAAGATATAGTAGAAAAATATACTAAGGCCTTTGGTAAAAGAATGTCTCCTCATAAATTAAGACATACATTGGCAAATAAATTATATATGGAAGAAAAAGACTCCTTACAAGTGATGCAGCAACTTGGACATACCAGTCAAGATACAGCTTTGTTATACACTCAACTTGGGGAAACAACTATTAAAGATAGTTTAGGAAGAATAGGAAAGAATAAAGAATAAAAGTTCAGCAATGCAAAATTGCTGAACTTTTATTCTTTTCTCTAACTAGCTAGAGATTTAAACACTCTATGTTATTCGTTTGATATTTGATTTTATTGTGTAAAAAATACATAGTTTGAATTCTACTTTAATTGGTATATAAAAGCCCTCTCATGATAGATATAAATAAAAATTTTAGATTCCTACAATTGTTATGTACGTTAAATCAGAATTTAACGTACAGTTTGTATTTTTATTTAAAAGTTCCCTTCTCCTTCCAAAATATATAAACGCAGCTGCTGTTGATTTGAAATAAAGTTTGATTATTTTGAAAAAAGTCTGATCGTTTATAATAAAGTTTGATAATTTGTAAATAAGTTTGATCAAAAATCCTGTATTGAAATATAGGCTTTTTTCTTGTTTCACAATCGGGCCATATTCTTGAAAAAAGTTATTCAATTAACGGGAGTTTAGTTTAACAAGGAACTGCAATAGAACATGATAAAATAATCAAAAATGGAGTAACGAAAAAAATGTTAAATACCTCCCTATCTGCATACAAAAAGATAGAGGGGTACTAAAGGCTGAGAGGAGATGGATAGATGGTAAGTTACCACATTGCTACAATTGATAGCCTGCGTATTTTTTACCGGGAAGCAGGAAGCCGCAGAAATCCAGCGATTGTGCTGCTCCATGGTTTTCCGAGTTCTTCCCATATGTTCCGGAATCTAATTCCTCTTTTGTCTGACCAGTTTTATGTCATTGCACCTGATTATCCCGGCTTTGGAAACAGCAGCATGCCTGCTCCCGATGAATTTACATACACGTTCCATAACATTTCTCTTGTTATGGAAAAGCTATTGGATCTGCTTGGCATCAGGCAGTCAGTCTTCTATGTTCAGGATTATGGGGGTCCAGTCGGCCTCCGCATTGCTGTTCGCCAGCCGTCAAGGGTGCTTGGATTTGTTATTCAAAATTCCGTTTCTCATGAAGAGGGGCTTGGCAAACCGTTCGATCTATTTAAAGCTTTGTGGAAGGACAGAAACCCAAACACTGAAGCAGCATTGGGAGCCCTACTCACCTTTGATTTCACAAAGAAGCAGTATCTTACCGGTGCTTGCTCCCCGAATCTGATCAGCCCGGACAGCTATTTGATGGATCAGCTCTTATTGGACCGCCTGGGAAATGCTCAAATTCAATTGGAACTTGCCTACGATTATCGAAAAAATGTAGAGCAATACCCCGTTTGGCAGCAGTATCTGCGCGCGAAGCAGCCCCCAGCGATAGTTATCTGGGGGAAAAATGATTTTATTTTCACATTGAATGGCGCTGGTGCCTTTAGCAAGGAACTGTACAATGTGGAAACCCATCTTCTTTGCGGCGGGCACTTCCTTCTCGAGGAGCAAGCTTGGCAGGTATCACAGCTAATTAAAAGCTTCTTTTATTCAAGGCTAATTGTTAAATAATTAATGTGTAAAAATTTTAATGATTTTCAATTCATCAACAAGGTTTTATACTCTAAAGACAAAAAAGATTGGCATTTTGTCAGCATTTTTTCTTCCACCAATTCCTTTTTATTATCTGACGATAATTAATAATGACCGTTCATAGTATTTTTTTCATTTATAAAAAAATAGTAGTGTAAACCAATGCCTTGGTTTACACTACTAATCTTAGCATCATACGGAATACCTGTAACAGGATGTTTATCTCCCGCTAATTCCCCTTTTCTTAATCTAATTGCCTTCGGACCAATTGCACATTCATAGGTATATGCAGCTGCTTTATGTAAGTATTGTTGTGTACTACCAACACCTGCATATGAGAGATGATTACCAGCCTTAAATTCATAGTTATTTAATATATGTAATGCTTTTCTATATGCAGAGGAATTTGTAAGCAGTGATTTCCCTTTTGTAAGACCTGTAACAGCCGCTACCTTTCCTGCTTGTCCTATTTCCTCCAACAAAGCCTGTGAGTATTGAAGTGATAGCATAAGCTGCATAATGTTCTCTACTCTTCAGATTACCATTCCAATATTCATTCATGAATGAATCAGATAGAGCATTCCATGCAGCAGGAATAGTTTCCTCATAGTTTACGATTGCATCTTTCATGTTTAACCAGGTCTCTTTGTCTCCTACCACATCTACAAACCCAGTAGAAATCCCAGTCCACACATCACTTAAATCCTTTTTATTTCTATCCCAAAATGTCTTTTCTGATTTTGGAGGAAGTTTTCCACACATGGCACCTTCTTGAATATCGGAATCGACTAAATTCCCGCCATACAACTCGCCAGCTTCACGGAATTTTATGGAAGCACGTTCTTGCTCTTCTGCAATTTCCCCTAATTCTTGCAGAACATTAAACATCATTGGTTTTGTGTCATTAAACATCTGATAGAATCGATTACTTGTTGCTCCGCTCCACTGAGAGGCTATATACTCTGTTTGACTATATAAGTCCTTATGTATATATTCTAATGACGATCTTGCATCTCTTACACATTACGAGTCTTATCTCTTTTTTGTTTAAAAGCGATGTTTTTTTGCCATCGGTTCTATACATGTATTTAATATCCAAGTTAATACTTTCCATACCTTTTGTTGATTAGGTGGCAAATGAGCGTGATACATAAAACTGTATTCAATCTGCTGTTTTGCACCACGATTTCGTTTGAACTCTCCAGCCCCAGCACTACAATGACAAATTAAATCTTTTTCGATAGAATCCATTGTAATAAGGAGGGAAAGAATACGGTATAAGCCTTGTTGTTGATCAGAGTTTGTATTATAGCCAAGGATAGGAGTTGTCATAACCCCATCCCTAATAAAATAAGCAATGACACCATCTATTGTATCCCCTTTTTTTATGGCCTTTATCTCAAATAAATGATGCTGAAGAGCATTCCATAAATAAGCGGGTGTAAACATTGGGTTATGGGCGGAATATTTTTCAATATATAGTTGGTTGTATAGCTGGGAAATTTGTAAAATATCTTCTTTTGTTAATTCTTCATTCGTAATGATTTCATAATTGCTTTTCTCTAATAAACTTTTATCATTTAATAAGTCTTTTCGTTTTTTTCGATTCATTTCTTTATAGTGTTTCGGATCAAATAAGTATATAGAACGAGACATAATTTTCTTGTAACCTACCGTAGATAGTGCTTCTGTCGTTACGGGATATAATTCGTTATTTAAAGAGCGAAATAGAATTGTATGCTCTGGAAATTTCTCAACAAATAAATTCGTAATTTGTTCGATTTGTTGTTCGTTGATAGAGTGATAAAGATTTGTTGAAAGCATCCAATTATTTACGACAATTACTTTATTAATATTCGTTCGTCGTAGCCAACTTCCCATAAGATGAATCGGATAGGTTAATAGCTTCTCTAGCCATGGTTTTTTCAACTCCCATAGCTCTTCTAACGCATAAGATATGTAATGTGTATAAGGAGAACATACATATGAATTTTCGAACTCTGCGTTATTAAGAGTAACTGGCAAGATGAGATCATCAATTTCTAATAGAAAGAGCTGCGTGTTAACATTTTCAATAAATGCTGTAACGCCCTTTTGAAAGAGAGGCAGGAAACTATCGCGTACATATGCTCCATCTTTTTTTGATTCCCAATCAATGCTGTGCAAGGAATGAACAGTATGTAGCTTAATCATATATGTTCACCACGTCTTGCAAGACTTTCTATTCTTTTTAATTTTTTATCATATACTTGAATATCGTAATGCGAAAAGAAAAAATGTGGTATAGCACACTTTTTAGTAGACCACAGTGTATGTAACTCTTGCATTACCTTTGATTGACATAATTCGAAATCTTCAGGCAGTGCTTTAAGTTTTATTTCAATTTTGTCTACACTGTGCTGTATTACTTTAAATTCTTGAATGTCACTGGATGCAAACAAAATTGCTCTTCTAATGAAATCTGGAAAAATAAATATTTCGCTATTATCCAATTCACTTATTCCAATAAATATATCGTCACATCGACCATCAATTCGTTCTAATGCTAAGAAAGGTGAGCCACAGCTGCACGGCGTTTTTTTCTCAATTAATATGTCATTGAGACGATAGCGTATAATAGGCTGTGTTTTTCTCATGAAATCAGTAATAATGGGAACAAATATCCCTTTCTCTTGATCTAAGTACTCTTTTTCAATATGAACGAGATCTTCATTAATGTGTAATGTCCCCTGCTTGCAGGTGGTAGCAAGAAAACCTTCTGTACATTGGTAAACTTGGTGTACTGTCTGCTTGAAAGTTGCACGAATAAAGTCTCTATCAATATCTTCAAGCACTTCTGCTACAGAGATAATTTTTTTGGGACAAATCGTAATAAGCCCTTCTTGCTGCCAGTAAGCGATTTTCCGTAACATAGACGGAGGTGCAATTAAAATAGATGGCTTTACTTCATTTAATCGAGTGATATGCTGCTGAAACGAATCTAGTAAATCAAAAAAATGAAATGAAATTCGCTTATTTTTTGTCGCTTCGTATAAATTGCTATTTGCACGTAAGAAAAAAGCAATCGTGTGTTTATGTAGAATGCTAGAAGGAAGCACCTTTCCAATAATCGAGCCAGCCCAAAACGTTTGTTCTTCCTCGGAAACGAGAAAAACCCCACGATTTCCACTAGTGCCTGATGATAAACCGACAGTTATATTACGAATGGTTGGTGAGAAATTCCGGGTCTTTTCTGCTTCAAATGCTACATGAAACGCTTCTTCCTTTGAAATATGCACTGTATTTAATGTATCAAAATGTTCCATCATTACTTCTTTATCAATAATGGGGAGTGCAGACAAATTTCCCTTTTGAATTTCATTTAAAAACGGCGTATATAACTGGCGATAAAAAGGAGACGCCTCTATCGTGAACAAAAGTTGTTTTTCTATTTGTTGTTTATGAAACTGTTCCAACTGTTTGCGATTTGAAAATCTCAAGTCATATTTTGTTTTCAAGTATTGCTTGAGAATCCGTAGTTTATTCATAGTACACCCCTGCTTTAATTTTATCCCATGTATGTTCACAATGAGTTGGTACAATTTCGATCTCAGGTGATGTTTGTGATAAATGGTGTAACTTCTCAATATTCTTTCGGTAAGATTTGGGATCGCTAGTTAAAAGGTTGGCAATCTTACTAGGAAATACAAGGTTTTTATAAGTTTTACTTAGCCACACTGCGTCTGCACAAAGAAAGACAATTTTATTACTCTGTAAATGGACGAATAAACCGAATTGTCCCGTTGCATGTCCTGTTAAGTCAACAGCAAATAATGAGCCATCATCAAATACATCATACCCCTCTTCAAACTTTCCATATGTAGAAGGTAAGTTAAGGGATAGAGTTTGATCAATGAATGACATCCTTTTCTCTAAATCCATCGGCAGTGTATCTTTTAGGCACCCTTTTAATAGAGCACCAAATTTACTTCTCCGTTTTATATCCTCATAAGCTTTTGCGAAGGTTAGTATTTTGGCTTTTGGAAAATCGGGCAGACCAGCTGTATGATCGCCATGAAAATGAGAAAGAATAATATATTTAATTTCTTCTGGCTGAATACCATCAAGAAGCAGTTGCTGTTTAATAGATTGCTCTTCCGTAAAATGAACAGGGGTAAGTTTTGCATATACAGAGTAAGGAAATTTTTTTGTCGCATCTTTAAAATGTCCCGCATATCCAGTATCAAATAAAATATATCCTAATACTGGATGCTCAAGTAATCCTACTGTAGCTGGAAAACGGATTTGTTTCCAACTGCCCTTGGAGTATGCGATTTTTTCTGGATGTGTGCAATATCCCGTATCATATAGCTTTAAAGATTTGATTTTCATTGTATTTTCCACCAGTCTACAAATTTTGTAATTCCTTCTTCTATACTGATCTTTGGAGCATATCCTAATTCTTCTTTAGCTTTATCAATACTTAAGGTCTGGCTTTTTGAAAGGACACTAACAGTATATTTTGTGAGAATAGGTTCTTTTCCAAATAAAATAGTTTTTGAGATTCCTTCTAGTATAGCAGCTAGTGTAAAAGCAGTTTTGTAGGAAATTTTTTTATATTTTACTTCCTTATCAAGACGCTTCATTACATTTTCTATGACCTCATATAAATTTACACGTTCGTCATTTGTTATATTGTACTTTTGCCCTAATGTATGTTTTGGGGAATGCATACAAAGAAGTAAAGCATCTACAACATTCTCAACATACGTAATATCAACAAGAACATTTTCTGTACCAATTCTCGGTAAGGCACCCTTTTCACATACTTTAATAAGACGCGGAAGAATAGCGTTATCTCCTGGTCCGAATAAAGCGCGCGGGCGTATTGTGATAACTGGTAAACCATGCGTGAAAGCTTGATCAATAGCTTGTTCAGCCATGTGCTTCGTTGTTGCATAATGATTTACAAATGTATCAGGAAGTTTCGCGTTTTCTACTACATTTTGTCGCTCATCATAATAGAAATAAATACTTGGTGTTGATACGTGGATAAGGCGTTTTATACCGTACTTTTGACTTCCCTCGATAATATGTTTCGTTCCTAACACATTCGCATTATAAAAATCTTCATATTTGCCCCAAGGGGAAGAAAGTGCGCCGCTATGAAAGATATAATCTTTATCTTTACAAACTTGTAGCACACGATCCCTGTCTTCAAGAGGACAATGAACAAACTCGATTCCATTTTGTTCTAATACCTTACCGATTGTTTTATTTCTCCCCGTTGCCGTTACTTCATAGCCCATATTTTTCAGTCGAAAGGCGAGTTTTTGTCCTAGAAAGCCCGTTCCACCAGTTACTAGCATTTTCATAAATCTTCACCATCCCACGATATGTCATATGTTGTTTGCTCTAAAATAGTCCGTTCATGTTTATAACTTTCACGCCATAATTTATACATGCTAAAAAACTGATAAAAAAATGGTTTCCTATCAGTGTGACTATAAATGATATCTGGATAGGAGCATAAAACTTTTAACCATCCCTTACGTTTTTGTGTACTTTTTAAGTAGGGGAGTCCATATAAAAGCATTGCTAACCGAATTGCACACTCAGAATTCAGTTTCGGAATTAGTGTATTATTTACTTTTGTATTAAAAAAGGCGGATAATATTTCCTCATCAAATAAATGTAATCCACTTGTGGTACGTGGATTACATTCGATTGGAATAGCATCTCCATTCTCTGTAATGATGAAATCAAAGGCAATTTGTCCAGAGAAATTTAGCTCTTTTACAATTTGCCTAACAAACTGTTCAATTTTAGGCTGATTAATATGTTTAAACGCAATGGTAGCGCCTAATCCTGCCGTGAATTCCGTTTTATAGGTAGAGTGAGCTAACACTTTCCCAGATTGTGCGATACTGTAGGAGCAATGCTGTGTTCCTTGTATAAACTCTTGAATGATATAATTTGGCTTGTCTACCATGATTTCTTTTATAGCAGCTTCTTTTGTAATAAATTCCACTTTATCAGAAAAACGGGAGAAAATCGGCTTTAGCACAAAAGGAGTAGTGGCTGGTGTTTGGTGAATCATTGACCTTATGGCTTGTTCATTATTTATTCTATACGTTGCAGGAACTTGCCAACCTAAATTCGTTACTAACTGAATAAATTCCCACTTATTATGGAGTAGTGAAAGTTTGTGAAAATCATCTACTAATACATGACAAAATGGACTAAATTCTTCTTTATGTCTAGATATATAAAATACTTCTTCACAAGTAGGAATAAGTAAATCCACATTATGGCGTTGAATGATTGATAGCAGCGCATGGATACTTTCATTTGTTTTCCACTTTGGAGAAGGAATTTCATAAAAGTAATCCGTACTTGTTGAAACTTTGCTTAATGGATAAGGAATACTATCTGCAATAATAACGGTATGCCCGGTGCTATTAAACAGTCTGCATAAATGTAAAGCTGCTGGTGCACGTGCCCCTGTAATTAATACTGTTTTCTTAGTATTCAAGAAGGATGCCCCCGATAGAAAGTCCTGCAGAAGTACCTAGCAATAATATTTTATTTCCGCGTTGCACTTTCTTTTGTTTAATCGCTTCGAAAAGGGCTACTGGAATAGATGCGGAAATCATATTACCGTAGTCTTCAAAAATGGTCATAAAGCGCTCTTCATCAACCCCTAATTTTTTACGAATCAGTCTCATAGCTGGTCCACTTGCTTGGTGAGGAACAATTAAATCAATATCATCTAGGGAATAACCAGTATGCATAAGTAGTTTTTCGATAAAATTCAACAGATACTTAGAAGATAGTTTAAAAATAGCTCTGCCATTCATATCGAACAGGAAGTCTTCTTTTCGCTCTTCACTATACTCCCTAGGATGAATCATCGTTCCACCGCCACGAATTTCTGATAGATGCGCACCAGAGCTATATGTTTCCATATGGGAAGCTATAATGGAAGATATATGATCGCTTTTTGCTATCACAACAGCTGCCGCACCGTCACCGAATAAAATGCTACTTTCATTTTGTCCCCAATTTAATCCCACAGAAGAAATTTCAGAAGAAATGATAACAACATTTTTGTATCTCCCGCATTCAATTGCGTAAGAAATTGTATCAAGTGCTGTTATGAAACTTAGGCATGTTGAGTTGATATCAAAACATGGAATACCAGAGTGCTGTAGTCCGAGCTGTTCTTGAATAAGTGATGCAGTAGAAGGGATTGCCTGTTGAATCGTTCCGCTTCCGCAGATGATACAATCGATATCAGCCCATGTTAGCTTAGCATCTTCTACAGCTTTTTTTGCAGCTTCAGCACCCATATAAGAAGATGTTTCACCATCAACAAAGTATCGTGTTTTTACCCCAGCTTTTTTTAATGTCCAGCCTGCTGGCACATCTAGCATACGATCTATTTCAAAAGAATCTACTTTTCGTTTTGGAAAATATGTGCCAATTCCTTTTATTCCAACATATCTTTTCATTCTCTATCGCCTCTTAATCTTTTTATAAATTTAAAAATTCCGTTATATCTAAATAGTGTTGTGGGAAAATGCAGAAATTTTTTGTGAAATTTGGATACTCACTTAGGGCCTTCTGGTAATGTTTCTCTGCAAAAAAGAGCAAGTTCCCAAGTAGAGAACTTGCTCTTTTTGCATGAGAATTCTTAAAATATATAATCTAGAAAAAACTTTTATACCAATTTAATCATATTATAACAATTATATGAAAATATTTAATAGTATTTTTTTATAAATTAAAGTAAAAATATAGAAAATGAAGTGCGAGCTTAGGTGAAATGATATTTTATTCTGCTAGTTTGATAGCGATATGGTGCTACCTCATCGTGTATAAGAGAGTATCCTTTATTTTGATTGGGTAATTATTTAGTATGTAATTTTTCTTTTACTTTTGTAGGTAAATCATCTTTTTGAACTTCTTCATAGGAAGTTACTTCTTTATAGTTTATTTCTACATTACTGTGATCTTTATGTCTGACGTAAAGGTGTATAAAGGCATTCTCTTTAAATGGTGTGTCTATTGGTTTTACACTTCCAAATGTAACTGTTTTTTCTACTCCATCTTCATTATAAGTAGATAAAGTATAGAAACGCTGGTTACCTTTTACCTCACCCTTATTTGTTATTTGTACATAGTATTGTTCTGTTCCCATTCTAGATCTCTCGCATCCTATAGCAAAACTAGAAAACAGTGCAAATAATATAAATATAACTAAGGATTTTTTCAAATAACTCTCTCCTTATCTTTGCACATGGAAATTATAGTAAATGATTTATAGTGAAGAAATTGATTTTAGTGACATTAATATTACAAAATTGTAAGGTTTATTAGGGGTCACCATACATGCCCATCAACTTAAGAATTTACACCCCTAGGATGAAAATTCCGTGTATTTTTGACAGAAAACGGCTTATTTTTTCACTTTGGGGGTATTTGCTTTTCTTAGCTTGATGGTGATGGGTAGCACCACTTTGCCATCAAGCTAAGGTTTTGAAGTACCCCCTAAACGAAAATTTTCTTTCTCTACAGGTAGTTATTTTGAGAAGTCAGCTCATTTTTTCCGTTTTGTTTACATTCCTATCAAACACTGCTTTTCCCTTATTATCTAAACTATGATTTATGATGACTATCTGATATGCACTATTCTTTCCTTCTGCGGGAACAATCATCTTTTATGATTTTGAAAATAAAGGTCTTATGTTTTATCCCTAAAACCGTTATATACATATTAGAAATGAATTTATTCTACTAATAATGAATATTCACCATTTTTATCATCAAATTTATACACATTCAAATAATATTTCCCTGGTTTCGCTGCGTATTTTCCCTTTATAGCATTTCCTTCATCTTCACCACAAGCTACGTAATTTTGCATGTCTGATTCATGATAAAGTACCCATGTCATCCCAATATTTTGTTCATTTATCACAGAAATATCTAGTTCTTTCGGAACTGTAACATCAAACGTATAAACATCTGTTTGATCAGGAGTAATCAGATTTCCTTTTACAAGCGTATTAAACGGGAGTACCTTCTCCTCTTCAAGGGATCCACCTGTTTGCGGATCTTGTTTTACAGTAACTTTTGTTTGTTCTTTACTTTCTTTTCCTCTACTATCTTTCACTGTTAGTTCCACAGTATATGTTCCTTTTTCTCCATATACATGGGTAGGATTGGCTTCTGTACTTGTTGTACCATCTCCAAAGTTCCATAGATAAGAATTAATTTTTCCGTTCTCACTTTCTGTACCATCACTATGGAATTGAATTTCTTCATTTACTATCCCGCTGTATGGTCCATTCATATTTACAATAGTAGTTGTTTTTTCTTTTTCCTCTGTTGCAACACCATGGAAAACAATATCATATTCAAACTGATTGGCTGCATTCACACGATAGTTAACAAAATAGGCTGTAACTGTTTTATAGCCGCTCCACCCTTTTTGGGATAACTGCTCCAAAGTTTGATTTACTTGTTTACTCATCGTTTTCCAATCTTCAGACTCACCTTTTGATGTATCACCTGTGTACGTGCCTTCCACGGTGAATGTGTTAAAGAATTGCGACTCATGTTTTGTAATTTTTGCATCTTTTATATTTGCTACCTCTACAATTTCTTTCTTCAATTCAGCTAACGGCTTGGGTGCGTGTTGTATTAAATAATCATTTGTTACTTGCGGTACATTGTATTTATCTTGATTATCAATCAACTGCTGCATATACGTTTGATATTCTGTATTCAACTGTGCATCTTTACTTAATGATTCACGATACGCGTCATAATTTTTCACATCGTTTGCACGGATTAAATCCTGAATCTTATCAAAGGTTTCAAATTGATGATTATATAAATAAGACTGTAGTGCAAAGGAATAATTATAAAAATCCCATGATCCATATTTTGCGAACAAAGTTTGCTTTGCTGTATAACGGCTTGCTGGATTAGATGATAAGCCACTTATAATACTTTTACGTGGCACAACATTATTTGTACGTGTAGATCCTGCAAAAAATTCTGCATTCCCTTCTTGGAACCAAGTTAATCGTTCATTTTGATACAGTTCTCCGCTCCCAAATAAACCAGGAACCTCGTACCTTCCTTGTAAATAATGTGTGAATTCGTGACGGAATAACTCTTCTAGACTATAAATACTCTGCTTTGGCGTACGCTCATATGTAAAGAAAGTTCCCTTCTCTTCAATATAAATCCCACCGTTGTTCGTTTCATATCCATATAACTGTCTATTTAATTGATAATCATCCGGATTATTATAAATTACAATCGTCAGTACATCATCTGCGTTACCTGGTTCTAGTGCTTTATCATTTCCAATTACACGGTGATATTGTGCTTTTACTTCTTTGGCTGCCCAATATAACATTTTAATTTTTTCTTCTGTTACTTTATCACCTGTCTTAAAGACAATAGATCCATCATCAAATGTATATGTTTTAGGTAAGTATTGTTGTTTCCCTTCTTCACGGATTTTTTGTAAATCTATTGCATTTCCACTATAATCTTTTCCACCATAGTTTGTTTTAATTTGCTCTACCGCTACAAAATAAGGTCCACTTAGACGAGGATACATGTTCATCACTTGTGTAAGAACTTCCAACCCTTTGTTTGGATTACTATGAAATTTCCCTAAACGTCCTGCATAATAAATACCATTATTAATTAGCCAACTATTTTCAGTTGTTATATTCTGTATGAGAGCAATTCTACTAACCTCATTTATAAAGTTATCAATCTTTCCATACCACATTGTTGCATTAGGCTTTTTATTCGTCTCCTGCAAATAAGACTGTATATCATAATCAATACCTTTTACGATTTCATATACAGCTTGTCCTTTCGCATAATCATTAGCATACGTAGAAAGGTTATCGTTATACTGTTTTAAAATATTTGCCGCATACTGTACTGTTTCAACATCACTAGAAGCATTACTAATTAATTTTCCATACGCAACTACTACTCTATCTTGTTCAGCTGTACCTAATGTAAAGTTTGGATTTTTTGCAATTGCTTTTAATGCTGGTAAACATTTATCATGGAAGCTTCTCTCTTTTAAGTAACTTATTTCATTATTATAATATCCCACATAAAAAGCAGAACGTAATATTTCAACAAATGTTTCAATTCCCTTTGAGTCCTCTTTCGTAAAGGCTCTTCCTCGTTGTCCTAATTCATTAATGATAACGTTCATGCGTTCTTTATTTTGATAGAAAGCTTTCGTATCTTGATTAAATTGGAATAAATCGGTAATTTGATTCCAAGAAATTCTTGATAGCGTATCAATGAATTCGCTATCAGGCATTTTATTCAGTTCTGCCAGAGTGTAGTTTTGCTTTACTTGACTTTCATCACGTTTCATAACTAGAGTAGGTCGTTGTGAAAAATCGCCTACTTTTAAACGCTCTTCAAAAGTCAATGTTTCATCCGCTTTTGTAGCATGTGCAATTTCATCTTTTAAAGTTTCTGTCCCAATTGGTTTCATCTGTAACATATTATAGGGTGCTTTTTCTTCTGCTGATACTTCTGTTTGAATACTTCCAAATGATAATGCCATCGTACTAATACCGATCATCATTTGAGTAAATTTTAAATTCTTGTTCATAACATTTCCTCCATTTATATATTCCACCCAAAAATATAACATTTTATCTTAATAAATTATTATAAAATGTATTATTTCATATTATATTACATGAATTTCCGTATAAATAAATATTAAATAAGATATTATAGAAGATTCCTTCCTTAATTTGTGTGAAGGTGTGATAGCGCCAGCAAATAGGTGGGAGATAAATGTCGAAAAAAGATAAAAATGTTTTATTTATTTTTGTTGATTTTAAACAAACATCATCATAGAATGTTTATGTATAACCAAACAAAATAACTTAATGTTTGGTTAATTCCTTAAAAAACTCTAAGAAATGTTAATAGCAATTAAAGCATAGAACCAGTACGAAAAAGATGCCTTCATAAGTGACAAACTAAAAAAATTAAAAACGAAGCATTATTAGCCCTTGAAGAAGAGTTACAACCATATGAGGAACAAGATTATAACCAAAATAGTCTTAATTAGGAGGGAGAAATTATGGAACAAAGAAAGTATCCAGTAACACCTCAAGATCGAATGAATTATATACTAGGTCTTTATTCTGCAAATCAACAAATTAACGCCGTTCTTTATTTTCCTATAGGTATATCAAAGGAAATGCTTGAACAATCAGTAAGGATAACGTTACAATTACAGCCAGTTTTGAACAGCCGTTTTGTAGAAAGTGATATTCCTTACTGGGAGGAACATTCATCTAGTACTAAATCAACGACTTGTTTTTTTGCAGAAGGAAACGATCAAGAACTTGAAATGATGGCAATAGATTTTATTAAGGAACCTGGAGATTATATTCAGGGGCCAATGGTTCAAACAAAATTATTACAAGGCACTACAACAAATATTTTAGTTGTTAAATTATCACATCTTTGTTCAGATGGTGCAGGAGTCAAGGAATATCTTAGTTTACTGGGAGCAATATATACTCAACTTTCCCAGGGGCATTCTAAGGATCAAATTATAAAGGAATTTGGCACGGGGAATGGGAGTTTTCGCGATCAATCACCTGTTTTCAACTATGCTGGAATATCAGACGTAAAAAGTGCGTATCGTCCTAGCCAAGAACAACAAGCATCGTTATGGTCTTTTCCATGTCAACCGAACGAAAATGTATACCCAAAAATGTCCGTACGGCGGTTGAGCCATGAGCAAACTCTACGTCTAACCCAATGGACAAAAGCACAACAGGCCACCTTTAATGATGTCATTATGGCTGCATACTTCCGATCTTTATCACATTTCACTGTGTATGCAGAACCTCGCACTGCAGAAAAAATGATCGGTATAACAATTGATTTACGCCGATATCTTCCTAATCATACAACTGGTGCTATTTGCAATTTATCCGGTATGGAAATGCCAGTGATTAAAATGGAAGATAATGAATCATTTAATCAGACTCTAGTTCGAGTCAAACAATCAATGGATAAAATAAAATCTCAAAATCCAGGTCTCTCTTCAGCCGCAGGAATGGAGTTACTGGCAGGTCTAAAGCTATCTGAGGTGAAAGAAATGTATAAAAAGCAATATGAACAGGCTTTACAAATGGGGATGGCGTTGCCGTTACTTACAAATTTAGGGGTGATAGCAGATGAACCTATTAAGTTTGGTGAAGTTCTAGCAGATGACGGGTATATGACATCACCTATTATGTATTCCCCATTCTTTACAATGGGGGCAAGCTCTTATAATAGAAGACTTACATTTACGATTGGTTATCATACGCCTGATACATCAAAAGAAAAAGTAGAGCAATTTTTAGAAAGTGTGGTCAATCAACTATCATACTTGTAATAGGAGTATCACCCCACACCCAACAAGTTAAGTTTATATAAGTTTAATTTCACGTGAGATATTTCTTTTTTCTAAGGTTCCAGTGTAATCTCATTATAGATTTGCATACCAAATAAACCCTATCAGGTTTCAATTTTTAGATTACGCTACATGATTGTAGGACATGGAAAAGTTGTATTCAAAGTCTAAGATATCAAAGGCTGTTTTCTTCTGATATCTATGGTGTTTGCGTCCACCTTTCTGTAAGGGATTGTATAGACGAAACTAACCAATCTTTTTTTCAAAATGGAGTCTTTTGGTTTGTTGCTAAACCAAAGTAGGAGCAATAATACTAATCTAACTGTAATTCAAACTTACAGAGATAGATATCGCTGTAAGTTTGAATTACACTCATCTTGCATCAATAGATTCATACAAAAATACCATCCTTTCTGTATATTTCTACAAAAAGAATAGCATTTTTTGTTTATGTGGATACAAATTTATCTTAGCTGGATAGAGATGGTTCTGTACCTCTATTATTTGATGTGTACAATATAAAAAGACCCACTTCTTCATTTCTAGTTTTTCCTTAATCTAACATACATATAGGATAGAGAAAAACTAATTAAATCAAAAGTGGGGTGAACGCTAAATTTTCATTGAATTTTTGATTCCTCTTCTTTTGGCAATCTCACTTCAAATATTGTTCTTGTTACATTACTTGCAACAGAAATCGTCCCATTATGCTGCTCGATGATGTTTTTTGCAATAAATAATCCAAGACCTGTACCGCCCTTTTGCTCCGTTCTTGCTTTATCACCTGTATAAAGCATATCAAAATGATAAAGTAAATCTTCTTCTGGAATGCTATCTCCGTAATTAATAATTTGTACGATAATCTTCCCATGATCAATGTACCCATTTATATCAACGAAATGCCCATTATTTCCATATCGAATCGCATTTGTTAAAAGATTTTCAAATACTCGAGCTAACAAATTCCCGTCACCGTTAATAAATAAATGAGGATCAACACTCAATCTAGCTATTAAATGATGTTTCTCTAATAATGGGTACAATTCCTCATCTAACTGTATAAGCAACTCACTTATATTAATTGTTTTTTTATCTAACTTTAGCATGCCATAATTCATTCGTGTAATTTCAAATAACTCATCAATTAAACTTTCAAGTCGCTGCGATTTCGTAAATGCAATCGTAGAAAAATGTTTAATCTGTTCCCTCTTCAAATTCTCCTCTTTAAGAATTAAATCTAAATACCCTAAAACAGATGTTAATGGCGTTCTTAAATCATGTGCTAAGTTAACAACGAGCTAATCTTTACTACTTTCTGCAAAGTCACCTCTTTCAACCGCCTCTTTTAACTTTTTGCTCGCTAAGTTAATTTCACGCGCTATATCACCAAACTCATCATTTGATGAAATATGTACCTTTTTTGTAAAATTACCATTAGCGAGATGATGAATCCCGTTTGAAATTTCATCAAATTACTTTAGGTATAGTTTTGTTAAAAAGAAAAAAATAAAAAGACCCCATCCTTGATAAGTATCTTTGAATGAGGTCTTTCTATTATAAAAAATGGTTAACTTCTACTGCCTTAAAAGTGTTGTACATTCATTGATTTTAAACAATTAGATCAAATTAGTTCTGTTACATGAACCTCACATTTAAACCTTTTTAACAAATTCAGATTTTAATTTCATAGCTCCAAAACCATCAATTTTACAATCAATATCATGGTCTCCATCAACTAAACGGATATTTTTCACTTTTGTACCGATTTTAACAACTGATGAAGTTCCTTTTACTTTAAGATCTTTGATGACTGTTACAGAATCACCATCGTTTAAGATATTTCCATTTGCATCTTTAATTACCTTTGTATCTTCACTATTTTCAGTTTCTGATTCTAAAGTCCACTCATGGGCACATTCTGGGCAAACAAAAAAATTTCCATCTTCGTAAGTGTACTCTGAATTACATTTTGGGCAATTAGGTAAATTAGACATATTTTAAATTCCTCCACTTGTTATTATTCATTCTATATATAGCCTTGTGAACTACCCCCCACTTACCGGTTATCACCGCTTGAAGTGGGGGCTTCCTGATTCTACAAGCATTGCCTATCTCTTACGAGATCCGGTCTTACACGCTCTCCACAGGCGTAGATTATACTGTTCGGACAAGACCTTGCCCTACAGTTATATAGATGTTATGTACATTTAATAAGCTGGCTGATACGCAATTTGCGTTAAGCCGGATTTTTCAATGTTAATCGCTGCATTGCGGTCACGATCCAGTACAGTACCACATTGTTTGCATACGTGCGTACGAACAGAAAGTGATTTCTTAACTGTTTCCCCGCACTTCGAACATTTTTGTGACGTGTAGTGCGGTTTTACCAGTACCAAATGCCCACCACTTCGTTTTGCCTTGTAGGAGAGGAATGTACGGAACATCCCCCAACCTGCATCGTGGATGGATTTTGCTAGGTGACGGTTACGTATCATATTTTTGATTTTTAGGTCTTCTATACAAATTACACCATAGCTGTTGGTTAATCTGAAGCTTAGCTTGTGCAAGAAATCCTTACGTTGATTCGCTATCTTCGTATGAATTTGCTGTACTTTGGCTACTTGCTTGCACCAGTTCTTCGAACCTTTTTTCATTTTTGAATGTTTACGTTGCGCACGTTTTAATTTACGCTCTTCTTTGCGTAGAAACGTAGGATTTTGAACTTCTTCTCCATTAGATAGAACCGCAAATTTTTTGATGCCCACATCAATACCAGTTGTTTTATTTGCATCACAAATAGAACCTTGGTTTACGTGTTTTTCAACACAAAAAGTCGCAAACCAACGGTTCCCTTGATGCTTTATGACAACTTGTTTAACGCAGCCATCTAATTTACGGTGCCATTTGATATCAATGACCCCTAATTTCGAGATAAGAAGTTTACCGCCTTTTGTGAGAGAACACATACGACGGCTTGTCCCCAACGAACCATCCTTCTTTTTATATTTGAACATACCAAATTGAGTAAGAGTAATAGAGCGATATTCTTTAAAACTTTTCATTTTTGGATAGCCAGCATCCTTTTTAAAGAACTTTTTATAGGCTTTTTCCAAGCGCGCAAACACTTCCTGAAGAGGTTGCGAAGGAACCTCTTTTAAGAAATGATATATCTTTTTATCAAGTTTTTGCTGACCTTGTAATTCATACCGTGTTAAGTCTTTTTTATTTTGTTTATAATATCGTTGTTTATCTAGCAAGGCGGAGTTATATTGCTGACGACAAATGGAAATCCATCTCTCTAATGTATGTTGTTGTTCTTCTGTAGGATAGATTTCAAACCTGTAGTTCAATTTCATTATGTCGCCACCTCCGAATGTTTGTTCTAATAACTCTATTATAAACAAAGTTTGCAATGCTTTACCACTCAGAAGTACTTTTGTTAGGTCGGACCATTCATCTCCCACCTACGCTGCGCCTAGAGGAAGGAGAATTCTAGCTGAAGTTCGTTAAAACTTTCTTTTTATAATTTCATAAGAATAGCAATCTTAAAGTTAAAATTTAAGAAGCTACCCTTATATATGTTTTTAAAACCTATTTTTATCGCATATCTTTCAATTTCTTAATAATCATGTTCGGTGTTGCCCATTCATCACGGTCAAAGTCAGAAATAGACACTTCGATGTTTAAACGTTCTTGAAATTCTACTAATAAAGATACTGTAGCAAAAGAATCTAGAATTCCTTCTTCAAATAATTGCACATCTAGGTTCTCTTTTACGATATCATTTTCACATACTTCTTCTAGCACATTTAATACTTGATTTTTAAATTCAGACATTATTTATTCTCCTCTATATCCATGATTTATAATAAAATTCTTCATAGTCTTCTATTTTTTAGCACATCATTTAAAAGAATCTGCATCATTATTACTTAATTATTCCTAGTCTTTGTATAATAGTTATTAAGATATAACAGATAGTTTTTTCCCGGGACATATGTGATTACTGTACATTAATTTTTTTAATAATCTAATGCATTTTCTTTATTCTTTATTGTATTCATTCCCTGAGATTGCTGAGCAAGCTCCGTACATTCATGAAAAGCAAAGTGCTTACATCCTATACATTTTTTCGTATTCAAATGTCTTAAAGCACAGTTGATCGCTTCCCCTGTATGATCAAAAAAGTTTTCTTCCCCAATCTCAGCGTATAATCCATTCTTATCTAGAGTTGTTTTTAGCTCTGATTGAATTCCTGAAACAAGAAGTACGCCACCTTGCTTTTTAAAATGCTGAACAATATTCCTAAAATAGGATTCTCCAGTTGTATCAATAAAAGGAACTTTTCCCATACGTAAAATTAAAACTTCGGGTTTATAATGAATGGTCGCTAGTATGTTTTGTTCAAATGTTTGAGCAGCCCCAAAGAATAATGGCCCTTCTATTGTGTAAATGCTTATTTGTGGACAATCGTGAGCTTTATTTACCACATGTGGTAACAATTTTTCGTTCTTTCTTGTGTGATCTGGAAGCACTTTAGATATAACAAGCATGTTGCTCATACGTTTTGTAAATAAAATAACAGCTAAAATAAGTCCGATTTCCACAGCTGTTGTCAAACTTGTAAATACAGTCAGCAGAAATGTTACAAGTAATACAAGAGAATCCCCTGTCTTCATTTTAAGTATGTGAATAAAATGTTTTTGTTCGCTCATATTCCAAGCTACCACCATTAAAATGGGAGCCATACTAGCAAGCGGAATATGTGAAGCATATGGAGCTAACAGTAGAAGCGTGAACAACACAAATCCCCCATGAATAACACCCGACATTGGAGATACAGCTCCACTCTTAATATTGGTTGCTGTGCGGGCAATTGCTCCAGTTGCCGGAATACCTCCAAATAATGGTGTAACAATATTGGCAATTCCCTGACCAATAAGCTCTTTGTTACTGTTGTGTTTACTATTTGTCATACCGTCTGCCACGACAGCGGATAAAAGAGATTCAATACCACCCAACATGGCAATGACAAATGCAGGGCCAATTAACTGTTTTATACGCTCTACCGTGATTTCTGGTATATCAAACTGCGGAAGTGTATTGGGAATCGTGCCATATGCTGTACCTATAGTAGGTACATGACCTGAGAAAAATACAGTTGCAATTATAGTTGAAATCACAACACCTACTAATGAACCTGGTACTTTTGGCAAAATCTTTGGTGTTATGAGTATGACAAGAAAACAAATCAAAGCAGTTATAACACTGTAAAAATTGGTAGTACTGATATGAGTAAAGATTTCCTGCAAATTTGCTATAAATTCCTCATGCTTTTTTATACCTGTTAGCCCTAAAAAACTAGCAATTTGTCCCGTAAAGATAATGACAGCAATTCCTGACGTAAATCCAATCGTTACAGGACGTGGAATAAACTTAATTAAAGACCCTAGTTTAAAAATTCCCATAAGACATAAAATAATTCCAGCTAATAAACCAGCAAGTAGTAAATCTTCATATCCATAGGTAATGACAATTCCTAAAAGAATTGGAACAAAGGCACCTGTAGGTCCTCCAATTTGATACTTTGAACCACCAAATAGCGAAATGAGTATCCCGGCAATACATGTTGTATAAATTCCATACTCTGGCTTAACACCAGAGGCTATTGCAAAAGACATAGCAAGTGGAATCGCAACAACTCCAACGATCATTCCTGAAAGAAGATCCTTTTGAAAATGACCCAATGAATATCCTTCAAACCTTCCCGTAAATAACCCTCTCATTACAAACCCTTCTTTTCTATTTTTAATAAATCTGGATTACAAATGCATTTCTCGTTCCCTTGTACAGGAGATTTTCATTTTCACAAAAGAAAACACCATCCTAATATTTACTATACGTTTTGCTTAAATGATGCTCTAATTCACCTATATCTCCACCTTGTTGTAAGTAGGATTCCAATCTTTCCGCTAGAAGTTTCCCAGCTCGACTATCTAGCTTCTTCGTATCTATAAACGATGTAATCCTTACATTATCTGGAGTTATATCCCTACGAAACATCTTTCCTGGAATTTCAATCCAAAAACGATTCCATTCATCCAATAATCCTATTTGATCCAATAAAAAACCTTGAATTCCACATAACCAAGCTGTACAAGCTGTATTTCTTTTTTGACACCCAACTCCATCTTGTAAATGCTGGCATGAAAAACAACAAGTATTCCCACTGTTAATACAAACATTACAAACGTGATGAGCTCCTATTGAGCGAAATATCTCAATCCCATGTTGGATGATATCTTCCTTCTTAACTTCAATGCTCAACCTACCCCTCCTTAACTATCGTTTCGCCTTCTGTTTCATCTAGCTCTTCTAGCATTGAAATCGTATCGATTAAATGATTGTTAAAAATTTTCCGTGCAACTACCAATAAATTCATAATCATAGGATCCCGAAGAGAATATAAAACTCGTTTTCCATCTTTGGTGCCAACAACAATATTTTTAGCACGTAGCACACTTAACTGTTGAGAAACAGCTGAACCTTCCTTATTAAGAATGCTTTGAATTTCATTTACACTTTTTTCACCTTCTGACAAAACTTCTAAAATACCTATTCGTAAAGGATGCGATAAGGCTTTAAAAAAATCAGCTTTAAATTGTTGCATTTCGGTTCCCATTAAAACACCTCTAGTATTTATTTTTAACTAAAACTCCAAAAGTATCATATACATCTTCAAATGTTTGAATATGTATATGATACTTCTAGAACTTACAATTTTCAATACAAATTTTGAAACGTTAAAAGAGAACCTGAAACAAAAAAAAGAGCTGTTGTCATTATAGGACAACAGCTCCCTTATATTTATTGCTTTCGGACAGCTTCAAAAGTAACAATTTGACCTGCATTCGATGGCTGATTTTTGTAAACATAATTAGCGGAGCATGTAATATTAGAGAAACCAATACTTTCTAAAATAAGTCTAAATTCCTCAATTCCATACCAACGTAATGCAAAACGTTGTAACTCGGTTTGAATCAACTTTCCTTGGCGCCATTTCTCATATTTTATATAAGATACAGTAAATTGATTGAGCCAATCTATTTCAATCGATTTGCTTTCCATCGTAATCCCATCCCCGTTAGGTAGAGAAAAAGTTGAAGTAGAAATCGCCCCTGTTTTCCAATCATGAGGTAATTCAAGATCAACAATTAAACGCCCGCCTGAAACAAGATGTTTATAGAAACATTTCAATGCGTCCAAAGAGTCTTCTCGTTTCTCAATCAAACAAAAGGAACCCGTAGGAATAATAATCGCTTCATAATTAAATGGCAATGAAAATCCCTGTAATTTACCTTCATATAAATTAGGGTTTAGTCCTCTTTCTTCACAACGTTTACGGCAAGAATCCAGCATTTCAGGAGAATAATCAATTCCATCAACTGTATATCCAGCCTCAAGAAGTGGAATAAGAAAACGCCCTGAGCCAACTGCTGCTTCAAGAATACGTCCCTCACAAGTTTTTAAACGTTCTTGGTAATATTCAATATCACCGTCTAGAGAATATCCCACAGGTTTTGTAAAATCATAGACTTCGGTACAAAGTGTACTGTAATAACTAAACATATATTATTTTCCTCCGTTTTTTTGTACGGAAGATTTTTCATAAAAGAAATTTCTAATATTATCCCTTCCGTACCTCGAATTTAATTGGTGAATGGAAAGATCTTACTGTCATAATAAATCACTCGCTTTCAATAAAATATAATTACATTATACAGCACTTCTTCTTTCTTTATAAAAGGGAATTCCATACGTGTTTATACTCTCCATTAGGGTACGTCTTCAATAAACTTTCCCATATGTCCTTATTAACATAGCGCTCTAGGTACTTACTGTTTTTCCCTACACTCAATGAAAAATTGGTTTCTATGCCAATTTTCCATTCAAGCATTGTTAATAGCATTTCTCTTACACTATTTAAGTGTTCATAAGCGTAAAGTATTTCTTCTCTCCATAACCCTTTAGCTACATTAGTCGAAATCCACCAAAATTCATTTCAACAATCAGCAAAAAAGACAGCGGATGGTTTTTTAACCCAATATCCTTCATCTGTTGGCTCATCTAGTGTAGGCATTTTTTCATCTTTATCTAACAGAATAATTGTTTATCCATCTTCAGAACAATACTCATTTTTTTCCTCAATAGGAATAAGCATTAAATCAATTCTATTCCATCCTCAAATAACATTAAACAAAGTATCATACCAAAGGTTAAATACCGCTTATGGAACCTTCTTAGCGTACGGAAAAACTAAGTTTTTTTAATGAAAAATTCCTTATCGTACGAAATTCGTGTTTTGTTGGTGGAACCCTATCACTATCAAGCTAACAAAGAGACTAATAATATCAAGGAAAGGCTTGCTTTTCAATAGGGTACATTCTATCAATAAGAGAAATATGTAATTATGCATATCCTTTTTCATTATTTCAATAGTATTCTTGATATATAATTAAAAGGTTTTTTAATGGATTGATAAGGAGATGCGAGTATGGAGAAAATCATAGAACTTATAGTATCATTATTTTTATTATTTTCTACCTATGCACCAACGTTTCTTTTTAGAAAACCTTTTACATATGCGTTATAGATCATATTCACAATGTCAGTCCTTGATATGTCTGTAAAAACTTATCAAAAGGTGTACTTTTTGATACACAGCATATAACTTTTTAATTAATTAAGCATATTCCCCTTTTTCGGGGGGATGAGCAAAAACACCTGGTTTAAAAAATTTCACAACAAAACCAGATAACGTGATAAAGTATTAGTTACTGTGCATGTAATTATAAAAAAAGAGCCTTCCCAAATGATGTTTGTAATAGTTTATACGATTTTAGGAAATTAATAGCATTTTATACCGCTATTATTAGCCTAGTTTCCAAGAAATAGAGGTGATTATAGGTGACTAAACCTATTAAAAAAAATAGTCGTTATATGGTTGGATTGGACAGTCTAAGAGGTCTAGCTATATTAGGTGTTATTTTGTATCATATTAACTTTAATTGGATGCCTGGAGGATTTTTAGGGGTTACTGTATTTTTTGTACTCTCAGGTTATTTAATTACAGATATTCTAGCGATGGAGTGGAAGAGAAATAAGAGAATTGATTTGAAGAAATTCTGGCTTAGTAGGGCAAGGAGATTGCTTCCAGGAATGATTGTTATGCTCGTTATAACGTTTGCATGGATTACAATTTTTCATAGCTCTTTACTTGAAAAAATGTGTGGAGATTCATTAGCGGCGTTATTTTATGTTAGTAACTGGTGGTATATTTATCATAAATTATCGTACTTTGATAATTTTAACCAGCTTTCTCCATTGAATCATTTTTGGTCGTTAGCAGTTGAGGAACAATTCTATGTGGTCTGGCCATTTATCATTAGTTTAGGATTTTACTACATAAAAAAACAATCCCGTATGATTTTATTGATTTGTCTGGGAGCTGCTGCTTCAGCTTTAGCGATGGCAATTTTGTATGAACCTGGAGCTGATCCGAGCAGAATTTATTATGGCACAGATACGAGGGCCTTTTCTTTACTTATTGGAGCGGCACTTGCCTTACTTTGGCCAAGCAATAGGCTTGCAAATAAAATTATTCCAAAGGCGCGTCTCATTCTTGATGTAGTGGGAGGAACTGCCCTTATTATTATTTTGATTATGTTTTGGAAGACTAATCAATATGATCCGTTTCTATACAATGGAGGAATGGTTATCTTATCAATTGCAACAGCATTGTTAGTGGCAAATCTTGCTCATCCAGCTAGCCGTATCGCTCAATTTTTACGATTTAGACCTTTACGTTGGATAGGGGTAAGGTCGTATGGCATATACCTTTGGCATTATCCAATTCTTACATTGACGACTCCAAAAGTAAATACTGGAGATTTTTCACCAATAAGAGCAATTCTTCAATTTCTTCTGATTATAATGATTGCGCAAATTTCATGGAAGTATATTGAAAAACCAATCCGACAAGGTACGCTCCGAAACATTCAATTTAAGAATTTAAGACTTCAAAATGTCGCTTTAGGTGTCAAGTTAGCTTTAATTTGTGCAGTATTCGTTTCGTCGATAGCCGTCTTTGGGTTATCAAAAGTTAGTAAGGCTAAGGAGAGTCCTAAACTAGATAGGGTGGAAGCAGAACAAACACAACCGGCGAAACATCCAGTTGCAGTTCGGGAAGATCCAACTCAAGAGGCGCCCAAAAATCAAGAAGAATCAAAAGAAGTAAATTCTGAGCAAACTAAAAGTTCTCAGACCGTTACAGCGATAGGCGATTCCGTTATGATCGATATTACTCCGTATTTAAAAAATGCTTTTCCTGATATTAGGATTGATGCACAAATTGGTCGCCAACTGTCAAAAGCGATTCCTGTAGTTGAACAGTTAAAGAATGAAGGGAATTTAGGAAACTATGTCATTATTGGATTAGGTACAAATGGAGCCTTTACTACGGAGCAACTTGTATCATTAATAAATTTAATTGGGAATGAGCGTAAAATAATATTTATTAATACGAGGGTACCACGTCCGTGGGAATCAATCGTGAATGAGAGATTGAAAGTGACAACATCTAAATATCCTAATATAACTCTAGTCGATTGGTATGCAGCAAGTGCTGGAAAGAGAGACTACTTTGCACCTGATGGTGTGCATTTAACCAAAGTAGGTGCAGAAGCATATGCAGCACTTGTAGCCAAAGCGGTGAATGGTTCTGATGCAAAAAAATGATAAATAAAAAAGAATCAAGGATTCCTAACGGAATCACCTGTTAAGCAGTTAATCCAAACAGCTGGTTGATAAAAATATTCTGATTTTGGACAGACTGGTCCTGCAAATCAATTTGTTCTTTTTTGAGCATATGCATGGCTTCAACACCACTCAATATAGAAGCTGATGTTTTGTATGATTTAAATCCCAATATGAGCGTATACGTTTTTTAATAAGGGTTTCTAGATACATTAAATACTAATAGGGATAGCATCTTATCGCTATCAAATTGAGATAAATTTGTATATAAATAATAACAACAACGCTATTCTTTCTGTAGAATCATAGGAAAGGATAGCGTTTTTTATGTCTATTTCTGTGTCTGACGAATTACAACTATTTGCTCAAGAGATTCAAAGTTTTTCATCTCCAAATATCTTACGGGATCTTGCTAGGGATGTTGGTTTTGTACAAAGAACCAGTAAGTACCAAGCAAAAGATTTAGTCGCTTTATGTATATGGGTGAGTCAAAATGTAGCAATGACTTCTTTAGCTCAGTTATTTAGCTGTTTAGAAGCATCAACAGCAGTACTCATCAGTCTTGAGGGACTGAATCAACGATAAAAAAGATTGATAAAAATAAGCTATTTTACCCCATGCAAATACAGGATTTTGCAAAAAAGTTTTCATTTTTTTACAAATAAAGAGTTTAACCCAAAATGATTGGTTCGATTAACTATCTTTCTTTAAATAATGGTTGAGTCTTTTCTAAAAATGATTTAGTACCTTCTCTGAAGTCCTCTGTGGACGCTATCAAACCAAAATAATCTGCTCCAAGACGTGCGGACTCTTCTAAAGTTAAATTACCACCCCGATGAATTGCCTCCCAAGTCATTTTTACTGCAATAGGAGCCTGAGATAGAATTTCTTGGATAAGCGCTTCTGTCTCTGATAATAATTTATCAGGCTCAACAGTCCTATTAACCAGTCCTATTCTATAAGCTTCGTCTGCGCTTATCACGCTTCCAGTGAGCAACAGTTCTGTAGCACGCCCCTTACCTATAAGTCTGGGTAATCTCGTAGTCCCTCCAAATCCGGCAACAGCTCCAATACGTACTTCAGGATGTCCTAATCTAGCATGATTAGCGCAAATACGGATCGTACAGGATTCAGCTAACTCAAGTCCACCTCCTAGTGCAAATCCGTTGATAGCAGCAACAACCACTTTTCCTAATGACTCGATTTTATGAGTAACCATAACAGCCAACTGAGCTAAATCCCGTACTTCTAGTGGAGTGGCTTTATTGAGAAACTGAATGTCAGCACCTGCGGAAAATGCCTTTTCTCCGGCACCGATAATTATCAATGCTTTTACACTTGAATTAGTTTTAACCCTGTCCAAGACGGAAGAAAGTTGCTCAAGAACATCTCGGTTTAACGCATTTAGTGCTTCCGGTCTGTTTAATGTAATTCTTGCAATACCATTTTCCTCAGTGTAGAGGACGACACTTTTGTTTAACATTTTAATCCCTCCAATAGTTTAGTGTGCCGACACAAAAGGCTACTAATTTCTATCGCTTCTTTTTATAACATTAAGAGAGGATTTTTTACTGAGATGTCATCACCGACTGATTGCTCGTTCATAAGTGAGATTATATTTAGAATATACTGCACAACTCAAAAAAAGTTTTTTATTCATCAATTTAATCCCGTAGAATGTCCTTGTGGCGAAACATCTTGCATTTTTAACCACGACTAATATTCAGACACAGAACCTATCCCGCAGCCCTCCTTAAACCGCTTTTCAATATAAAATGTTCTTCTTTGGACATAAAAATCCTCTTTAGGAAAAAATACTTAAGGGGATAAAACTTCGCAAATTTCTTTTAAAATGTCGCGCCTTTCTTCTAAACATTACATCTTTTTTAAGGGTACAGACTCATACCCATCAAGTTAAAATTTATCTAACTTTTTATTCCACATAGTTTTTTAATATGATTATCTAATTAGATTAATAACTTGATAATCATATTAAAAAACTAACCTCCCTTTAAATTAGAAAGAAACCCCAAATGATAAATTTCATTTTTCCGTCATCCTTATTAGCCGACATAATTCAAAAATGCTATACATCTCCTGTATAGCACTGTTGATCTTATATGCTACAAAAACATAGCCGTTACTAAACTTATGACTGAACAAATGTACAACAGCGACCCGATATAGGGGTACCGCCACATCACCATCAAGTTAAAATTTTATAATACCCCAAAAACGAAAAATTAGATTCCTTCATAGCAATGAAGTTCATTTTTATCGTTTTTGGGGCAACCTGTTCTGTTAAGTTGATGGGCATGCGTTAGTTGCATAAGTAAGAGGTTTGAAAAAATAGCCTGTATATATTTGAACGATGAATAACTTACCTATTTTCTTGTGTTTGTTTGCATCATATACAGAAAATCGGGAAAAATGTAACATATTATTTATCTGTTTGTTTTTGCTTCTTTTTCAAATACTCCGCACGCAATTTTTCAAGTTGCTGCTTTTTATCAAATTTGGCAGGTGTCTGTTTTTCATGAAACTTTGTCACAGCTACCTGACCTTTGTAATCCAATTGATATTTCCCCACTTTGTTCACCTACTTTTCTTGTCTTTAAAGAGAATCTATTCAACAAATATAATATACCTTATTTTACTGAAGTAAACCTTATTACTTTATTAGTTGCAAAGTCTTTTTACTACTTGTTTAAAAAAATCTACACCCCCAATATTTTTCTCCAAAAAATCACCCCTTGTTATTAATTTTTCTACTTATATCTATCTTAATCCGAATATTACTTTATTAAACTAATCTACCCCATCGCCATCAAGTTAAAAAACTAATTATCCCCCAAAACGCAAAACACGAGCTGAATTCACATAAATAACTGTAGAGAGATAAAAATTTCGTTATGGGGGTACTTTAAAATCTTAACTTGATGGGCATGGGGTGTATACGATATTGAAACTTTTTTAGAACGACAGAAATCCATTGTAATACGTTTAAAAACTATACAAAAGGAAATTAAGCAACTTAAGCACGAAATTAAGCATGTATTAGAAAAAGAAAAACATATATATGAATTTATTTAGCTGAAAGCGGTGCGAAACGGCTTGCTGAAAAAGGTATTCGCGGTGTGGGCATTGATGCAGTAGGTGTTGAACGTGCCCAAGAAGGTCACCCAACCCATAAAACACTATTTGCACACGATATTATTGTAATCGAAGGATTAACATTTAAAGA
>NZ_JAKUHD010000021.1:0-52884 GCF_022664325.1 Bacillus cereus group sp. BfR-BA-01310 | reverse complement strand
TGGCTAACTTCTCTTCTAATGATCGAAAAAACTTCGGATTTTTATAGGTTGTTCCATCTGACAAAATGGCAAAATCTTTTAGTCCTACATCCATTCCAATGTAAGAATGTGTTTTCGGAAGTTCTTGCACTTCTGTTTCCACTAACAATGACACAAAGTATCTGCCAGAAGGGTTCCGTCTAACCGTAGCATTTAAAATACGTCCATTTACTTCACGACTTTTGGCAAATCGAACAAGACCTAGTTTTGGCAATTTAATTTTATTTCCTACAACGGCAATGTTTTCATTTGTTTGTTTTGTGGTGTAAGATTGTACGGTATTCTTCTTAGATTTGAAACGCGGGGCACTGTTTTGTTTTTTGAAAAAACGTGTATAAGCATCCGCAAGGTTGCGAACAGACGACTGAATAGCAATGCTATCTACTTCTTTTAACCAAACAAACTCTTTCTTCATGGCAGGAAGTTTGGCAGAGCATGTACCATATGTCAAACCTTTTCCTGTTTCTTCGTATGCGTTATCCCATAGAGATAGGAAATGATTGAATACAAAACGAGAACAACCAATCGTTTTATTGATTAGCGTTGCTTGTGCTTTATTTGGATATATACGAAATTTATATGCTTTATTGATAATCATTCGTTTCACCTCCAGTTCGACATATGTCTATTATACAACAAACATACATTCGATAGGTAGTGAAGTGATAATGACAAATTATCCAATAACACTTTACATATGTCGAACAATTAAGATGGCTTCATGCCATCCCTTGTCCGAAGCCAATTCATCTCCCACCTACTCACTGGGTTGCGGCCCTTCACGTTCCTTGAGGAAGGAGTCTTCTTGGCTAAAATGATAAATGAAAGATCCATGGTTAATCTCCTTTTTATATCTGGTTTAGAATACATGATTGTTTCTGAACCAAGTTTACGACATGCAAAATAAAATATAGAAATTCTCCTAGTATATACATTTCAATGTATGGCTTACTTTTTTCTAGATGAAAGCTTATTTTTTTACTTCCAATAACGATAATTATGTAAATGAGCTGCCCAAATGGACGGCTTATTGTATTTTTTGCTTAGCCTGGTTTAAATCCCAAAAAAGACGATAGGAAATCCCATCGTCTTTTTTATTTTCTATTAAAAAATAAATTTAAATCAGTTTTATCTGTATCATAAGCTAATGCTTCAGCAATACAATCTTGAATAATTTCCAATTTAGCTTTTTCAAAGAATGGTACTGAAACAATATAATCTGATCCTGCCCTTTGAATAATCAATACATTTTGCATACCACTACCTAAAATACCAATTCCAATTAATAGTAAAATGAGTCCGAACACAAAGTTATTTCCTATGGTATTAAAGGAAAAAAGAAGAATAATCAATCCTAATATAATAGGTTTTATTCTATACTGAGAAGAAATCATTGAAGAACTAATATTTTTCAAAGGAATGCTTTGATTATCTTTTCCAGCAGGAATAAACCCTAATATAGTGTTTCCTGTTGATACCTTTACAAATCTGGAATCAACTGAAACAAACCCTTTAATCCAAAAAAACAAAAGTGACAACGAAAAATCTGTTTTTTTCTCCATTTCATCCTCCTAAAATGTAAAATATTCCCTTCATGAAAATATTATATCAAATTTTCTGAAAATAGGGAATAGCAACGATTCATTCTTTTTTGAGCCACTTGTAAAAAAACTTTGAAATATATTCCGTAAACTTATTTTCATAATACAGAATCATTAAGTGCGGATGCTGTTAGATGTGAATTAGTTAACCTTGATACAGATTCAGTGGAAAATATATATTGGAACTATCCAGATACGGATCCATATATTGAATGGGTAAATAAGAATAGTGTTAGAATTGGCGATCAAACATTCGATAGGTAGTGAAGTGATAATGACAAATTATCCAGTAACACTTTACATATGTCGAACAATTAAGATGGCTTCATGCCATCCCTTGTCCGAAGCACTCACTGGGCTGCGACCCTTCACGTTCCTTGAGGAAGGAGTCTTCTTGGCTAAAATGATAAAGGTAAGAATATTCCGATGAATATTACTTTACCTTGTGAAATAAAATTTCTATTTTTCGAAACACCATATTACTTTTTAATTCATCCTTTCTATATAAAATAAGATAAAATAACATAAAAAGTTTGCTAATACAAGTAACTTCTAACACTTAGATATGATAATACCATGCTTTTAGAAAGTAATGTTGTTGCCGAAGTATGATTTTAAACTTTCTAAAATTTATTAGTTTGCAACAGGATTAATAAAATTGTGATATCATTTTGTTAATTTACAAGAAGGATATTTTTCTTCCAGTGAATACAAAAATTTAAATTAACTTAGGATGGAGGAGCCTTGGCATATATGAAAAATGATTCTCTTAGAGTTACCTTCGATAGTTTGGAGGAATTTGCTGATATAGTCAGTGAGATTTTACAATGTCCGATTACTATTGAGGATGTAAATCATCGACTTCTCGCATATAGTACCCATGACGAAAGGACAGACCCAGCGAGAATTGGCACTATTATGGGGCGTCGTGTACCTGAAAAAGTAATCAATAACCTGTGGAAAGAGGGGATTATTCCTGCTTTATTAAAAAATCGGGAGCCTATTCGTATAAAAAAGATAGATGATATTGGTCTTGGTGATAGAGTCGCGGTATCTATTTGGAACAAAGAAGAAGCCTTAGGATTCATTTGGGCTTTAGAAATTGAAAAATCTTTAACGGAACAAGATTTTGCCTTGTTAAAAAAGTACGCGGATGCTGTAAAAAGTAAGCTTTTGCAACTTCAAGCCCGAAAAAACCAAAAAGAAGAAAGATCACAAGAGTTTTTTTGGAAACTGCTAACTAATCATATGCAGGTAAACTCAGAAGTTATGGAAAATTTCTACGACCTCCAAATAACTCCAGCATCTTTATTTACTGTCGCCGCATTCCATTTTGAACAAAAAATCACAAATGAAAAAGAGAAACAAATTTCTTATTTGTTAAAAACAAGTCAACATTTGAAGGTTTTACTTTATACCATTGACCGTAATCAATTGATTCTTCTTACTTCATTAGATAATGTAAAACGTCCTTTTCATGAAATCAATGACTTTGCGGATAGTTTTGTGAATAAGATGGAAAAGCGATATGGCATTAAATCTATCAAACCAGCTTTTAGCAGTATATATAGTGACTACCAAAAAATCAGTAAAGCTTACAAAGAGACACTAACTGTTTTATCTATAAAAGAAAAATTTCCTTCTGATACAGTAAATATTCACAGCTACCAAAACATGGGGATTTATCAATTAATTGATCTTTTACTTGAGAAAAGAAAACATGAAGAGTATGAAAACCAGGCGTTGCACAAGCTATATGAATATGACAATAAGCATAATTCCAATCTTGTTGAAACGTTGGAAATCTATTTAAACAAAGACAGTAATATTAGCGAGGTAATAAAAGCTTTGAATATTCATGCTAATACACTTAGCTATAGACTTAAGCGTATTTATGAAATTAGTGAGATTGATTTAAAAGATCCAAACCAAAAAATGATTTTGTACTTGGATCTCAAGTTGAAAAAGTTTATGTAACAGCATCCTTTTGTGGAATTCCACAAAAGGATGCTGTATTTTTGTTTTTTTTCAACGATGAAAAGACATTTTTATTACCCTATACTTACAATATGGCAGATCAAAGATTAAGTAATGGGGGGAATTTTATGATTATTGGTGTACCGAAGGAAATAAAAAATCATGAAAATCGTGTCGCACTTACGCCTGCAGGAGTTATTCCATTTGTGACAGCTGGCCATAAGGTATTAGTTGAAACAAATGCAGGTGTTGGTAGTGGCTTTAGCAATGTAGATTATGTATATGCTGGTGCTGAAATTGTTAAAAGTGCTGCTGAAGTATGGAATCAATCAGAAATGATTATGAAAGTAAAAGAACCTCTCGAAAGTGAATATATTCACTTTCGTCCAAATTTAATTTTATTCACATACTTACATTTGGCTGCTGAACCTAATTTAGCTCAAGCCCTTAAAAATAAAAGAGTTACCTCCATTGCATACGAAACAGTAGAAGTAAACCATACACGCCCTCTTCTTACACCAATGAGTGAGGTAGCTGGACGCATGTCTGTACAAATAGGAGCACAATTTCTACAAAAATCAAACGGTGGCCAAGGTATTCTTCTTGCAGGAGTGCCTGGTGTAAATCGTGGTAAAATTGCTATCATCGGTGGAGGTATTGTCGGTACAAACGCTGCGAAAATGGCGATTGGTCTTGGGGCAGACGTAACAATCATTGATTTAAACGCAGACCGTTTACGCCAACTAGATGACATTTTCGGTACACAAATCAAAACATTGATGTCCAATCCATTCAATATTGCGGAAGCAGTAAAACAAGCAGACCTTTTAATTAGTGCCGTATTAATTCCTGGTGCTAAAGCTCCTAAGCTTGTTACAGAAGAAATGGTGAAAACAATGAAACCTGGATCTGTAATTGTGGATGTAGCGATTGATCAAGGTGGAGCTGTAGAAACATGTGATCATGTAACGACACATGATAACCCAACATTTGAAAAATATGGAGTGCTTCACTATGCTGTTGCGAACATGCCTGGTGCAGTTCCAAGAACATCCACTATTGCCTTAACAAATGTAACAATTCCGTGTGCGCTACAAATTGCTAACAAAGGCTTACAAACAGCAATATTAGAAAACGAAGCTTTAAAACTTGGCGTAAATACGTTGAATGGTGAAATTACATGTGAAGTGGTTGCAAAGGAACTCGGTTACAATTGTATCTCCATAGATGATTTATTTCCGAAAAAATGCAACCAATTGTGACTCTTTTTAGATAAAACATTAGGACTACGAATTTTAGATATTTCTTATTCTAAAGCATTCCCTTAAGATGCTGGTTTCATATTAGAGAAGAAAGTGCACTACCATACTGACATAAGAAGATTGGATGAATTTATTATCCAATCTTCTTATGTTGCCTCAAAAATTGGAGAAACATAACTGGAATCGTTGTCATATTTGTTAGAGCATCTTTAAAATCAATTTAGTGGTAAGCTTTTTTTACTTTGTCTACTTCAAAGATGTTATTTGTAAAGGTCAGCACAGTAAAAACAATTACGCATTATTGCAGTAGTGCCGATATGATGAATAGTTTTAATGAACATTTTAATTTATATAACATTTGGTACTTGTAGCTGTAATAAAATACATCAACGTAAAATATACAAACAGATTAATGTATGTAGGTAAGAAAGGACGTTCTATCATGAGAAATAATACTAATATACAGCTTATAGTAATTTTAATCATAGTACTTATAGCTGGATATTTTACATTTCAATCAATTACCTCTCCAGCAAAAGCTGTAGCTAAACAAGAAAATCCAGTACAGCTAGCTAGTGAACAATCAAAAACTGAAATTAAGAAAATAGCACCGAAACATTTTAATGGTCAAGAAAGAAAAGTGGCTTATCTTACTTTTGATGATGGACCAGGTAAATATACAGCTGAGTTGTTAAACATTTTACAACAAAATGGTGCAAAAGCCACATTCTTCTTAATTGGTAATAATGTAAAACAGTTTCCGGAATTAATAAAACGTGAGAAAGAAGAAGGTCATTATGTTGGAATGCATAGTATGACACATGACTTTAAGAAATTATACACCAATGGCGAGTATGTGAATGAAATGAAAGAAGATCAAGGTTTAATAGCAAATATTCTTGGAGAATCTCCAACATTAACACGTCCTCCATATGGGTCTATGCCTGGCTTAAATGAGTCGCTTCGAAATAAAGTGGTAGATGCTGGTTTTAAAGTATGGGATTGGACAATTGACTCCTTAGATTGGAAGTATAATAATATGCCAGTTGATGCCGCATCCGCTCAGATTGCTCAAAATGTATTGGCAGGTGCAACAGAATCACGAGAAGTTATTTTAATGCATGACATTCACCCACAATCCCTTGCTGCCGTACCAGCTATTATAAAGGGATTAAAAGAAAAAGGATATGCACTTGAAGCATATCATGAAGAGGAGCATTTTTCCGTGAATTTTTGGCATGATAAACGTTTATAACACCAAAGGAGGGATTGACATTGATTTATAGGAAAGTGGCATTAATAACAATCTTATCAATTGGATTGCTAGGGGGGTGTTTGGGAGCAAAGCCAGAAGAAGAATTATATATTGCTTTTGAAAATGCAGCAAATCAAGAAAAACCATTATTTGATAATGTAAAAATATTAGAGAAGTTAGAAATAAGAGGACAGGAATTGTACAATCAAATTATAGAAGAAGGAAAAGTGCATAACGAGCCAGTAATGCAAGAAATCGAACAGGCTATTGCAGGTATAGATGCACGTGGAGGATTATTGGAAGATGAAAAAGTGGTACTAGAAAAGGCTCAAAAAGAAGTAACAGCAGTGCATAGTTATATAAATAAAATCGAGGATGAAAAATTACAAATGCAGGCAAAACAAGTAGAAGAGTCCTATAAAAAGCGTTATGAAGCTTTTCAGAAAATAAGTGAAAACTATACAAAATCATTGAAGATTGAAAAAGAACTTTATGGAAAGTTAAAAGATAAAGATACAAAACTAAAAGAGATTAATGAGACAGTTACAGCTTTCAATATATTGAATGAAGAGATACTAAAAGAAAAAGAAAAGTTCAATCAATATACAAAAAGCTATAATGTAGGAAAACTAGCATTCTATAAAGAAGCTAAAATTAAAATAAAAGAGATCCAGCAAGAAAAATAATTATCAATTTAAGTATCTTGGATCTCTCATACCTAAAGATAAACCAAAGTTCTAAATAGTGTTTCGCTTCAAGGAGGTTTTTTCATGAGCTATGATACTGTTGCACCTTTACAATTAATTCAACGGCTACAGCGATATGAAGTGTCAACAGGACAAAAATTTGTTTTAAAACGAGTAAATTCAGATTTGGAGATTGTAATGTTTATTACAGGATTACTCTTAGTTCTTCCGACTTTCACTTTATCTTTTTGGGCATATTTTTTTTATTTTTCAATAAAGGAATATACCGCTAAAACAGTTTTAGTAAAAAACAAGGATACTGGTGAAAAATTTAGAGTTGATAAACAAGTATTTAAACAATACAAAAAACATTTAAAGAAAAGAGGTACCTAGGGAATTGATTCGTTAGAAGATATTGCACTAATAACGTTATAATTGATTTTTCTTACACTTAAGTTGATTCGCATGTTTTTTGTCCGCTTATACTACATTAACTTTTAATTATTTCCCCTGTCTAAAAGTTCTATTCTTTGTATTATTTTTTAAATCAAATCGAATAGGACTTTACCCGTAAGAATATTGCAAAATGATTATTTTTTGTTGTTATTCTCTGACTTAATATAGGATAAAACATTTTGCGTATCTTCTCAAAAAGGAGTTTCTTATGAAACATTTCTCATTAATTTTAGTGATTTTATTTCTTATTGTGATATGTAGTTGTATTATTTTTGGTTCTCGTGAAAATATTTGGAAGAAAGTGCCCTTGAGGGTTTCTTTATATAATACACAATCTTTTATAGCATTTACGTCCAAAAGTTAAAAGGTTGGGTTTATTAAAATATATTATCAACACATCTGAATTTTCAATGAATAAACGGATAGAATGAACCGATGAACAGACAAAATACAAAAAATAAGAAAACATTATAATCAAAGGAGGGAACCCATTGTTACGTAAAAAACATTTGTATGTGCTTAGTGCTCTCTGCACCATTACAATAGTTGGATGTAAATCTCAGATTAAAGAAGTCTCTTTAGTAAGTGATATAGGTGAAAAATCTATGGGAATAAAAGACATTGGTGATAGGAAGATAAATTTAGTAGATCCTACTAGTGGAAAAATAGTCAAACAAATAAATTTAACTTCATTAGGATATTTTAAAGATGAAAAACAATATAAATTACATATTAAAAAAATCGCTAATGAAATAGGAAAACAGATTGATCAAAAAATGACACCATCTCGTATGACTAGTGAGGGAAGATGGGAAGAAGGAAAGCCCTCATATGAATTATTTGAAAAAGAATTAGTAGAGGATTTAATGGATGTGGGAATATGGGATCGTTCCTATGAATTACCAATTTCTAAGAAACAACCTGTTGCTCAATTAACAGATACAAATAACAATAGCAAAGTAATTGGGAAATATACAACGAATATAGTTGGTACAACTAATGGTAAGATGGAAAACATTCGTTTGTCCGCAAGTACTATTAATGGTGTCATACTAGGGAAAGGTGATCGTTTTTCCTTTAATGCTTTAATAGGAGATACAACACCTGATAAAGGATACCAGCTAGGGAAAGAAATTGTTGCAGGAAAATTAGTAGATGCTTATGGAGGAGGGGTTTGTCAAACTTCTTCTACACTATATAATGCAGCGGATCAATCAGGATTAAAAATGATAGAAAGGTATAGTCATTCAAAACCAGTTGGCTATGTACCTATAGGCAGAGATGCAACTATAGCGTATCCCTATTTCGATTTAGTGTTTGAAAATACGAATGATGTACCAGTACAGATCTTTATGAAGGTAGAAGGAAATACATTAAACGCAGAAATACGTATGTTAATCTAAAGGGTCTGTTTAGAGAGTTTATCTAGTTGCTATTTTTCTTGTTTTTTCCTATCCCTTGTTCAGAATGTAGATTGACTCTTGCATGAAGGAACTTTCTTAGATCAAAATAAAATAAACAAAACCCACAGAGAACAAGAATGTTTTCTGTGGGTTTTGTTTATTTCAAAGAAGCTTTGGGGAAGCTTGGTTTGATCAATTTTATTTTTCTAACACATCTTGTATTAGAAAAATAAAATATAGAGTGTTTTGCATATTTATTAGCGATAAGCTTATCTTACCTTAAACATCTTTCAAAAATCTTTCAAAAATGTTACAAAAGTCTTTCATTGGTTTTAAAGATGCTCGGCCAAGGTGAATAACAGAATCATTTCATTCTCTACCTCACGCTAACAATAATATGTGTACTTTTTCTGTACCTGTATCTCTGTATTTTGGGTTCTGGTGCAAAAATGATTATGTAGATACTCCGACATGAATGTTATATTCTCATGAGAATGAGTTGTTCGGAAATCAATATAAAAATCCGTATTTTTATACTCTATAAAGATTGAACGTTCGTAATTACTCTCATATTTTTGTGTATATTTTGCACCAGAACCACCAATTTTTTATGGATTCAGGCAAGCTCTTATGTGCGATAGCATAAGAGCTTGTTTGCATGTTCTACCTTTTTTTATGTACAATAAGAACAAGAGATGATATAGACAGGGAGAGGAAATCCATGTCCACTAAATTAGTAAATTTACGCATTGATTTTGCTTTTAAACAGTTATTTGGGACGAAAGGAAATGAGGAAATTCTAATGGGTTTCTTAAATGCAATTCTAGAGGAATCTTTAGATACACCTATTACAACGCTACAACTAGAAGATCCACATCTCCATAAATCTTATGAGGATGATAAGTTATCGATTTTAGACCTATTAGCAACACTAGATAATGGGACGCAAGTAAATATCGAAATTCAGCTTCGGAATACACATGATATGGTGAAGCGATCTTTATATTATTGGAGTAAACTTTATACATCCCAAATGCAAGAAGGGATGCCATATCGTTCACTTCGGAAAACAATCACCATTAACTTATTAGACTTTATTTTGTTTTCTCAGGATGACGCATTTCATACCATCGGACAATTATGGAATACAAAAATGCAGCAACTATTAAGTGACGACATTGAAATTCATTTTGTAGAGATACCGAAATTGGTAAAACAATGGCGTGAAGAAAAAGTAAACCCGTGGGAAAATACATTTGTTCGTTGGATGTTATTATTACCAGCACATGAAGACGAACATTTAACTCAAACATTGGAGGAGATTGCGATGAATCAAGATCCAATTTTACAAAAGGCAATAAATAAATGGGAAAATATGAGCCATGATTCTTCTTTCCGAACAGCATATGAAGCTCGAGAGAAATTACTTCTAGATGAACAAGCTAAGCTAGCGCATGCAGAACAAGAGGGTATAGAAAAAGGCATTGAGCAAGGTAAGATGCAAATGATTCGAGGGATGCATGAAATTGGCGTACCGCTTGAAACTATTGCAAAAGCAAGTAAGTTAAGTGTGGAGGAAATAGAACGTATCTTGAAATTAAAGTAAATATATAAGAACATACAGAAACTATGTTAAATACAAATTTGTATTCTATTCATGAGCAAACGTATAGAAGAAAGTAGACGTTCATTATCGTAGTACGTCTAATTGAAAAGCATTGCTGAAGACTTTGGCAGTGCTTTTTCTAAATCAACTTTTTGTTATTTTTCATTCTGCTTACAATATCACTTTATATTTTTTGAGAATAAATCCACACCTATCGGCATATATCTTAAACACAATAGATATATGAAAGGGTGAGAGCATGATTTCATCATATTCAGTAAGATACATTTTGATAACAGGTAATACTTTTATAAAAAAAGTGATTACTGTATATGCATCTTCAGCGTTCTTTGCTATTGAAAAAATCAAAAAAGAATTAGAACGCCGTTTTTCTAATCCTACAAAAATTGAAGTCTATGCAGTGTAAATATTTAAAGCAATTCAAACGGACAAGATGAAACGGATATTCAGTTTCATCTTGTCCTGTTTCGAATTTATTATATATTAATTACATATTAAAATTCATCATCACCAATTAATTTTCCTACATCATTATCCTTAGTAAGTCTTTGCTTTAAGTAATTTTCTTTTGTAGTTCTATCATTTTTATGGCCAACTGCAGCTGCTATGACATGAGGTGCTAGCCCCTTGTAATCATATAAGTACTGTACATAAAAATGTCTAAAGAAGTGAGGGGTAATTCGTATATTCTCTGTAAAAGGTAACTTGGTATCCTTAATAATTTTAGAAATATATTGTGACAAGTAATTCTCTCTATAAGCAGTATGGTTCTTTGTTTGAAATATAGTCCCACCATTTTTATTCCCAATGTTTACAGGTAACCTTCTCCGGATTCGAAATGCAACAATACGATTAAAAATATCCTTATTAATAGAAACAATCCGTTCATTATCTCCCTTTGTATCAACTGTTAAATAGTAACGTCCACGTATAGCGTCATACTCAAGATCTTTCCATTTGGCATGAGCGACTTCTGCAACACGTAATCCCGTAGTAGCCAGGAGCGATAATAAAGCGTAATTGATTTCATTGTCCTTATAGTAATGAAGCAAATGCTTCACTTCCTCATATGATAACTCGCGCTTTGGTTTATGTTGTTTATTAACGGTCGTACTTAGAATCTCTACATGAAGAGGTTCCTGGATATATTGAATTTCATACAACCATTTCAAGTAAGAGCGGATTACACCAAGTTTTCTACTAATCGTAGATGCTTTGTACTTTTCTTTTGATTGATAGGAGATTGCCTCCTGGGATAACCACTTTTGATAGTTTCGGATATGTCGTTTTCTTAAGTTCCTCCAAACTTGGCCAATTACATAATCTCTTACATCTTGCTGTAGAAATTCTGTGCTTTGTTTGATGAAAAAATAGAACTGGCTTAGATCACGTGCATATAGAGTCCTGGATGCATCCTTTATACGTTTTTCTTGGTCAAAATGTGTTTGCCGATTTAAGTAGTAGTACAATATTTCCTCATCTGAAAACCCCTCATATGTATATGAATCTTCTCTTTCGTTATTTTCCTTTTTAAATTCAGCTTCATTTATATAATCACGATTCCATATTGCAATTATATTTGCAAATTCTTGTTTTTGTTTTTCAATAACTTTTAATGAACTATCTTTTTGTAGTGTATTCATTTCAAATTTCATTATATATCAACTCCTAACGGAATTATAATCTAATAACATTATAACCTATATTCATGTAAAACTAGTTATATAAAGAAATTAAACTTTAATTATTAGTAAATGGATAATAACTATAGAAAATCTCACATTTTCTATGGTTATAGATTAATTTTTATTTAACATTACCTTTTATATGATTTCTTATCATATAAAAGGTAATTTAATTAGAAAATATATTTATCTTTTATATATTTTTAAAAATAATTTAAGTGTTAATTGTGTTATAATTAATTTAAATCACATATTTTATTAATTTAACTTTACATAATAATATTATGCATTCCCATAAAAGCAGTTTACTCGTAGGAGGAAAGATAATGTTTGAAATGCAAGAAATGAATATGAATACGAATGAAGTAAAGGCTTATTTAGAAATTAGTGGCTTCATTTTCAATACTCTTATGAAGAAAGGTCAATTAAATCCAATTAATAGAGATACCTGGCGTTTAGATGGCAGTTTTTTATTTAAGCGAGAAGATATAGAAAAATTGAAAGAAGAACGTGAAACAGAAGGAATTACCTTATATCAGGCAACCAAAGATTATAATGTGAGTATGTATCAACTTGAAAAGTGGATAGAAGATGGGGATTTGACTTGCACTATACAGAAACATCGTAATCGTGAAACGAAATTTGTAAAAGAGGAAGAAATTCACGGATTGGTGCAACAATTAGATCAGACAAATGCCCTCTATACATTCTCACAAAAACATAATGTAGTATTGTTCCAAAAATTTATGCAGGGTAATAAATTAGCACGCATTATATCCATTCCAAAGCGTGGAGATATTGTACTTCTTGATGAATTTGGAAATAATATGACACTAGAAGATGCAATAATTATGGGGTATGAGCCATCATATGTTTTATCCGATAAACCAAGAAGTCATCATCAAAAGTTTGTAAAATTCCGTTTTCCAAAATCAAATCAATTACGTAATAATATCTTTTATTTGATTGATTTAATACTACAGTATGTTTCACCACGCAATATAAAAATATCTGAAGAAGATGGATTCTGGTATTTCGATATTCGCCAATCTGTTATTCAATTACCAATGCAGATGCAATTAGAATGGATTGAAAGCCTAACGCCGTATATAATAGAAGGAAAGCTAACTCAGCGTGTCAATAATAGTATATATTTAGACAGTAGCAGTGTGACTAAGCCAATAACCATTACAAGTAACGAATTCCATACAATCACAAAAATTGTAAAAGAAACGAACAGTTCTATTGAAGAATTTATTGCAAGCGCAATCCGAGATAAAATTAATCAACATATGTTGTATAAACGCTAAAAATCTACCCATCAAACTCATGGAATATCTCTCATATGGACTTAGAATCAACATTGTTAACCGTAAGTACTATTCTATTTAATAGGCTAATAAAGCCTCTTAAAAATGAATCTGAGAATTCATTTTTTACAATGTACGAAAAAAAACGGTTCTGGTGCAAAAACTACAGGATAATTGCAATGAATCTATAAATCTTGGACATACTGATACTACTAATCTAAAGAATGTGTAATTGGTATGTAAAAGGAAAATGTATTCAAATGGAAGCATTATCAGCCTGAGCCAATCTTATTAACAGTAAGATGGTACCTGCGGTACAATTTGAGCTTTCGTAACCTGGTGGAAATGATGGAGGAAAGAGGATTATCAATTGTTCACACAACGGTTATGCGCTGGGTTCATCAATATGGACCTCAACTAGAAGAGAAAGTACGGCATCATCTTAAGCCAACAAATGACTCGTGGAGAGTCGATGAAACATATATCAAAGTAAAAGGGCAATGGATGTATTTATATCGTGCAGTCGATTCAGAAGGGTATACAATTGATTTTTATCTAAGTAAATCAAGAGATAAACAAGCAGCCAAGCGCTTTTTCAAGAAAGCCTTGGCTTTTTCGTATGTTTCTAAACCTCGCGTGATAGCAGTAGATAAGAACCCTGCCTATCCTGAAGCGATGCAAGAGTTGAAAGAAGAGAAGCATATGCCTGAAGGCATACAACTAGGCCCAGTACCAGCGTTGCTGTAACCAGGGGCAAAGTAAATATTTTAAACAATAGAGTTCTGGCTTCCAGAACTTTTTTAATATGCTAAAATTTTCTTGATAGATCCAATAGGGAGGCATAATAAGGTGAAGCAAAACTGGGAGCTAGAGGAACTTATTGAACATTTTACAGTTATCCCCGAAGAGATACGCTTAATTGGAAATAAATACGGAAGCACACGACTTGGATTTGCTGTTTCCCTAAAACTTTTTCAGTACCAGGGTCGCTTTCCCAAAGGAAAACAAGAAATTAATAAACAGCTGATTGAGTATGTTGCAAAACAAGTAGGAGTACCTGCAGATTCCTTTCAGGAATATGATTGGAACGGACGCTCCATTAAATATCATCGAGCACAAATCCGTGAATATATGGGATTTCGAGAGAGTACTTCCGAAGATATGGAACAAATAAAACTATGGCTACAAGCTAACATTCTACCACAAGAACTACAAATAGATCGTGTACGAGAATATGTTCTACACTATCTCAGACAACAACAGCTTATTCCTCCAACTCAAGATCAACTAGAGAGAAATATCAAATCAGCTATTCGTCAATATGAAGAACATATTTCACGATCCATTTTCACACAGCTTTCAGAGCATTCAAAATCCAAATTAGATGCATTTATACGTACTTGGTTCCAGACAGAACAACTTGAAGAGGATCAAACTATCCTTAGTTTTCGGGAACTTGTATCTGATCCTGGAAGGATTGGATTAGATAGTTTATTACAAGAAATAGAAAAGCTCCGAATTGTACGGGAAATACAGCTTCCATCAGATTTATTTTACGGTGTTTCCCCTAAGATGATTCGAACGTACAGACAGCGTGCGGTTTCTGAAGATCTTAGAGAGTTACGTAGGCACCCAGACTCTATCCGTTACACGTTATTAGCAGCTTTCTTTTGGTGTAGAGGTAGAGAAATTACGGATAATTTAGTTGAACTCATTATTCAAATTGTTCACCGTATTGGGGCTCGTGCAGAACGAAAAGTTGAAAAGGAGTTTTTACGTGATTTTCGTAAAGTAAGTGGTAAGACAAACGTATTGTTTCGCATGGCCGAAAAAGCAGTAGAACAACCGGATGGCATTATACGAGATGTTTTATTTCCTGTCGTAGGTGAAGGTACATTAAAAGACATTGTGAAAGAAATGAAGCATACAGGTCCAGCTTACAGACAAAAGGTTCATACAGTAATGAGATCTTCCTACGGTACTCATTATAGGAGAATGGTTCCCGCTTTACTGGATATTTTAGAGTTTCGATCGAATAATGATGTACATCGTCCTGTAATAGATGCAATTGATTTAATCAAACAATATAAGCTTACCAATCAGTATACATACAATAAAGCGGATTACATCCCGATAGAAGGAGTTGTAAAACCAGTATGGATTGATACAGTAATTGATAAAGAAACAAATCGTATCAACCGAGTGAATTATGAAATCTGTGTTCTTCAAGCTTTACGAGATCGATTGCGTTGTAAAGAAGTATGGGTAGTCGAAGCAGACCGATATAGAAATCCAGAGGAAGATTTACCAGAGGACTTTGAACAAAACAGGGAAAAACATTACGAAGCACTACGGAAACCCCTTGAAGTACAAACACTTATTCAAGAATTAAAAAATAATATGAATACGGCTTTGGAAAAATTAAATAAACATGTGAAGAACGATAATAAAGTACGCATTTTGAGTAAAGGAAACGGATGGATTTCTGTGTCTCCTTTGCAGGCACAGGCTGAACCAGTTAATCTCAATCTCGTAAAAGCAGAGGTTATGAATCGCTGGCCAATGACCAATCTTTTAGATATTTTAAAAGAAGCGGATTTACGTGTCCATTTAACAGATACATTTCAAACATTAGGGAATCGAGAGATTCTCGATAAGGAGACACTTCAACGTAGACTTATCCTTTGTCTATATCGAACACAGGATTAAAACGTGTTGCTGCCGGGGACCATGGAGAAAGTTATAAAGAGTTGCTTTATGTGCGCCGTAAATTTATTCATAAAGAAAATTTACGACAAGCCATTTCAAAAGTAACCAATGCTATTCTAGCCTCTCGTGTAACCGAAATATGGGGAGAAGGAACGACGGCATGTGCATCTGATAGTAAAAAGTTTGGAGCATGGGATCAAAACTTACTGACAGAATGGCATATTCGATATAGAGGTCGGGGAGTAATGATTTATTGGCATGTAGAAAAGAATTCTACGTGTATTTATTCGCAACTCAAATCTTGTTCTTCTTCAGAAGTAGCTTCTATGATTGAAGGATTGCTGCGGCATTGTACAAATATGGAAGTAGAGAAGAACTATGTAGATACACATGGACAAAGTGAAGTGGCTTTTGCTTTTTGTCATTTGCTAGGCTTTCAACTGATGCCAAGGTTCAAAGCCATTCAAGCACAAAAGTTGTATCGTCCGGATATAGGTATGCAAGAATCATATCCAAACTTGCAGCCAGTTTTAACTCGACCAATCAATTGGAATTTAATTGAACAACAGTATGATCAAATGATTAAGAATGCTACGGCCTTACGGCTTGGTACAGCTGAAACGGAGGCGGTTCTTAAACGATTTACCCGTAACAGTGGGCATCCAACTTATCGAGCACTAAGTGAATTAGGAAAAGCATTAAAAACCATTTTTCTCTGTGAGTATTTATCATCAGAAGAGATCCGGAGAGAAATCCACGAAGGATTAAATGTAGTTGAGAATTGGAACTCTGCTAACAGCTTCATTTTTTATGGAAAAGGAGGAGAAATTCAAACGAATCGTATAGAAGATCAAGAGATTGCCGTACTTTCTCTTCATCTCCTCCAAAATTGTTTAGTATTAATCAATACTTTAATGATTCAAGAAGTACTCTTAGACAAAAATAAATCTTTACTGCAAAAATTAGTCCCAGAAGATTTTAGAGCTTTAACACCACTAATCTATGCCCACGTAAATCCATATGGGACATTCAAATTAAATATGAAAGAACGTCTAACACTCCAGAGATCTTCTTAAGATTTTTCAAAAAAGCAACTTCCTTATGGTAGTAGTAGGGGGCACCATATATACATTGATACCACTGAGTTGTTTACTACGAGGAGAATATTTTATTCCTTTCTTTGTAAGGTTCTCTTTATCGAGCAATCCGTTTGCGAAAATTTGAAGAAACACAGAAGTAAAAAACTTCGTGTTTCTTCTTTACTATATTTATTAGAAACCACTTTGCACTTCCCGGTACAGTTTCTCCGTCTAGTCCTCATTAAACAAAGTAAAACCAACTGCATACAAGGGACCTTTCGTCATAAGCTTCACTAATTGTTTTGCAGTATATTTCGGTGAATATTTCATGTCATTTTGAAGCCACCAAATTGCCATCCCAACAACGCATGAAGTGATGAAATGGAATACCATATCCTTTGGAATATCTAAGTCGCGATCTTCAATTTTAAGCTCAATGAAATTTTGTTCAAGATTATCCATAATAGTCTGCTGCATTTTCAGGTTAAAATCATGAATGCCATGAGGTCCAAGCATGCTTTTATAAAAGTCTGCATGTTTTAATATACACTCAAATATGGATTGTAAAATTCTCTCGAATTCCGAAAAATCTATTTGCTGTCCCTGCACATGAGTATATAGAACCATCTTACTTGTCAATTCTCCTAGTACATTTTCACTAAGCTTTGTTAACAAATCTTGTTTATCCCTGTAATGTGAGTAAAATGTCGCCCGATTAATGAGTGCCTCATCTGTGATGTCTTGAATGGTAATAGCATCGTATCCCTTTTCCGCTATCAGTTTAATAAAAGCATCATATATAAATTTCTTTGTCCGAATAATCCGCAGATCCGCTTTTTTCAACACCTTATACCTCCCTGTTCGTTATTGTCATTATAAACAACAGATTTCATTCTTTTGTTTTTTATCGTACATTCCTGTCTTAAATGTAAATTGAATTGTTTAATAAAAACGATATAATTACACTATAAACAACATGAATTTATTATAAACTACATATTGTTTGTTATCTATCATTTTGTTAAATAAATACTAGGAGGAATAATTTTAAATGCTTACAATAAAGCAATTTTTCAAACAAAAGATGGTTCTAGGTGGCTTGTTCGGCATTATGGTTGCTGTTATCATCGCTAGTTTTGCTTTTATGGGATCAACTGTTAACCCTGTACCTAAAGACTTGCCAATCGCTATAGTAATACAGGATACAGGTGTGAACTTACCAGGACAAGGAAGTGTAAATTTAGGAGATGAAATAAAAAAGCAAATTCTACAAAATAAGCAAAGCCAAGTTAAATGGACGTTCTTACAAACACAAGAAGATGTATTGCAAGGGATGAAGGATAAGAAGTATTACGCTGCCATTATGTTTCCACCAGAAATGTCCCAGCAACTTGTATCGCTGACCACACCTAAGGGAGAACAACCTGAGGTACAAGTCTTGGTGAATCAAGGAATGAACTATACTGCGGCAACGGTTTCGAGCCAAATGATTGATAAGTTCATTGGAGGGATAAACGAAAATGTCCGTAATACCTTATTTAATCAGATTTCACAAAGCAATATGACACTAACAACTGAACAAGCAAAGTTATTAGCCAACCCATTTATTATTAAAACGGAGTTGATTCATCCAGTTCAAGCACACACAGGTAATGGAAATATCCCTATTATGCTGACGCAAATCTTATGGATTACTACTCTTATCAGTTCTTTAGTCTTATTTATAGCTGTCCAAAAGTTTACAAACGGACGCGTTACAGGAAAATCAGTCTTATCACAGGTCCTTGCAGGTTCTGTTTTCATGACAGTAATTGCAAGTTTAACCCTTTTCATTGCTCATACTATACTCGATGTATATATACCGAACGAAGGAGAAATTTTCTTATTGTTACTTTTCTTTGGTTTCATGTTCTTCCTTCTGCAAAGTGCAGTACTCAACTGGATTGGGCGTGTCGGGGTACCAATATTAATGGTAGTCTTCTTCTTTTCTATGCCGGTCTTATCACTGGCACACGAATTTCTTCCGGATGTGACAAAACATTGGCTGTATTCTTGGACTCCTTTTAAGTACAGTGTAGAAGCATTTCGTAGCAGCTTCTTCTTTGGAGGGTACAGGGTAGGCTCATATGTTCAGACGATGGGGCTTCTTGGACTTGTATCTCTTATAATTATGGTACTGGCTGTATTCAAACGAAAAGATAAACAAAAAGGCTCTTTATCTACTGAGTCAGTGTAGAGGGAGTAAATCTATAGCCAAAGAGATACAAGGGATTTCCCTTGTATCTCTTTGGCTTTCATGCGCTCGACTTTATTCAGCATCATTAAAAAGGAACTGGAATATCACAAAATTCCATTTATCGGACAACACATTAGCGAAAACTTGAAGAAACGAGTCTTAGAAACTCCATAATTTAGTAATCTATTACATTTTATGTAGTGAATATGACGGACTAGGGCAGCAACCCTGTGATTATCCCTAGTAAAAATGTTAGGTTACAGCTTCCATATACGAATCCTATATTTAAGAAAGAATAGGTGAATTTTATAAAGATGAAAAATCCTAAAGTTCAATTATTATTTGTATTTACACTTGTCTCTATCATTCTCTTTCTGTTGGATACATCCATTATCTCGCTATACAACTTTGTCGACGTACTATGGTCTATCACAATAGTAGGAATTGCCGTCATTATTTTTATCGAAAACCGTTCCCCACAAAGTACTTTAGCATGGTTTTTAGTATTAGCACTTCTTCCTGTTGTTGGTGTACCTTTGTACGCTCTTTTTGGCCGAAGTCGTTGGAGAAGAAAGAAGCATCTATATCGTTCAGAAGAGCAAAGAAAATTATTCCGTGAGATTTTAGAAGGAAAACGCCTAGATTTATCATTCACTTCCTCATTAAGTGAGCGCTCTACTTATTTAACACAGGTTGTACAAAAATTCGGTGGCGGTCCTGTTGCCAATAATACCACAACAAAACTCTTAACAAATGGGGATCAAACATTTACAAACATTATACAAGCTATTGAAAATGCTACACATCATATACATATTCAATACTTTATTTATCGAGCAGATGAAATTGGTACAAAAATTCGCGATGCATTAATAAAGAAAGCAAAATCTGGTATAATTGTACGCTTTCTTTATGATGGAATCGGAAGCAATTCATTACGAAATCGTTTCTTACAACCCATGAAAGATGTAGGAATTGAGGTTGTGGCATTTGATCCTATTCTTTCGTCATGGCCACTTGAAACAGTAAATTATCGTAACCATCGTAAAATTGTCATTGTAGATGGAGAGATTGGTTTTACAGGTGGGCTCAACGTTGGCGATGAGTATCTTAGTCGTTCTAAAAAATTCCCAATTTGGCGTGACAGCCACTTAAGAATAGAAGGAAAAGCATTGTACAAATTACAGGCAATATTCCTTGAGGATTGGCTCTATGCCACTAATGGTTTAAATAGTTATTCTTGGAATCAATTTATGAATACAAAATACTTTCCAGGTAGAGAAAATTCTCATGCAGAAGGTGCTGTTCAAATTGTAGCAAGTGGACCAAGTTCAGGTGATACAAACATTCGTAATACTTTACTTGCTGTTATGGGTTCTGCTAAGAAATCAATTTGGATCGCAACACCCTACTTCATTCCGGATCAAGAAACATTAACATTACTACGTTTAAGTGCAATGGCTGGAATAGATGTCCGCATTCTATATCCAGGTAAGAGAGATAGAATCATTAGTGATCTAGCATCTCAATCATACTTCACACCACTGCTAAAAGCCGGTGCTTCAATTTACAGCTATAAAGATGGTTTTGTTCACGCTAAAATTGTACTTGTAGATGATAAAATTGCAACAATTGGCACAGCAAATATGGATGTCCGTAGCTTTGAACTAAATTATGAAATCATTAGCGTACTTTATGAATCTAAGACAGTTCTTGATATTAAACGTGATTTTGAAGAGGACTTTAACCATTCAACTGAAATTCGATGGAAATCATTTCAAAAACGTAGTATTCGAAAACGAATACTGGAATCCCTAATGCGTCTAATTTCCCCTTTATTATAATTCTGAAAAAAGTGATCAAAACAAATTTGATTACTTTTTCCTTTTATAATCACATGTTTTCTGCAAAACAAAAGTGGTTCTTACGCATATTTAGCGAAACAACGAAAGAATTTTTAATTGACAATACAATCGTTCATTTTTTATGAAACTTCAGAGTGAAAATGTGTTCAAGCAAGACTCTATCTTTTCTTTAATACGTACAATTTTTAAATCGTCACCAAAAGAGCTTAAGAACCATTTTTCATTACACTGGAAACGAAGTCGGAAGTTAAACGAGTTCGCGGCAAAATTCCCGTGCGAAGCTCACTCATTTCCTTATTTATTTTAACAGGTTTCATTTGTATGCAAGTAACAGAAGCTGATAGCAAAGCCATCTCTAAAGAGACCTACTACCAGCGTAGCTACGTTTAGAGCAAAGTAGTTTTTTTCGTAACAAAAACGACCATTTTTGTTACAACGGTTTGTACCAAAATATAAATCCAAGTAAACCAGCAATCTATCTGTAACAAAAATATGTAACAAAATTATTTGTAACAATATCTATTAAAAGACATTTTTGATACAATAAAAATAAAAAAGGAAGAATTACATGAAATTTGGATATATGCGAGTGTCTACGATTGATCAAAAATTAGATCGCCAAGAACAACAATTAAAAGAAGCCGGTTGTGAACGTATTTTTTTTGAAAAAATAACAGGAGTTAAACGAGATCGTCCTGAGTTGAATCGTATGTTAGAATTTCTACGCCAAGGAGATACAGTAATAGTAACAGATTTGACTCGTCTTTCTCGTTCTACAAAAGATTTGATTGAAATTGCCGAACTCATTTCTCAAAAAGGAGTAAACTTGAAAAGTCTAAAAGAAGCTTGGCTTGATACAACAACAGCACACGGAAAAATGCTCTTTACTGTTTTTGCAGGGATTGCTCAATTTGAAAGAGATTTAACCTCTGAACGAACAAAAGAAGGCATCATAGCAGCCAAGAAACGTGGGAAACATCCCGGAAGACCAAAAACTGATGAGGAAAAGGTAAATTATGCTTTATATCTTATAGATCAAGGAATGAATCGTACGGATGCTGCAGAAAAAGCTGGTATCTCTCGCATGACACTGTATCGTAAAATACAACAAAAAGATAATTAGCAATACAAATGAAAGGGACAGAGTAGAAATAATATATCATTATTTGCTACTTTGCCCCTGGTTACAGTAACGCTGGTACTGGGCCAACTAAGGAAAGTTAGATATCTCAATAATATAGTGGAACAAGATCATCGTTTGATTAAGAAACGCGTGCGTTCTATGTTTGGATTCAAGTCATTTAAAACAGCAACCTCTATATTGAGTGGTGTTGAAGCCATGCATATGATGAAAAAAGAACAGATTGATTTACGGGACCAGTCTGTCCAAAACCAGAAAGAATTCATCCATCAATTGTTTGGACTTGCAGCATAAGATAAGATTCCGTTAAGAATATATGCGCTTTATTCTTTGTTATTTTTGCACCAGAACCCGAAAAAATGATAATCTCCCCCTAAAATAAGTGGGAAAACTTTCAAATTGCTATTCTACTGTAGAAGGAAAATGATACATTAATAATTAAGGTAATACTGTTCACTATTTAATTCTAAATTACATAGAAAGATATTGAGGTGCAATAGATGATACATAATATCCCAGATATTTATACGAAAAAAATTCTTATAGTAGATGATGAAAAAGAGATTTTAAATTTGTTGGAAGCAGTTTTAAAGAAAGAGGGATTTCAACATATTTATACGTGTACAACAGGAGAAGAAGGAATACGCATATGTAGGCAAGTACAGCCAGATCTTATCATATTAGATATTATGCTTCCAGATTTAGATGGATATAGTGTTTGTCAGCAAATTCGACAGTTTACATTCGTTCCGATATTCTTCTTATCGGCGAAAAATGAAGATTTAGATAAAATACTTGGATTAAGTATAGGTGGCGATGATTATATTACAAAACCTTTTAGTCCGAAAGAAGTAGCATATAAGATGAAAGCATTTTTTCGACGCAATCAATATCAAGAAAAGGCTCGGAATATGTATCAGTTTGGAGACATTACGATAGATGAGGCACAAGGGACAGTGTTAAGGGCTGATACATTACTAACTTTAACAGCAAAAGAATTTAATATATTACTATTTTTAATAAAAAACCCAAATCAAATTTTTAGTAAGGCTCGCTTATATGAAGCTGTCTGGGGCGAAACGTATCTGGGTAATGACAATATTATGATGGTACATATGAGACATTTAAGAGAAAAAATAGAGGATAACCCTTCCAAACCTCATTACCTTGTAACAGTAAGGGGACTAGGATATAAACTTAATACAAAAGGTGATGCAAGATGAAGTGGAAGGTCACGAGACTATATATTACCTCATTAATAGGATTAATTATGTTTATCCTAATCGTTCAATTTTTTGCTTTTAGTTATTTAGTATTTACTTATAACCGTGAGGGAATGGACGATCCAGAGGGCTCAGTATTAGCTTTTCAAAAAGAAATCACAGTAGAAAATGGAAGTATTTCTATAACAAATAAAGGAAAAAAATTTTTACAAGAACATGGCGCATGGTTACAAGTATTAAATCATAATAGTGATGAAGTATTTCAAATGTATAAGCCTAAAAATACACCAACTCACTATACTCCTAGTGAGTTGATTTTACGCTATAAGTACGATATTGGGAATTATACAACGTTTGTAGGCAAGTTAGATAAAAGTACACAAGTAGAAAGCTACATTGTCGCTTTCCCGTCAAAACAAGCATTGCGAAAATCTGTCTATTTGAACTTCAATAATTTATCTAGCTTCTATCCATATGGGATTTTAATGTTGATAGGAGTAACAGTGGTTTGTATTTTATTATTTGCTTACATTGTGGCAAGGTATATGTCAAAACCTGTTGTCATGATAATTGAACATATTAATAAATTAAAACAAGGACAATATAAACAAGTACCGGAAGAAAAGGGAATCTATGCAGAGGTGTATACAAATCTGAATCAGTTATCACATCAACTAAAGGATATTAACGTTCAAAGAAAAAGACTAGATACGATGCGAGCAGAATGGATTATAAACATCTCTCATGATTTAAAGACACCGCTTTCTTCTATTAAAGGCTATAGTGAAGTTATAGGGAATCGGGAGTATAAAATTACTGCACAAGAAATGTACCAATATGCAGAAGTAATTCAAAGTAAATCAACTTATATTGAAAAGTTGATTGATGATTTAAAACTTACATATCAATTGAAGAATGCGTTGTTACCTATCCATAAAACTACAGTAGATATTGTGAATCTCACCCGAGAAACAATTATTGAATTTATGAATATGCCTCAATATGAGAATCGATTAATTGAATTTGAATGCCCTCAGGAAGAACTAATTATAAAAGCAGATCAGGGATTAATTCAACGTGCCACAGTAAACCTATTGAATAATGCGCTCATTCATACTGATGTTAAAACATTAATACAAGTTCGTATAAAACAAACATCCGGATACACCATAGTTACGATTGAGGACAATGGTGACGGAATAAATAAAAATGATTTACCACATATTTTTGATCGATACTTCCGTGGTACAAATACAGATTCAAAAAGTGGTTCAGGTTTAGGAATGGCAATTGTAAAGGAAATCATCGTAGCTCACGGTGGAGAAATTGCAGTTGAAAGCATCAAAGGAAACGGTACTAAAATTACATTTCAGCTTCCGTTAGAAAATTAAGCTAAACTTAAGGTCAGCTCAATTCAAGATTAAGCAAGAACTTTTATAATAAATGATAGCTTAATTAAGAAAAAGAGGTGCCAATAATGGGAACATACATCATTGAAACAGAAAATTTAACAAAGACATATGGAGCTGTAAATAGTGTGAATCAATTACAAATGCAAGTTGGTAAAGGTGAAATTTATGGCTTTCTAGGCCCAAATGGGGCTGGGAAAACAACGACAATTAGAATGTTACTGGGATTAATAAAACCGACTACAGGTAATATTAAAGTATTCAATCGAGATTTAAAAACAAATCGAATAGATATTTTAAGAGAGGTTGGCTCTCTTGTTGAGTCGCCATCTTATTATGGACATTTAACAGGTCATGAAAATCTAGAAGTAATTCAGCAAATGTTACAAGTACCAAAAAAGAATATTGATGAGGTATTACGTATCGTTCGATTAGAGAAACAAAAAGATAAACTAGTTAAACAATACTCACTTGGAATGAAGCAACGCCTTGGCATAGCAATGGCACTACTTGGAAATCCAAAATTGTTAATTTTAGATGAACCTACAAACGGATTAGACCCTGCCGGGATTCAAGAAATTCGTGAACTCATCAAACAACTGCCAAAGCAATATGATATGACAGTTGTTATTTCTAGTCATTTGCTAAATGAGATGGATCAAATTGCAACACAAGTGGGTATTATTAATAGTGGACAGCTAATTTTTCAAGACAAAATTGAAGTGTTACGCAAAAAAAGTCAGGCATTAATGAAAATACGTGTAAATGATGTAGTAAAGGCACATCAAATTTTAGAACAGCATCAAATTCATCTCGGGCTTGAAGGTGATTGTCTTGTTACGCATCAACAAGAAGATCACCTTATTTCTCACATAAATCATTTATTAGTAAAGCAAAATATATCAGTTTATCGAATTGAAGAAGAGAAGCATACGTTGGAAGAAATATTTCTAAGCTTAACAGAAAAAGGTGGTGTTTTATAGTGATTGCTGCCTTAAGAAGTGAATTATTGAAATTAAAAAGAAAGAAATTATTTTTAGTTGTATTTTTGATACAGTCTTTAGCATTACTTTGGTTATTTGCTATTGTGTCACAAGAAAAAAAGGAATTTCTAAATTGGGAGTCGCTTCTTTCAAGAGTAAGTATGATAAATGCATTATTTTTACCTATAATGATAGCGACAATTACATCTCGAATAATTGATTTTGAAAATAAGGGGAACACCTGGAAGCTATTGTGTGCAATTCCTACATCCAGGCAGCTAGTATATATAACTAAAATTATCTTTAGTCTCTTTTTTCTTGTATACGCAGGTATAATTTCTATTTCTGCAATTATATTAATAGGAAAAATTTTTAATTTTGAAAGTGGAATTCCGGTGACATTATTACTGAAATATGGTTGTTTTACCATTATAGGATGTATTCCAATGGTTATTTTGCAACTCTGGATATCTTTGGTAGTGAAAAATCAAGTATTTGCTTTAACGGCAGGTGTAATCGGCTCATTTCTTGGGTATTTCGGGCAGATGTTACCTTGGAAAACATGGATAATTTGGACCTATTCATCTCTGACAAATCCAATTTCTTGGGCATTTTCCAATGGGAAAATAGTGTTTTTCCCAAACCAAGGAGTCATGATGAATCTTTTGTTAAGTTTAGGAGTTAGTTTATTATTTATCGTTCTTAGCACTGCTCATTTTTCGCAAAAAGATATTCATTAGGAGGATGCAGATATGTTATTAAGCTCATTTCGATGTGAATTATTAAAATTAAAACGTTCAAAAATATGGATTGTAATGACATTCATTCCGCTTATTTGTATTGCGCTTGGACTCATAAATTTTCAAGTAAACTACGATGTCTTAATGAAAGTCTCAACAAATGAGTGGGAGAAGGCTTGGACACAAGTTGGATTAATTTATGGATTATTTTTATTTCCTGTCGTAGTAAGTATTTATTGTGCGTTTGTATGCCGCTTTGAACATAGCGAGGGAAACTGGAAAAAAATCATCTCTTTACCAATTCCATTTCGATATGTGTACATGGCAAAGTTATTAGTAATCGTTATGTTAACTTTATTGACACAAGTATTTTTTTTAATTGCTTATATCTTAATTGGTAAGCTACTAGGTATTACAAGTCCTATTCCTTGGAATTCATTATTAAATTGGTCATTCAATGGATGGATTGGTACATTTTCAATTGCTGCACTACAATTATTTCTTTCATCTGCTATAAAAAGTTTTGCTGTTCCCGTTGGAATGAGTTTTGGTTTTACATGTATAGGAATGATATTTCATTACTTAAATATCGGGTATATATGGCCATTTGCGCAACCAGGATTAGCAATGGACCCTATTCATCTAGAAGGCTTGCAGACTTTCTTTCAGTTTAGTAGTTTTTATGTCTTAAGTTGCTTATTCGTTATTATATTTACTTTTGTTGGAGTTCGAAGATTTACAATAAAAGATATTATATGAATAGAAGTACAGCGAAATTAACAAGAGAGGAACTGATAAATCTAGTAAGCAAAATTGTAGAATGTGAAGGAACTGAAGAGGAGATTGATGAAATGATAGAAGTTGTAGAAAGAAATGTTTCACATCCAGAAGTAAGCGATCTAATATATTGGAATGATGAAAATCTTACTCCAGAACAAATAGTAGATATAGCACTAGCGTATAAACCAATACAACTTTAGAATTTTTAATAAAATCTTACTCTTGCTACATAAATAACAATAAAGTAAATGCTTTATTAGATAAAACTTAAAAGAGTTATAAATTCAGCAAAAAAAGGAGGTAGAACTCACACTTGAGTCCCGCCTCCTTTTTGCATTTCCTTATCTCATATATACATAGACTTCGTTCACTGTTACATAGTATGTCTTACCTTGACTGTTGTGTACTTTATATTTGTAAACGGTTAATAGTTATCTATATTTCAGTATTTATCATTGGTGCTATCATCTTTGTAGGTAAACATACAATAGAAGAGTTTCAAGTCAGACAGTATGGTAAACCAGTAATAGTAGAAGTAGTGGATAAGAAAGAATATTCAACTATGCGAGGTAACTCCTATGAAATCAAGTACAAAATAAAAGATAAGACTTACTTAGGTAATATAGATAAAGAGTTATACAAGAAGTTAGACAAAGGCACTAAAATAGAAGTACTAGAATACAAAGGAAAGACAATCATGTATGATAGTTACGATGTAAAGTAAGGGGGATTATATTGAAAAAGAAACGGTTTAGAATTGGTTGTATTGTAGTGTTTCTAGTGTGTACGTTCCTACTCATAGGGGTAGGAACGTACGACGAGATACAAGTCAGACAACATGGTAAGTCAAGTATAGCGGAAGTCGTAGACATGAAAGAGTACACACCTAAAGGGTTTAAGACTTATGAAATCAAGTACAAAGTAGATGGTGAAACGCACACAGGTAGCGTAAGTAAGAAAGTATACAAACGTTTAGACATTGGTTCTCGCATTGAGGTTATTGAGTACAAAGGAAAGACTATGCTATTTGAAAGTTACGATTCAAAGTAAGGGGTATGAATAGTGAATCATAGACGTAAGAAAAAGAAGAATCCAATACACGTAGAAAAAGTACCAAATAGGGTAGAACGCATAGGAAAAGAAGAGAAACTGAAAGAGGAGCAGAGTAACAAGTTTGTTGACATTCTCCTTGGTATTCTTCTTTTCCCAATTATTATATGGGCAGTATTAGAAGGTTCTGGGGGAAAATTAAGTAAAAAGGCAACTCTTGTGGTTATAAGTGTTATTGTTTTCATCTTAGTTGGGGTAGTGATAATAGGAAACAAATAAAGGGGTATGTTATGAGTGAAAAGAAATTCATAAACTTAGAGAAAGACCCAGAGTATGTAGACGACTATGTTGTATTTAAGAGTACAAAGTTTGGAAAAACCTACTACTTAGATTCATCTGTGAAAGAGTATACAGAGTATGAACTTGAAGAGTATATCATGAAACTTGAAGCATACAAGAAAAAGAGAAGGAAGAAGGCTTGGATGTATGTAGGTATTTTCGTCTTATTCTGTTTGGTCTTGTCAGTTATAGAGGGGTATCAAAACGATGAATTAGTTAAAAACGGCAAAGCAAAAGAGGTTATGGTTCTTGGGAAACACATTGAAGAAGAGTATATCATACTGAAACACCCTACTTTAGAGTTGTTTGACAATAACAAAATGAAAAAGATATGGGTGAAACAGGAACTTTACGATAAGGTATATCCGACTGACAGGTTACGAATCATTGAGTACAAAGGTGAAGTTAAGTTAGACCCTAGATATGACGATAAAGACTTAGTCATACAGAAGTATAAGTTTGGGAGGTAATTGTAATATGGTTGAGTAAGGGGCATCTTATCAGCCTGCTATGGACCATGTAAATGTACCTCCCATGAAGGATTTCCCTTTGATTCATATAAGATACCGTCACGTTCCCGTTTGGACTTGCAACATAAGATACGATTTCGTTAGGAATATATATGCTTTATTCTCTTTTGTTTTATTTTTGCACCAGAACCTTTTAACTGGAGTATTAGGAGTTAGACTGCTTTTTTATAAACCCTCATAATTTTTTGGAATTGAGGGTTACTATTAATCTATAATTTATTTAAAATAAAGGTAGTGAAGAGTAACTACTCTTCACCTGAAATAAATATAAAGGAGAATTATAATAATAATGACTTTTCCCAATAATGTTAACGGTATGTGTGAGTATTCAATAATAGAAATTAGATGCTTACCCTATAATTCTGAAACAATAAAATTTCAAAACGACTTTGTTCTTATTTGTAGTACATATCTTAATAAAAATGATAAAGCACATGGTCATACTACATTTGAAATCCAATCTGTAAAAGAATTATCTTATAATAATTCACACGTTAAAGAAGCCAAAAAGTTTGCATTCAAAGGTGGTACTTTAAGGATTAATGATTTTGTAAACATAATTGAGGTGAAAACTGATTATGATACAAAGGTTATAGCAAACCTTTCTTACCAATATTCTAAAGATCAAGAGATGGAATATATACAAAATAAAGACTTACTCCTATTTTCTACTTCAGTAGGAATCAAAGGTTCTTTTTCTAACGTCCCTTATCTTTATCTACCACCAGAATTTAAGACCTACATGGACTACTATGATGCTCATCAAGAATCTAAAATTCTCCATGATGCTTTTTATACTTTGTGTCGAAGCACAAAAGAAGATAGTGAATTCATTGAACAATTTAAGGAACTACAAGATAAACAAAGTATTTTAGAAAAAGATTTATATGATCGTTATTTACAAAATACATATAAGGACTAAATGAATTTCGTAAACTATCCCCACTTCCAGCTTGTTTAGAAGTGATCGCTTCCTAAATTCACCTATCTTGCGTGTTTATTTCTATACAAGTGCAAGAACTAATCATGGATTAGGCTATCTCGTTAGTTTATATAGTTCGGTGAACTACTCACCACCTATGCTAACGCTTAGAGTTGGGAGCTTCTCAGTGTAACAAGAAGCATAAGATGGCCGTTTTGGCCAACTTATGCTTCTTTTAGTTTACCGTCAACTTATGCTTCTTTGAAATAAAGTCATGACGTTTGTAAAAAAGTTGTGATGCTTCACCTCATTTGGTTATGATTATCATAGGGGGTGTTCAAAAAGGAACATCTGAAATTGAAAAGTGATTAAATCTCTAATTAAAAAGAATATTATCTCAACCATTCGAGCTGAACAATTGAATTCTATTTAGAAACAAAGAGAAAAAATTATTTACTATAAAATTTATTAGAAATTTATTTTTATATCGTATCCTTTCAATATAACTTGAAAGGAGAACCCTATGAGAAAATTATTTAGAGTATTAAAGAATATATTTATTATGTTTATTGCGGTTATCTTACTTATATTAGTATCTGTTTTTATATACCATAACTATCAATTAAGTAAGGAATCAGATCTTATTAAAAGTAAGGGAACAATCGTTAAGATTAATAATAAAAAAATGAATGTTTATAGTGAGGGAAACGGTAAGGATACATATGTATTTATGGCTGGCTCTGGGATTGCTGCTCCTGTTTATGAAATGAAAGGAGTATATAGTAAGTTTTCAAAAGAAAATAAGATTGCTGTTGTAGAAAGAGCTGGTTATGGGAACAGTGATGTTTTTAACGATGGAAGGGATATTGATACAATATTAGAACAAACGAGAGAAGCACTTATTAAAAGTGGACATAAACCTCCTTATATTTTAGTTCCGCATTCAATATCGGGAATAGAGGCTATTTATTGGGCACAAAAATATCCGGAGGAAATCAAAGGAATTATTGCGTTAGATATTGGTTTACCTCAGCAGTATGTGAAATATAAAAGCGAAGTGGATAAGTCAACATTAAAAATAAGAGGAATGAATATTTTAACGGAAATGGGTGTTCATCGACTTCTACCTTCTACTACTTATAATCCTGAAGTGATTCGACAATCTTTTTTAACTAAACATGAAAAAGAAATTTATAAAGCAATATCGTATAAACAGTTTTTTAATGTTGATATGAAACAAGAGCTCTTACATTCTTACGAAAACAGTAAAAAATCCGTTAACCTTCCGATACCAAAAGAAACACCTATATTATTTTTAGATGCAGTTGCTGATCAAAATAAAAACTCGAAATATACAAAACAACATTACAAAGATTATAAAGAATTTGCAGAACAACTTGAAATAGCAGATGTTATAAAATTGAGGGGGACACACAGCATTTATTTATACCAGGCTGATGAAATATATAAGCTTTCTAAGGAATTTATCAATAAAAAAGTGAAATGAAGGTTTGCATGATGAAGGGATATCATATTTTAATAGTTGAAGACGATGTAATGATTGGTGATCTGTTGCAAAAAATTTTGCAGCGCGAAGGATACAATGTAATTTGGAAAACAGACGGAAAAGAAGTGTTTGGAATCATCCATAAAATGGACTTAGTTATAATGGATGTGATGTTACCAGGTAAAGATGGCTATCAAATAACAAAGAAAATAAAAAATCTAGGATTAAATATTCCAATTATTTTTCTATCCGCCCGAAGTGATATGGACAGCAAACTCCAAGGTTTGACAATCGGGGAGGATTATATGATAAAGCCTTTTGATCCTAGAGAGTTGTTACTAAGGATGCAGAAAATGTTAGATAATCGATATGGTACTTTTACGCAAATCAAACACTTATATATTGATGCTGAGCATAAAAAAGTTTTCAATAATAACTTGCATAATGAAGTGGTCTTTACTGCGATTGAGCGTAAAATATTCTTCTATTTATATGAAAATAGGGATCGTATTTTAACGAAAGGACATTTCTTTGATTATTTATGGAAATTCGAAGATAGAGATCAAAATATCTTGAATGTGCACATAAAAAAAATAAGAACAAAAATCAATGATAAAACGGGTGAAATTATCCAAAATATATATGGAGAAGGGTATAGATTAAATACCTATATAAAGAAATGAAATTAAAGAAAAAATATCAGTTATTGTTATTTTCTGCTGCTATAAGCGTACCATTTTTATTACTGTTGATTAGTATCTTTATGTCAATAATTTATAATAGTGCCTTTAAGGCAGAAAATAATGACATTCCTTTTCATGAGTCTTTTGCGTATCCTACAATGCTAGTTGTATTTTTTTTATCAATATTGTTATTAGCCTTTTTATTTTCAAAATCGATTAACTCACTATTAAATAAAATAGATATATTAAATAAAACCATTCGAAATTTAGCTAGTGATAAAAAGATTCCGAATAAATTAGACGTTAAAAGTGATGATGAAATAGGAGAACTAATCAGGTCAGTAAATTTATTAATTGAAAGAACTACATATCGAGAATTAGAACTTAAACAGCAAGAGGAAATGAAGAAGGAGCTTTTAAATAAATTAAGGCATGATATTAATACGCCTTTAACAGCTGTCAGGTTACAATTATTTTACTTAGAAGGTCAATATAATAATGACCAAGCACCAATATTAGAATCGTTATATCAACAAATACAGTATATTGCTGAATTAACCAGTGAGTTAAATTTAGAATACACTAATACATTAGAGAATTCTTATATTTTAAATCACGAGGTGAATATACATGATTTATTAGAAGCTATGGTTAAAAAGTGGGATTATTTGTATAGTATTCATGATATTGAATTAATATATAATCCACTAAATAAAGACTTGATATGGATTAGTAACGATTTATGGATTCAAAGGTTATTTGATAACATTTTTCAGAATACGTTAAAACATTCAAAGGCTAAAAAGCTTGAGGTAACCATTGAAAATAGTGTTGTTTCCATTAGGGATAATGGAATTGGTTTTGAAACTAATAGTAAAAATGTGGGGCTTGGATTAAAAATAATTGAAGATATATCTAGAATGCTTAATGTAAAATATATTCTACAATCGAATAACAAAGGGACTTTATTTTATTTTACCAAAAACGAAAATGATATATAAAGCACATTTTATATTGTTTTGTGAAATTCACGGTCAGCTTATGGGTTAATAATTAACTTAAGGCCAATTTATAGATAAAGTGACACTCAGTTCCATGACGAAAGTACTCTTTCATCTGGCTGGGCGTTACTTCGGACTATTCCTGCCTTAGATATTCAACGAATGGAGATTCTTTAGATACCTTGATTATTTTACGAGTGGAAGAATTTTCTTGGTTTTCGCAGTTTCTTTGTCTACTCAACCTTATATAATCACTTGTTAAGGACACTTCATAACTAGATGATAACAATAAAACGTATGTTTTATTATGAAAAAAAGTAATTCATCTCCCACCTATTTGTTGGTGCCATGTGCCTACATACAAATTGAAGAGAGAGAGGAATTACCTAAATTTAGTTAAAATGATTACATGCTGTAAATATACACATCAGATGAACAAAACAACTAAAATAAAAAAAAGAATCCCATATCATATATGTTTATGGGATTCTTTTTTCATCTAGTACTGGTCCATTGTTACACAGACCTCAATTAATTGTTTGTGCATTGTTTTATTTTATTAATAAACTACATAGATTCATTTTAGCGTTTGATATCCGTTAATATTTTCTGATATCCCATTGCTTTCGGGCTACCGATCTGAATTTTATTTGTTAACTCATTATTATAGATTGTTGTTGCTTTCGCAAATTGATTACGATCCCATTGGTGATCTTTAGCAATTTGTTCATCAGATAAATTATAGTATGAATAAGTTACACGTCCTTCTACATCTGGAATTGGATCATCGAAGGTTGTATCAAGATGGTACCATTTCCCCTCAATTTTCACTAGATTCCAAGCATGAGGTTGTCCATTTCCAGTCCCTGTTACAATATGACCTTCTACTCCTGCCTCTTTTAATAATTGATAAGTTAATAATGCATAGCCTTGACAAACAGCAGAACGGTTTGCTAAAGCTTCATATGCCGTATAAGCCTGGAAAGAAGTATCATACGAAACATGTTTTACGACATAATCATGAATCGCTTTTACTTTTTCATGTTCATCCATACCAGCTTTAACAATAGAAGTGATAACTGATTTTGCTTGTGTCTTTACATAGTTCATTTGCTCTTTTGATTCACGGTATGTAATTTTTAATGTAAATACATAATCTCCTGGAATACCACGAATAGAATATTGTGTATTTGAGATGTTATATTTCATGTATTCATTTGAATCAACTGTCTCATCATATGCTTTAACAAGCGTATCCATAACTTCTCTAATATTAGATTGTTTAGATTTATATGTTATAGTTATATCTTCTTCATGATTATTAATATAATTTTTCATGTCTTTTTTATAAGCTTCTAATAGTTGTACCTCAGTTTGTACACTCGTATCTTCATTATTTGGTTTCGTCACATCAGGATTTTGTGTATTTAATTGTTCCCTATAATTTAATGCATTAAATAAAAACTGTGCATACTGTTCACGAGTTACAGTTTTATTTGGTTCAAAACCTCCATTACCTGTACCTGATGCAATTTTATTCGACTGTACGGCACTAATAGCGTCCTTTGCCCATGAATTATCTGGTACATCATTAAAAGTATGTTTACTTAACACAGGAACTTTAAAAGCAGTCTTGATGACCTGTGCCATTTCTGCACGACTTAACGATTCTTTTGGTCGAAATTCCCCATTTTGATCCCCTTTAAAGACTCCTATGTCTGTCAAAAATAGAATCTCTTCTAGGAACATTGTTGAGTTTTTATTAATGTCCTTATATGGATTTTTAAGCTGAGACCCATCTTGCATAATATAAAAAGAGTTGTCCTTATTAAGAGTGCCTCCTTTTTTAGCAGGAGCTAGCACACGATAAATTAAAGCTGCCACCTGTTCACGAGTAGCATTATCTCCCAGGCCAAACATTCCATTTCCATATCCTCCGATAATATTACGATTAGCTAAGCTCGTAATGGCATTATTTGCCCAATGGTTTTTGGGAACATCATTAAATACAACTGAATTTCCCCCTGACTGGACTTCAGCTTTTACGGGATCACTACTTGTTCCTAACAATGCACCTCCTACCATCGTTAATGATGTTATTGATTTTAATAGTTTTTTACTCATAAATTCTCTCCTAATAATATATTAAAGTAATTAACTTTACTTCACTAAGTTTATTAAACAATTGGTATCTTTTAATTAAAATTTACAGATTTACGATACGAGAAAGCCCCTGCAGAACTTAAGTCCACCTTTAAGCATGGGATGAAAGTATCGCTTTTGCGTAGCAAAACATATTAAAATGGCCTCAAAGTCCTGCAAAAGACTCTAAAACATAAGGAGAACCAAACAATCTGTACGGTATGGCAACAGCACCTTAACCCATGAACCTATACGGTCTGTCCTGGGAGTGGTGATAGCAAATTGCAATCTTGCACGTCAGCGATACCAGAAATGGACTTCGCCTTTGGTAGCAAGAATCCCACTGACGTATGTCAGCTTGCCCCTTTAGGGGTGGGAGTGTCAAAAATGTACTATGAAAGACTTTTAGACAGATACAGTCTAGGATACTATAAAATACATATATAGTTTTATGCATTTATGCATTTTCTTCATTTTTTTAAACCAATAGGCATATTTTGTATAATATTTAAAGGGTTTTTGATGTTTCTATGAAAATAAATTAAATTTTCCTATATTGATTCCGTAAAAGGCTATCATACAAGATAAGAGATTTATTCTTTTGTTTTTCTTTTAAAATTTCAAATTGATTAATGAAAGATTCTGAACAATCATGTTCTTTTATGAAATGTTCTAATATTGAGTAAGCAGTGTGAAGAACTTCAGAATCGTGCTTAGCCTGATAATATTCTATATACTTCTTAAAATCTGGAGGAAGATATAAATAAGGAATATTAGACAATTGCCCCTTTGGCCCTTCAGAAATGGAAAATAAGAGTAAATCTTGCTCTTGTATATATTCCCTCTCTTGATCGCTATGATATTGATAGGAAAGTCTCGCTATGAATTTCGTATCATAGTCTGATTCCGCTTGAGTAATTGTTACAAAATCATTTATTTTCAAAGACCCACCTTGGTATACAAACTTCTTAGCATTTTTTACATTTGGATTATTATAAGACAGTTCTTTTATAGATTGAATTTCAAATGTAGTATGACCATGTGCTTTATCATTTTTGTTAAGATAAGTACTACAAATAAGTACAAAATTATCATAAAAATCGGGTGCTGTAGAAATACAAGGTAAACATTGAATTTCTATAATTGAATACTCATAAGACGTATTGATGTTACTTGGAAAAATCATTTTATAATTCTCCTTTAAATTTATTGCTCATACCATATAATCGATCTTCATGAAAAATAGAAAAGCCATTATCGAATTGATAAGGGCTTTTCACATACTTTTATATAGAATAAAAATCAGATGCCTATAGAAGTATAACATGAAATTCAATTAAAACAATGTGGCTCTGTTGCAAAGTTTGAAAAAAACATAAACAGGTTGGTAAATGAGGAACAATGCTTCGGAAGAAGTTAGTTCCAAATTTGATAGATGAGATTTCCATATTCATGAACCTGTTCTGATGCAAAGATTGCATCTATTTGAAAGAGGTATATAGATTCCTAATGGAATCTATTCTTATGCAGCCATTCCGAATAAACTTCATTTCATTTTGGACACACTTGTCCCGTAAAATAAGTTGGCCTTTTTTAATGATATGCATCGCTTCTATTCCTGAAAGAATAGATTTAGCTTTATGAAAAGATTTCAATCCTAACATTGAACGAACTCTCTTTTTAATAAAACGATGATCTTGCTCTACAATGTTATTAAGGTATTTTATCTACCTTATTTGGATGCCTACAGGCATCTTTTTCTCTTTCTTCAACTCTTCAATTGCTATAGGATAGGCCGAATTTTTTTCTACTGTAATCAAACGGGGCTTTGAAACATGAAAAGACTGCAAAGCTTTCTTGAAAAAACGCTTTGCAGCCCTATGATTTTTTGTTTTGCTTAAATGAAAATCAATTGTATTTCCTTTTGACTCAACAGCACGATATAGGTACATCCATTGACCTTTGACTTTCACATACGTCTCATCGGCTCACCAAGAATCATTGGTTGATTTAAGATGACGTCGTACGCGCTTATCTAATTCGGGACCATATGCATGATCGTAGCATGAGCAAGAGATAGCCCACGCTCTTCCATCATTTTGACTAAATCACGAAAACTGAGGTTGTACCGTAGGTACCATCTCACGGTTAATAAAATAATATCTGGTTGATAATGTTTCCACTTGATTAGATTTTGCTTTTCCATACCAATCACATCCTTTTTTAGAGTACTAGTATCAGTATGTCCAAGTTTGATAGACCATTTTCATATACTTCAAAGTTTTTGCCCCGGAACCGCTAAGAGCATGCGAGATTTTACACAGTTTTCCAGTTAATTCAGTAACAAATAGGAACCCTAAAACCCACGCCAGGATAGGAATGTATAAAAAATGAATAGAGTTATAGAAAAAGAAAAAAGGGATTCCTTGTGAGAGTAAGAATCCGCCTTTTTCTTGCTACCGATAATGATGCGTTATGTCAACCTAACATGTATAGGATATATACTGTTCCTTATTCAATTAAATGGCAGGCTAGTTGAATAAGGAATAATATCATTTTTATTACCATTTTATTCTATTTTTATATATAATTAATTTGTATTTTATATATAAATAGGAGGAAATTTATGACTTCAAATAAAGACTACATTCGTTATATTCGGGAAAAAGTAGGGCACGATTTAATATTTCTTAATTTTGCTGGAGGTATTGTTTATAACGAACGAAATGAAATCCTTTTACAAAAACGGGGAGATAGAAATGAGTGGGGTCTTCCAGGTGGTGCTATGGAACTTGGAGAATCTCTTGAAGACACCGCTAAACGAGAAATACTTGAGGAGACAGGATTAAATGTTGAGGTTGAACATCTTATAGGTGTCTACTCTAAATATTCTGGTGAGTTTCCGAACGGAGATAAAGCTCAGACTATCACTCATTGTTTTCAATGCAAGCCAATTGGCGGGGAACTTACTGTAGATGGTATTGAGACTTTAGATTTAAAATACTTCCCAATAGATCAAATACCGAAATTATTCACAAAACTACACGAAGATGCCTTAGAAGATTGGCTTTCCAAAAGAAAAGGTGTATTTAGATAAAAACACTTTCAAATTATTTATCCATAATCTTTAACTAACGGGTGCTTTAATTGAGCAAGAAACTAAAAACTTTTAACTTCCGCTTTCGATAATTATGTAAATGAGCTGTCCATATTGGCAGCTTATTGTTTTTTTACTTAGCGTGGGTTTTTTTCAAAATGCTGGCGGTACCCCATCGCCAGCAAGCTAAGATTTTAAAGCATCCCCTAAACGAAATTTTACTTTTCTATAATTAGTTATTTGTAAGGATCCAATCTGTTTTTGTTTTAGGGAACAATGAATTTCTTATTTTGATTACGATGCCTGCCTAAGTTGAAAACATAAAAATCAGCTTTATTATAAGGATTGACGAAATAAAATTCATTGTAGGAAATTTAAATAAAATCCCTACTTTTAATACACCAATCTAACGAAAATGTTAAAATATACAAAAAGATTTAAGGAGAAATGCATATGAGAGAAGATTTCAGCAATACAGCATTAATTATAATTGATGTTCAAAAAGCTTTTGAAGAGGAGAAATGGGGTACTAGAAATAACCCTAATGCTGAAGAGAATATTCTAATTCTTTTAAATATGTGGAGAGAAATAGAATATCCAATTATACATATTCAGCACTTATCTGATAACGATCAATCTATTTTCCACCCTAGTAAACAAAGTTCAGGTTTTAAAGATATTGTAGTTCCAATCAAAGATGAAACGATTTTTAAGAAGAAAGTAAACAGCGCATTTATAGGAACTGGACTTGAAGAACATTTGAAAGAAAATAAAATAAAAAAAGCCGTAATAGTAGGATTAACAACTCCTCACTGTGTATCAACTACTACTCGAATGAGTGGTAATTTAGGCTTTGAAACTTACCTAGTATCTGATGCAACAGCTGCATTTGCAATAAAAGGCGCAGACGACACATATTATTCAGCTGAACAAATACATAATGTATCATTAGCAACTTTAGATGATGAGTTTGCCACAGTTTTATCAACTGAAGAATTGATTAAAAAGTTGCAGTTAGTTGAAACCATACAGTCATAATTAACATAATTTTCAAATATCAAAAGTGGATATGTTAAGATTTGATATATAATAAAATCAACCCGTGGTTAGAGTGTTTGCTCCGATTCAAGTTATGAGATAGTTTATTTCACTTTTTTTCATTATCTAAAAAAGAACTTGTAGAGATACCTACAAGTTCTTTTTATTTTCAAATTCAATATTAATAATAATTTAACTATATTAACAGGGTGCTGCTATTGTTGTTGTCTTCATGTATATTAGCAAGGATTCATTTATTCACCCAAGATTTATACTATTTAAACCCCTGTTTTTTTCTGGGAACACCATGTACTTTTTATAAAAGCCAAAAATTGCAAGCTAACACTCCTACTATACTAGTTTTATCTATATACCCTAGACCGTTTCGACTATCCATACTTTTATAACGATTATCTCCCATTACAAATAATTTGCCTGAAGGCACTTTCCTCTCGCTAAAGTTGGAGAAAAATTCAGTTTTATTAATTAAATCTTTGTAAACATAAGGTTCTTCTTGTTTCTCCCCATCTATATAAACGGAATCGTTAACCATTTTAACTGTTTCATTGGGCAAACCAATTATCCTTTTTATGTAATAATTGGAATCGTTCGGTATTTTTATAACAACAATCTGCCCATGATATAATGGGCAGATTGTTGTAGCTGCTCTATTTACTAATATATATTCTTGATCTTGTACAGTGGGGTACATGGAATTTCCTTTTACTTTATAAAAATCAAAATTGAAAAATAACAACAAAAACATCAACATACCAAATAGAAAAAACTTTAAATTAAGATTATATTCTTGTTCTTCAGATAACATATGGTTCCATTCCTTATTAATAATTTCATAAAAAATGCCGCCTACTAAGTTTTAATGCAGGGGGCATTTTTTTATTATCTTCATTCGCTTTATTTAGTTTGTTTGAGAAGGGGTATTATCCCCTGTATCCTTTTTTAATTCAAAGTATGCATCTAAAATGTCTCTACCAATCATTGAATTAATTCCACCTTTATCATCATATACCCATGGTACAACAACAGAAAATGCGACTTCCGGGTTATCATATGGAGCATATCCTGCTAAAGTTAAATTATAACAACGGATTCTTTTCCCTTGTTCATCTCTACCAACAGGATCATCTCCTCCATAAACTGTTTGTGCTGTTCCTGTTTTACCAGCCGGTTTATAAGAAGCTTTTTGGAAATAATGCACACCTGTTCCATCACCTTCTTGAAATACTCTTCTGAAACCTTCTTGTACTCGATCAATATATTCTTTTTTCATATCTACACGGTTCAATACAACTGGCTCCATGGATTGTACAACTTTTCCAATCTCTTCTTCTTTCACTGTATGCTCTCGAATTTCTTGCACAATCTGTGGTTTCATTCGATATCCCCCATTTGCAATAGTAGAAATGTATTGTGCTAACTGCAATGGTGAATACGTATCATACTGTCCAATAGCTAAATCTAGTAAGAAACCTGGCTGATAATTTTCTTTACTCATTTGTCCAATATCTTCATTTGGTAAATCTATACCTGTTGGAACACCTAAACCAAATTGTCCAAAATAATATCTCATTTTATCAAATGTAGCTGCTGTAATATTTAATGAGCCATTAGGTACATAATTTATGCCTGCAATTTTTAAAGCTGTATTGAACATGTAAACATTTGATGAAACTTGTAACGCTCGTAGGTCATCAATACTTCCAAAATCCTTCCAAGATTTTTTGGGTTTTGTTCCTTTAAAATACATTGGTGCATCATGAAAATATGTTCCTGGCGTTATGGAACCTGTCTCAAATCCTGTTAAAAGTGTAGCTCCTTTTACGGTAGATCCAAGCTCATAAGAGCTAGTCAATGTACCTAAAGCATAATCTTCTACTTTTATATTCCCATCTTTTTTCACTAATTTTTTTCCAGCCATGGATAAAAGTTGACCTGTTTTTGGATCCATCATTACCACAAACGCTCGGTCTAATAGTGGTTCTGAACCTTTAAACTCTTTTAAACGCTTTTCAATAATCTCTTCAACCTGCTTCTGTAATTTCATATTGATTGTTAATGTTAAATTTTTTCCGTTCTTCCCGTTGGAAATCATTTCTGTTTGAGTAATATTTTTTTCTTTGTCAGTAATATTTCGAACTTCAGCTTTTTCTCCATGTAATACGTCTTCATACCGTTGTTCAATATAACTTTTTCCAATGCGATCATTACGATTGTAACCACGCACTAAATAAGAGTCTAAATTTTCTTTTGGAAGCCCTTCTTCAGCACTTGTAATATTTCCTAATACCGAACGGAATAAATCCCCATTTACATAATTACGATCCCAGTCTGTTGTTGCATCTACCCCTGGGAATCTTTCTAAATTCTCACTTATTATTGCGTATTCTTTCTCGGTTGCGTTCTTTTTTATAACTTGAGGTGTCATTTGATATCCTGAACTCATTTTACTTTTAATAGCTAATACTTTTAGGTCTTCTGGCGTTAATTTACTTAGTTCTTCATCAGTGACACGTTCTCGTCTCAATTTTTCTATTTTATTATCAAACCCTTTTCCCTCAATATTTTTTGCTCTAAGTTTTTCCTCGTCTTGTTTCGTTATTTTTTTTTGGGCCTGTTCTTTATTCATTTGCATCCAAAAATCTTTTCTATCTGTTTCAGTTAATTTATTTATATCTTCTTCGGATATTTCAATTATATTTGAAAGGTCTTTAGCTACTTTCAGAATATCATCGGATTGTATACCTTTCATTCTTGTATACGTTATGACACGAATAGCGTTATTGTTAACAACCTTTTCACCTTCTCGATCAAAAATCTGTCCACGTGGAACGGGGACACTAATGGTTTCGTTTTCTTGTTTTTCAACTATATTTTTATAAGATTCTCCATCAACGATTTGTACTTTTCCTAACTGAAGAATAATAGTTGAAAATAGTAAAAACACACAAAAAAACAGTGCGTTTAATCTAAAAGTAACTTTATCTTTCTTTGTTTTATTAGGCTTTCCTTTGCTCATGTAAACCTCCGCTTTAATAATATTAAATCCAATACTTTTACTTTAAATATATTAAATAATATATAAGGATAAGTAAAGTTAAATAAATTTAAAGAATTTCTAAAGTATTACCTGATTTTATTAATATATATTTTTAAAAAAAGAGAGCACTTATACATGCAATCAACTTAAGAAACTTTAATACCCCTAAAATACATCTCATCACTTCAAAAGGTACACCTTGTGGTTTAGTTTCTATCACTACGTATTCAAAGAAGTGAAGAACGTTTGTTATGTCTATAAAAGTATACTTTTATAGACGATTCAAAGGATTGACTTAACGTTAAACACACCCAGGATTATATGTAAACCACAGAAAATGGTGAAGAGACCTTAAAAATATCTACTTCAGGTAGATTGATAAATTAATAAAAAAACAAGAAGGTTAAATAGTAAATATCGCTTTTCCTCTTGTTTTTATTTTGTGAGTGGCTCCAAAAAGAAAGAATCGTTGTCGTACCCCAACAATAGTATGCAATTTTGCATATTTAATTTGGATCATTTAAATAATATGTTATTTTGTTTTAGTTATATAAATGAAATCAATAAAATGGCACTTATCCGTAATGTGAAGGATGAAAATAGTTGGCTCATTAATAATGGGATTTACTATACAGGACGTTTAGGGAAATTTCATAGCAATCCGAAGAAGGGGTTAGACGTTGTTACCCAAGCGATGCAGATGTATCCATATTTAGGAGAGCAATATTTTGGTGCGGCAGCACAGATTGCTACAAATTACGGCGGAGTAGATGCAAATGGAAAAGCAGTAAATTTAGATCAACTTCGAGAAGAGGGTAAGAAGAAACTTTTACCGAAAACGTATACGTTTGATGACGGAGCAATTGTCTTTAAAACGGGAGATAAAGTGACAGAGGAAAAGATCCAAAGAATGTACTGGGCTGCGAAAGAAGTAAAAGCACAATATCATCGTGTAATTGGAAATGATAAAGCATTAGAACAAGGGAATCCCGATGATGTATTAACAGTCGTGATTTATAATACGCCAAGTGAATATAAATTTAACCAGCAGTTGTACGGATATGGAACAGATAATGGTGGTATGTATATTGAACAAATCGGAACATTCTTTACATACGAACGTACACCGCAGCAAAGTATTTATAGTTTAGAAGAGTTGTTCCGTCATGAATTTACGCACTATTTGCAAGGAAGATATGAAGTGCCTGGATTATTTTGGAGAGGAGATATACAGCAAAATGAACGTTTGACATGGTATCAAGAAGAAAATGCGGAATTATTTGCCGGATCGACACGTACAAATAATGTAGTACCGCGTAAGAGTATGATAAGTGGTTTATCAAACGAACCAGCAGATCGCTTTACAGCAGAAAAAACATTGTTTTCAAAATATGGATCATGGGATTTTATCACTATTCCTATGCATTGCAGTCTTATATGTATACTAACAAATTTGATGAGTTCGATAAAATACAAGATTTAATTAGTGCAAATGATGTGAAAGGTTATGATGCATACCGAGAGGCGTTAAGTAAAGATGCACAATTGAATAAAGAATATCAAACATATATGCAGCAATTAATTGATAATATAGATAAATATAATGTGCTGCAAGTATCAGATGATTATGTAGTAAGTCATGCACAGAAGGCACTAGCGGAAGTGAAACAAGAGATTGCAGATGTTGCGAATGTAAAAGATGCAAAAATTACAAAGCATAAGTCTCAATTCTTTAATACATTTACAGTTGAAGGTACGTACACAGGCGGTACAACGAAAGGTGAATCTGAAGACTGGAAAACGATGAGTAAACAAGTGAACGAAGCATTAGAAAAGCTGTCACAAAAAGGATGGAGCGGTTATAAAACAGTAACAGCATATTTTGTAAATTATCGTGTAAATAATGAAAATCAGTTTGAGTATGATATTGTTTTCCACGGCATTGCAACAGATGAAGGCTCAAATGAAGGAATGATTGTAGAGAGAAAAGAAGCATATTACGGGGAAGCAAATAACGCAATTCAGTTTAAGAGCGATAGTTCAAAAGCTGAAGATCGAAAAATTATTTCTTACCTTTGGGACTTTGGAGATGGTAACACAAGCACAGAAGCAAATCCTATTTATGCATATGAAAAAGAAGGAACGGTACCCCTTATAATATTCTCAATTGGAAAGTGCAATTTATGGGAGGATAGACCACAATGCCTGAACCAAATATAAAAATAAAAAAGATATGGGAAGATACCGATTTCTATGAATTGAATTTTGACTTTACTGGATTTTATGGCACTGCGAGCATTAACATATATACCACCAATGAAGAACTCGAGGATTTAAAAAAGGGAATAATCAAGTTTTCCACTTTTAAATTACATGAGTTTCAATGGGTTTCAGGTAAGGATATAGACAATATAACCCATTTCTTATCCATGAGATTCTTCTTACATGATAGAAGAGGAATTGTGGGTATAGAGGTAGTAGCTGACAATAAGCAATCAAAGCCTTATTGGATGCGTTCAAATCTGTTTATTCTTACGGAACTTAATCAAATTGATGATTTTATAAAAAAAATAAAACAGTTAATTAATGAGGAAATTACCGAGTTAGAAGGCATAATTTCAGTCTGACAATGATAATTTTTGTAGGTAAATTACATATATTAACTTCCGCTAATGAGACGTTATGTTAACCTCACATGAATGGAATATACATCTAATTTTTACAACAAATCAATTATTCTAAATGATACAATAAAGAAAAAATTAAGGTGGTCCAGAATAATGAGAATTTACTTAACCCGACATGGACAAACAGAATGGAATATAGAAAATAGAATGCAAGGTTGGAAAGATTCAGCATTAACTCCCGAAGGAATAAACAATGCTATTTCTTTAGGGAATTCACTAAAAAACATAGAATTTAATGCAATCTATACAAGTACAAGTAATAGAGCTGTAAATACAGCAAAATTACTTAGTAAACAAAACGATACTAGTTTGATATTAAATCCAGATTTAAGAGAAATCAATATGGGTGCTTGGGAAGGGAAAACACATGAAGAAATAAAAAAAGCTCACCCAGCACAGTACAAAAATTTTTGGGAAAATCCAATTTACTATGAACCAATTGGAGGGGAAACGCTTAAACAATTTGTAGACCGAGTTGTTTCAGTATTTAATACCATTATCTCAACTCATCAAGAAGGAAATATTTTAATTGTTACCCATGCAATTTTTTTAAAAACATTGCTTATGCATGTTAAAGGGGAATCTATTACAAACTTATGGGATCCGCCCTTCATACATGGTACTAGTTTAACTATTTTAGAAATTAAAGATGAAGGTTACACCATACAACTAGAAGGAGATACTACACATCTTAATACATCTGTAACACTTTAATTGACTTCCGCTAACGAAAATTATGTAAATAAGCTGTCCATATGGGCAGCTATTATATTTTTTGCTTAGCGTATGTTTTCGTTAAAATCTTGGCGATACGACTCATATTGTTCCATTAAAAAAATGTTTTAACCTATAGAAAAAAGTATTAGACTATTAAAAAATAGTTGTAGACTGAAAAGGTGCTTTCCATGCCTGAAAACACCTTTTTTATATGAATTCTGTTAAAGTTAGATTTTCACTTAGTTAACAGTAGCTCCCAGTTAGTTTAACTGCTATCAGTAATACTAAATAGAAATTGATACTAGTACTCTAAAAAAGGATGTGATTGGTATGGAAAAGCAAAATCTATTCAAGTGGAAACATTATCAACCGGATATTATTTTATTAATCGTGAGATGGTACCTACGGTACAACCCCAGTTTTCGTGATTTAGTCGAAATGATGGAAGAACGTGGGCTATCCCTTGCTCATACAACGATTATGCGATGGGTTCATCAATATGGTCCCGAATTAGATAAGCGCGTACGACGTCATCTTAAATCAACCAATGATTCTTGGCGAGTCGATGAGACGTATGTGAAAGTCAAAGGTCAATGGATGTACTTATATCGTGCTGTTGATTCAAAAGGAAATACAATTGATTCTCATTTAAGCAAAACAAGAGATCACAGGGCTGCAAAGTGTTTTTTCAAGAAAGCTTTGCAGCCTTTTCATGTTTCAAAGCCCCGTGTGATTACAGTAGACGAAAATCCGGCCTATCCTATAGCGATTGAAGAGTTGAAGAAAGAGAAAAAGATGCCTGTAGGCATCCAAATAAGGCAGATAAAATACCTTAATAACATTGTAGAGCAAGATCATCGTTTTATTAAAAAGAGAGTTCGTTCAATGTTAGGATTGAAATCTTTTCATACAGCTAAATCTATTCTTTCAGGAATAGAAGCAATGCATATCATTAAAAAAGGCCAACTTATTTTACGGGACAAGTGTGTCCAAAATGTAATGAGGTTTATTCATCAACTATTCGGAATAGCTGCATAAGAATAGATGCAATCATTGCACCAGAACCGCATAAAAAAGCCTCCAAACGCTAAACATTAGAGGTCGAATAAGGGTAAATTGGGAAGAGAAGCATGCAGAGGGGGGATTCTCTACAACCGTAATACATGTTATCATATTATTAAAATTCCTAAAATTTCCTTTAAGGACAAAAAAATGAGCTTATATTTGTTTATTTATTTTATGTTACAGTTCCATATGTTAGTCAATTACAACACTGTTAAGAAGGAGTATGCATAATGAAAGCAAAGATACGGATAAAGACAAAGTAAAAGAGTCTATGGAGTTAATCAAAGAAGGTAACGGATATTGGAAAACAGGGTATAAGCCAATTGAAGACGCTACTGTAAAACAAGCAAACTCTCTTAGTGATAAAACAGGGGTAAAATTCGATAGCCCTTCAACTTCTACATCTGAAGATAGTAATGTTCAAATATCGCAAAACGGCAAAGAGTTAATGGGTGAATGGGGTAGTTACAGAGGTTCTGAATTCCACAAAGGTTTAGACTTCCGTGAAGATGAAACATTCACATTCTATGATGATTCTGGTAAAACAGACTATGAAAACAACCATATGGAGGGTGCATGGCATTATAATCCTGAAACGCAGAAAGTGACAATCATGCCAACAGAATTTGTAAAAGATGGTCAGAAAATAGATGCAAAACAAATGAAAGTAGCAGTAGACTATAAGGTTGAGTTCCTAAGAGCAGGTTCTTTACATATGGTAGACGATAAAGGAAACAAGATAGAAGCAGAAAGAAGAAAATAAGAATAGTGTAAGGGGTATGACAGGTTGCTTGTAAAAGGTAACCTGTTTCTAAATAAATATAAAATAGTAAAGGGGAAGATGGAAATGAAAGCAAAGAAACTAGTAACGTTAGCATTACCAATTATGTTGTTAGGTGGTTGTGTAACAATTGAAACAAGTAAGAAAGAAGAACCAAAGAAGGAAGAAACGAGTAAGGTAGAAAAAGAAAGTAAGACTACTGAAAAGGATACTAAGAAAGAAGATAGCTTAACAGTAGCAAAAGGGGAAGACAAGAAGAGTCATTCAAGTAGTTCTTCAAAAGAGGATAATCCTTTATTGAAAGGGGAAAACGGTGAATCGTTAAGAATAGACTCTGATAGTTCTTCTAACAGTAACTCAAACAGTTCTTCAAGTAACTCTAGTAGTGGTAGTAGTAATTTTGAAGAACCTAATTCTTTACTAAGAGGGGAAAACGGTGAGTCATTAAGAATAAACTCGAATTATGCACCTAACTTTAAAACTTCTAGTCCAGTTAATTCAGAAACGAAGAAGTACATGTCAAACATTATAACTTATTCTACTGAAGTTGCGAATACATTAGACCTTGTAGATAAGATTGCAAACTCAAGTTCGAAAGATTATCAACAAAAGAAAAGTGAGTTGACTTTAAGTCTAGGAGGGGCAAAAGTTCACTTAGGTAAACTAAGAGACCTAAAAGCACCAACTGGATTTGAGGGAGACCAAAAGAACATCGTAAAAGCAATGGATTTATACGGTAAAGGTTTCCAATTAATGATAGATGCATTAAATGATATGGATGAAACAAAGGTAGATAAAGCCATAATTGAAGTACAAGAAGGTAATAAGTACTGGATGGATGCAATAAACAGTATTGATAGAAAAACAAGATAACAATTCAGAGTCAATCAAAAAGGGGTATTCGGAAATGAGAATAAAAAGACTAATAGGTGTTACCCTACCAGTCCTTTTATTGTTTGGTGGTTGTTCCTCTGACAAAGTAAACACTAAGTCAGAGAGCAAACCACTACAAGAAAGTAAGGTAGATAAAGTGAAACCTATGGATGTAGGTAACTATTCAGTAGAAGAGTATATTAATTCTCTTTCAGACATAGCTTTAACGATGGAGGATAAGGTAAATGAGATGGATAACTTACTTGTAGGAGAAGACCTTCCATTCCATAACAAGCATAAGTATTTAAAATTAGCAGAAGAATTAATAGACTTGTCAGTACAAGCTAGGGAGTTAAAAGTACCGAAAGAGTTTGCGGAGATACATAAAGACGTTGATAAAGCTATGCAGATGTACAGTAAGGGTTTTCAATATCAAATAGACTATGTAAAACATCCAAACCCTAAAGATACAAATAAAGCTATAGAGGTTATAACAGAAGCAGGTAACTTTTGGGTAGAAACATCTGAAAGACTGGGTAAAGAATACGGTAAAGTATTATCACAATAAAATCATTATAAGGGGTAGTTTTAAATGAAATCTAAGAGACTGATAACGTTAGCATTACCAATCATGTTACTAGGTGGTTGTGCTACAGATAAAGCAGAGACGAAAGCAAAGGATAAAGTAGAAGAAAAAGCAGTAACAAAGGAAAAGATAGAGTTAGACAAGTATCCTGACCATATGTACAAGTTAAAGAGTGAGTTAGAACTTACAATTGATGACCTAAAAGTAATAGCAGGTAAAACGAAAGATAAGAGTAATGACATCAAAGAGTTAAACAAAGAAATGTTTGAAAAAGGAGAAGAGATACAGAAAATAGTTTCTAATTTCCGTAAAATTGAACCTCCTAAAGAGTTTGAGAAAGAGCATAAAACAATTCTAAAAGGAGTAGACTGTTATAGCGAAGCATTTGAATCACAATTTAAATCAGCTAAGAGTGGTTCTATTACGAAAGAAAAGGTTGAAAAGTCGAAAGACTTAATGCTAAAAGGAAATGATTACTTCAAAGAGGGGTATGACGACCAACTGTCTGATGCATTAACAAAATCATCAGCGAAGAAACTAGAAGAACAGCAAAAGAATCAGAAACCATCCGAATTCCCCACAGACGGTAAACCATTTGTAGGAGAATGGGGTCATTTGGAAGGTTCTAACTTTGTTAAGGCTTTAGACTTTAAGGAAGATGGTACATATATAATATTCGATGATAAAGGTAAAACCTCATTCGAAGACAACCATATGACAGGTAAATGGTCTTACAAACCAGACTCAAAACAATTCACAATGACAATTGGGGAGTATGTAAAAGACGGTCAAAAGGTGGATGTGAGTCAAATGAAAGAATCAGTAAGCTATACAGTAGAAATTTTCTTTGCTGATTACTTAAATATGGTAGACGCAAAAGGTAACAGAATTGATGTACAAAAACGTAAATAATATAGTATAAGTCATTATAAAGGTGCTTGGAACAGAACGAAGTAATGTAAACAATAGGTTGTAACAGGTTACTGGTCAAAAGGTAGCCTGTTTACATACAAGAAACAATATATTAAAGGGTATTCAAAATGAAAGCAAAGAAACAAGGATCACAAACAAAGGGGTATATAACAATGAAACGGAAACTATTAGCAGTAGTGTTACCAATTATGTTAGTAGCAGGGGTAGGATGTTCAAATAAAGACGTTGCAGAAGATAAGAAGACTGATAGTCTGCAAGTAGCAGAAGCAGATAGTCAAGAAGTATCAAAAGGTAAAGAAAAATCAGGTAACAAAGACGTATCAGAGACTAAAGCAGAGAAAGAGTACAATTCAAAATTAAACTCTTTATTAGAGGATATAACGAAGCAAGCATTAGAATTAAGTGATATTTTGACTAGTGATAAACCAATAATTGAAAAAGCAGATGCGTACAGAGAGAAGTCTGAACCTATGCAAGAAACAGCAGATAAATTAAGTGAATTAGACCCTGGCGAGAAGTATAAAGACGTACAAAGTACTGTACAGGATGCTATGTATAATGCGAAGACTGGTACAATTTTAATAGGTCAAGGATTAAACCTAAAAGACGAAACTTTAGTTCAAAAGGGTTCGGAATCAATGGATAAAGTTTCTAAATTACTACTTGAAGTAGATAAAAAGTTGAAAGCGATAAAATAAAAGAGGGGGTTATAACACATACCCATCAAGCTAAGATTTTAAAGTATCCCCTTAATGGAAATTTTGTGTTTTTATAGCATCCAAGTTTATTTTTCTCTTTTTTGGGGTAACTTGTTTTCTTAAGTTAATGGGCATGGGGTACAGCTATAATTACACATAAAGAAAAAGAATCCCTTATGATTTCTGGGATTCTCTTTCTTTTTTTAAATTTTATCAGACAAATGATCTGCATATCAATTTATTTTTGATATACAGATCATTTGTCTGATAATTTTATATAAATAATTGCGGCGTAATAAACTTACATAAATGCTTTTAAAAGTTCTTGAACTAATGGAATTGCTCCACCTACGAATTTTAAAACTGCCATTGCGATTTCCATAATCATTTCCTCCTTTTTTAATATTATGATGTAGTAAATCTTATACTCTCATTATATTAAGTGTATTAATTTGCATCAATACATTTTAATATGCAATATTACATCTTAAAATCATGTTTTATACTGTTATAATAGAAGAGGTAAATTCTACAGCATTTTTCGATATACTAAACGGCTAATGAACATAAAAAAGGAAGAGAATTTTTAAAGTTCTCTTCCTTTTTTATGTGTTCATAGACAGTACTCATCTATATTAAGAAAGTACACCTATACAATTATTGGTTTTAAAAAGCTTGATGATTTACCTTCAGCTCGAGGAATGACACATGCAAATCCGCAATTAGGAGCAGGGGGATTGGGCAAATATTTACTCCAGACTTTAAACAACTTGTAAGGGAAGGAAAAGCAAATCCGATATTGGATGAACAAATGGTGATAATTTTCTAGTTTACATAACATATATTATCGGTAGTTGAGAATCTCATCAAATCTTTATCTCAAAATGAATAGTAATCTTGTGTCATTGAGACGGGAAATGGGAATTTGCTCATTTTCAGGTTTATGTTATGGATAGCGTAATGCAGTAAATCGATCTAGGATGGTCACAGAATCTTTTACTAAAAAAAATTCACTTCTGTTATTTAAGATTTACATTATTAAATTAATATATTAATAGGTAGAAAGTTTTAATTCTAAGCTAAAAATGTCTCATATCTCAAAACAAAGAGTATTCTTGATTTTTGAGATATGTGAGAAAAAATGCCGGTTCATGTAGCCTTCCTTTGTATTTATTTCAAAAAATATCGCCACCCATACTTTTCTCAGGAGCTACTTCATGTAAATTACCTTCCCGACGCTTCCACCCTAAAAATTTAGCTTGTTCTTTGGTAATATAATTATCCGGTAATTTTTTATGTTCTTTTACATATTTAATAACCTCATCAAAACCTGTAGGATATTTTGTGAAGTCTGTATTTTTGGCTACTGCTTCTAGAGGTATCAGTATGTCCAAGTTTTACAGATTACTTGTAATTACCTTGAAGTTTTTGCACTAGAACCCATCATCTTTATGTTGATGATAAAGTTTTTTAAAATGATCCCATCTCTCTTTTTATGTAACTGCCTAATTAAAATATTGTTTTAACAACTCACTACCTGTTTTAATTGTTGTATACCATTGTCCGTCATACCCTTTTCCTTCTGATGGATTATGGAAGTCTTCATATCTTTCTAAATCCTTGTTTGTCTCAAATTCTTCCTTCACACTCTCTAAGTCTTCATCTTCAATCCCACCGAAAACCCTCCCCATTTCATAGTTTCCATCTTCGT
>NZ_JAKUHD010000020.1:0-56659 GCF_022664325.1 Bacillus cereus group sp. BfR-BA-01310 | reverse complement strand
CCAATTTCCCCATCTTCCCTACCCCTATTCTTCAAATATTTTCTTTTTACTACGTTTATGTTCATTTGTATGTTCAGATACGACTACATGTCTGTTTTGACGTAAGAAATCCTCTAAATCAAATGTAATAAACGGTTCACTTACCACTTGTGCATGTAATTGACCTTCCGCTTCTTTTCCAACTACTGTGTCTAGTAATTCATCACCGCTTAACACATCACCTAGTTTTAGTTCTTCACCTTTTGCTGATTGAATACCTGTTTTGATGTTTTCGGCCATCTTAATACCCCTCTCTATTTTAGAGATTAATTACACGTATATTATAGTTTTTGCACCAGAACCAGTTTGAAATCCTTAGAAGGAGCACTATCGTTAGTAATAAATTTCTGAATATTATAAGCTATGTTGAAAAAATTCAGTATTGATTTTTTCGACATGATTAGATAAAATGTTATATCTTAATATCATATTTTATTAATTGTGCGAGGTGAAAAGTATGCAAAATAAAGAAGAAATGATAGCGCTTGCGTTAAAGGAAGGGGTAATTATACCAAGTATAGCATTATGTTGTGAAGGTCATGAAGAGGAAAAAGGACAGACTATTTCTAACCTACCATTCGAGTATTAATTATATACCATCTATCCATAGTACTATCAAATTAATGGAAATAAGGGGATTTCTAACTTGGGTCACCTTACATGCCCATTAACTTAAGAATTCAGAATTACCCCAAAACGAAAAAATGAGCTTTTTTGTTACAAGTTTGTACAAAATTTCGTTCTGGGGGGCACTCCAAAATATTAGGTTGATGGGTATGAGGCGGTACCCCATACCCATCAAGTTGAAGATTTTGAAATACCCCCAAGTGTAAAAAAAACGTTATTTTCTAAAGTTAATGAATTCCAAAAACTTAATTTGTTTTTTTATTTCTCAGTTACTTAATTTTCACAAAAAAGACTATCTTCTTGCTTGTGCACAGGGATAGTCTTCTTAATTATTAATTAGTTGAAACAGCCTTTACAAACGGTGAAAACTTATCTTCATAGACACCTTAGCCTTTAAGTCTATATAAGTCCAACGATTATTTTTGATTTTTAATAACTACTTCAGTCACGGCAAGTGATTTTCTCGGTTTAATATTATCCATAATAGACGAACCACCAATATTTTGATGAAAATATACGCTAAGCAAATTTCTTATGTACATTCTTTTTATGTTATTAACTACATCTTTCTAAAATACTAGCTAATTCTTCATGGTTTGTTTGCATAACCCAATGCCCACCCCTTTGAATAGAATATACATCCCATTTTCTTTCCTTTGCTATTTCAGCGGATCTTTGAAAAATAGGGGCCATTGGCCAATTTGCAGGATGATCAAGAATTTCTATATATGTATGTGGGATCTCATTCACTATCGAATTATTCATTTCAATTGATTGTGTAAATGCTAATAGTGGCATAGCAACTTTTCTTTGATCTGATGCATTTCTTGGAATAATACGCCATCCATCTCCATGAACCTTTACTTCCTCTATAAAATGTGCAGACATTTCCGGTCCAGAAATATCCATTACAGAATCTCCGTTATTTGGAATCATCGCGTCAATATACACAATATTTTTAATACATTCTGGAATAACTTCTGCAACCCCCGTTATTACCATTCCAGCATAGCTATGCCCTACTAAAATAACCTCCTTTAATTTTTCATAGTGAATAACGTTCACAATATCTTGAATATATGTTTTTAATCCTACACTCGGATGTGAAAGATGCGCTCTTTCTCCAAGTCCAGTTAATGTAGGTGTATATACTTCATGCCCCTCTTTTCTCAACTGTGTTGCAACTTCCCTCCAAACATATCCACCATCCCATGCACCGTGTATAAGTATAAATGTTGCCATAATATATCTCCTCTCTAATACATTTAACATTTGATATTCCAAAAATCCATTATAATACATTTTTACAAAATTAACCTTATATGCCCCTCAACTTAAGAGATTTTAATACTCTCAAATATAAAAAACGTCATCCTTTCTGTATATTTTTACAAAAAGAATAATGTTTTTTCCGTTTTATAGATACAATCTCATTTGTTTTTCTTGGTGTTCCGCATCCCATTCACTTAAATAAGATGCATATTCTAATTCACATGGATCATCATGTAAGATAAAAATAAACTCTAATTTATTTCCATCACAATCAAGCTAAGAAAAGAAAATACCCTAAAACGAGAAAATTGACATCTCCTGATGAAAATGTACATTTTTTTGTTTTAGGGGCGTTAAAAAATTCTTAAGTTGATGGATGTGGAGTCTCGCCACATAATAAAAAGAAAGGAACATTTTGTACATATCAAATATGTTCCTACCTTTGATTTTATTGAGTTTAACATCTATGACCTAAAAATAACAAATGAAGAGCTTTTTTATATGAATAATTCCTCTTGATTAATATGCGGATCCCATGGTCAGGGCTTAGATAAGAAAAATTCTTTCATTACTCCGTAAAATCATGCAGCATGTTCTCCTATAAGGGATTCAACCGAGATACGTGTATATATCGACTGAACCCCTTATAGCAATAAAACCAGCTTACGTTATATGTAATATTGCATATTGAAATGTATTGATAAAAATGTAAGCGCTTACTATAATAAAAGCATAAAGATAAATCACATCTTAGCAACAACAAAAGAGGAGGAAATAATATGACAATCGCAATGGCAATTTTAAAATTTGTAGGTGGAGCACTTCCATTAGTTCAAGAACTTTTAAAAGCATTTATGTAAGTTTACTATTTAGCAATTATTTATAAATAATTATCATACCTTAATACGAAAAAAAGAAGGGGTTGATTTTTTGAAAATTACTAAAGGAATAAAATTCCTAACATGTTTATCAATTGGCTTATGCACTTTTAATTATTCTTCTATTTCCTTCGCTGAAACACATACAAGTAATTCAGCTGATACAACAAAAAAAGCTATTAACATAGATACTGGCATAGGGAATCTTAAGTATAATAATCAAGAGGTTTTAGCAGTAAATGGTGATAAAGTAGAGAGTTTTGTTCCGAAAGAAAGTACAAATTCAAATGGTAAGTTTGTAGTAGTTGAACGCGAGAAAAAATCACTTACAACTTCACCAGTGGATATTTCGATTATTGATTCTGTGGCTAATCGTACTTATCCAGGAGCAGTACAACTTGCAAATAAAGCTTTTGCAGATAATCAACCTAGTTTGTTAGTAGCTAAGAGAAAGCCTTTGAATATTAGTATAGACTTACCTGGCATGAGAAAAGACAATACAATTACTGTCCAAAATCCTACATATGGTAATGTGTCTGGAGCAGTAGATGAATTAGTATCTACTTGGAATGAAAAGTATTCAAAAACACATACGTTACCTGCAAGAATGCAGTATACGGAATCTATGGTGTATAGTAAATCTCAAATAGCAAGTGCTCTAAATGTTAACGCTAAATATCTTGATAATTCACTGAACATTGATTTTAATGCGATTGCAAATGGAGAGAAAAAAGTGATGGTGGCGGCATATAAGCAAATATTTTATACCGTAAGTGCAGAACTACCTAACAATCCATCAGATCTTTTTGATAATAGTGTTACTTTTGATGAGCTAACTCGTAAAGGGGTAAGTAATGCGGCTCCGCCTGTTATGGTATCAAATGTAGCTTATGGTAGAACAGTTTATGTGAAATTAGAAACATCATCTAAGAGCAAAGATGTACAAACTGCCTTTAAAGCCTTAATTAAGGGGCAAGGCGTTGAAGCGAGTGGACAGTACAAAGATATTTTTGAAGACAGTACCTTTACCGCTGTAGTATTAGGCGGAGATGCAAAAGAGCATAACAAGGTTGTTACAAAAGATTTTAATGAAATCCGAAATATCATTAAAGATAATGCAGAATTAAGTTCTAAAAATCCAGCATACCCAATTTCATATACAAGCACTTTCTTAAAAGATAACGCAACTGCTGCTGTTCATAACAATACAGATTATATTGAGACTACAACTACAGAATATTCTAGTGCTAAAATGACGCTTGATCATACTGGTGGATATGTTGCTCAATTTGATGTATCTTGGGATGAATTCTCATATGATCAAAATGGAAAAGAAGTACTAACCCATAAAACTTGGGAAGGAAACGGCAGAGACAGAACTGCTCATTTCAATACAGTCATACCACTTCCACCGAATTCAAAAAATGTAAAAGTCGTAGCAAGAGAATGTACAGGTCTTGCATGGGAATGGTGGAGAACCATTATTAATGAACAAAATGTTCCATTAACAAATGAAATTAAAGTTTCAATTGGAGGAACAACATTATATCCAAATGCTAATATTAGTCATTAATTAAAGCCTAATATATTTCCGAAGCGCCCTGTTTACAGGGCGCTTTTTTACTTGGTTGCAAGTATATCGGTGCTTTTTCAAATATACCATACTCCTCTAATTGGCCTCACCATACATGCCCATCAACTTAAGAATTAAGAATTACCTCAAAACGAAAAAAGAGCTTTTTTGCTACAAGTTAGCACAAAATTTCGTTCTGGGGGTACTATAAATTTTTAGCTTGATGGCGATGCGGCCAATTTTTTGCTTAGTAGTTCGGCTAGTAGGTGTTGTAAAAGTTGGACGGCCGCCTTATTAAATCGTTGATTCAGTCCCTCAGGACTGATGAGTACTCCTGTTGATGCTTCTAAACAGCTAGATAACTGAGTTAAAGAAGTCATAGCTACATTTTGGATCACTCATACACATAAAGCCACTAAATTTTTTGCTTGGTACTTACTGGTTCGTTGTACAAAACCAACATCTCTAGCAAGATCCCGTAAAGTATTTGGAGATAATAAACTTTGAATCTCTTGAGCAAATAGTTGTAATTCGTCAGACACAGAAACAGACATGAAAATGCCATCCTTTCCTATGATTCTATAGAAAGAATAGCGCATTTTTTCATTTGAGGGGAGAACTTTGTTTTATTTGTTTAATAGCGATTGAGTAGCACCAAAGCGTTTAAGAAAAAACTGTACAGCAGTTATTTGTTAGGTATTCTATATTTCAGTTAAAAAGAATTTTTAAAAATCAGTACGTTTATAAATTCTCACCGTTAAGAAGTAAGATCCGATAAATATAAGCATGGTAACGATTGAAGCAAGTGTAATTAGTTGATTAATAGTAAATTGTGTAGTAACGCCATATGCAAGGTCAGTAATATTTACATATGCCTCAATTGGTCTCCATAAAACAACACATACAGGGAAAATAATGCTGACAGCAGCCATCAAATATTTATTGGTGAAGCGATAGAAAAATGGTAAGTAGATAGACGTAAACAACATGACAGTAAGAACACTAACCACAATGGTCTGTGGATTTTCAATTTCAACTCCATAAGTCGGGGATGCAACTTGAATTACTGCTTGTATCAATAATGAGAATAGAACTACTAGAATCGTAAACAACACTGTACCAATATATTTTGACATAATAATTTTATTTCTACTATAAGGCAGGCTATTAATAAATTTGTGACTATTATTCTTTTCGTCGTAATAATGTAGATTTATCATATAAGAACCAGCCACCAAAACGACTATGAACCAAAAACTTCCAAACGTCCCTATAAAAAAGCATATACTAAGTAGGTAGAGTAAGATCAATAATTTTTGCAATCGAAAATCCTTTAATATTAAATTATACATATTGAACATTCCCCTTTTTTGTATAGTACATAATATCTTCTAATGTCGCTTCTTCAATTAATACATCATTGCCTAATTGTGTACGTGAACGGCTGGCGTTACTTGTGAGTGCTTCAAATCCCAGGTTTGTTTCACGAATCCCGATTAATTGTTCTCTGATTTTAGGCGTAAGCAAGGATTTATCCCCTTTTACAGTTGCATATTCTTCAGAAATACTATGTATATCTTTTTCAAACACAATCTCACCATTATGAATAAATACAATATAATCAGCAATACGATCTAAATCAGTGGTAATATGTGTGGAGAAAAAAATTGTTTTATCTTGATCAACCATTAAATCATAAAGGATGTCTAAAAGTTCTCTTCGGAATACAGGATCGAGTCCAGATGTCGGTTCATCCATAAGTATAAATTCGGCATGGTGTGAAAGTGCAAATGCTAGGGAAGTCTTCATTTTCATCCCTGTAGACATCTCTTTCATTTTTATGTTATTCGGTAACTCAAAGCGCTGTAAGTAGGATTGGAACTGATTCTCATCCCATTTTTTATACGCTGGAGCAATGAATTTTTTCAGTTGATGAATTGTCATATCTTCATAATAGATATTGTCATCGTATACGAATCCTATACGCTCTTTAATAGAAACTTGGTCCTTTTGATGATTTTTACCAAAAACTGTGATATCCCCGCTATCCTTGCTAATAAGATCCATAATAAGTTTAATTGTCGTACTTTTCCCAGCACCATTTGCGCCAATAAATCCCGTTACAAACCCCTTTTTGATGTTGAACGATGCATTTTTTAAAGAAAATCCCTTATATGTTTTTGAAACATTTTTCACTTCTACAATGTTCTCCATATTTATTCCTCCTCATAAATACGATTAATAATTTGTATTAACTCATCCCTTAATAAATGATTAGCCTTACTCTCTCGAACGATTGTACTGAACTTTTCACGTATTGGATTACTTGGTTCATCCGCTCGTTGTTTCTTTGTTTGTTTTGCAACAAACGAGCCTTTCCCTACTATAGAGTAGATGTAACCCGCTTTTTCAAGTTCTTCGTACGCTCTTTTTGAAGTAATAACACTTACCTTCAAGTCTCTTGCTAATGAACGCATAGAAGGTAACGAATCATCTACTTTCAATGTTTCATTTGATATTTGTAATATAATCTGATCAATGATTTGTTGATAAATAGGTGACTTAGACTTATTAGATAGTAAGATTTTCATGATTCAACTCCTTGCCTCTTAAATGCTTATGAACACATTATACACAATGTGTACAATATATACAATATATACATTTAGGACGATGTTAATTTTTCATATAGGATACCGTCATATTGATATAAAGGCGTTATCCTTTCCTATGATTTCTCAGAAAGAATAACGCCTTTTTCATTTTAGGGGGTATTTTGTCTTGTTAGCTTGATAGCGATGGGGTACCGCCAGCATTTCGGAAAAACCCCACGCTAAGCAAAAAATACAATAAGCTGCCCATATGGACAGCTCATTTACATAATTCTCGTTGTCGGAAGTTAAATATTCCCTTGTTTTTCTCTATATATTTTTTTTAGCAAGCTAATGTGAGCTTGATGATAACGATTATGATCAGCTATATGCCATATTCCCCATCTAATTGTCGCCTGCTTTCCATTTTCGTATGAAACAATTTGATTTAAATCATCCTCAGATAACCTTGTACATTCTAAATGAAACATCTCTTGCACTCTATCATAAGCTTTTATTAATTCATTAATAGATACATTATTTACTGAAGGAAGTTTTCCATTTGGATTAATCATTGGACCATATTCTAATTGGATATTTGTAGGTATAGGTTCATTCTTTAATCGATATACCCAGTGTAAATCTACTACTGATAAGTGTTTTAATAATTGACCTATACTGTTTTGATTTTCAGTTGGTCCTTTATAATCCAGTTCTTCTTGTGTTATATCTGATACTAATATATTTAATCTTTTGTACGTATCCTTAACTGTTGCATATAAAAGAGCAACCGTTGGATGCATTTCTTTATCTATTTCTAAATCAATCACCATGATTATTTCCCCTTTTTAACGAGATTTTACCATAAAGTTATGTTGTATATTCTATACATGTGAGATTAACATAACGTCCTATTATCGGTAGCAAGGACAACGGAGAATCCCTACTCTTACAAGGAATCCGCCTTTTTCTTTTTCTATGAATCTATTTATTTTTATATATATTCCTATCCTGACGTGGGTTTTAGAGTTCTCGCTTGTTACTGGATTAGCCGAAAAACTGTATAAAATCTTGCATGCTCTTAGCGTGGTTTTTTTCAAAATGCTGGTGGTACCCCATCGCTATCAAGCTAAAAAATGCAGATAACCCAAAACGAGAAAATTGACATCTCCAGGTGAAAATGTACATTTTTTTGTTTAGGGGACGTTATAAAATTCTTAAGTTGATGGGCATGTATGGTGACCCCTATTAGACAGAAAAGAAGAAAATCTTACATTGCAAAAACCATCCTACATAGTTACTTAATCCTCTAATCCATAATACTTCATGCTCATACCCAATCGCTACTCTCATCAATTCGCACTCTCCCATCTTCATCTAACCTTTTGAGAAGATACTCAGCACAATACATTTGCTCTTCCATTACCAGCCAATAACATATTTCATAGAACGATATTTCCGCTGCTGGTAATCTCAACATCTTAAGCACTCCCAACGCACGAGAAGCGTGCTCTTCATAAAAGTTATTTAGTAAGTCTATAGCTTTTTCTGTAAACTTTATCTCGTCTACATCCTCTAAATAGCCTTGTTCAATAAGTTTATCTTTAATGCCTGGTGCTTTGTCTATTTCTGATGGATTTCTTATGTAATCAGTAGCGTTTATTAGATAATATAGCAATTCTTTTTCTTCTAGCACAATTCATCTCCCCTTTATCCCAGTATAGCAAAAAGAAACCGTCACAAACGTAACGGCTCTTTCATTGCTTATTAGAATATTAAAGAGGAGGGACAATATTCGAGATATGTTAAACATAGGATCCATAAGAACCTTGCTGCCCTCTTTCCGACCAATTTCACGGGGAATATCTCAAACTAGTACTGTTCCTGAATCGGCTCGAAAGAGAGCAGAATGTTAAGTGACAAAAAAGTTGTTTAGTTTACAATATAGATTTAATTATAAAGATGGGGTACATCCACATCGCTATCAAGTTAAGAAATTCATTATATCCTAAAACAACAAATGAACTAGATTCCCATAGACCACTAAGAAGAGATAAAATTTTCGTTTTTGGGGTATTTGCATTTCTTACCTGGATAGCGATAAGTCTGTACTCCTACTATTTGATTTCAATTGCTGAAATTTTATTGTTCCAATCCGCAGCTAGATTAGCAATTTTACCATACCAATCAGAGTGTCTAAATAAGACTCCTTTGCCATATCCTTGAGTTGAAGTATGTTCCCACAGTGTCGTCGAATAACTTGCAGAAGGTGACGCTGTTCTTATGGAAGTTATTCTGTCATTCCAGCTAGAAGGTAAGTTTTTAAACCCATAGCTCCAAGAAAAATACTGTCCATCTTTATCATAGAAATCAGTACTACCAGGTCCGCTACCTCCCATACCTAGGGGCTTTATTTCATTTTCAAGTCTTTTTTGATCTTTTTCAATAAAAGCATCCAAAGTCTCCTTGCTCGTAAAACCATATGCCAACCAATCTCCATTTGTATTTTGTTTAGGTAGAACCATGGTTACTTTGATGTCTCCGTTGAGCTTATTATTTACTTTAGCCGTGGCATCCACATTCTTTCCATCTACAGTTACATAGTCGAAAGATTTAATCGTATTACCTTTCTCTGCACTTGCTGATATCGTTCCCAATCCTCCAGTTAATGCAAGCACAGCTGATAATGCTCCTACTACTAACTTCTTGAACATACAACCATCTCCTCTTTGCTTGGATTTTTTTGGTACAACTAAAATGTATATCGTTTTTATATTTTTGTAAATATTACAAATTTTTAGAAATATATAACAGAATATTTGCTGTTTTTTATAGCAACTAAGTTGCTTTTTATTGTTTTGGAGTGTTTATTTTCACTAGGTTGATAAGCATGTGGCGAGACCCCACATCCATCAACTTAAGCTTTTAGGCTATTCCTAAAGTTAAAAGCACGTTACTATTCTCTTATGTTAATGAGAATAGTAACGTGCTTTTTATGAATATACATCAGTTTGAAATGAACTCAATATATAATCTTTTACATTAAATCGATACTCACCTAAAAAGTTGATATGCCCCCATCCTAGTGATGAGATATGTTTTAATAGTTCTTCATTAGACTCACACTTACTTTTTAACATTTCTACAGATTTACTTCATTATACGGTGTTCCATATAATAATATAATTAATCAGAATACTCAATACACTTGCTCGTTGTATTTGATCCTGGAGAGCACGTTCAGGGAACTCTCCGTGTTATATTGAGTGGTGTTGAAGCTATGCACATGATAAATTATTTAAGTAAGATTTTAGACTATTTCTTATATGACAAAAAATGTTTAGGTATATCATATAGTTTTTTCATAATTTAATTTATTGCAAGCGTTTTCATTTATAGGAATCGTTATAATCTACATTTTTCACAAAACATTTCTTAGCATATTTAACTTTAAGCATTGGTAACAAAATCCTTATTGTTTATAGTTTTTAACTATGATTTTTTCCTATTTTTAATATATAGATTCCTAAAATAACAAGTCCTAGTCCTACAAACGGGACAGTTGGAAACTTCGTTCCTGTTGATGGCAGGTGATGCTTTTCCTTACTTGCAAGATCATTTTCCATTGTGTGCTCTTTACTTTGTATATCATAAGATTGTTTAGCACTTTCATATGTAGCATCCACTTTTTTAATTTCCAGGCCATTTGTTATTTTTTGATTCTTTATTTCTATTTCTGCTATCTCGCCAGTTTTTACTTCCATTTTTTTTATTGTAGGATCAAGTACATAACCCTCTGGAGCCTGAATTTCTTTTACAACATACGTACCAGTAGGAAGTTTATTTAATGTAGCACTCCCATTCTTAGTTGTAGTGATTTCTTGTCTAAAATCCCCATTTTCACTTACAACCTCAAACACTGCCCCTTTTAAAGCCTCTCTATTTTCTCCTACTTTCATAATTTTTAACGCCCCTAAAAACTCCCATTTTACTACTATATCTGTACTGCTTTTTTCACTCATTCTTGGTAATAAAGCAGTTGTATTTTGAATCCTTTGTTGGCCATCAAAGATAACTGCTTGTAAGCTCTGCAATTTTGCATTTACTCTTATCTTGAAATTTCCACTTGTTGCATTTTTGGGAATCATAACTTTAAATTTTTCCTCTATAGAGAATTCATTCTTGTTTTCACCTTGTTCATTTATAATTTTAGCTCCTTCTGGTGCACCCTCCATTTGAACTGAGTATACTCCAGATACTGAATTTGATTGAACTCTATATAAATTTGTTTCAAAATATTCTCCATTCTGCTCTACAGTTTGTTTTCCAGTAGGTATTACGTTCAAATATGTTTCCTGAACTTCAGTACCTGTAGAAGCTTTTTCTACCAAATGTTTTACAAGGTTATATACCTGTTGGTTTTCTGGCTTTGAATCGGCAATTTCAATTTTTTTAGATGCAATCCAGATAGCTAGTTGAGTTGCATAGTAGGCCTCCTCTTTTGTAGAAACTCCTAATTCAGCCGGCGTTTTTTGAGGATATCCATAAAGTAAGACACGATATACAAAATCATTATCTCTTCCAATTTCAGGGAGATTATCTCCGTTAGGTGAATTCAGATCAGGTGATAAACAATATGCAATATCTTTTGATGACGTTCTTAGTAAGTCTGCCTTTATCTTTACTTTAGTATCTTTGAATTTAATATAATTCCAGTTCATTTCAAACTTTTCTTGATGTATTATCTCGGCTGCTGCTTGTGGAATAGAAACCCCTAGCAATATAATGATTAAACTTATAATTCCAAACCATATTGTTAACATCCTGCGTTTCATTTCATTCCCACCATTCATCGAATTTTCAGTAAAAACCTTACACGCTGATTGTATTCGCTGTAAAAGATCATTAGTTTGATTATTCAGAAACTTATAGGTATAAAAAATGATTGTTTTATAATTTCATATTTTCTTATAATCTTTATCGTATAATCGGATTTACAATATTTATTAAAGGCACTACTTACTTAACTAAATGTACGGGCGTAAATATTATTCTATACTATTAAAAACTAATTCAAAAAATCAATTTTCAGAATTTAAATCTATGTATTTAAAAATAAATACACTTAACAATCCACCTATTAAATGAATGTTTTTTCCATTCAATTTACTTTCATAAAACACATGTCTGTATTTTCGGAATATTTAGATACATTTTGCATTTATTATATTCAGAGAATACATGGATTGCAATTCTTTTTTTTATATTATGATATTTTGTTTATTGATTCTTGTACAAGAATATACTTCTCAAAATTAAAATAATTTTAATCCTTTCCCATTCCTTTAGCTGTTTATATACATTCATGGATAGATTGAGAATCATATATACGCATGTGCGTTGTAACTTAGAAGGTGAATTTTGATTCCGGCTGTTTGGGCACATCCCCGAGAGACTGGATATACATTCTCTAAAACATTTGGTACTTAAAATACGTTGGCATCTAGGATACGAATCCGTTGAAAATAAAAGAAGAGATGGTTAGAGATTTGTGTTTGTTCACATACTTTTTGTTGTAACCAAGTTCTTTTTAAGGTTAATACACGGGAAAATCAAACTGTTTCAACAGAAACATAAGGGACACTATTTGATGCCTGGTTTGACAATTTCATTATATAACAAATATTAACAATTAAATATTTAAATTTTGTAAATTATGTGAATTAATAAAATAAAACAATTCATTGTATTTTTTATTCCCAAAAAACCCCAATGTTTTATTTCGCATAAACTACTTTAAATCAACATCGATATTTATTAAATTAACATTAAATCATAGTTATATATAAGTTAGCGTAAAAAGAACCATAACCTTGCCAAAGTGGCAAACTTATGGTTCAAATCACAACAACATCTATAAATCCAACAGTTTTACCCGCAACCACATCACCATCAACTTAAGAAATTGGTTGCTCTCCAAAACGAAAAAAATGAGTTGAATTCTCATAAATAACTGTAAAATAGTATAAATTTCGTTTTGGGGTAATTCGGAATTCTTAAGTTGATGTGCATGTAAGGTGACCCTAGTTAGAAATCTCCTTATTTTCATTAATTTGATAGTACTAGGGATAGATGGTATATAATTAATACTCGAATGGTAGGTCAGAAATAGTCTGTCCTTTTTCCTCTTCATTACCTTCACAACATAATGCTATACTTGGTATAATTACCCCTTCCTTTAACGCAAGCGCTATCATTTCTTCTTTATTTTGCATACTTTTCACCTCGCATAATTAATAAAATAACATATTAAGATAGAACGTTTTGTCTAATTATGTCGAAAAGTCGATGATAAATTTTTTTAACATGGGTTCAGCCGAGATACATATAATTTCGGGTCATATCATGTATTTTATTTCCATTATTGGATTTAAGTGTAACAAAAAGGTGTTTTACTAATAATGTTACAAATTATTTTTGATACAGTATTTTGTTACAGCTAGTTCAACGGTTAGGAGATTTCATATTTTTAAATACAAAACATAACAAAAACGAACGTTTATATTACAAATATCACTGAAAAACAACGTTTGGTAAAAAATGTATTACTATGACCTGATTTTACACGTATCTCGGCTGAACCCCAGGTTGGTACGAGAAGATTCACTTGAAAAGGAGTAGAGTGTACTTTTCCCTTATTCCCCCTTTTTGGGGGGATGGGAAAAAACACCCTAAAACATTTTGGAGAAACAACGGTTCTCACTACAGTCAAGGCGCCGGCATTACTTTGTGCATTTAACAAATTAAGAAAACAAGGATTTTATCAAAATACAATTCATTGATCATAGGCATGTAAAGAGGCGTTTTGTCAAATCTGCAGGATTTCAAAATCTTCGTCATGCTTCACGTACGATAAAAGGTATTGAAACCACTCATGCCCTATATAAACAAAGGCGAAGTCTTCAAAGAGACTCCGCCTTTTCAACGTACAATGAACTTCAACAATTACTAGCTACTTCCTAAACATTATTCCTCATTTATCAACCTGTTTAGGCTTTTTTCAAACTTTGCAATAGAACCACTTTTGCCATGTATAAGTGTATTTTGTTATTTGTTATTCACGTACGTATCAAACCATAAATGGATATATCCAGCTGTAATACGCTGTGCTTCGATTAAACGTTTTCCCGTTACCGGTGTTACCTCAGCACGCCATTTATCAGCAGAGTCTTGTGATACTGCTGCTTTTAGGAACCAACTTTTCGTATTATCATTAACAATCGATGGGAAATCAGCTTTTGCTGCAGCTGCTGATGCATGAACCCAATCTTCTGGATTTGCACTTTTCCAATTCCAATAGCCATTTCCATCTGTTACTTTATAATTGTCTTTCACTGTATCAACGAAGTTTTCATATTTTGAGTGGAAGCCAAATGGATGCGAAATGTTAGTAAAGTTTGCTGCATGCATTGGTTGGTTGACATCCCCTAAATAATGAAGTGATAATCCTAAATAAAAGAATGCATTTTTCATATCTTTATTTTGATAAGCTTCACCAGCTAATTTAAAATACTTTGCTCCCGTTTGCTTTGCTTGTTTAGCAAATGGAATATACGTTTTTTCTGAATCAGGATCATAGAAGTGTGAAGCGAATGTGGAATTATCATAGTATGGGTTTTTATAATCTGCTGAATAAATACCTTCCTCCAAATTAGTACGCCAATCATTTAATAGAGCTGTCTCATTTTGCTTTACCACAGTCGTATTTTGAGACATAATATCAATTGCTCTGTTTACAATCCATAAATGAGAACTTACTCCTTCATTATGTACAGATTCCGCTGACCATTTTAAAGCAATTGGTGGATCTTGGTGAGTATTTTCATGTGCAAATGCCACACTTTGGATAGGAGCCGTTAAAGCAATTACAGAAGCTATAGCTAAAATTTTTCTTTTCATATTTATTCCTCCATTTTATAGATAATTTAACTTTCCTTTATAGGGTTTTCTCTTCCCTTACTGTCAGACGCATTACATACTAATAAGTACAGTTATATAAAGTGGAACTTTAGTCTGCCCGCGAATAGCCGGATAAAGTTCTATGGTAAAGGTACTAATTCATAACCAGCAAGATGTGGTGGCATAGAGCTTCCCCATAGTTTATCTTGATTTGAAAATGGTTGCCCTGAAGTCTCTAGTCCGAAATATGATGTAACTCCATACTCAGAATTTTGTGGATCTGCATTGTACCAATCAGTAGGTCTTCCCATTTTATCTCTAAGATAATCAGTTTTACCTGTTATAAAAAATATTTCCTTTGAATGTTTTTCCTGAACTGTTAACGTACTTTTTGATTGGTCGCTAAAATAAATCCATCCGCGATTTCCTGCATTGATATATTTTTTAACTCCTCCTGCCTCAGCATTTGGTCCCCCAATCCACATTGACATGGTAAGTGGCGTATTATGTCTTATATATCCATCACTTTCTACCCCATCTGGATTTTCAAGATTTATAGGTGTACCATAGTACTCATTACCTTTTGTATCCTTATAAGTTTCAGCAGTACCATAATAAGATTTGTCTTTATACTGAATTGCATAATGCCAACCCGCAAACTTCTCATAAGTTACTCCAAGTCTATTCTTACCTACAGGTGCTATACGCTCAGGAATAAGGTAACCATGTACAAATTTATTTACCAATATATAATTTTTAGATGTCTGAACCGGATTCCCGTAAATATCCAGTATACGATTGTCCCCAGCTGCATAAGCAGAATTTGTAGGAAGAACAGTAACTATCAAACTAAATATTAGTGCTAAAAATGTAAATATAGACAGTTTTCTTTTCATATACATACCTTAACTTCTCCTTATTTTCACTAATGGTTTTACTATCTGTGTGCATCGTCTACTAGTAGATAAGCCCCATCCTAGCTAACAAATCTTTCATTTCTCTTTCATAAATGTTACAAAAGTCTTTCAAAGGTCTAACGTATTTGCTGATGAAACTAACAAATAAAGCAGGAAACCCGCATGTTCATTAGCTTTATAGATTATCTTTTTAGTTAGATATACAAATCATATGCAATATTGCATATCGAAATGTATTGATAATAATGTAAGCGCCTACTGCAATGAGGGTATAAAGATTCATAATATCTAAATATTCAAAAGGAGGAAATAATTATGGTGATCGCAACAGCAGTTTTAACATTCTTAGGTGGAGTACTTCCATTAGTAACAACACTTATAAAAGCATTCATGTAATATAATTCTCTGCACGTATTTGTAAAAATTATCATACAAATGATCTGTATATCAGGGATGAATTGATGTGCAGATCATTTATGTGAGCAAGTTTTAGAAAAAAAGAATCCCCAAAAAAATAAGGGATTCTTTTTTCTATTTTCGTGATTCACATTTTTTTGCTTATGTAAATGAAAAAAACCTCAGAAAATTTGAAGGATGTTTCATTTCTAGATACATGGGTTGCTGACAAAAAAATCTTTCAACCGCATTATTTCTTTTCTAGTGTAACGGGAAGAGTAAACCAAAATTCACATCCCTGTTTCCCATCTTGACGGTCCTGAACACCAATTTGTCCTTTATGCATTTCAACTAGCGATTTTGCAATGGCTAAACCAAGTCCAGAACCTCCAGATTGTGAACTTCTTGATGGGTCTGTTCTGAAAAAGCGTTCAAATATACGTAATTGATCATCGTAGGAAATACCTTCCCCTTCATCACGCAAGGTGAATTGAACTTGCTGCTTCTGTTTATTTTCCTCAACAATTAATTCGATAGTTCCACCTATAGGAGAATGCCGAATCGCATTATGCAACAAATTATTGATAACTCGTGCTATTTTACATGGCATAATCCAAAGTCTTGGTAATGTCTCAGAAACGTACAATTGCAAATCAATCTCTTTATCTTGCAATAAGATAGCATGTGAATCTATTACTTTTAATAGAATGCTATCTACATGTATTAAACTTGGATGAAAAACTTCTTGTCCAAGTTCTAACTTAGAAAGGTCAAACAAATTATTAATTAATCCACTTAATCGTTGTATATCATTTAGGATTGTCGTTAAATATTGTTGTTTCATATCAGGGTCTTCAATTAAACCATCTTGTAACGCTTCTACCATCAATTGTATACTAGCCATAGGAGTTCGTAAGTCATGGGAAATATTCGCAATCAGCTCTGTACGTGCTTTTTCTCCTTTTTCTAACTTAGCAAAGCTTTCGTCTAGTTTTTGGGCCATTTCTTGAAAAGCTGTCGCTAATTCTTTAAACTCTTCCGGTTCTTTCCCTATTATGTACATCGTCCCAAATTGTCTATCACTAAATTGTTTGGTTAAGGCGATTAAATTTTGAATAGATCTCATAATAGGACGTGTCATTAGCCAGTAAATAATCGTAGAGATAATCATGGCTACAATTACAATTACTATTAATAACCGTGTCTGTTCTGGTCTAAGTAACATTTGCCTTTCACTATACCATATAGAAATTACCATGATACCCGTGCTTAATAGATTCATCAATAAAAGTTGATTTCGTAACTTCACTTATCATTTCCTCCATCTGATTCGAAGCAATAACCGATGCCCCAAACTGTATGAATCCAACGGTTCTTTGTTGCATGCTTCTCCAACTTTTCACGTAAACGACTCATTAATACAGTTACTGTATTTGTACATCCTTCATACTCAAATCCCCAAATTTGTTCAAGAAGTTGAGACCGTGAAAACACCTGTTTAGGATGTTTTGCCATGAGATACAGCACATCAAACTCTTTCACCGTTAGCTCTATTTCATATTGACAAACAAATACACGTCTTTTCGTTGGATCAATTTTCAAATCTAGAAACTCTATCATTCCTGATGCAGGCTCTATTCCTTGAATTGTTACTTGACTTCCTCTTCTTAATATAATTTGTACCCTCAATACTAATTCACGAGGTGAAAAGGGTTTTGTTACATAATCATCCGCTCCCATTGTTAATCCTAAAATCCGCTCTCTTTCTTCTCCTCTCGCGGTTAACATAATAATAGGTACATTAGAATGTTGGCGAATTTCCTCACATAGTTCCCATCCATCTTTTCCCGGCATCATCAAATCTAAAATAATTAGATCTGGTTGGTATTGTTGAAATACATTCCATCCTTCTGTTCCGTTCACAGCAGTGTATACTTCATACCCTTCTCTTTCTAAGTACCGTTTACATATCTCTCGTATATTATCTTCATCTTCTATAATTGCAATTCTTGTTTTCATACATTACATCTCCTCTGTTCCTTCATCAATAACGAAAGATATTTTTCTCGTATTCACTTATTATATATTCGTAAGTTTATCTTAGTTTATATTCCTTTCATTTTTCTTTCAAAAATATAACAAAACCCTTTCATAAATATCATGAAAAATTCTCACTTAAGAAGGGGTCTGTGTAGCAATGGAACCAAATCACGCTATAAGCATTAGCGGACATTAGAAATGATAAATAGATATGGTGAAAACAAGAGAAAAGACATAAAATTCATTTTAATTAGAAAAGATAAAATAATTATCTGAGGCTTTACCCATTCACTCAAATTGGGGAACAATTCATTTCTTAAGTTGATGGGCATGGGGTACCGCCAGCATTTTGGAAAAACCCCATGCTAAGCAAAAAATACAATAAGCTGCCCATATAGGCAGCTCACTTACATAATTATCGTTCTCGAAGAAGAAAAGGCACCGTAATGAGTGCCTTTTCTTGGCTTATAGCTTTATTTTTTAATTAGATCGAAAATGCAATAAGATAAATAATCATTAAGTGATTTGAAGCTATGGAATTACTATAATCAGGTTCTTTGTAATCATATAGATCAACATTATCATAACTGTGTGGATCTAATAGAGTAATAGTTGCTATCTCCACATGCTAGGGGAATTAAACTGAACCTAATTTTTTACTTAGATGTAAGAGCAACTAAAACATCTACTGGATAATCAACTGATTCTTTCACTTTATATTCATGCATATTTCCCTTACCTAAAGCATTGAATAACTTATTCAAATGATCATTAGCAGTTGTATCAGAAATCCATTTTTGTAATCCTGCTCCTGGAACAACTGAATAATTTGCTACTTGTTGATATAATGCCGTTCTATATTGATCATATGCATAATCAGATTTTGGATTAAAATCAAATGTCTTAGTAACTGTATTTTCTTGTGAAATTGTATTTTGATAACCAAAACTCCAAGTTAATGAAGCTGACACTTTAAACACATCTCCAAAACCTGCTTCCATCCCAATCGTTTGTGATAATCCTACAGATATATTATGAGAAACACCACTTGTAACAGCTTTACTCCAGTGATAACCGGAATTTTTATCTACTACATTTGAATCAATTAATTTCCAATCTAGTTTTTTCTTTAATTTCGTATCCGCTGCTGCTGGATCTGTTTTAGGAATCGCTACTGAATATAGCACATCTCCTTTATTTCCTGATATTGAAGAAATTTTTTGACCAGGTTCAACCCAAGTTCCATCGGGTTTTACAACCTTATATCCTGTTAAATTTATTTCATCTCCTGATGTATTATTCCCTCCAGCAACAACATCTACATATACATAATCAATTAACTTTCCATCTTCTGTAGAAATATGCCATTGACCAGGAAACTCTTCATAAGGACCCGTAGGAATATAAGGAAGTTGCGTACCATTTTGAGCAACTTGCGCTGCTGACATAGGTGCTTTTCCTTCTTGAGCACTAATTAATACTGGAAGATTTCCTACGTTTGTAGTATTCGTATCTGCTGAAGAAAATCCTGGTGCTACAAATAAAGCTGTACTTAATACAAATGCTGCGGGAATAATCTTTTTCATACGTTTCATGTTATCTCTCCTCTTCTCTGATTACTTCTACAAGATTACAAGTGATGAAATTTTACTGTACATTGCTTATACTTTTACGGTGGAATAAAATAAAATCACTATTTCGATGTAGAAACATAGAATGCTTTTTTTCAAATGTAATAATTTTATGCTTCTAAATTCCTTTAAAATAACTGAGTATTTAGATAATTCAAAGCGACATAATGTTACCTGCAACTTTACTGCACGTTTATTAGTGTAATCTTCTCCTCCCCTAAGTGGTCATACCAATTACACCTTTATTAAAACATTAAATTTTTAATGCGTAAATAGTAGAATTTTGTCGATTACATTCAATATTTTAGTTATTACGTATTAACAAGAGTGGAAATATTATACTTCTAAAATTATTGTTTAATATCATTTAAGCAATTATAATAGTTACAACTTGATATATCCGCTTAAAAAAATAACTATTTCACACTATTGAAAATATTAAAGATAACTTAAGTATTTTCAATATAATTTAATCACGCTCTGTATATCAATTCCCTTTATTTGGATATGTAAAATTACATATCTGTACGAAGATTTAAATAAGATGTGTTCTTATAAGTAACTAGCTGTAGCGAAAGAAAATTTTTTGTTTAGGTTCTACTTAAAACTCTTGACTTCATGGGAGAGGGTACCACACATCCATCAACTTAAGGATTTAGACTATTCTTGGGGTACGGAATACGGAAACGATTCATATATTGCTCCCTCCGCATCTGTAAAAAATAGAATTTCTATATCTGTTTTACTTTTAAGAATTAGAAATATTAAGCATCCATTCGGGTGCTTTTTATTTTACAAAGAAAAAAGCCCTGGATAGGGCTATATGATTTTCTTCATACCGCATTGACGACATTCTCTTAAAAAGATGAAATCTTTAACGGAACTTTTAAATGAGGTATTGCCTCAATTATCACAGCGACCGCTAATTTTATCGGGGAACTCTTTGTATTCGTATATTTTGGGGTAGCACCAACATTTCGTGGATTTCATACGCTTAGAGTTTCCTGTCCATACCTTACTAATTTGTAAGCTTTTTGTCATGTATTTAAATAGTACTAACTTATACAAGGGGATTATAATACTGACTATACAGCAATTATTATGTATTAAATAAACTTACAAATGGAGAAATTGAAATGAAAAAATATATTTTAGCTTTAATACTATTTATTTTAGGAGTCGGATGTTTAGTTAGCTTTAATACGATTGGATCTAAAGTCACACCGGATGGTACTCTTGTAGAACCATTTTATTTACTACCAATTGGTTATTCATTGATAGCTACCGGTATCATTAGTCTTTTTGTAAGTAAAATGAAAAAAGTTAATAGATAAAGAAAAAAAGAATCTTATCTTAAGTAAGGTTCTTTTTTTATGAGGTATCGTTTTGAAAATAAGCTTAGCGTACAAATTTTTCGAAATGTTAGCGGTACCCCATATAGAGATTTCAAAGACTTTAAAATCAATGAAAGACTTTTGTAACATTTACGAAAGGAAATTGAAAGATGTTTATAATAAGATAATTTTATCAAAGGTGATTTTATTCCACATTAAAAGTATAAACAATTTATAGTATAATCCTATTTTTGTAATCTTGTAGGAATAATAAAAAAGAGGAGAAATAGTATGAAACGTATGAAAAAAATAATTCCCGCAGCATTTGTATTAAGTACAGCTTTATTTGTAGCACCAGGATTTTCTTCAGCAGATACGAATACCACAAACGTAGGAAGTGCTCCAGTAGTAATTAGTGCTCAAGAAGGAAAAGCACCTATGACAGCAGCTCAGGTTGCTAAAAATGGTACGCAACTTCCTTACATTCCTACAGGACCTTATGAAGAATTTCCTAATGAATGGCATGTGTCAACAGAAGATGGAAAGTTAATTGATTATGTATATGTAGATAAAGTTGCTAAGTCTAATGGGGCAAGAGTTTATGGAATAACAGGTAATGCTAATGATAAATATAAGATTATAAAAGCTGATGGTACTTGGCTTAAAGATGGAGAGAGTTATGAGAAAACTGGAAATAAAGGCGACGTATTATATACAATAGCAATTCCTAAAACTGATCCAATTTTAGAAGATACTAAATTGAAAAAAGAAGTGAATTGGAAATTAATTGATTCAAATGTAGTCGATAAAAATTCAGGTTATCATTGGAGCAAAGCGGTTACAAGTGGTATTTCGCATAATTTAACTGTAGGATTATCATATACAATTGGTATGGAAGTGGGTCTTGAGGGAGTTGCAAAAGTAAACCAATCATTAACTGCAAGTTTTGGTTATGGTGTTACTCTAAATTCAGAAAGTACCGTTACAAAAACATTTGACTTTAATCCAAAGCCTGCTGATTATGCATATGATCAATATAGAACTGCATTATATCAACAGGTAGCAACATATTCAATTGTTCCAGGAGAAAAATTGCAAAAATGGATGTCTGAACAAAGCGGTGTTTGGGATAATCTTTTTGGTCAACTTGGTGATCAATTTGGTGATCAATTTGGTGATCAATTTAAGGATCTTAAAAGTCCGACAGAATATAAAGTGAAAACCTCCGTTGACTATCCAGTAGATGTTTTAGTTGCACTTACTTCAAAATAATGTTAAAGCTAGCAAAATGCTAGCTTTTTAATATCTCACCTATATGGTGTCTCCATACATGCCCCTTAAAGGGCATGCGGTGCTAGCCCTATATTCAGTTTCGTTAAATTCGTGTGGTTTACCCCTACACAACTAACCGGTACTCACACCAAAAAACAAGGGAGTAAATCTTTATTTCTAATGTAAATCCATAATTACATTTACATTAAAAATATGTGAAACGTATTTCTTATAAAGGTCTAATTTTATTAAAAAAACAGCAAATATATCATATATTTTTTGATATATTGAACTATAAATTAATTTGTAGAGCGAGGTACAAACGATTGAATAAACGACGTATTTTTATTGGTACTGTAATGAGCAGTATTTTGTTATTATCAGCATGCGGTAATTCAGAAAATATTGCTACATCTAAATCAGGAAATTTAACAAAAGAAGAGTTTAATAAAGATTTGAAAGAAAAAGCTGGAAAGCTTGTTCTACAGCAAGCGATGCTGGATAAAATTTTGCTTGATAAATATAAAGTTTCAGATGATGAAGCAAAGAAAAAAGTTGAAGAAGTAAAAAAACAGATGGGAGATAATTTTAAAACGTATTTAATACAAACAGGTGTTAAAAATGAAGATGAACTTAAAAATAAATTAAAAACACAAATAGCTTTTGAAAAAGCTGTTAAAGCATCAGTGACAGAAAAAGAAATAAAAGATTATTATAAACCAAAATTAAAAGCAAGCCATATTTTAGTGAAAGAAGAAAAAACAGCGAAGGAAATTAAAGAAAAGTTAAATAATGGAGAAGATTTTGCTGCATTAGCAAAACAATATTCGGAGGATCCTGGTTCAAAAGAAAAAGGTGGGGAATTATCAGAGTTTGGTCCAGGTAAAAATGATCCTAAGTTTGAAGAAGCTGCTTATAAATTAGAAGTTGGACAGGTGAGCGATCCAGTAAAATCGTCTCATGGCTATCATATTATTAAATTAACAGAGAAAAAAGAGTTGAAACCTTTTGATCAAGAAAAAGATAATATTCGTAAGGAATTAGAAACAAAACGTTTACAAGATCAACAATGGCAACAACAATTTTTTAAAGATTTATTTAAAAAAGCTGATATAAAAGTAACGGATAAAGACTTAAAAGATACTTTCAAAGAATTTGAAAAATAAGGATATGTATACAAAAAAAGAACCTTAAGGTTCTTTTTTTGTATACATATCCTTTAATTAATGAAATAAAATTTACTTACTTGCCTTAAAAATAAGAGTGTTTATTTCTTTTGTAAGATAAGGGGTATCGCCCATTGCTATCAACCTAATAAACCAAGTCACCCCAAATAGACAATTTTATAAATTTAATCCTATTTTCACTTCTAATAACAGCTTATTTAACTCAGATTTTTCGTCTGGATTATCCTCTATAATAGCCGACACTCTTTTAATCAAATAATTATAAAATTCATTAAAAGTTAAATAGACTTGAGTATCTCTATCAGCAGCAGGATAGTCCATTTCTAATATCACATGAGAATCATCTATGGGCTTCGAAAGCTGTGCTAAATCAAAATCATCAAAATCATCAAAATCATATTTAAAAAGAACTGCTACAAATTCTTCTCCATATCCCCTTTTTTGAGAAAAGCATCTTAAAGCTTTCTTAAATTGTTCGTCACTTACTACTGAAAAATACGTCAACATTAATTTATCAATTGTTGGTTTATCAGTAACAATAATATACTCACTCATTATTTTCCTCCTAAAAATCTAAAGTTAGTTTAACATTGGTTAAATCATGAACGAGCCCTAAAAACAAAATCACTTATTTCTTATTGAACTAAAGCCCCTTTAGTTCAATAAAAAATGATGGCACCCCTTTTGATAGTATCTATCGCACTTGATCTCCTATTGAAAAATATTAATGGGGATAGGAGCATTAAATGAAATTAAAATAACATACTTTTTCAATTACTAGGGAGAGAATTAATAAAATCAATCACGATTTTTCAGCTTATGTATCGAAAACATTTTTCTTTAATGTTAGTGTTACCTTACCTAATTTAACGACTCCCACAATTATAGAGAGCAAAGGTATTAAAAATAAGAGATGTCCTATTCCTGGAGCAAATAATGTTACCGTGGACAAAGGACCAAATAATTTAGGAAATCCAATTAAAATAATCAATGGCAGCAGCCAGTTAAATACTAATATAGACAACCCATTTAGAATCCTACGGAATGTTGTTACTTTACGATTTTTAGGTTTGAAAATTCTGTAAGCTGAACAAACAATTAAAGCAACTATTGCCAGTAAAATCAAATCAATAATTACATATTTCATAAATGGATTGCTATCAGATACAGAAGGTTCTTCATTATGTACCAGCTCGTTTATCCCGCTTATGATGGCATCATATTCATTAAGATTAAGATAATCCATTGAATTGATCTGCAAGCTAATGCCATACTCCCCATCTAGCACAACTTTTGAGTATGTGTTTTCTGTCCATCCATTATGGGAGATTCCTTCACTATTCACTTCCCATCCCATTGCATAGTAGGTATCATTCCCCATGAGTGCTGATGGATAATGCATTGTGGTCATTGCATTCGCTGATAAAATACTTTTTCCTTTGAATTCTCCCTGATTCAATTGTACGATCATGTAATTTGCCATATCCTCCGCACTGGAAATAAGGTAACCTGAAGAAACAGTTCCTTCATGGATTAATTGCTTTGTCGGCACCTTTAATCCAAATACAGTTTGGTATCCAGTCGCAATTGCATTGTTTGTATCATCTTTTGGGTTAACATAACTATTGTTCATTTCAAGCGGTTTGAATATGAATTCATTGATATACTCTTTATACGATTTATTCGTAACCTCCTCGATGATTAAGCCTAAAATGTTATAATTTAAATTCGAGTATTGATATTGTTCGCCCACAGAATATGTTAATTCTGTATTTGCCAAGCTTTTAATATGTTCTTTTAATGTTTTATTCCCTTGTGATATAGATACTTGACCATCATTTGTAGAAAGACCGCTTGTATGATTTAGTAAATGTTGAATTGTGACTTTTGCAGATGCTTTTTCATCTGCAATTTGAAACCAAGGTATGTAGGATTGCACCGGTTCTTCTAGGGCAACTTTTCCCTTTTCCACTAACTGCATAATGGCAAGAGCCGTGAACGATTTAGTAGTCGAACCAAGAACAATTGGCGTTTGCGATGTCATTTTTGTCCCATCTGGATTTGAAACACCATATCCTTGTATATATTCCACTTGATCTCCCTTTACGATAGCCAATGATGCACCAGGAATGTTCAGTCTCTCTATCTCATTTGTCATAAACTTATCAATCTTAGAAATATCAAGACTACCATTTGTAGATTCGTTATCGTTTGCAAATACAACTCCGTTAACACTTATCATTAGCATTAGTATGGCGATTACGAACATCTTGCCGATTGTAAATTGCCTTTTCCTCATAATCTGTTTTTCTCTGATTTCATTCCCACATGTAGAACATTTAAGTTTTTCTTGCTTAACAAAGTTTATCATTTCAGTCTCCTTGTCTACCTTGTTATTTAAATACCTACACCCATACAAACTACTTCTTTGTTCAACCAAAAAAATTAACTGCAACTTTAGATTAAGATAATCCTTCACAAAATCTACGCTAATATTAACATAAATATCCAATTATATTTACGATTCTTATTCCATTAAATGTCCCGATTGTTGAATAACATGACTGGCGTTTTTTAAACAACTTTATTATCTCTGTATAGCATTTTGAAAAAAACCACGCTAAGCAAAAAATACAATAAGCTGCCCATATGGACAGCTTATTTACATAATTCTCGTTAGCGGAAGTTAAAACAATAATTCTTTTTTGTTTGTATAGTGAAGAACAGTTATATATTTAGTTTTTCAATCCATGAAGAAGAAGGAATTTGTTCTTTTAAAGCTGAAGATAACCATAGTTTTTGCTCTTTATCCATAAACGGTAAGTATGACTTAAAGTCTTCTTCGTCCTTTATTCGTCCTTCTTTTGCTTTAAATAATAATTGCCATTCTGGTGCTATAAATTTTCTACCTAAAATATCTTCTCGAACAAATTGGTTACAGCTCATCCATATACTTGGGTTTTTGCGAAACAAAATCTTATCCTCGTTTCGATCGGTTAACAGAATCTCAATAAAATCTTGCCCTTTATGCAAGTGTAATCCATATCTTGGAAGGGTCAAATCATTTATAGTTAAACATGGTTCCAATCTTCCTTCCCCAGGAATGGCAACGTAAATATCCCAATCATTGAAATAGTTAAGAACTTCTTGAGCATGTTCTCTAAAAATACAAATATCTATGTCTTCATGTTCTCTTGTAATTTTCCCTATTCCTAAATCAATGGACCATCCACCAGCAATAAACCAAGGATATTTAAAACTACTCATTGTTTGAACAATGAAATCTAACTGAACGGATTGAATAGTTTTCATTAAAATTCCTCTCCCTATGTAAGACATTTTATTAGCTCTATCATACCAAAATATTATGAATACTATATTCGTGTCAGGTTAACATAACGCATCATTATCCGTAGTTTAATTTATGTTGTTTACCTGTTTTTTGATTTCATTTTTACCAATTTGATAACCTGAAATTGCCCCTAGTATCAATAAAAAAAAAACATTCCATTCAAATTTACCTGTAACAAAATTAAATACTAAACTACATACAAATGCCCCAATAATAAATAAAAATAATTGATTAAATTTCATCATTAACGCTCCCTTTTAGTTAACAAATCAAGAACATAAGTATATTCTCGATAAAAGTAAGGAAACCCTTTTATATAACGTGTTTTTACCAAGCTAACATAAAAGCACTTGTCAGTAGTCACTTTGTCTAGAAAAAACCCCTTCAATTTATTTGCTGAAGGGGTTTCATATTTACATAATTTTCGAAAGCGGAAGTGAAAAGGTTTTAGTTTCTTACTCAATTAAAGCACTCCGTTAGTTTAATTAGAACAGAGACGCTTATTCAACAAACGCGCTCGATTATTGAATATTAAAGAATTCCAAAATAGTTACTCTATTATTTACTAAAGTCCCCGTTAGTACAAATAAAAAGGTTCACTTGTAACCAAATGTTACTATTATGACCCAAAATTACTAGAACTCATAAATAACAACCTAAAGAATTAATTACAGTATAATACATTTATTAAGCAAAAAAATCACATCTTTTTATCATTATTTTATTATCAATTACTTTTTCAAAATAACCAAACTTGATTCGTACGATCCTTACGTTATTTGAATTACGATTTAGATTTAGATCTCGACATGATTCCTCTTTTAGTAATAACATAATTCTCTGGTAAGCAATTTATGCCTGGATGATTTTCGCAACGTGAAAAAAGCTCTTTTAAATCTCGTTGAAAATCACTACGTGGACGCTTTGGTTCTGCAATTCCCCATTTATCCATGCACTCTAGAATCAAAGATTGAGTCTCCGGGTATATCCTTGCAGTTTCAAGAAGACAGCCGACCGCCACTGAGCGGGTAGGTTCTTCGTATCTTTTCTTCAGTTTACCAACACAGCTTGTAGTCATATGCCAAAGCCATACGTGGTAAGTTAGATTACTATCAGGGATAGGTGTATCAAAGAATCCCCTGCGAATGCATGCCCATAAAGCTAGTATACTATTATTAGTGAGAGTAGAAGATTCGTGGTTATTAACATTGATGACAAGTGAACTTATATGATTGGATATATTAATGCCTCTTTCAGCCAATCTCCACCATATACTGCAAATGAACTCTTTTGTCGGTATATCCTTTCTATAATAATCCGATAACACCAGCTCTACTACTTCCGGTGGCAACGAAACGTTTAAGGAAATTAATTCATCCAACATCACAGCTGCCCGGTACTGAACATATCGTTCAGAATCTAATGTATCTCGTTCCTTTTTGTCAATATACAATAATCGTGTGATTTGCGTAACGTATGGTTGCAGATCAGCGTCCCTACGCAGACTTTCATAAGCCACTTCTAATAAATCAGCAATTAATTCAGGGTTGTTCATTTGAGTGTAAACACCCTTATCATGCTTGTCATGACATAAGCTCTCGATATAGTTAACTATCCAATTTGCAGCTTTTGACGTTTCACCAGATGACAGTATAAAATCAGCAAGGCTAGTCTTCATACTTTGGCGTTGAATAGATTCCCCAGAAACAAATTGTTGCAGCTCATCCAAAATAATATCATCTTTTAACATATCGAATACAGATCCCCCTTCACTGACCAGTAAAATTAGTTTTTTCAGATACTAAACTTATCGCTAGTCTCTCCATCCCTACACATTTTACCTTATTTTAGTAATTATTGATGGAACAACTAAATAGTAACACTTATTGGAACAGTCCTGCTAAACAACCCCATGAGGGATAGCACATCACCCAATGTTTAATTAAGACACTCCCCTGCTAAAACGTCAGTTCTTTTTCGCCAACAATCTGAAAAGATACCATTTTTCTTTCAAACTTTGGTTGATGAGGTTTTTGATGTTTTTTCACATTAAATGTATGTGGATTTAGCCGAAGACTAGTTTGACAAACAGAGACAGCAATCAATTATTCGACATTCATTCCGAAGATTACAAAGTCTTGGATACACAGTTACGTCGCAAGAACCTGAAGCTTCCTAATCTAGTCAACTATAATAATTGATCAATGAATTAGACGCTTTCTTTTTAAAAAAATTGAATGAGCTGCGTCTATTTTAGTTTTGCCTTTTTCCTTTAATTACAGAAGTTTATTTTCATGTTAGTTTAGATACATTACTTCACAAACCTAATTAGATTTCAGCATGAATATCCAATTATTTCTTATTGGGTGCTATTTCATAAAATGGCCCGATTGTTGAACACAAGTTAAACAACACTATTCAACTGAACTGCCCGTTGTTAGTTGAAAAAGAAATAATTCATACCCTATACATTTGAGGTTAACATAACGCAACATTATCGGTAGCAAGGAAAAAGGGGGAACCCCACTCTCACAAGGTGTTGGTTTGAATTAAAGTTTGATCAAAGTATTGCTGCAAATATTGATTTTATAAATAGAAGAAACCCACACGCTTTGAAAAAGTTTGATCAAAATGTGTGGGTTTTAATTTTGGACTCCTTAAGTTTTTATAAAAAAGATTGATCATTTTATGTGGCCTACTTAAATAAATACAGTTGTCAGTTCAACTATATTCCTTCATGATTAGCATATAAAATTCATTTTTCAAAAGAAATATTTTGTTTAATATCCTAACTATTACAATATATTAATAATTTTTTCTGTGTCTGTTGATAAATATAAAAACACTACCTAGCACACTTAATGAAAGCATAAAATATAACAATATATTAGGTAGAAGTTCTGCAGAAATAATATCTACCAAATGAAAAGTAATAAGTCCAATAATACCTAAATATAAGACGTTGAACAACACATTATTTGTTTTATATTGAATTTCTTTCCCTCTTTCATCTCTCCCTTCATCACTTGATTGAAAACTAATTACATACATCTGACTGATGAATATTAAAACAATAAATAAAGATTTTAACCACAACATATGTATCACTCCTCCTGATAATCGAACACGTCGGTTAATGACTTTTCAAATATATTTGCAATTTTAAAAGCAAGAATTAGAGATGGATTATATTTATTTTTTTCAAGAGTAGCGATAGTTTGACGACTAACACCCACCCTTTTTGCCAGTTCTTCTTGAGTCCAACCTTTTTCTGCTCGACAAACTACAATTTTATTATGTAACAACAGCAACACCTCTTGAGATGATTGTAATTTATTTCTTACAATTCGTAAAGTATTTTTGACAAATTGTTTTTTATAATTAAAAATACACATAAAAAATCCCCCTTTATACAAAGAGGTAAAGCGGTGCAACTTTTTTAAAAACAGTAGAACTTTCTTCTAAACGGTATGACTTTATTTCAAAACTACATATTCATTCAAAACACGATAAAACAAGGAATAAATAACCAACTAATAAATATATTTTTTCTGAAAATTTATGCTATAATTAATCTGTACAAAGGTTGGTATCCTTTTACTTCTAATATTGTATTGATTTATATGTAGTACCCTACTACTTAAATATGGATCTACAAACAAAAAGAACTAGTATGATACTAGTCCTTTTTGTTTATTTAGAATAAATAAAATTCAAAAAACACATAAATATTCATGTTACCATATATTATGACACTTAATTTTGTTTATACCATACAACAAAATTAAACTAATCCCTTATCTATTATAGATAAGGGATTAGTTTGTATAAATAATTTTTACTTAACAATTTTAATCCTGCCCAAAGATTAAAAACCATATTAAAAGTTTACATAACCCCACTTATCTGTATTCAATGTATCTAGAAAAAACCCCTTCAGTTTACTTGCTGAAGGGATTTCGTATTTACATAATTATCGTTATTGGAAGTTATTTATGTCAATTCCCATTCATAAATGCAACATTGTCTTTCACCACGTTCATACAAATCATGGTTTGGAGGTAAGTCTATAATTTCTCTTAACTGTGCATCAATCTTCTCACATGTTTTTCGAGATGGGATATTGTCAGGATTACAAGTGATGAGTAATTTTTTCATATCATGTGCAAGTGCAACTTCACGAATCAAAAGACAGGCTTTCGAAGCAAAATTATATCCTCTAAATTTCTTTTCTACCTTGTACCCGATGTGACCTCCGTAAAAGGTATTTTCGTTATTTCCAACTCGTAACACAACTTTCCCCATACTATTGGTCCTATTTGATGGTGTTACTATGCCAAAAATGTATGCAGGAACATAACCTTTTGTATCATCAGCCTGACTATGTTCCATAAGGATTAACTGAATTTCCCCATCTGTTAGATTATCAAATGTTTTGAACGAAAACATGAACATCCCCCTTTTTCTTTTTCTATAACCCTATCCATTTTTTATACATTCCTATTCTGGCATGGGTTTTAAGGTTCTCATTTGTTACTGGATTAGCCGAAAAACTGTATAAAATCTTGCATGTTCTTAGCGTGGTTTTTTTCCAAAATGTGGCGGTACCCCATCGCTATCAAGCTAAGATTTTATTATACCCCCAGAACGAAATTTTTAGGCTTTCTTGTAACGAAAAAGCTTATTTATCGTTTTTTGGGTGACCTATTTTCCTAGGTTGATGACAATGGTCACTCCCCAAAATACTCGGAGTAAATGAAAATTCCATTTGAACAAACTTGAAAATTACAAAAAAAAAGAGTTTAATAAAGATAAGTTTAAATAAACTATCAATTAACTTTTTAGTTGATTAATACATTGGAAAAGAAGGAATAATAATGATGTTTTTTATGCTAATTATTAATGTAGGTTTCATATTTTTTATTCATTATATAACGAAATGGGTATTTAAGTATGGAGTAAACCATCCAAGTTCAAACAAGCGCTATTTAAACCTTTTACAATTCGTTAAATTTGCTCCATTAATTGCATTACTTGTATTATTCGTACTGGTTTCAACAACTCTGCATACAAAAGCAGGTATTCGGCTATCTCATGCCTGGTATGCTGCACAATTTTGGGCTTATTATACGTTCTTGCTTTGCAGTTATATGATAACTAAGAAAAAAATTTTTCTGTTTTCGATGATTATATCTTTATTAATAGCCATTTATAACACTCCATTTTTTCACTTTGAAAACCTATTTATAGGACATTATGTAGTTGTTGCTGATATTTTCGGAACTTTAATGTTTATAAATTTATGGATAGCAATATCAAAAATTTTAGTGAAAATGAAAAATAAGTAATTATTTTTGGTTCCTGTAATGGACTTAACAGAAATGTCATATACCTATCAATCTGAGATTTTGAAGTATCCCCTAAAATGAAAAAATACGCTATTCTTTCTGTAGACTCATAAGAAAGGATGGCGTTTTTGTATGTCTATTTCTGTATCTGATGAATTACAACTACTTGCTCAAGAGATTCAAAGCTTTTTATCTCCAAATACCTTACTGTTGGTTTAGAATAAAGTTTAATCAAAAACACTTTGTAAACCCACATTTTACAACAAATAAAAAGAATCTATTTTGAAAAAAGTTTGATCAAAATAGATTCCACATTTGAAATAAATTATTTAATTTTCATAAAAAAGTTTGATCATTTTCTCAATCAGCATTTACTAACCTCTGTCACCTTAAATCTGTTTTTCATGCTATAAAATTGTAAACAAAGGGAGAACACCATAGAAAGAACTGCAAAATAAACCAGTGTAATAGCTCCCATCTCTAAAGACAATACAACCCCACCTAAGGTAGCACCTATTGCACTCCCTAAATAATTGACAGAACTGTTTAATGCCACCGCTGAACTTCCATTATTCGGCTGGTATGATAGTAAAATATGCTGTTGTGGTGCCTGACATGCCCACCCCCTTGCTCCCCAGACAAAGAACGGTAGATACTTTAATATTGGTAAGTTAATCATTAGTGGTATACATATAATAGATAGTGTTAAAGTTATTAAAATTATTGTAACCAAAGTTTTTGTTTTTTTAAAATAGTCGATCAGATAACCAATCATCACACTGCCAAACAAACCTCCAAATCCCCATGCCCAAAGATACATCGTTAAATTACTAGAAACTGCAATTTCTTCTAATAGTGGTGATAGGTATGTGTATAGGCCTAAGCTAGCAATGCTAGCAAAAAATGTTATAAATACAGTAATGGCTACCCTTTTATCTAGAAACATCTTTAATCGTTCGTTTAGTGCAGGAGGAGGTGCAGTTGGAAAATTCGGGAGAAATCTAAGCATACCTAAAACAGCAATTACACCAATGATAACTAATAGCCAAATTGTTGATTTCCAATCAAACAAGTCGGATATATATAAACCTAAAGGGACACCCAAAACTGTTCCTATACTCATTCCACCTATAGTCAGCCCTAGAGCCCTCCCTTTCTTTTCACTTGAAACAAGCTGTGCAGAAGCTGCTACAGCTAATGGTGAGAATAAACCAGCTCCTACTCCAGCAATTGCTCTAGATAATAGGAGAATAGAAAATGTTGGAGCAAGAGCTGTAATACCATTAGCAATAGTAAAGACTAGCATTGAACATAATAATACTTTTTTGATTGGTTTTCCGGCAAGTAGAGAAGAAAATAAGGGTGCTGATATAGCATAAAACAAAGTAAATATGCTAACGGCTTGTCCTACTTGTGACACATCTTTATGATATGTCTCACTAATCCCTGGAATAAGCCCTGCAATTATATAAGCATCAAAACCCAAGGCAAACATACCCAATGATAGTAATAAAACTTTTTTCATAAATTAATCCTCCCTAACTAGGTGATGAACATTCTGTCGATTAATTCAATGTTCAGTTATCGGTTTTTCTTTTGTTCATTCCAGTAGAAAAACAAACCACATTAAACGATAACCTATAACATTATGTTATAATCAAAACATCTTCCATATCTAATAGGTTACCAAAAAACAATGAATATGGAAGAATGATTATTTTATAAGGGTATAACAAATTGTTATACGGTTTGGAGGAATATAATGAATATTGAGTGGTTGCACAGCTTTGCTGAAGCAGCTAAACAAAAAAGCTTTTCTAAGGCTGCAAAAGCAAATAATCTTTCCCAACCAGCATTGAGCAAACATATTCGGAATTTGGAAAATAATCTTGATATTGAGTTATTTCACAGAACATCAACTGGTATTGAATTGACGGAAGCTGGTGAACGTTTCTATAATCGAATTACGCCTGTTATCTCTGAATTAACCGCAATTCGTCAAGAATTAAAACAATTTTGCCGTACTAATCCTATAGCTATAGGCAGTCTTCCTAGTTTAGCCACTTACTATTTACCCTCTAGGATTAAGGGACTTCGGCTATTGGGTAGACCCTTGACATTAATGATTCAAAATACTTCTAGCGAACTGCTACAGTCTTTACAGGAAGGAAGACTTGATGCGATCTTTGTTGAGGCTTTAAATACTGGAGAATCGTTGTGGAGTTGCGAGTTGTTTACGGAGCCTTACTATGCGGTGTTTCCTTTAGATCATCGATTTAAATCGAAAAAAACGCTTGAGCTTGCCGAACTGTGCGAAGAACCACTTATTGCTCATCAGGCTCCTTGTGATACAAGGAAGCATATTATTGAACAAATGTCATCGCTCGGTTACAAGCCTAACATAATAAGCGAGGTAGCCTTTGGTGATTTTATCTTTGGAGCCGTAACTGCTGGAATGGGGATAACCATAGTACCAGAGTTAATGGCTAAAAATATCGGTCATCTCGAACTTTTTGCTTTACCAATTGATAATTTCGGAAGAAAAAGAACTGTTTCATTGGTTACTCGGAATAATAAACTTGGATCAAAATTATATCAATTTTTATCTGGAATTGATTAATCTTTTCATAAGAAATTTATAAGTTATTATTTGTTCAATCATTCAAGCCAATAATTGTTAAAAACAAAAAGATGTTCTTTTCCTTTTCATTATAAAAACACCCCTTTAGATAAACAGATCCAAAGGGGCAAAACATCGCGTCTTTTTTTTAAACACCGTGACTTTATTTAAAAGCAACATTTGTTACTGTAAAAACTAACTAGCCCCTCGGAAGAGAGGCTAGTTGACGTAAAATTCGTTATTGGAAGCTAATTTTTAATATTGCAGCAATCTCTCTCTCATTTTCGGATAGCAAATAATTAATATTAGTAAATCTCTGTTTCATTAAACAATTTACTTTATATATTCCAATAGTCACTATTTATATCACTGTTATATTTATATTCAATCTTTTCTTTTCCACACTTTTCACACTTATAAAAACTAGCTGTACCCATCTGTCCTGTTTTAAAATTCTCACTATCTTGAGTTTTAATAAAGTTATATTTATGAATACATTTAGGTTCTTTTACTGTATTTATCCATTTTCTTAACATAAAGTAATCACTCTCCTTTAAAGAATATTCCTCGTGGATTTCTGCATTTATAAAATCCTACGAAATAATTTCAATCAATGACTACGTTATGCCTTAGCGTACAAAATCCGCGAAATGTTGGCGCTCCCCCTTCTATGCTTAATTTGCATACTTTGCCCATTTCTTCTCTACAAAAAGGGCAACCACAAAGATAACGGGAATAAACAGCAATTTGAGTAGGGAAATGTGTGCCATACCTACTTTTTGGATATAAACATCAAGGAAAATTGCTATCAGTACCAGAGTAAACATCCATTCCTTCAGGAATGTTCTTCTTATAAAACCCTTTTTCATACATACACCTCCCTTTTCTTAATTGTATCATTTAGATAATCCGCTTATAAGAAAAAATTTCCTGTATACCTTTATCCTTAAGATACAAGCTCTTTCTCAAGAGTATCAAACTCGGTGATTAGGGTAGAGTGGTATCCCTATTTTCGTTCGTTGTGTTCGTTTGTTTTGTTGGATTATCGTCGGATCCCTCAATCTATAAACCGATATAAACAATAGTCAGAGCGATAGAGTGCCAAATCTTCCGAATCATCGCCTCACCCCTTATCTTTCCTTAACAACAAACAAGACGCCACCCAGATCACGGCAGTGCCTACGATAATCGCTATTGTTTTAATCATTAATAAATATATCTGGCCCCTTCTTCAAGGAATACGAGAAACCCGAAATAAATACAACACTAAATATAATAATAGAAGACCACATATTTAAATGATATTCTTTACCTGAAACTAAATTATATATGTTATGGACCAAGAAATTAGCACCTATAATAATTCCGCCTAACATCGAACTAATTAAAATGCTCATTAAATAAAACTTGAACTTCTGGAACATTTCCCTTCTACCCCTTTTCTAAAATAAACTTTATTTATGTTCTTAGAAAATTATACCATTTATTTTCCGTATATTATCAAACCTATGTTTTAATTAAGGCTATTTTAAGGAAGTATTATCTATTCAAATGTCCATTTTGTTCAAATTCACGTTTAATGTGTAATTTCTATATAACAAAGAAAAAAGCATCCGTTATGGATGCTTAATCGTATATTCGTTCAACTAACACGGTTAACTCAGGCTCTTCATGACCTGCAAATTGAATGTATTCAAATTGATAATCAGTTACTTTGTAATTTGCATTATTCAATTTCACTACACTCGAAACTTGAAGTGCTTCAATCAATCCGGCAATATCTTTATTGACCGTAGTAAATAATTTATCTCCAAAATCATTTTTAAAATAAACATTCATATTTCCTCCTCCTCCCCAACTCTATTTATTCGACAGAAAAAAAGAAGACCCTACAAGTTCAACATATATTTCAGTACTTAGAAGGAAGATGGAAAGAAAATTCTTAAGTTGTTCGAGTGTTTTTTATATAAGAGTAGAGGTAGCACCACATCGCCATCAACCTAGCAGAACAGGTTGTCCCCAAAACGAAATTCCTATGTTTAATTACAGTATTTCCTATTATTCCCACGGAGACATCCCTTATTTTAAAAGGTTTCTTCGTACTTTCTATTACTCTCTTTAAAGGGAGAATAAAAAATCCTCCCAATTAAATTTGGCAGGATTAGTCGTTATATTATTTATACTCAAATAAGCTATTTTATTAAATAGTGTTACTTTCTTATGGAAAATAGGATTAGTTAATCATCGTCCATCCATCATCTTTGCTGTCATTAATAGTAATATTGTAGTATGGTAATGCTGCATTAGTAAACGAAATGATTTGACTTAGCAACAATCACTAATATTGCAGCAAATATTTTAATATATGCTTTCCATGTATATGCTACATTTTCGAGATACAGAGCGGTTACAACATACATAAAGACACTCAATACGGCAACTATAAACCCTTTACTTCATTTAACTTCGTAAAAATCCACCTTCTGAGTTCATAACTTGACCAGTAATCCATTTTGCATCGTCACTAGCAAGAAATGCCACTATGCACGCTGCATCTTCCGGCATACCAATACGCCCCATTAAAAATTTAGGCAAAAGATGATTTCTAATTTCATCTGTCATCCACGTTGAATCTGTTGGTCCTGGGTTTACCGCATTAATCGTAATTCCTAAAGGAGCAAGTTCCGCTGATAGAGACTTAGTAAAAGCTACAATTGCTCCTTTTGTTGCAGCATATGCTAATTCCCCAAGCATTGGCCCTAATTCTTGTCCGGATGTCATATTAATAATTCTTCCTTCATCTATATTCGAGTTCTCAAAACGGCGAGCAAATTCCGCACAAAGAAGAAAAGTTGCTCTCATATTAACTGCATAATGGTTATCAAGTATTTGAGCATCTAACTTTGCATATCCATCTCTGTTTGAGTATGCTGCGTTATTAACTAAAATTGAAAGAGTACCAAACTGCTTTGTAACAATATCCATTATTTCAAATGCAGCATTTGCATCTGAGAGATCAATTTCTAGGTTTTCACAGCGGACTCCTAACTCTAAAATCTCTTTTTGAAATTTCTCTGGCCAACTAGCCTCAGACTGCCAATGTGTAAAGAAAATATCTATACCTTGAGAAGCAAATTTGCGACATATAGCAGCGCCGATACCTCTTGGACTACTTACTCCTGTTATAAGAGCAACTTTATTTTGTAAATGTGTCATTTCATATTCCCCCTAATAAATAAGCACACGATGATATGTGTAATTAGAGATGTATTATTCTCATCACAAATATAAGCCGATACATAAAGGTATCCGCCTAGTAAATAGAATGATAACACCATGCATTCCTTGAATGATTATTCTTTCAAGGAATAGACATACTCCACCCGTATATGTATACATCTCTACCATTATTATACTTTTCTTGTTGGTAATAATCAATATATCCAATTATTAACATGAATTATTACTAGTAACTATTAGAGGTTCGACTACATTGCTAGCAAGCTAAAGAAATTAATTACTCCAAAACAAAAAAATGTACTATTCTTTCTATAGAATCATAGGAAAGGATGGCGTTTTTGTATGTCTATTTCTGTATCAGATGAATTGCAATTATTTGCCCAAGAAATCCATTCTTTTTAGCTTGATAGCGATATGGTGGTACCCCTATTAGGAAAGGGATGTTGCACTTATATATTTTAAAAAGAAAAGACACCCTAAGGTGCCTTCCTCCGACTTGATAACCACTTTAATTTTAATATCATTGGACTCTCATCCAAATATTATTTTACCATGTTAAGTTATTTTGTTCATTTATGCTGGTCGTCTGTAGGCTGTTTTGTAGTCCATGCAGCTATTAATAATAAAATAATAGCAATAACTACACCAAAAAGTCCTTGTTTGAGCCACATGGATAAGACGAAATTTGAAGCAATAGCTAAAAAAATAAATATTACGGTATATTTCTTGGATCTCATTACGAACAGCCTCCCAATGGAACTATATTTAAGAAAACATGGTTTTTTTCAAAAATGCTGACGATACCCCATGATGAACATCTTTAGATTCGGAATGTATCTAGTACATTATCTTTTTCTTCTTTATTAATACCGATGTATCTTAGTGTAATTTGTGGTGTACTATGATTCAATATTTCTTGTAACATAGCAATATCCTTTGTTTGCTTGTAAAACCAATATCCAAATGTTTTACGCATTGTATGAGTCCCTAAAGATTCAACCCCGGCAAAATCCCCGGCTTTTTGTAATTGTCGGTAGGCTTGGATTTTACTAATTGGCTTATCCCCTTTGCGAGAAGGAAATAACCAGGTACTTTTTAAATCCTCGGCATATGGAAGTACTTCTTCAAAGATAGATGTAATATTTATGATACGCTCCTTTTTTGTCTTTCCTTCTTTCACTTTAAATTCTTTTCGTTTTTTTCGCTTCAGTTTTAAGATTTCACTCGTTTCCATTTTAAGTAAATCACTTACACGTAACCCCGTATTAATACCAATTAGAAATAAAATGTAATCACGATCTGAACAATGACGTTTAAGAGACCATTTCATGTCTTCGAGCTGTTCTTTGCTTCGAATTGGTTGTACATCAATTAAATGTTGCTTTTTATCCATCTACTTTTCAATCCCTTTATTTTCAACGATTTGAATGTATACTTTTTTAACTATTTTTAGAATATCAATAAAAACAGGCGAAAGTCAATATTTAAAGGGAAATGAAAGTAAACTTTTGGGTGAAAGTTTACATTCGATTTTTTGATTATTTATAGTTTGTTTTGTAATAAATTTCTCAATATAGATATATCTGTAATATATGGTTTTTATATAGAAAATCAACAAAAAACATAATATTATAAAAATTAAGATGATTTCTGTCATTTGTTTTTCCCTTATGCTAAAGATAAGATCATACTCTCCGATCTTATCTTTTTCATTTATAGATTCGTAATACAAAAAAAGAAACCTTATGGGGTACAGCCGAGATACATGTAAAAATAGGTCATAACCTTACATTTATTACTATATAACAAAAGGAACCAAACATTATATGTTTGCTCCTTTTGTTTGTAAATTATTTAATAATACAGGTTGCATCCCAAAAGTTAATTTGGAATTATATGTTCACCACTAAGGACAGTACTAGCATTGCTGTCGTGATCTTAATTAATTAAAATAAAGCGTCTTAAGATAATTTTGTTAACTTTTATTTGCTAACATGTATTTCGAATCCGCCAGCGTGAGGGAATAGACCTTGCAAGAAAAGAAGGAAAGTACCAAGGACGAGTTAAAAAGTATCATGAAAAGCATGCAGGAATGAAGTATGCCCTTAAGTTGTATGAGGAAGGGAATATGACAGTGAAACAAATTTGTGAAATTACCAATGTTTCAAGATCTGCTTTATATAGGAAACTACAAGACAAAGCATAAAAAACCCCCCGCCGAATTAGAAAAATTTTCAGATGTGGCGGGTTATTCTTTGAATCGTTTCCGTACCCCTACTAGGTTCTGTTGCAAAGTTTTTTAAAATGAAAAGAGTCTAATTCAATATCATTGGACATTAAGCGATTATGAATAATTTTTGTCATTTATTGTACGTCGAAAAAGAGAAGTCTGGAACTAGACTTCTCTTTTGTTTGTAGCATGAATGGTTTCAATTCCTTTGATTGGACGTGAAATTAGTACGTTTTTATTTAACACTGATTGGTAAGGGGGCATGAGGTACTATTAATTTTTGTTCATGCATTTCTTCCCAAAATGCTGCTGGGATTACAGTATTTAATGCCGTTGTGTCTTCTACAATTCGCTCAGGGCGACTAGCACCAGGAATAACAGCAGCAACTGCCGGGTTAGCCAATGAAAATTGTAAAGCTGCAGCCTTGACGTTGATTTGATGACGGTCTGCAATGTTTTTGATTTTCTCCACTCTTGTCATAACTTCTGGTGAAGCTTTTTGATATTCGAAGTGAGTGCCTCCAACAAGAACACCTGAGCTATAGGGGCCTCCAACAACAACAGCCATATTATGTTTTTGAGCCGCAGGCATTACTCGTTGTAGCGCACGCTCATGGTCTAATAATGTGTAACGACCAGCTAATAAGGATATATCTGGCTTCGTTTCTTCCAAGTCTAGTAGCAACTCAATTGGTTCTACATGATTTACTCCAAGTCCCCAACCTTTAATGACACCTTCTTCACGTAAACGTGTAAGCACACGGAATGCCCCAGTTCGAGCAGATTCAAATTTTGAAAGCCACTCATCACCATAAAAATCTTGTGCGAGATCATGAATAAAAACAAAATCCAAACGATCTGTTTTTAAACGTTTCAAACTTTGTTCTATAGAACGAAGGGTTGCATCCGCACTATAATCGTTGATGACTTTATTTTTACGTCCAAATTCGAAAAGTCCCCCTTTTTCTCCTAAGTCACGTGCAGATGGGTCTTCCAATTCATCCAAAATGATTCGACCTACTTTCGTACTTAAAACGTAATCATCACGTTTTCGTTTTGACAGTGCTTCACCAAGACGAATTTCTGCTAAACCAGCTCCATAGAATGGAGCTGTATCGAAGTAACGAACGCCACTTTTCCAAGCAGCATTCACTGTTTCGATTGCTTCTTCTTCTGGAATATTACGATACATGTTACCTAATGGTGCAGTCCCAAAGCCTAGCTTTCCTTGCAATATATTTCTCATATTGATAAAACCTCCTAAAATTTGATTTAAATCTCCTCTAAAAATTAATGATGTCATCATCTAATAAAATGTATTATGAAACATGTGTTTTTTGGATATATTTATTTTAGTTTTTCAACACCCTCAGAATAGAAAAGGAGTATCTTTCCGAAGAAGGAGAGATGCTCCTTTTCCACACTAGAATCTTATAATTTAATTTAGTTTCTGCAATTTGAATTTTTGATTATTGCCGCCATTAAAATCCCATACGATCATATTGGTTCCATTTGCAGTACCTGAACCAGTTATATCTAATACTTTGTTCTTATTTTTTATTTCTTAAATAAAAATATCCATTTCCTGCTTCTTCAACTATCCAATAATGCTCGTCCATATAGTGCGAAATTTATCTTATCAAATCCATTCGACAATAGTATCCATAGTTTGTCTTATTTTTTTAAATTGTGGTTCTCCTTTACGGTATCCAAATGCAGCCATAACTGATACTTCAAGATTATCACCTTTTAGAATACCTTCTTGACGAAGTAAAGATTCTACTTTTTCTTTATTGAATCCTTCCATTGGACAAGAATCAATACCAATTTGAGCTGCACTAGTCATCATATTAGCTAAAGCAATATAAGATTGCTTTGATGACCAATCAAATACAGCCCGTTCGGAGTCTAATAATTTAAAATCCGATTCTTGAAACTTTTTGAAGAATTCATATCTAATCTGTTGAGCTTCTTCAGGTAATCCAATAATATCTTTCATCATGTGTTGTATATACTCTGCATCATAGTGCATATCTTTGATGTTTCTTGAAAGAACAATGACAAAATGACTTGCTGTTGAAAGCTGTCCACCTGCTCCCCATGAATATGGCAATAGCTTTTCTCTTAATTCTTTATTTTGTACCACAATAAATTTCCAAGGCTCATATCCAAAAGAAGAAGGAGATAATCTTCCTGTTTCTAAAATAAACTTAAAATCATCTTCTGAAATTTTCTTCATAGGATCGAACTCTTTACATGCATGCCTAAAATTAAAAGCCTCCATAATTTTTTGTTTTGTACTTTGTTTTGTGTTAGTCATAAAAGGGCCTCTTTTCATTAAATGATTTCTTGACTAAATTATATTTTTTAAATAAAACTGATACAAGTACGCACATTTTTGTGTTATAGTATCAAAAAATATACTATTGCTAAGGAGGAGTTTTTTTATGATAATTTCAAATGAAAATAATATGAATTGTTCATTTTTAAATAAATATTCTTGTCCAGTAGAATCTACCGTCGATGTAATTGGTGGAAAATGGAAAGGGGTTATTCTTTATCATTTATTAGATGGTAAGAAGCGATTTAATGAATTAAAAAGATTAAATATTAATATCACCCAAAGGATGTTAACACTTCAACTTAGAGAACTCGAAGCAGATGGCATCATACATCGTGAGGTATATCGTGAGGTACCTCCTAAAGTAGAATATTCATTAACAGAACTTGGAGAGTCACTACGACCAGTTATCCTATTAATGAAGGAATGGGCGAATAATAATATGGAGAAGGTTTTGGAAAACAGAAATAACACTAAATAATATTTTTAACCTGTAATTGGTCATTACAAACAGCTTAAAAAGAAAAAACGATTGCCTCTTAGGATCCAGGCAATCGTTTTTTTCAGAGATAAAATTTGTGTTTTTGTACCCTATCTCCATTACGTTAAAAAAATGTTTGTTCCCCAGTAATGAAAAAAATGAATTTAATTCTCATAAATTACTGTAGATTGATAAAAATTTTGTTTTGGGGGTAACTTAAGAATTTTCACTACCTCTAAGTACAAAAAAACGGTATTCTTTCTATACATTCTAAGAAAAAAGCAACCTTTTCGGGAGGTAGGCATGTTTGGTGACCCCTAACAAGAGTTTTTGCACCAGAACCATTTTGTTTGATTTCGAGGAACAAAAAAAGCAGCTAGCAAAAGCTAACTGCTCGGCTTTCCAAAGGGGATTGGAAAAGTATCATGTCATCAAGATTTATACAAAAGAGAAGAGGAAAAATGATAAAATATGAACCTAGTTTGATAGATTACTTTCATAAGAACCGATTTTTATATGCATTCATTATTGAGTATTTGTGAGTACTGCCACACAATCAGTAATTGAATCGTTTACTTTTACTTGTGAACGATTTTATTATTTTTCCAATCAATTTGATAATGATCTACAGATGTGTTTTCATGCTCACTGAGTGCAAGATTTTTTTCATTAAATCCTTTCCAACCTACTGGTTTTATTATACCGTAGTTATCTTGCTCTCTACTATGCTTTACAGATAAATCAGTTGAATTCTCATTTTTATCTGCAGTTATAATTGCAATTGTACCTGGTTGAAAACCATATGCTGTTAAACTTGGCAGTTTATCTTGAGGTACTAAATTATCTATTGCAGAACGAACTCCAGACGTGGTTACCATGAACAATTGGTTACCATTAAAAGTAGTCCATGAATCTCTATCGTAAAATCCATTTCCATTATAATATTTATCAAAGGCGACTTTCCAATCTACTTTTTTATTCGTACTATTTTCTAGAAATGTTTTATAATCTGATTGGTCATATGATACAGTAGTTGACCAAGATGCACCAGCTGTTGCACTTGCTCCAGCTCCATCTTGCTTAGCTTCCACACCTCCACCTACATTATATGCAACTGTAGAAGATACATTCTTTGTTTCTATCGAGTTTTTAGGCAAAACTTTATAAAATGCTGCGCTATCATTACTTGTGATTTCTAATCCCGTTTTAAAAGCCGATGTCCAAAACATATCAGCTTCATAATAACTAATATTGCGATATTTTAAATTTGAACCAATGCTACTTCCTTCCGTGGAAATAACAGCATATTTTTTATCAACAGTTGGGTCGTCAATAAATGAAACTTTAATTGAATTCTTTATGTTTGCATCATTATGGTAAGTTGTGTCTAAACTTGTCATAACTTTAGCGCCGCTTCCAATTTCTTCAATTGATTTTAGAGAATCAGCATGTGCAGATGAAGAATTAAATACTAATGATCCACTAATAACAGTGGTAGCTAGTGTTAAAGCTTGTACTAGTTTTTTAGCCTGTTTCGAGTTCTTCTTTTTTGTAATCACTTTTATTCTCCTTTTATATTTATTTTGATAACCTCATGATAATTTATATATCTTTCAAATCCCTTTCATAAATGTTACAAAAGTCTTTCATTATTTTAATTTGTAATAACTGAAGCACTAAACATTAATGCGGTAAGACTAAAACATATAGGGGTACCGCCACACATCTATCAACTTAAGAAAATAGATAAACCCATTAAGAAAAATCTTTCCATGTAAAATCAACACTCAAAATACCAATGGGCTGTTCGTTGCTCATATAATTTTTTGCGGAAACTACTTCCGGTTTGCGAAAACAAACAAGATTTTTGTAATACCCAAATGCTCGGCAAATTATTGGACGTACCGAATGAATACCGCAACGATCGTTTATTTCGTCATAGAAAATACATGTTCCAAAATATCGTTGCTGACTTTTTAAATCTAGACGTTTTTTTGTAGGCATCGATTTTATCTTCTTCTTTATTTTTTTTAATTCTTCTTCTGTAATTGGAACGGGACCGCAACACATTCCTTTGCAACCATTACAAGGTAAAATTTCCATTTGATCATCTCCTAAAATAAGTAATTGTTATAATTAATCCAAAAATAAGGGTTTTCTAGTTCAGTAACCAAAAAGGGAGGATTTCATTTTATATTCAGTGAGTCTGGCTTGAATTCTTCTTTCTTATCGTTTTAGAACAACACAAAAAGGTCTTTAGACGCACTTGAAGAATGCTCTTCAAGTGGTTCAAAGACCTTGACCTGCTATTCAAATAAAATACCGAATTCATTTTTTCTAAAAAAGAAAAGTATCTCTATTATTATTTTAACAGATTTATCATAATATTACAACAGAACCAACGAGCCCTAGGGATGATTCAAATTTAAGGATAATTAGTGAGATTTGGACTTTTTTAGGAAGAAATCTTCCAGTCTTTTCTTAAATTCGTGTAGCTCCGGTTGAATTATCATCAGCTGCTCCACACGAAAAGCGGCATACTTAGCATAGATTTTTTCAAGTTCGGATGTTTCTGCCCCATCGCTATTAAGCTAACAAAACAAAATTCCCCCTAAAATGAAAAAATACGCTATTCTTTCTATAGAATCATAGGAAAGGATGGCGTTTTTGATATGAACTTATCGATTTTTGATGAACTAGAATTGTTTTCTAAAGAGTTGCAACGATATATGTCACCTGATGCTTTAGAGCAATTAGGGGTCACCATACATGCCCATCAACTTAAGAACGGAAACAAAATGAGCTTTCGTTCAAATAAACTAAAAAACTCTTAAAACACTTTTTCTCCTAAAAAATGAGCATGCCAAATAAACCTAGGTAGGTATTATTTTTAAAGATTATGCAGCTTTCTTTTGTTTTCTAAATCCACTATACTCATAGATAACACCCATAATATCAAAGACTGTCTTCTTCTCATATCGATGAGATTTCCGCCCGTTTTTCTGTAGTAGGTGGAATAGGCGGATTAGAATCTTTGTTACTTCTTGGGTGTTTTTCTGTATAGCTTGATACAGAAGATATAAATAATCTTGGATCATCCCTATTGCCTTATATTCGCTTAATTCTCTTTTCTTCTTTTGTAAAAGAAGTTGACGCATTTTAAACATAGTAGAGGAGCACAGGAAAATAGCGATTAGCTTTCCATATAGTTGGCACTCTAATCGTTCTTGTTTTACATTACGATAATGATCTATTTTGAAGAGTGATTTCCACGTTTTAAAGACAATCTCTATTTGCCAACGCAAAGTATATAACTCATGTACCTGTTCCATCGGAACCCATTCCCAAGGTGTATTTGTGACGTACACGTTTAATCCCGCTACAACTTTACTTTTCTCTGAGTACGTTCTATTTTTGGATTTTTCTTTTTCCGCGATCTTCGCTCGTCGTTTTTGAAGTTGTTTTTCTGTTAATCGATTAAAAATAACACGCGCAAACAGTTGTTGTTTATCACCAATATAGGCATGTTTTAATTCAAATGTTTCTCCGGGCTGTAGTTGGTTTAGAAGCTGTTTCACATCGATTTGTATGTATTCCGATTGTTTCTTAATAGCACCATTTTTAAAGTATTCTGGATCTGGATTTTTCACATATACATTCGTATTTAATTTTAAACGAGAAATATAGTATGTACCTCGTTGAACCATTTGATCTAAGTCTTCTAATGAAAAATAACCCAAATCACGAATACATAAATCTCCTGGTCGTAAGGTATCTAAGCACTCTGTACCAAATGTTTTGTCATTATTTTTTCCAGGTCCAACTTGAAAATTAAGAAATTCCCCACTGTGTAGATCATATTCTAATTGGATTTTGATTCCAGCTTTTTGAGCACATCCTCCAGAGCCTGGATATACATTCTCTAAAGCATTTGGCACTTGAAATACGGTGGCATCTAGGATACGAATTCGTTGGAAATAAGAGAAGAAATGGTTAGAAATTTGCGTTTGTTCACATACTTTTTGTTGTAACAGTAAAGAAAAAATATGTTGTAAAAACAAAACTGCTTTTGTATTTAAGCGTTTATTTAAGCCCTCAGGGCTGAGTAGAGTGCCTGTCGCTGCATGAAGCCTACTACATAATCGAACCAAGGGGGCACTTGCCACCCGTTGACTCATCCAAATACAAAGAGTAGCTAAGTCTGAGCCAGAAAACTTGCGTTTTCTTTTTACAAACCCAAGTTTTTTTGCAAGTTCTTCTAAAAATACAGGTGTCACATATCGTTGTAATTCTTCCGCAAATGGTTGTAGTTCATCTTGAATCGAGAGATTCATAAGAAAACGTCATCCTTTCTAATCTAACTTATTTAGAAAGGATAACGTTTTTTGGTATTTAAGGGTATTAAAATCTTAAATTGATGGGCATGCAAGGTGAACCCTATGATGAAATTTCTGTTATATCAAGGATTACATCCTTAGCGTACAGAGCTCACAAAATGTTGATGCTATCCCTTCATATAGTTTATTAATATTTACTTGTAGGAACGAAAAAAATTGAATATATTTAAATATGAATAGAAGTATTATAGAGAAATGCTATTAAAGAAAGGAATTTCATAGAATGGGAAATGTATTAAATGTAAAAAGCATTATAGTCACAATAGTGGCTATTATTGCAATCGCAATTGGGTATTTTGTGTTTCAATCAATTACTTCACCGGCTAAAGCAGTAGCCAATCAAGTAAATGCAGTACAGCTTGTAGGTGAACAGCCGAAAGTAGAGATGAATAAGGCTGCACCGGTTCAATTTAATGGTCAAGTGAGGAAAATTGCCTATCTTACATTTGATGATGGTCCAGGAAAATATACAGCTGAATTGTTAAATATATTAAAACAAAATGATACGAAAGCAACTTTTTTCTTAATTGGTGCAAATGTAAAGCAGTATCCCGATTTGGTAAAACGCGAGAAAGCAGAAGGACACTATGTAGGTATGCATAGTATGACACACAATTTCAAGAAGTTATATACAAATGGCGAGTATGTCAATGAAATGAAAGAAGACCAGGGATTAATAGCAAATATTATTGGTGAATCGCCAAAACTAACACGTCCTCCATATGGTTCTTCACCTGGATTAAATGAAGCACTTCGTAATAAGGTTGTAGAAAGTGGTTTAAGAGTTTGGGATTGGACGATAGATACTTCAGACTGGACATATGGTAAAATGCCAGTGGATGCTGCTGCGGCAAAAATTGCTGAAAGTGTAATTACAGGTGCAACAAAGCCCAAAGAGATTATTTTAATGCATGATATTCATCCGCAATCTGTTGCAGCAATACCAGCAATAATAGAAGGATTAAAAGCAAAAGGTTATGAATTTGAAGCATATCATGAAGATGAGCACTTTTCGTTAAACTTTTGGCATGATAATCGTATATAACATAGGAAGAAATGAAGTTGACTTATAAAAAAGAGTTCTGTTGCATATACTCCAAAAACACTTGTAAAATTCGAGTTTTCTTGCAAGTTTTTTTAAAAATGCAGGTGTAATATCTCGTTATAATTCTTTGTCAAATGGTTGTAATTCATCTTGAATCGTGGGATTCATAAAAAACGTTATTCTTTCTAATCTAGCTTATTTAGAAAGAATAACGTTTTTTGGTACTTAGGAGTAGTTAATATTCTTAAGTTGATGGGCATGGGGTCACCATATCAAAAAAAGAAAATTGTACGTTTAGACACAATTTGGACACAATTCAACCTATTCTCTGTACGTTAGAGCATTCTTTTTTATATTGGAAGAGTTATATGAACTTAATAATCTACTGGAATAAAAAAAAAACCAGCTCATAGCTGGTTTTGATTCAGTGTACTTTCATATTCCTTGATTATTTTGTAAAAAGTATTTTTCTTCAGTTCTAACAGTTCCATAAATTGAACCCCAGTTATTTCTCTATTTTTCCACTTAGGATACGTTTCTTCTATTATAAGTAGTTGCTTTTGATTTAATGTTGAAAGGTTACATTGAGGACGACCTAAATGTTTTCCTTGTGATTTCGCTACAGCAATCCCTTCGGCTTGTCTTTGGTGAATCTTTTTACGCTCTTGATCCGCAACGTAGGATAGCAAAGATAAAAACTGATCTTCCATTAACCGTCCCATGTCACCCATCTCTCGAAACTTCCGACTATCAAACAATGTTTCATTTTCTAAAACGACAATATCAGCTTGTAATTCTCTTGTTATGTACTTCCATTCTGAAATTACCTCATCATAATTACGGCCCATACGATCTAAAGCATCTATGTAAACAATATCACCTGTACTTAATATTTTTCGTAATAATTGATACTGAGGGCGATCAAAATGTCGTCCACTTGCTTTATCGACAAAAATACGTCGAGCTTCTACTCCTCGTTCCATCATCTTATGTAATTGACGTTGTTCATTTTGATCTTTTGTACTTACACGTATATATCCATAAATATTTGCCACGTTTGATATGCTCCTTACATTTGTTACCACAATTATACCATTTTTGTTTATAAAGGTATTCATTAAAAATAAACGTTTATAAAATAATTATCGTCACCTTTATAAACTTGATATTTCAATGTTTCATAGATGTTCTTTTAGCGTTTGTAAAGGTATACCTTTATAAACATGAGGTTTTTGAAACAAGAAAATGTGTCCTTAAGTGGATTTGAAAGTAAACAAATGGGTAAAAGTTTACTTTCGATATTTTAAACATTTACAACTAAATTTGTAATAATTTTCTCAATATAGATACAGATGTTATATATGGTTTTTATATAGAGAATTAACAGGAAATGTAATAATATAAAAATTAAGATGGTTTCTGTCACTTGTTTTTCCCTTATGCTAAAGATAAGATTGAATTCCCCAATCTTATCTTTTTTGTTTGTAGAAGTTCAATGCAAAAAAACAGAATCCTTATAATAAGGATTCTGCAACAGGAAATAACAAAATATAAACAATAAAAAGAATTACTTATATTATAGTTTACATAGGGGTAACACCAAATAAAGATGCACCTTCTAGAAAGAGAATATCCTCAACAACCCCATCTAGTATTAATTAATATTTTCTAGTGCCGAAATATCACAATACTTTAGAGTAAATGATTTTAGAAAAGAAAGTACTTCTTCCGTTAAAATCAGATCTCCTCTAGGTGTTAAACAAAATTGATGCCCTGACCACTCGCTATAATTTCCATTTTCATAATTTACTGTACCTAAAGGAATGAGCCTCCAAAAATCCGGTAATTCTTTATCGGGATATAATTCCTGAAATTCCTCAGAAAGACTAATTAAGCATTCTTCTAATCTAAAGTCTTTCAATTCGCTAGATAATAATGCGTTTTTCAATTTCTCGGAAACAATAAAACAAGGTGTAGATTCTAACAAATCATCGCCAAGCCATCCATAGAATTCATAATGTAAAAATTGAACTTTTCCTGAAATTCCTTCTGCACCAATGCTCTTTTCATTACCATAAACCGTGTGCTCCCCATGTCCACCAGCTACTTCAGGTGATAATAGATATAAATTCATAGTTTTAATCTTCCTTTTATATTATTTATTTACTGGAGGTGTAAATTTATCTCCATATCTTTTATCTAATTCTGTCATATAATCAATCACTTCTTTTTTTGTTGGATTAGGATGTGATTTGTAAAATTCATTCCAATCTTTTCTTATGCTTGATAAGTTTTTAAAAATATTTACAGCTAAATTTGTATTAAATTTCTCAATATAGATATACTTGTAAATTATGGTTTTAATATTCAAAATTAATAAAAAATAAATTATAATAAAAATATGATGGTTATCACTTATGTTTACTCCTTGTGCTGAAGATAAGATCGTATTCTCCGATCTTATCTTTTTTTGTTTGTAGAAATTTAATGCAAAAAAATAGAATCCTCATTATGCACTTGGGGACACCATATCAAAAAAAGAAAATTGTACGTCTAGACACAATTTGGAGGCAAATTAACCGGTACCTTGTACGTTGAGGAACCGGTTATTACTTTTACTTCTCTTTTACTGAGTTTTTTTTACGTAATGGTCGCAAATTATTAAAATTTGTTTTTAGGTTTAAATTCCACACATAATCATCTGTCAACGTAATATGCTCCCATCCAAGTGGCGATACCCCTTATTGTGATGAATTAGACTTATATTGGTAAAACTTTAAGGGGTTTGGATTCCTATTGCCGTTTCTGTTCCGTTACTACACAAACCCCTACTTGACAAACATTAGCAGGTTTTTGTGCTTGTTTAGCAGGATGAAAATATGTTAGCTACCAATTTTTCTGTAGCAGGGCTGAGGGCTATATTTTTTTTGCGGATTAATCCAACAGGTAAAGCGAATGAAATATCATCGATGTCACGAATAGCGTATTGATGTGGATTGGCAACGAAATTGCTAGGTAGCATAGCAATACCAAACCCTTGTAATACAAGATTTAAAACCATCTCCATGTTTGCTGCATCGTAATTAGAGTGTAAATGAAAGCCATGATGAAGAAAAACATGCTCTATTTTTCGCCGATAATCACACAATTGTCCAGTTAAAATAAAATTTTCATCTTCCAAATCACACATGTGAATTTTTTCTTGTGTAGATAATGGATGGTCGATTGGCAGTATCAAACAAAGCTTTTCTTCATATAGCGGATAAAATTCAAGATTTAATTCTGGTGATGGAGGGGGACATAAGGCAATATCAAGTTCGTTAGCGATAATCCGTTGACTAAATTGTTGGGTTACGCCACTTTCGATGGAAAGACAAATTTGTGGATGTTCTTTCATAAACTTTGTTAGTACGGAAATCAAATTTGTTTTGCCAATGGAATCAATGGCTCCAATCCGAATAAGTCCTTTCTGACCGATTGAAAATTCTTTTGCGGTTTCGGTGATTACATCCACTTGATTTAATAAAATATCTGCCTGTTCTTTCACAAGTCTTCCGGCTTCGGTTAGCACCATTTGTTTTCCTTTACGCTCAAACAGTTCGATGCCGAGTTTTTCTTCTAATTGATTGATGTGTAGGGTGATGGTAGATTGTGCGTATTGCAGCAGATTTGCTGCTTTTATCTGACTACCACATTGGACAACAGCTTGAAATGTCTGTAACAAACGAATTTCCATGATTCATTCCTCCTGAAGAATAGTTCACTTTTGTTCATATTGACCAATATATCATCGTAAATTACTATTTGTATAGAAGGAGATGATAACATGAAAGATTTATTTTCCGTTGATATCACAAACAGTGAGTGGAAATTTGTTATGAATGGTATAGAACAAATTCCATTACGAGATGAGAATGGTGAACTGCGTTATGTCGTGCGATTTGCACCGGGGGCAAAATTCCCTCAACATACGCATAAGGAGACCGAGGAATTATTCGTATTAGATGGAGTTCTTATCAGCAATGATGTTGAGTATGGAGCAGGTTCTTATCTCTGTTATGGACCTAATACAGAACATGAACCATGGTCTGAAAAGGGTTGTTTGGTTTTTGTAATGGAACGTAATGCTGGATAGTGTTTTTCTGTTTCTGTTTTTTTGTGTAGGAAATTATTAATTTTTATTGTTTTCATGCAAACATTGCCACATAGAATGGATAACCTTCATTCTATGAGGAAACCGCTCGAAAAGGAGCGGTTTTTTTATGTTGTGTGCCCAGCAAGCCGTTAATTAGTAGATGCATTACATGCAAAAGGTGTGGACATTCCAGAAGAATATTTACAACATATAACCCCACTTGGCTGGGAACATATTACGTTGACAGGTGATTATGTTTGGAACTTAAATGAAAAACAAATTTTAATAATTTAAGACCATTACGGGAGAAAAATTATATAAAAAAGTAGTAAAGTAAGTAATTAGCCGGGTCCTTAACGTACAAGGTACTGGCTAATTCGTGTCCAAATTGTTTCTAAACGTACAATTTTCTTTTTTTGATATGGTGACCCCTAATAGCAGCTTCAGAACAGAGGAAATCACTTTGGAGTCGTCTATTTGGTAAATAAATTAAAATTTAATAATATAGAAAAAGGCTAATTCCTATATAAAAATCGGTAAGGAATTTAGCCTTTTTCTATTAATAATTAGATTTTATGGTAACTGATATGATGACCTTTTGTAGCAAAGTATCAAATGTTTTACTCAATAACCCCTGAATTTTCAATATTCACAATGTACTTCACTTTTATTGGTACTGTTTTATATATTTTTTCCCATTCTTTTAATTTAAATGGTTTATATTGTTGTTTGAATTTCGAGCCTAAACCAAGTGGATCTACATTTAGATTTTGTATTTTTCTTATTAGTTTTTTACTTTCTGTATTCAATTGTTTTTCTATGTTTTTTGTTACTATCTCGATAGTGTTTTTATTTTCTAAACTTATCATTTTTGAGGTTTCTTGTAGACGGGCATTTATTTTAACTTGAATATAAAAAGATGGTTTTCCGTTTTTAATCTGAACATGATAGGAAGGGGTGGAACTGATATTGTTAATTAATACATAACCGCCATGGGTTTTAAATTCCTTGGAATTTAATCTATGTTTTTCAAGCAATCCTTTAAAAATAAACATATCTTTTTGTTCCAATTTCCCTTTATATTTATTTTTTTTGAAAAGAGCTATACTTTTAATTTTTATTTTGTCTTTTTGTTTTTTTAATATTGGTATAAAAGTATCTCTTCCTACTTCGTAGTAGCGATAAGAGTTAAGGTATAAATTATCATGTGGTAATGAACCCGTTTCCATGTTGTGTTTAAACAGATCTTTTATGTAAATTGCAACGTTAAAGGCATTATTATATTTTCCAGAGAATAGCTCATATCCCTCACCTTCTAATATTCCTAGATATATTGTACCTGCTATGCTCTTATCCCTTAGAAGCGTATCATATGCTATGGTTATATCTTTTTTTGCTAATTTTTCTGTAAGAAGAGCAACACGTAATTGTCCGGTGACAAGGGGGAGCGAAGATTCGGAAGAGGATTTTTCTTTTCCTTGTGTTACTGTGTTTCCGATGTTTTCAAATACTTGAACTTGATGACCTTTTTTTTGAACAGGAGAGACAATTGTTGTTTTTATTTTATTTTTTGTTATATCGAATACAATTCCTTGAATTAATTCAACATCATCAATAACATACTTTTGCAAGCAGCCTGTCATAAATATTAACGAAATACAAAACAGTATAATTTGTTTTTGAGTAATTTTCTTCATATTTTCTCCATCCAGTAAAAAACAAAATTGAAAAACAACTTATTCTAAGTTGGATTTTAATCATTTGTGGTATTTTTCCAAAATGATCATCATTATATTCATATTTTCACTAAAACTACTGATAACACGACTTATGTAAAAAGCTAACATAGATTTAGTTTTTTTATTTATGGATGTTTTGGATTTTAAGTTTTATATGGGATAAGTGATATAGACAAAATAATTTTTTTACCTGTATTACTTACATCCATCAAAAATCATTTTTGGGTGTTTTTGCCCATCCCCTCGAAAAGGGGGAATAAGGGGTTCAGCCGAGATATATAGGGGTACGGAAACGATTCAAAGAATAACCCGCCACATCTGAAAAACCCCCCAATTTCAGATGTGGCGGGTTATTTTTTCATACTTTGTCTTGTAGTTTCCTATATAAAACTATCCTGAAACATTCGTAATTTGAGGCCTATAAGGGGTCGACATAAAAGTACTAAGTAGCTTTAGACAAAGAACAAGCCAATTTCCTTAACGCACTGAAAATTGGCTTGTTGATTTGTTACTCGTTAAAAATGTTTGTAAAGCTTCTAGAGGTTATCATATCAAAAAAAGAAAATTTTAAGTGAATTCATTTACCTGTGACTTTCTTTTTTATTATTATGTTGTGTAACGACGGCGAGCTTATGTCTCTTTATCTCAGCAAGCTCATCAGCGGTATACCTAAAAATTTCAGATTCTTTTACTGGATTTGAAGTTATCGTTGCCAGTTTTTGTTTTTCTTCCGGTAGTGCATGAAAAAGTTTCTCTAGGTCAAAAGAAGCACTACCGGGTTTTATATTTGGAAATTCCTGTCTAATAAATTTAAAAGCTAAAGGACCATTCATTTGACCACTATTGTCACTTTTCAAGTAATATGTTTGCCAATTCGTAAGCGCAATACCAGTATTCCCTTCATCTAATTGTTTTTGTGTAATATAATACACATCAAGTTCATACAAATCTGAGGCATCTGGATTTAAGTCCACTATGGTACCAGCTTGCTTAATCAAAAGTTGTTGACCATGCTTTATCGTTTTATATTCAATTTTCCCATCATTATAGAAAAGTTTAATTCTCTTAGAAAAGTTTTGGTTTTTATAATAATCATACACACTAATACCAAATTCTCCTTTTTGAAAAGTAGGAGATTTGTAAGCACGGTTTTCATTGTTAGCTGTATAATCATTTTTAGCACTTTGTTCTGATAAAAAGATAACAAAAGGCTCTTTTAAAAACGTATCATAGGTATCTTCAAATGTTGTAAGAATTGTTTCTCTTGTATCAACGTTTGCTTTCGCTTTATGTTTTGTAAATGGGTTAAAACTGAATACAATCCCCATCGCTATTCCTACAGGGGAAATTTTTTTTATACTTCTCTTTATCTTTTCTTTCATGGCTTTGTCCCTTACTTTCTAAATATACTGTTACCAACATATTTACATTCATATCGGTAAGTTTATCTTAATTTAAATATCTTTCAAAAGTCTTTTATAAATGTTACAAAACTCTTTCATTGCTTCTCATACAAACACTTCAAGACTCTTATAAGTAATTCCCAAAACTTGGACATACCGATAAGAATAGAATGATTGATACATATGTACACCACCGATATATCTTATTAAAATAAAAATTGAGACCCCAAAAACAAGAAAGATTGGCATTTTTCCAGCCTTTCTTGTTTACTACTTCATTCATTTTACAAATAAAAATGTTGTTTTAGGGATACTTAAAACTCTTCGGTTAATGAACATGGGGTCAATCTGAAAAAAAATATCGTAAAAATTCAGAATTTTTACGATATTAACGAAAGACTTTTGTAACATTTACGAAAGACATTTGAAAGATATTTAGACTAACATGAACTTGAAATCATTAATTTTAGATTAATAAATAGAAAAAAAGACAAGTAGAATGTGAGGAACAACGTTATGATTAAAAAATCTAAAAAAGGTATGCGAAAAGCCCTCCCTGTAGGACTTGCAATGGGAGTCTTATTCAGCGGAATCCCACTAGCCACTCCATTA
>NZ_JAKUHD010000019.1:0-58300 GCF_022664325.1 Bacillus cereus group sp. BfR-BA-01310 | reverse complement strand
CCCGTTCCCATACCGAACACGGAAGTTAAGCTCTCTAGCGCCGATGGTAGTTGGGACCTTGTCCCTGTGAGAGTAGGACGTCGCCAAGCAACTAAAACACGAGTCTTTTGACTCGTGTTTTTTTGTGTTTTCTTTTATAATTCATAGTAATTTAAAAAATCTTTACTTAAAGAATCACTCTTTTGATTAAAGATTGAGAAATGTGGCTAGGATAGTGAATAAGCAAAAGAGTTGCAAATTTTTTTAATACGTATATAATTAAAGTCAAAGATAGTCAAAGTCAATAAAGGTGGCGGATAAATGAGAAATATATCTGATATCATTGAGAAATATCTAAAGCAAGTTATTGACTTAAGCAATAATAATGTGATTGAAATCAAAAGGAATGAGATCGCAGATCGATTCGATTGTGTGCCATCTCAAATCAACTATGTAATCAATACCCGTTTTACGTTAGAAAGAGGATTCGTAGTAGAAAGTAAACGAGGTGGAGGAGGTTACATTCGCATTATAAAAGTCAAACTGCATGACGATATAGACATTATTGATCAAATGCTTCATATGATTGATCATAGCGTTGCACAAGGAAATGCAGAAAGCATGATTATACGTTTAATAGAAGAGGGTATTATAACAAATCGTGAAGCTAAACTTATGTTAAGCGTACTAGATCGTTCTGTATTATTAATGGATGTTCCTTCTCGAGATGAACTTAGGGCTCGAATATTATGCGCAATGTTAAGAACACTGAAATATAAATAAATATAACTTTTGTTACGAATGATAACTAAGATAGTGCAGTTTAATATTGTAGAGATTTTGAAAGATAACATGTACTTTTATTAAATGGATTAAGGAAAGAGAACAATCTAGTAATGTATGAAAAGTATCATGAGATAGATCGTTCCTGTTGTAAAGGTGGGGATAGCGATGACTTGTCAAAACTGTAATATAAGACCAGCAACTTTACATTATACAAAAGTAATCAACGAGAAAAAGGCGGAAGTTCATCTTTGTGAGCAGTGTGCAGAACAAAGTGGCTATACGTCTTTCTTTCAATCACCGCAGTCTAATTTTTCGTTTCACGATTTATTAGCTGGATTATTACATGGTGAACCAGCAACGTTTGAAGAAGGACAGAATACATTTTCAAATGCAAGTATATTAAGATGCCCCAATTGTAAGATGACATATGAACAGTTTACAAAAGTGGGACGCTTTGGGTGTGCATCTTGTTATGACACCTTTAAGGAACATTTAAAGCCACTATTAAAACGTCTTCATGGTGGGCATACAGATCATTGTGGAAAAATTCCAGAACGTATAGAAGGAAATATCTACTTAAAGAAAGAATTAGATGAACTAAAACTCAATCTGAAACAATATGTACAGAAAGAGGAATTTGAGAAAGCAGCTGAAATACGAGATAAAATTCGAGCTCTTGAAAATCAGCTTAGTGAGCATAGAGAGGGGGAATAGTTCTATGTCACTGGACAGAATTATGAATGAAGCGATTAGTCCATGGATGAAGGGGGATGGCCCTGATTCTGATATTGTTTTAAGTAGTCGAATTCGTTTGGCTCGTAATTTAAAAAAATATCAATTCTCTACTATGCAAAACGAGGAAGAAGCTAAACAGATTCATGAATTATTTAAGAAGAAGTTTATAAATAAACCAGTAGAACCTTTTGGAGAGTTTGAACTATTAAAAATGAATGAATTAAATCCTCTTCAAAGGAGAGTTTTAGTTGAGAAGCATTTAATTAGTCCAAATCTTGCAGGAACAGAATACGGAGCATGCCTACTATCAGAAAGTGAACATATAAGTATCATGCTTAATGAAGAAGATCATGTTAGGATTCAGTGCCTATTTTCAGGATTACAGTTATCAGAGGCGCTTCAAAGTGCCAATCAAATAGATAATTGGATCGAGGAAGAGGTTGAATATGCTTTTGATGAATCGCTTGGATATATTACGAGTTGTCCCACTAACGTCGGTACAGGATTAAGGGCTTCGGTAATGATTCATTTACCGGGACTGGTTTTAACGAAAAGAATTAACCGTATTATACAAGTAATTCAAAAATTAGGGCTAGTAGTAAGAGGAATATACGGTGAAGGTAGCGAAGCGTTAGGTAATATATTTCAAGTGTCAAATCAAATGACACTAGGGAAATCAGAAGAAGATATTATTGCAGATTTAAAGAGTGTCATCCAACAAATCATACAACAAGAAAAAATGGCTAGAGAATTAATTGTACAAAATTCAAGTATTGAGCTTGAAGATAAAGTATATCGTTCTTACGGCATACTAGCTAACAGTCGTTTAATTCAATCTGCGGAAGCAGCCACTTGCTTATCAGATGTACGACTTGGTATTGACCTAGGATATATACAAGGTATATCGAGAAATATTTTGACTGAATTAATGGTTCTTACTCAGCCAGGCATTTTGCAACAATATGCAGGAGGACCTTTAGGACCAGAAGAAAGAGATTATCGAAGAGCAACCTTAATCCGTGAGCGATTACGAATTGAACAAAATTAAGCGCAAGTAGGAGGCGATTTCTATGATGTTTGGAAGATTTACAGAACGAGCACAGAAAGTATTAGCTTTATCTCAAGAGGAAGCAATTCGCATTGGGCATAATAATATTGGAACAGAACATATTTTACTTGGGCTTGTACGCGAAGGGGAAGGAATTGCAGCAAAAGCGTTAATTGCTCTTGGATTAAGTCCAGAGAAAGTTCAAAAAGAGGTAGAAGCATTAATTGGACGTGGAACGGAAGCTTCTCAAACAGTACATTACACACCTCGTGCTAAAAAAGTTATTGAGTTGTCTATGGACGAAGCTCGTAAATTGGGCCATTCCTACGTTGGAACAGAACATATTTTACTTGGTTTAATCCGTGAAGGTGAAGGTGTAGCAGCACGTGTTTTAAATAATTTAGGTGTAAGCCTAAATAAAGCAAGACAACAAGTGTTACAACTCCTTGGAAGTAATGAAGCTAGTTCAGGTCATCAAGGTGGTTCATCAACAAATGCGAATACACCTACACTTGACAGTTTAGCACGTGATTTAACAGTTGTTGCACGTGAAAGCAGACTAGATCCTGTTATTGGACGTAGTAAAGAAATTCAACGCGTAATTGAAGTGTTAAGTCGTAGAACAAAAAACAATCCAGTATTAATTGGAGAGCCTGGTGTAGGTAAAACGGCAATTGCAGAAGGGTTAGCGCAACAAATTGTAAATAATGAAGTTCCTGAAACGTTAAGAGATAAGCGTGTTATGACATTAGATATGGGTACAGTTGTTGCTGGTACAAAATATCGTGGTGAATTTGAGGATCGTTTAAAGAAAGTGATGGATGAGATTCGCCAAGCTGGTAACATTATTCTATTTATTGATGAGCTTCATACGTTAATTGGTGCAGGAGGGGCGGAAGGTGCAATTGATGCATCGAATATTTTAAAACCATCTTTAGCACGTGGTGAATTACAATGTATTGGTGCAACAACTTTAGATGAGTATCGCAAATATATTGAAAAAGATGCGGCATTAGAAAGACGTTTCCAACCAATTCATGTTGATGAACCAAACTTAGAAGAATCAATTCAAATTTTAAAAGGTTTGCGTGACCGTTATGAGGCGCATCACCGCGTATCTATTACAGACGATGCAATCGATGCGGCTGTAAAACTTTCAGATCGTTACATTACAGATCGTTTCTTACCTGATAAAGCAATCGATTTAATTGATGAGGCTGCATCAAAAGTGCGCTTACGTTCTTATACAACACCGCCAAACTTAAAAGAGCTTGAAGTGAAGCTTGAGGAAATTCGAAAAGAAAAAGATGCAGCTGTACAAAGCCAAGAATTTGAAAAAGCTGCTTCCTTACGTGATATGGAACAACGTTTACGTGAAAAGTTAGAAGATACAAAGCGTCAGTGGAAAGAGCAACAAGGAAAAGAAAACTCAGAAGTAACAGTAGAAGATATTGCAAATGTCGTTTCCACATGGACACGTATTCCGGTTTCTAAACTTGCACAAACAGAGACGGATAAATTATTAAACTTAGAATCAATTTTACACGATCGTTTAATTGGGCAGGAGGAAGCAGTCGTAGCTGTAGCAAAAGCTGTTCGTCGTGCGAGAGCGGGATTAAAAGATCCGAAACGCCCGATTGGCTCATTTATTTTCTTAGGGCCGACTGGTGTAGGTAAAACGGAACTAGCAAGGGCATTAGCGGAATCTATGTTCGGTGATGAGGATGCAATGATCCGCATCGATATGTCTGAGTACATGGAAAAGCATTCTACTTCTCGTTTAGTTGGATCTCCTCCAGGATATGTTGGATATGAAGAAGGTGGACAATTAACAGAGAAAGTTCGTCGTAAGCCATATTCAGTTGTCTTATTAGATGAAGTAGAGAAAGCTCATCCTGATGTGTTTAATATTTTATTACAAGTATTAGAAGACGGCCGTTTAACAGATTCTAAAGGACGTACAGTTGATTTCCGTAATACAATTGTTATTATGACGTCTAATGTTGGTGCAGAGGCATTAAAACGTAATAAACATCTTGGATTTAACGTACAAGATGAGAGCCGTGATTATTCGGATATGAAAGGTAAAGTAATGGATGAATTGAAAAAAGCATTTCGTCCAGAATTCTTAAACCGTATCGATGAAATTATCGTGTTCCATATGCTTGAGAAAAAACATATTCAAGAAATTGTAACACTTATGGTAAATCAGTTAGTGAATCGCTTAAAAGAACAAGAAATTGAATTGCACTTAACAGAAGGAGCAATTTCAGCAATTGCTGATAAAGGATTTGATCGTGAGTACGGTGCTCGTCCGCTTCGTAGAGCAATTCAGAAACATGTAGAAGATAGACTATCAGAAGAGCTTTTAAAAGGTGCTATTGAGAAAGGACAAAAAGTTATCTTTGATGTAGAAGGAGAATCATTTGTCATTCATAGTGCGGAAAAGGTAAAATAAGTATAGACAAACAAAGAGGGCTACGTGATAGCCCTCTTTCTTGTACGAGAAGGATAAACGTTTATAGATGAAAGTGAAGTGAACTATAAAAAGATATGGCTAAAAAGAAAACAAAATTTACATGTCAAGAATGTGGTTATCAGTCACCAAAATATATGGGAAAATGTCCTGGATGTGGTCAATGGAATACGCTTGTTGAAGAGATGGAACCAGTTGTATCATCAAGGCGCCTTAATTATGCAAATGCAATTCAATCAGAAGTAACAAAACCAAGACGCCTAACAGAAGTAGAAACAAAGTCTGAGGCGCGTATTGAAACGAAATTTCAGGAGTTTAACCGTGTACTTGGTGGAGGCATTGTAGATGGATCTTTAGTACTCATTGGTGGAGACCCTGGGATTGGGAAATCGACATTGCTATTACAGATTTCATCGCAATTAGCAGATTCTTCATATGATGTATTATATATATCGGGTGAGGAGTCGGCAAAGCAGATAAAGCTTCGTGCAGATCGTTTGCATGTAAAGGGTAGTAATTTATTCGTTGTATCAGAGACTGACTTACAACGAATTGCAGCACATATTGAAGAGATGAATCCAGCCTTTGTTGTTATTGACTCTATTCAAACGATACATTTACCCGAAGTGACGTCAGCTCCTGGAAGTGTGGCACAAGTACGTGAATGTACAGCAGAACTAATGAAACTTGCAAAGACAAAGGGGATCCCTATTTTTATCGTCGGGCATGTGACAAAAGAGGGTGCAATTGCAGGGCCGCGTATGTTAGAACATATGGTTGATGCAGTTCTTTACTTTGAAGGAGATCGCCACCATACATATCGTATTTTGCGGGCTGTTAAGAACCGTTTTGGTTCCACGAATGAAATGGGTATCTTTGAAATGAAGGAACTTGGTCTTGCGGAAGTCTTAAACCCTTCTGAAATTTTCCTTGAGGAAAGGCCGGTTGGAGTCGCAGGATCCACAGTGGTTGCTTCAATGGAAGGAACAAGACCGGTTTTAGTAGAAATACAAGCATTAATCTCCCCTACTAGTTTTGGAAATCCTCGAAGAATGGCGACGGGAATTGATCATAACCGCGTTTCACTTATTATGGCAGTACTAGAAAAAAGAACAGGTTTATTGTTGCAAAATCAAGATGCGTATTTAAAAGTCGCAGGTGGTTTGAAATTAGATGAACCAGCAATTGATTTAGCTGTCGCATTAAGTATCGCTTCAAGTTTCAAGGATAAATCTACTGCACCAACTGATGCGGTAATAGGAGAAGTAGGACTAACTGGAGAAATAAGAAGAGTATCAAGAATTGAACAACGTGTACAAGAAGCAGCGAAATTAGGATTTCAACGTGCTATTATTCCTAGAAAAAATTTAGGGGGATGGACAATTCCGGATGGGATTGAGGTAGTGGGTGTTTCTAATTTAGGAGAAGCGCTTCGTTTGACATTAGGAGGCTAGGCTATGGAGGAAAACAAGCAACGTGTCAAAAGTATGATTAACATTCTACAGCTCGTTGCCCCAGGAACACCACTGCGCGAAGGGATAGATAACGTACTTCGTGCGCAAACAGGGGGACTAATTGTTCTTGGGTATAATGAGCAGATTAAAAGTATTGTTGATGGAGGGTTTCACATTAATTGTGCATTCTCACCTGCTAGTTTATATGAATTAGCAAAAATGGATGGGGCACTTATTTTAAATGAAACTGGGAGTAAAATTTTAATTGCAAATGCACAATTAGTTCCAGAGTCAGCCATTGATTCTATTGAAACGGGTATGCGCCACCGAACGGCAGAGCGTGTAGCCAAGCAGACGGGCAGCCTTGTTGTGGCTATTTCACAAAGACGTAACGTAATTACACTATATCAAGGGAGCTTACGTTATACACTAAAGGATATAGGTGTTATTTTAACGAAGGCAAATCAAGCTATTCAAACGTTAGAAAAATATAAAGCTGTATGGAATGATGGTATTACGAATTTGGGCATTCTAGAATTTGAAGAGGTCGTTACAATGTCCGAGGTCGTTCATGTTTTACATAGTGTTGAAATGGTACTGCGTATTAAAAATGAAATATTGAGCTATATTCATGAGTTAGGAACAGAAGGAAGGTTAATTCGTTTACAGCTTACAGAATTACTAGCCGACTTAGAAGCAGAGGCAGCGTTATTAATTAAAGACTATTATCAAGAAAAAACGCAAGATCACCATCAAATTTTGAAAAAGTTACAAGATCTTGCAAATACACAACTTCTAGAGGATAGCGATTTAGTTAAATTGCTTGGCTATCCAGGACAAACAAGCTTAGAAGCAAGCGTGACACCAAGAGGATACCGAATCACAAGTAAAATTTCTCGTGTTCCACCACTTATCATTGAAAATTTAATTAATCGATTTAAAACGTTACAAGGTGTCTGTCGTGCAACTATTAATGAATTGGACGATGTGGAAGGAATTGGAGAAGTCAGGGCGAAGAAAATACGAGAAGGTTTAAAAAGAATTCAAGAGCATCTCTACATGAGTAGACACAATTAAGAATATTACATTGATTCCATAATATAACGACACTAGAACACTTTTGGTATATGATATGGTATATTGGTAAATAAAACTATTTACAAAAAAACACATCCGCTTTTGCATTCGGCGTTTTGATTAGCGAAACAATGGTTAATAATGAGTAGGAGGTGGTTGGATGTTAAAACGGATCGTACAGCTCTTCTTTTTAGTAATCGGGGGAGCATTAGGGATTTTCTTTATCCCAAAAGTTATTAATGTATTGGACATCGGTGCTGTTCCATGGCTCGAGGGATCGTATGTTCGTGCGATTATTGGTGCAATTATTTTATTTTTAACAACATTTTGGCTTGTAGATTATATTGTCCAACTTATTAAGCATATCGAAGAAGCCCTTGTAAAGGCACCTGTAGCAGATGTTTTATTTGGTACATTAGGATTGATCTCTGGTCTTATTGTTGCATATTTAATTTTAATACCAATTCGTGAATTCACGATTCCAGTCATTAGTACAGTATTACAAGTGTTCTTTACCCTTTTACTTGGTTATTTAGGATTCCAAGTAGGGTTTAAAAAGAGAAATGAATTGTTAGGATTATTTACATTACCCCAACGCGGAGGTAAGAAGAAAAACAATAGTGAGAACGAAGAGGTAGAGGTAGAAAAATCTACAGTTCATTGGAAAATTCTCGATACGAGTGTAATTATTGATGGACGTATTGCTGATATTTGCCAAACGAAGTTTTTAGAAGGAACAATTGTGATTCCACAATTCGTATTAGAAGAGCTACAGCATATTGCCGATTCTTCTGATGCGTTAAAGCGTAATCGTGGCCGAAGAGGATTAGACATTTTAAATCGTATTCAAAAAGAGATGCCAATTCCGGTAGAAATTTATGAAGGCGATTTTGAGGATATCCAAGAAGTGGATAGCAAGCTTGTAAAGTTAGCGAAAGTCACTGGTGGAACTGTTGTAACAAATGATTTCAACTTAAACAAAGTTTCTGAATTACAAGGAGTAACAGTGTTAAACATTAACGATTTAGCAAATGCAATTAAACCAGTTGTACTCCCTGGCGAAGAACTAAGTGTTTATGTTGTGAAAGATGGTAAAGAGCAAAATCAAGGTGTTGCATACTTAGATGATGGCACGATGATTGTAGTAGAAGATGGTAGAGAATATGTTGGTTCGCAACTCAATGTACTTGTTACGAGTGTGTTGCAAACATCAGCTGGTCGTATGATTTTCGCAAAACGTAAATTATTAGAAAAAGCATTATAAGTAGAGGATTATTAATATGTATACATTAATTATTCCAGCAGCGGGTCAAGGAAAACGAATGGGTGCTGGCAAAAATAAGTTGTTCTTACTTATAAATGAAGTACCGATTATTGTACATACATTACGTGCTTTTGAAAAAGATAAAGCGTGTAAAAGTATTATTATGGCAATTAACGAAGAGGAACGTCCATATTTTGAGGAGCTAATGCAGAAGTACCCGGTTGAAAAACAGGTGCAATTTATTCAGGGCGGAGCTGAAAGACAAGATAGCGTATATAATGCGCTTCATCATGTGAGCGGAGTTGGATATGTTCTTGTACACGATGGTGCGCGCCCGTTCGTAACGAATAAAATGGTTCAAGATGTATTAACTTCGGCAGAAAAACATGGTGCTTCCATTTGTGCGGTACCAGTGAAGGATACAGTTAAGAAAGTAGAACAGAATGTTGTTGTTGAAACGATAGAACGTTCTCTGCTTAAAGCTGTTCAAACACCGCAAGGATTCTCTGTTCCTCTTTTATTAGAAGCTCATAGAAGTGCAAAACAGAGTTGTTTCCTTGGTACAGATGATGCAAGTCTCGTAGAACGTATCGGAAAGCAAGTAGGTGTAGTAGATGGGAGTTACTATAATATTAAAGTGACAACCCCAGAGGATTTATTAATTGCTGAAAGTTTCCTTCATGTTCAGAAGAAATAGAAGTGATGGTATCATAGTAAAGAAAAGCTCGGCAACGGCCGGGCTTTTCTTTATAGGGATAGCGATATAATATAGAGGCATAAAGCTCAGTAGTTTAGCTTGAGGAGGATGTAAAGAATGTTTCGAATTGGACAAGGTTTTGATGTACATGAATTTGCGGAAGGTAGACCGTTAATTATCGGTGGAATTACAATTCCTCATGAGAAAGGATTAATTGGTCACTCGGATGCTGACGTATTGTTACATACGATTGCTGACGCATGTTTAGGAGCAATTGCAGCAGGGGATATTGGCAAGCATTTTCCTGATACCGATCCTGCCTTTAAAGATGCAGATTCAGCTGTATTGTTACAAAAAGTTTGGGGATTTGTGCGTGAACAAGGTTACGAGCTAGGGAACCTTGATTGTACAATTATTGCACAAAAACCAAAAATGGCACCGCATATTGAAAGCATGCGTAAACGTATTAGTGAACTATTAGAAACGTCTATTGATAATATTAATGTAAAGGCAACAACAACAGAAAAATTAGGATTTACAGGTAGAGAAGAAGGAATTGCTTCTCAAGCGGTTGTTTTATTACAGAAAAAATAATGGTTTTTAATTCGTAAGATGGATAATCACGTTTTTTTGGTGTACAATTATAGAATGTGTTGACATTAAGATTGGAAGGTGTACCAATTATGGAAAAGCAAGTGAGAGTGCGCTATGCGCCAAGTCCAACAGGACACTTACATATCGGAAATGCGCGTACGGCATTATTTAATTATTTATTTGCTCGTCATCAAGATGGTAAGTTTATTATTCGTATTGAAGATACTGATGTAAAACGTAATGTTGCTGGTGGAGAAGAAAGCCAATTAAAATACTTGAAATGGCTCGGTATGGACTGGGATGAAGGTGTTGATGTTGGTGGTGAATTTGGACCATATCGTCAAACAGAGCGTTTAGATATTTATAAAAAACTATATGAAGATTTATTAGAGCGTGGTTTAGCTTACAAATGTTATATGACAGAAGAAGAGCTAGAAGCAGAGCGTGAAGGTCAAATCGCTCGTGGTGAAACACCGCGTTATGCAGGAAATCACCGTGATTTAACTGAGGAGCAAATGAAAGGTTTTGAGGCTGAAGGCCGCATTCCAAGTATTCGCTTCCGTGTACCGGCTGATCGCGACTACACGTTTAAAGATATCGTAAAAGACGAAGTTGCATTCCATTCAAATGATTTTGGCGATTTCGTTATCGTGAAAAAAGATGGAATTCCAACTTATAACTTTGCGGTAGCAGTAGATGATCACTTAATGGAAATTACACACGTACTTCGTGGTGATGATCATATTTCAAATACGCCAAAACAAATGATGATTTATGAAGCTTTCGGTTGGGATATCCCGCAATTCGGTCATATGACTTTAATTGTAAACGAAAGTCGTAAAAAGCTAAGTAAGCGTGACGAATCTATTATTCAATTTATTGAGCAATATAAAGAGCTTGGATATCTTCCAGAAGCAATCTTTAACTTTATTGCATTACTAGGTTGGTCACCAGTAGGTGAAGAAGAAATCTTCTCTCAAGATGAGTTTATCAAAATGTTTGATGCAGCTCGTTTATCAAAATCACCTGCATTATTTGATTCTCAAAAACTAAAATGGATGAACAACCAATATATGAAAAAACAAGATTTAGATACGGTTGTTGAACTAAGCTTACCGCATTTAGTGAAAGCGGGTCGCGTAGGTGAAAACTTAAGTGAGCAAGAACAAGCTTGGGTTCGTGATGTAATTGCTTTATATCATGACCAAATGAGCTTTGGGGCTGAAATTGTAGAGCTTTCTGAAATGTTCTTTAAAGATCATGTTGATCATGAAGAAGAGGGACAAGAAGTATTGAAAGGTGAACAAGTACCTGAAGTACTTCGTACATTTGCCGATCAATTAGAAGCTCTAGAAGCAATGGAGCCAGCAGCAGTTAAGGCGGCTATTAAAGCAGTTCAAAAGGAAACAGGACATAAAGGTAAAAATCTATTTATGCCAATCCGTGTTGCTACTACTGGACAAACACATGGTCCAGAGCTTCCTAACGCTATTGCTCTTCTTGGAAAAGAAAAAGTTTTAAATCGTATTCAAAAAGTAATTGGTTAACATTTTCTAGGTTTAGAAATATAATAAGTATACCTAAAACCTAATAAGGAAAAGCGACGAGAAGGAGAAGTAGAAAATCAGGCTTTTTACAGAGAGAACCACCTTTAGGCTGGAAGTGGTTTATAAGCGGATTTTTGAAATGCCCCTTCGAGTCTTCTGTTGAACGGCGAAGTATTTCGTGGAACGTCTTAGGGCGCAAAGTAAACAGAAGCGGTGTAAACCGTTATCATGGATGAGTTTGAGGCTTTCTTTAGCCTAAACAGAGTGGAACCGCGCTTATAAGGCGTCTCTGTCAATATGACAGAGGCGTCTTTTTTTATACCATGTAAATGGGTAGGAGCATAAGTTTTATCTTCTTGTATAAAGGTTTAGGGGGATAAGTGGGGAGTTAAGGGAAGTTAGTTCACTCGAAAAAAGCAGCCCATAAAGGGGAGGGAACATCGATGTTTAAGAGGCTTCGGGAAGATATTGAAGTCGTTTTTGAACAGGATCCAGCGGCACGAAGTTATTTCGAAGTCATTTTAACTTACTCTGGATTACATGCAGTTTGGGCCCATCGAATTGCACATGCTTTTTACAAAAGGAATTTTTTCTTTCTTGCACGCTTTGTTTCACAAGTGAGTCGCTTTTTTACGGGCATTGAGATTCATCCAGGAGCAACTATTGGTCGGCACTTTTTCATCGATCATGGAATGGGAGTTGTAATTGGAGAAACGTGTGAAATTGGTGATAATGTAACGATTTATCAAGGAGTTACATTAGGTGGTACAGGAAAAGAAAAAGGAAAGAGGCACCCTACAATTCAGGATAATGTATTAATTGCAACGGGTGCTAAAGTCCTTGGTTCTATTACTGTGGGAGAGAATTCTAAAATCGGAGCAGGATCGGTCGTATTAAAAGAAGTTCCTGCACATTCTACAGTTGTAGGTATACCAGGCCGAGTCGTAATTCAAAATGGAGTAAAGATTGGTCAAGAGTTAAATCATTCCGATCTTCCGGATCCAATTTTTGATAAATTAAAGGCTATGGAAGTGGAGCTTGATAAATTAAAGAAACAACTGGAAGTAAAGGTAGAAAGGAAGGATAAAAATGACTATTCACATTTATAATACGTTAACACGTCAAAAAGAAGAGTTTATTCCATTAGAAGAAAATAAGGTAAAGATGTATGTGTGCGGACCTACAGTTTATAACTATATTCATATTGGGAATGCAAGACCACCTATGGTATTTGATACAGTACGCCGTTACTTAGAATATAAGGGATATGACGTGCAGTATGTATCTAACTTTACTGATGTGGATGATAAGTTAATTAAGGCGGCAAATGAATTGGGTGAAGATGTACCGACGATTGCAGACCGTTTCGTTGAAGCGTACTTTGAAGATGTAACGGCGCTAGGTTGCAAACATGCAACGGTTCATCCGCGTGTAACGGAAAATATGGATATCATTATTGAATTTATTCAAGAACTTGTGAATAAGGGATACGCATATGAATCAGAAGGTGATGTGTACTTTAGAACGAAAGAGTTCGAAGGTTACGGTAAACTATCGCATCAACCAATCGCAGATTTACGTCACGGTGCACGTATTGAAGTAGGAGAAAAGAAACAAGACATTCTTGACTTTGCTTTATGGAAAGCTGCGAAAGAAGGGGAAATCTTCTGGGAAAGCCCTTGGGGGAAAGGACGCCCAGGATGGCATATTGAATGCTCAGCAATGGCGCGTAAATATTTAGGGGATACAATTGACATTCATGCTGGTGGTCAAGATTTAGCGTTTCCTCATCATGAAAATGAAATTGCGCAGTCCGAGGCGTTGACTGGAAAAACATTTGCACGATATTGGATGCATAATGGATATATTAATATTAATAACGAGAAGATGTCTAAGTCACTTGGAAACTTCATTTTAGTGCACGACATCATTAAGCAATATGATCCACAGTTGATTAGATTCTTTATGTTATCGGTACATTACCGTCACCCAATTAACTTTAGTGAAGAGTTATTACAAAGTACGAATAATGGGCTAGAAAGAATTAAAACAGCTTACGGTAATTTAAAGCATCGTATGGAAAGTAGTACAGATTTAACAGATCATAATGAGAAATGGTTAGCTGAAATGGAAAAATTCCAGGTTGCATTTGAAGAAGCAATGGACGATGATTTCAATACAGCTAATGCGATTACTGAATTATATAATGTAGCAAATCATGCAAATCAATATTTGTTAGAAGAACATACTTCTAAAGTTGTAATTGAAGCATACGTAAAACAACTTGAAATATTATTTGATATTTTAGGATTAGAATTAGCGCAAGAAGAGTTGCTTGATGAAGAAATTGAAGCACTTATCCAAAAGCGTATTGAAGCTCGTAAAAATCGCGATTTCGCATTATCCGATCAAATTCGCGATGATTTAAAAGAACGTAATATTATTTTAGAAGATACCGCTCAAGGTACAAGATGGAAAAGAGGATAAAAATGATTGATGCAAAGCAATTAAACAGCTTAGCGTTAGCATATATGGGTGATGCGGTATATGAACAATATATCCGCTATCACCTCCTTCAAAAGGGAAAAGTTCGCCCTAATCAATTACATCGCTTAGGGACGAGCTTTGTTTCGGCAAAAGCACAGGCAAAAGTTGTTTATCATTTATTAGAGACGGCATTTTTGACAGAGGAAGAAGAGGCGGTATTAAGAAGAGGGCGTAATGCAAATTCAGGTACCGTTCCAAAAAATACGGATGTACAAACATATCGACATAGTACAGCCTTTGAAGCACTAATCGGTTATCATCACTTATTAAATAATCGTGAAAGATTAGACGAAATTGTATATAAGGCAATTGCTGTTTTAGAAGAAAAGGAAGGGGGCACATCATCATGAGTAGTGAATATATTATCGGACGTAACCCTGTAATTGAAGCGTTACGATCAGGGAGAGATATTAATAAAATTTGGATCGCAGAAGGTGCTGCCAAAGGGCAAATACAGATTGTACTAGCATTAGCGAAAGAAAATAAGATTATTTTACAACATGCACCGAAGAAGAAGTTAGATCAATTAGTTGAGGGTAATCATCAAGGCGTAATTGCTCAAGTGGCTGCATATCAATATGCTGAGTTAGAAGATTTATTCAAAGTAGCAGAAAAGCGTAATGAAGATCCGTTCTTCTTAATTTTAGATGAAATTGAAGATCCACATAACCTAGGTTCTATTATGCGTACCGCTGATGCAACAGGAGCTCATGGAATTATTATTCCGAAAAGAAGAGCGGTGGGACTTACAGCATCAGTTGCGAAAGCATCGACTGGAGCAATTGAATATATTCCTGTTGCGCGCGTAACAAATTTATCTCGTACAATTGATGAGTTAAAAGAGCGTGGACTTTGGATTGCTGGTACAGATGCTAAAGGGAAAACGGATTACCGTCATTTAGATGGTAAAATGCCAATCGGATTAGTAATCGGTAGTGAAGGAAAAGGTATGAGTCGTATTATTGGTGAAAAGTGTGATTTCTTAATTACTTTACCGATGGTTGGTAAAGTTACATCCTTAAATGCTTCAGTAGCCGCAAGTTTGTTAATGTATGAGGTATATCGTAAACGTCACGAAATTGGTAAATAAAAAATGAACGATATTTTAATCGTTGACGGTTACAACATTATCGGAGCTTGGGGAGACTTGAAAAAACTGCGGGATGTAGATTTACAATCATCAAGAGACGCGCTTATTGATAAGATGGCGGATTATCAAGGTTATACAGGCACAAAAGTAATGATTGTCTTTGATGCCTATACAGTCCATGGTATTGAAAAGAAGATGAAACAATCGCGGGTGGAAGTAATATTCACGAGAAAAAATCAAACTGCAGATGAAAAGATAGAACAACTTGCGATTGAACTTAGAAGTATAAATACACAAATATACGTTGCAACTTCAGATTATACGGAGCAATGGGTTGTATTTGCGCAAGGTGCACTTCGGAAATCTGCGCGTGAATTAGAGTTAGAAGTGCAAGCGATGGAACAGCAAGTAAGAAGGCGTACAAAAGACACGAAAGACAAGCAACCCGCCATGAGAAAGATATTTAGTAAAGATATTACAGAAAAATTAGAAAAATTAAGAAGAGGAGAGCGTTGAAGCATTGACGCTCTTTATCTTTTTACTGTATAATATTGCTAAATATATAGCGGTCGGAGGGATCAAGGTGGAAGCAGGCTTCGTAAGTGTAGGCGACGTTACATTTCGTGATTTAGAGGATGAGGCAATCGTTGAGTTAGTTCGAAAGGGTAATACTGACGCTCTAGAATATTTAATTCACAAATATAAGAACTTTGTTCGTGCGAAATCAAGATCTTATTTCTTAGTGGGTGCCGATCGAGAAGATATTGTTCAAGAAGGTATGATTGGATTGTTTAAGGCGATTCGTGATTATAAAGAGGACAAACTGTCTTCGTTCAAAGCATTTGCTGAACTGTGTATCACTCGACAAATTATTACCGCTATTAAAACAGCAACAAGGCAAAAACATATTCCATTAAATTCGTATGTGTCATTAGATAAACCGATTTACGATGAGGAATCTGATCGAACGCTATTAGATGTTATTTCGGAAGCAAAGGTGACTGATCCTGAAGAAATGATTATTAGTCAGGAAGAATATACAGACATAGAATCTAAAATATCTGAATTATTAAGCGATTTAGAAAGGAAAGTACTTTCTTTATACTTAGATGGCCGTTCCTATCAAGAGATTTCAGAACAGTTAAACAGACATGTGAAATCTATTGATAACGCATTACAGCGTGTGAAAAGGAAATTGGAAAGATATATGGAGATGAGAGAGAGTACAACTTTAAATTCGTAGTAAATACCGCAGGTGTAAAATAATTCACCTGTTTTCTTTTTGTAGAGAGAGTGGAAGTCATGACATTGACATTATCTTTTGTTGTATGATACATTTTTAGGGACATAATGTTACAAGGTTGGTGTAACTAATGAGGAAAAAAGTTGTACTCTCATGTGAAGAGTGTAAAAATCGAAACTACTCTACGATGAAAGATACGAGCTCAGTAGAGCGACTTGAGATAAAGAAGTTTTGTAAAACATGCAATAAGCATACAGTTCACAAGGAAACAAAATAAATAATTGAAATAATACACTGGAGGTCCCGCAGATGCGTTTAACGAACTTTTTCGGCGATGTAGGTCGCGAAATGAAAAAAGTAAGTTGGCCTAAAAAAGATGAATTACTCCGCTCAACAGCGACTGTTATCGCTACAGTTGTCTTCTTTGCGATTTTCTTCGCAGTAGTTGATATGGGCATTTCTTCTTTAATTCGGTTAATTCTTGGTTAATTCTTGAATAAGAAGCACTTATCCATGATATAATGTTATTTATAAGAACTGTGTAAAAGCCCGGTGAACGGGTTTTTTCATTTGCGCAAAAAAATGTACGTCAGGGAGGGAAGGACGCTCGTCCTAAATGAATGGAAAAAAGTTGGTATGTTGTCCATACTTATTCTGGATATGAAAATAAAGTAAAAGCAAACCTAGAGAAACGTGTAGAATCAATGGGTATGCAAGATAAAATTTTCCGTGTTGTTGTCCCGGAAGAAGTAGAAGTAGAAATGAAAAACGGTAAAGAAAAATTAATGAAAAGAAAAGTGTTCCCAGGTTACGTATTAGTAGAACTAATCATGACTGATGACTCTTGGTATGTTGTTCGTAATACACCGGGTGTAACAGGTTTTGTCGGTTCTTCGGGTTCTGGATCTAAACCATCTCCTCTATTAGAAGAGGAAGTTGTTACCATCATGAAGCATATGGGAATGGACAACGAAGTGGTTGATTTCGACTTTGAACTTCATGAGACAGTACGTGTAAATGAAGGACCATTCGCAGATTATACAGGTGCTATTGAAGAAATTGATGTGGAGAAGAAGAAAGTTAGTGTGCTTGTAGACATGTTTGGTCGCGAGACTCCAGTTGAACTTGACTTCCATCAAATTGAAAAATTATAAAATGAAACTTGAAATGAATTGTAAAAAGTGATAATATCTTTTAAGTCAGTACGTCTTCGTTATCGGAGACGTTTTTTGAAAGATTTTATCGTTACAGATAAAATATGACGTGGGAGGGCAAATCACTGTCCAATTGACCACATCACGGACTTAAGGAGGTGTGTCTCGTGGCTAAAAAGGTAATTAAAATGGTAAAACTTCAAATTCCTGCAGGTAAAGCTAACCCAGCTCCACCAGTTGGTCCAGCATTAGGACAAGCAGGTGTTAACATCATGGGCTTCTGTAAAGAGTTCAACGCTCGTACAGCTGATCAAGCTGGTCTTATCATCCCTGTTGAAATTACGGTATTTGAGGACCGTTCATTCACTTTCATTACTAAAACTCCTCCTGCTGCTGTTCTTCTTAAGAAAGTAGCTGGTATCGAGTCTGGTTCTGGTGAACCAAACCGTAATAAAGTGGCAACTGTTAAGCGTGATAAAGTACGCGAAATCGCTGAAACTAAAATGCCTGACCTAAACGCTGCTAGCGTAGAAGCTGCAATGCGTATGGTTGAAGGTACTGCACGCAGTATGGGCATCGTTATCGAAGACTAATTCGATTTGTTTTTAAAAAAAGGTTGCGGGTCTGGAATTCCAATTCGCAACCTTTATTATCGTAAATGATTATCGTTTTTTAAATAAAAGGATGGCGCGCATCCTCAGGTTATCCCTGGAAAAAAGGCGTAAACGTGGGAGGTTATTCCGCTAAAACCACATTCGAGGAGGAAATAAAAATGGCTAAAAGAGGTAAAAAGTACGTAGAAGCTGCGAAGCTTGTTGATCGTGCAGCTGCTTACTCTGCAACAGAAGCAGTAGAATTAGTAAAGAAAACAAACACAGCTAAATTTGATGCAACTGTAGAAGCTGCATTCCGTTTAGGTGTTGACCCTAAGAAAGCTGACCAACAAATTCGTGGTGCAGTTGTTCTTCCACACGGTACTGGTAAAGTACAACGTGTATTAGTATTCGCTAAAGGCGAAAAAGCAAAAGAAGCTGAAGCTGCTGGCGCTGAATTCGTAGGCGATACTGATTACATCGGTAAAATCCAACAAGGTTGGTTCGATTTCGATGTAGTAGTAGCAACTCCTGACATGATGGGTGAAGTTGGTAAACTTGGTCGCGTATTAGGACCTAAAGGTTTAATGCCAAACCCTAAAACTGGAACGGTTACTTTCGATGTAACTAAAGCTGTTAACGAAATCAAAGCTGGTAAAGTTGAATACCGCGTTGATAAAGCTGGTAACATCCACGTTCCAATCGGTAAAGTATCTTTCGAAGATGCTAAACTAGTAGAAAACTTCAAAACAATTGCTGACACGCTTCAAAAAGCTAAGCCAGCTGCTGCAAAAGGTACTTACATGAAGAACGCAACTGTTGCTTCTACAATGGGACCTGGCGTACGCGTAGATGTTTCTACACTTGCGTAAAAATTGGAAGTTGACTTCATAAAGAAGTTTTAATATAATCATTTATGTTGTGAATTTAAATAGTGTACCGTAGACAGTAGGTGTCGATTCGACTTAATTTCCTACCTAGGTGTTAATATACGAAGCGGAATCTTTTTTCTGTGACTATATGCCTCCATGTCTACAAGTTGGGCATGGAGGTTTTTAGTGCACTTTCGGTACATCTTCTATATAATCTACAGGAGGTGTAATAACATGAGCAAAGTAATCGAAACTAAACAACAAGTTGTAACTGAAATCGCTGAAAAACTTCGCGCGAGTAAATCTACAATCGTTGTTGACTACCGTGGTTTAACAGTTTCTGAAGCAACAGAATTACGTAAAAACTTACGTGAAGCTGGCGTTGAGTTCAAAGTTTACAAAAACTCTTTAACTCGTCGTGCTGCAGAGTCTGCTGAAATGGCTGAGTTAAACGAATTCTTAACAGGACCAAACGCAATCGCGTTCAGTAACGAGGATGTAGTTGCTCCTGCGAAAGTATTAAACGACTTCGCTACAAAACATGAAGCTTTAGAAATTAAAGCTGGTGTAATCGAAGGTAAACTTGTAACACTTGATGAGGTTAAAGCTATTGCTACTCTTCCATCACGTGAAGGCTTACTTTCTATGCTTCTTAGCGTTCTTCAAGCTCCAATCCGTAACCTTGCACTTGCTACTAAAGCAGTTGCAGATCAAAAGGAAGAGCAAGGCGCTTAATTTTTTAAAAGATAATTACTTGTTATCTATAAAACAATACAAACCTATTTAAGGGAGGATATTTACAATGACTAAAGAACAAATCATTGAAGCAGTTAAATCTATGACTGTATTAGAACTTAACGACTTAGTAAAAGCTATCGAGGAAGAATTCGGCGTAACTGCTGCTGCTCCTGTAGCTGTAGCTGGTGGCGCTGGTGAAGCTGCTGCTGAGAAAACTGAGTTTGACGTAGTACTTGCAAGTGCTGGCGCTCAAAAAATCAAAGTTATCAAAGCTGTACGTGAAATCACTGGTCTTGGCTTAAAAGAAGCTAAAGAATTAGTTGACAACACTCCAAAAGCAATCAAAGAAGGCGTTTCTAAAGAGGAAGCTGAAGAAATGAAAGCTAAACTTGAAGAAGTTGGCGCTGCTGTAGAAGTTAAGTAATTAACTTTTGATGCTTTAAAAAAGCTCGCTCTCATGCGAGCTTTTTTTTTAACTGTAAAGAAAAGAGGTGGCCATATGGCAGACCATTATTTTTCTAACGACCCTACGAGTAAAAGTGATCGTAAACGATGGGAATTTACACTTCGTGGATCTCAATTCACTTTTGTATCTGACCATGGGGTGTTCTCGAAAAACGAGGTGGACTTTGGTTCCCGTCTTTTAATTGAAGCGTTTCAAATGCCAGATATTAAAGGTGATATATTAGATGTAGGTTGTGGATACGGTCCGATTGGTTTGTCGTTAGCGAAAGAGTTTCAAGGTTGTGACGTTCACATGGTGGATGTGAACGAAAGAGCACTTGGGCTTGCAAAAGAAAATGCCGCTAATAACAGAATCGAGAATGTACGTATTTTTCAAAGTAGCGTCTATGAAAATGTAGATGGCAAGTATGCTGCTATTCTATCTAATCCTCCAATTCGTGCGGGTAAAGATACCGTGCATGAGATTTTAGAAAAGGCTGTGGAGTATTTAGTTCCAGGTGGAGAGCTGTGGATTGTTATTCAAAAGAAGCAAGGTGCACCATCTGCGCTGAAAAAACTAGAGGAAGTATTTTCTGAAGTTGAAGTTGTAGAAAAGAAAAAAGGATATTATATCATAAAATCAAAAAAACGTTGACGGTTATTTTTGGCTATGTTAACATTATACAATGCCAATATATGATTTTCTGCGTTGAGAAAGATGTATATTTTTGTTTCTCTTGGAAAAGATAGTAAAATCAGCAGATTATGAAACAGAATGATGGTTTTCTTATAGAAGCCATTTTTCTTTTTGAGCAGGTAGAAAGACTCAACGTATCTATCTTTAAGAGAAAAAGACTACGCTATTAGCAGTAGTTGTATTTATTTGTGATTTTGCACAAATTTTTTTGTGCATTTATAATACTCATGATTTGAGGGGTGAAGCAGTTGACAGGTCAACTAGTTCAATACGGACGCCACCGCCAACGAAGAAGTTATGCCCGTATTAGTGAAGTATTAGAGTTACCAAATCTTATCGAAATTCAAACCTCTTCTTATCAGTGGTTTCTTGATGAGGGTTTGCGAGAAATGTTCCAAGACATTTCTCCGATTGAAGACTTTACGGGAAATCTATCGCTTGAATTTATCGACTACAGCTTAGGTGAACCTAAATACTCTGTAGACGAATGCAAAGAGCGTGATGTGACGTATGCAGCACCACTTCGTGTAAAAGTGCGTCTAATCAACAAGGAAACTGGTGAAGTAAAAGAACAAGATGTGTTCATGGGAGATTTCCCACTCATGACAGAGACTGGAACATTCGTAATTAACGGTGCAGAACGTGTTATCGTTTCCCAGTTAGTTCGCTCTCCAAGCGTATACTATAGTGGCAAAGTGGATAAAAACGGAAAACGTGGTTTTACTGCTACTGTAATTCCAAACCGCGGAGCTTGGTTAGAGTATGAAACAGATGCTAAGGATGTTGTATATGTGCGTATTGACCGTACGCGTAAACTTCCTGTAACTGTTTTGTTACGCGCATTAGGGTTTGGCTCTGATCAAGAAATCACCGAGCTTTTAGGTGATAACGAATACTTAAGCAACACATTAGAAAAAGACAATACAGATAGCACAGAAAAAGCATTGCTTGAAATTTATGAGCGTCTACGTCCTGGTGAACCACCAACAGTAGAAAATGCAAAGAGCTTACTTGTGTCTCGTTTCTTCGATCCAAAGCGCTACGATTTAGCAAATGTAGGTCGCTATAAGATCAACAAAAAGTTACACATGAAAAACAGATTGTTTAACCAACGTTTAGCTGAAACATTAGTGGATCCAGAAACTGGTGAAATTTTAGCGGCGGAAGGAACAGTCTTAGATCGTCGTACACTGGATCGCATTTTACCTTACTTAGAGAAAAACATTGGATTCAAAACAGCGAAACCAATGGGTGGAGTGGTAGAAGGCGATGTTGAGCTGCAATCTATTAAGATTTATGCTCCAGAATCAGAAGGCGAACGTACTATTAACGTAATTGGGAATGCAAATATTACTCGTGATGTAAAACACATCACACCAGGTGATATTCTTGCTTCTATTAGTTACTTCTTCAACTTACTATACAAAGTAGGGGATACAGATGATATCGACCATTTAGGAAATCGTCGTCTGCGTTCTGTAGGAGAACTATTACAAAACCAATTCCGTATCGGTCTTTCTCGTATGGAACGTGTTGTTCGTGAGAGAATGTCGATTCAAGATACAAATGCAATTACACCACAGGCATTAATCAATATTCGTCCTGTTATTGCATCTATTAAAGAGTTCTTCGGAAGTTCTCAGTTATCTCAGTTCATGGATCAAACAAACCCATTAGCAGAGTTAACTCACAAACGAAGACTATCTGCATTAGGACCTGGTGGTTTAACGCGTGAGCGCGCAGGCTTTGAAGTGCGTGACGTTCACTACTCTCACTACGGTCGTATGTGTCCAATTGAAACACCAGAGGGACCAAACATCGGTTTGATTAACTCATTATCTTCGTTCGCGAAAGTAAATGAGTTTGGTTTCATTGAAACACCATACCGTCGTGTTGACCCAGAAACTGGTCTTGTAACAGGGCATGTTGATTATTTAACAGCAGATGAAGAAGATAATTATGTTGTAGCCCAAGCGAATATGAAATTATCTGCAGAAGGGGAATTCCTTGATGAAGATATCGTAGCTCGTTTCCGTGGTGAAAACATTGTCACAAATAAAGAACGCATCGACTACATGGATGTATCTCCAAAACAAGTAGTGTCGGCAGCGACAGCTTGTATTCCGTTCTTAGAAAACGATGACTCTAACCGCGCACTTATGGGAGCGAACATGCAACGTCAGGCGGTTCCGTTAATGAATCCGGAATCTCCGATTGTAGGTACTGGTATGGAGTACGTATCAGCAAAAGACTCAGGTGCTGCAGTAATCTGTAAACACCCTGGTGTTGTTGAACGCGTAGAAGCACGTGAAGTTTGGGTACGTCGCTATGTAGAAGTTGACGGTCAAACAGTAAAAGGCGACTTAGATCGCTACAAAATGCAGAAATTCATTCGTTCTAACCAAGGAACTTGCTACAACCAACGTCCAATCGTAAGTGTTGGAAATCAAGTTGTGAAAGGTGAAATCCTTGCGGATGGTCCTTCTATGGAATTAGGTGAACTAGCACTTGGACGTAACGTGCTTGTTGGCTTCATGACATGGGACGGTTATAACTACGAGGATGCGATCATTATGAGTGAGCGCCTTGTAAAAGATGATGTGTACACTTCTATTCATATTGAAGAATATGAGTCAGAAGCTCGTGATACGAAGCTTGGACCAGAAGAAATTACACGTGATATCCCGAATGTTGGGGAAGATGCACTACGCAACCTTGACGAGCGCGGTATCATTCGCGTTGGTGCGGAAGTAAAAGATGGAGATCTACTTGTTGGTAAAGTAACACCTAAAGGTGTAACAGAATTAACAGCTGAAGAACGTCTATTACACGCAATCTTCGGTGAAAAAGCACGTGAAGTACGTGATACATCGCTACGTGTACCACACGGTGGTGGCGGTATTATCTTAGACGTAAAAGTGTTCAACCGTGAAGATGGCGATGAATTGCCACCAGGCGTGAATCAACTTGTACGTGCATATATCGTTCAAAAACGTAAAATTTCTGAAGGTGACAAGATGGCCGGACGTCACGGTAACAAAGGTGTTATCTCTCGTATTTTACCAGAAGAAGATATGCCTTACTTACCAGACGGTACGCCAATCGATATCATGTTAAACCCATTAGGGGTACCATCTCGTATGAATATCGGTCAGGTATTAGAGCTTCATCTTGGTATGGCGGCAAGATACCTTGGCATTCACATTGCAACACCAGTATTTGATGGTGCTCGTGAGGAAGATGTATGGGGCACAATCGAAGAAGCTGGTATGGCAAATGACGCGAAAACAATCCTGTATGACGGACGTACTGGTGAGCCATTCGATAACCGCGTATCTGTTGGTGTCATGTATATGATCAAACTTGCGCACATGGTTGACGATAAACTTCATGCTCGTTCTACTGGACCATACTCACTTGTAACGCAGCAACCTCTTGGAGGTAAAGCTCAGTTCGGTGGACAGCGTTTCGGTGAGATGGAGGTTTGGGCACTTGAAGCTTATGGTGCTGCTTATACTCTTCAAGAAATCTTAACAGTGAAGTCTGATGATGTTGTTGGACGTGTTAAGACGTATGAAGCAATTGTTAAAGGCGAAAATGTTCCAGAACCAGGCGTTCCTGAATCATTCAAAGTATTGATTAAAGAACTGCAAAGTTTAGGTATGGACGTTAAAATGATGTCTAGCGACGATACAGAAATTGAAATGCGTGATACGGAAGATGACGACGATCATCAATCAGCAGATAAATTGAATGTTGAAGTTGAGACAACTAAGGAATAATTGGGATAACCTGTAGACTAAAAGGGAGGTAGGCCCCTTGATAGATGTAAATAACTTTGAATATATGAAGATTGGACTTGCTTCACCTGACAAGATTCGTTCTTGGTCATACGGTGAAGTTAAGAAACCAGAAACAATTAACTATCGTACGTTAAAGCCTGAAAAAGATGGCTTGTTCTGTGAGCGTATTTTCGGACCACAAAAGGACTGGGAATGTCATTGCGGAAAATATAAACGTGTACGTTATAAAGGTGTAGTTTGTGATCGATGTGGCGTTGAAGTAACGCGTGCAAAAGTTCGTCGTGAACGTATGGGCCATATCGAATTAGCTGCTCCTGTATCTCATATTTGGTATTTCAAAGGTATCCCGAGCCGCATGGGACTTGTCTTAGACATGTCCCCTCGCGCGCTTGAAGAAGTAATTTATTTCGCTTCTTATGTTGTAACAGAAAGTGGAGATACACCACTTGATAAGAAGCAATTACTTTCTGAAAAAGAATACCGTGCATATCGTGATCGATATGGCAGCACATTCCAAGCTGCTATGGGTGCAGAAGCGATTAAAAAGCTACTGCAAGATATCGATTTAGATAAAGAAGTAGACTTCTTAAAAGAAGAATTAAAAACAGCACAAGGACAACGCCGTACTCGTGCTATTAAACGTCTAGAAGTATTAGAAGCATTCCGTAACTCTGGAAATCACCCATCTTGGATGATCTTAGATGTTCTTCCAGTTATCCCACCAGAACTACGCCCGATGGTACAGTTAGATGGTGGACGTTTTGCTACTTCTGACTTAAACGACTTATATCGTCGTGTAATTAACCGTAACAATCGTTTAAAACGTCTATTGGACTTAGGTGCACCAAGCATCATCGTTCAAAACGAAAAACGTATGCTACAAGAAGCTGTAGACGCATTAATCGATAATGGTCGTCGTGGCCGTCCAGTTACTGGACCAGGTAACCGTCCATTAAAATCACTATCTCACATGCTTAAAGGTAAACAAGGACGTTTCCGTCAAAACTTATTAGGTAAACGTGTTGACTACTCTGGCCGTTCTGTAATCGTTGTAGGACCGAACTTAAAGATGTACCAATGTGGATTACCGAAAGAAATGGCGCTTGAATTGTTTAAGCCTTTCGTTATGAAAGAGTTAGTTGGAAAAGGATTAGCACACAACATTAAGAGTGCTAAACGTAAAATCGAGCGTGTACAACCTGAAGTTTGGGACGTTTTAGAATCTGTGATCAAAGAGCATCCAGTACTTCTAAACCGCGCACCAACACTTCACCGTCTTGGTATCCAGGCGTTTGAACCTACATTAGTGGAAGGTCGCGCAATCCGTCTTCACCCACTTGTATGTACTGCATACAACGCGGACTTTGACGGTGACCAAATGGCGGTTCACGTTCCGTTATCATCAGAGGCACAAGCGGAAGCTCGTATTCTTATGTTAGCGGCACAAAACATCTTGAATCCAAAAGACGGAAAACCAGTTGTTACTCCATCTCAGGATATGGTATTAGGTAACTATTACTTAACACTTGAGCGCGAGGGTGCAATCGGTGAAGGTATGGTCTTCAAAGATGCAAACGAAGCAATACTTGCATACCAAAATGGATATGTACATCTGCACACACGTGTTGCAGTTGCTGCAAGTTCAGTAAATAACGTAACATTTACTGAAGAGCAAAAAGGTAAGCTTCTATTAACAACAGTTGGTAAATTAATATTTAACGAAATCTTACCAGAGTCGTTCCCTTATATTAATGAACCGACAAACTCAAACCTTGAAAAAGAAACACCAGCGGAATATTTCGTTGAAAAAGGTGCGAACATTAAAGAAATTATTGCTAGTCGCGAAGAAGTGGCGCCATTTAGCAAGAAGATCCTTGGTAACATTATTGCGGAAGTATTCAAGCGTTTCCAAATTACGGAAACATCTCGCATGCTTGACCGTATGAAAAACTTAGGATTTAAATACTCTACAAAAGCTGGTATTACAGTTGGGGTATCAGACATTCTTGTATTAGGCGAAAAAGATGAAATTCTCCATGAAGCACAAGCAAAAGTAGATAATGTAATTAAACAATTCCGTCGCGGTTTAATCACGGAAGAAGAACGTTACGATCGTGTTATCTCTATTTGGAGTAATGCAAAAGATGTTATCCAAGGAAAGCTGATGAAATCCTTGAATAAACGCAACCCAATCTTCATGATGAGTGATTCCGGTGCCCGTGGTAACGCATCGAACTTTACTCAGCTTGCTGGTATGCGTGGTCTGATGGCCAATCCATCTGGTCGTATCATTGAGCTTCCGATCAAATCAAGTTTCCGTGAAGGTTTAACAGTACTTGAGTACTTCATCTCTACGCATGGTGCACGTAAAGGTCTTGCCGATACAGCACTTAAAACTGCCGATTCTGGTTACTTAACACGTCGTCTTGTAGACGTTGCACAAGATGTAATTGTTCGTCAAGATGATTGTGGAACAGATCGCGGTTTACTAATTGGTGCGATTAAAGAGGGTAATGAAGTTATTGAGTCACTATATGATCGTCTTGTTGGACGTTTTGCAAGAAAAACTGTAAAACATCCTGAAACAGGTGAAGTATTAGTTAGTGAAAACCAATTAATTACTGAAGATATCGCTCATATCGTTGAAAATTCGGGTGTTGAAACTGTAAACATTCGTTCAGCATTTACGTGTAATACTCGCCACGGTGTATGTAAGAAGTGTTACGGTCGTAACTTAGCAACTGGTACAGACGTAGAAGTAGGAGAGGCGGTAGGTATTATCGCAGCTCAATCTATCGGTGAGCCAGGTACACAGTTAACGATGCGTACGTTCCATACAGGTGGGGTTGCCGGAGATGATATCACACAAGGTTTACCTCGTATCCAAGAGATCTTCGAAGCTCGTAATCCGAAAGGTCAGGCAGTTATCAGTGAAATCGACGGTGTTATCGCAGCGATCAACGATGTTAAAGATCGCCAAGAAGTAGTTGTACAGGGTGAAGTTGAAGCTCGTACGTATGCTATTCCTTACGGTGCTCGTCTGAAAGTAACTCCAGGACAGCCAATTAGCCATGGTAAAGAGTTAACAGAAGGTTCTATTGATCCGAAAGAATTACTAAAAGTAACGGACATTACAGCAGTACAAGAATACTTATTACGTGAAGTTCAAAAAGTATACCGTATGCAAGGGGTAGAAATTGGTGACAAACACGTAGAAGTAATGGTACGTCAAATGCTACGTAAAGTTCGTGTAAGCGATGCGGGTGAAACAGATGTATTACCAGGAACATTACTAGATATCCATCAGTTTACTGATGCGAATGCGAAGGTGTTACTGAAAGGTAAACGACCAGCAACAGCTAGACCGGTTCTACTTGGTATTACTAAAGCTTCACTTGAAACTGATTCGTTCTTATCTGCAGCATCGTTCCAAGAAACAACTCGTGTTCTAACAGATGCAGCAATTAAGGGTAAACGCGATGAGCTTCTAGGATTGAAAGAGAATGTTATTATCGGTAAGCTTGTTCCTGCCGGAACAGGTATGAATCGTTATCGCAAAGTGGATCTTGTAAAAACAACACAAGATAACATGAATGTAGAAAACGATGAAGTTTATGTGGAACAGTAAAATTTTCCGTCGTAAATTTTGTATAAAAACAGCTAATCCTAGTTGACATTGTATGAGTCAAAATGTTACTATAATCAAGGTTGCTCCTGAACGATGCTTTGGAGGATATTTATATGTCTTATCAAAAAGTGTCAAATGCTGAAAGTGTAGTCGTTGGTCATAAACGCACATTGGAAGCGATCAAAAATGGTATAGTTAAAGAAGTTGTCATTGCGGAAGATGCTGATGTGAGGTTAACTCATGTTATCATTCGTACTGCCTTGCAACATAACATACCCATAACCAAAGTTGAATCAGTTCGTAAGCTTGGAAAAGTTTCGGGGATTCAAGTGGGAGCTTCAGCAATAGGAATAATAAGTTAAAACTGTTTTTGTGAGGAGAGAGCATTTGCTCTCCCTTGCAAAAACTTTGTTTTCAACTAATAATGAACCACCTGGATATGTGGTCATACAAACATGCGAAGGGAGGATAATCAAATGCCTACTATTAACCAATTAGTGAGAAATGGTCGTACTGATAAAGTATGGAAATCTAAATCACCTGCGTTAAACAAAGGTTTTAACTCTTTAAAGAAAAAATCAACTGATATCTCTGCACCTCAAAAACGTGGTGTATGTACTCGTGTTGGTACAATGACTCCAAAGAAACCGAACTCAGCGTTACGTAAATACGCTCGTGTACGTTTAACAAATGGTATTGAAGTTACAGCTTACATCCCAGGTATCGGTCATAACCTACAAGAGCATAGCGTAGTATTAATTCGCGGTGGTCGAGTAAAGGATTTACCAGGGGTACGTTACCACATCGTTCGTGGTGCGCTTGATACAGCTGGTGTTGACAAACGTATGCAAGGACGTTCTAAATATGGTACTAAGCGACCAAAACCTGCTAAAAAATAATAAACTTATAATGAAAGGAGGAACTCAATATGCCTCGTAAAGGACCTGTTGCGAAACGTGACGTGTTACCAGATCCAATGTACAATTCTAAACTTGTAACGCGCCTAATCAACAAAATGATGGTTGACGGTAAAAAAGGTAAATCTCAAACAATTCTTTATAACGCTTTCGATATCGTTCGTGAACGTTCAGATAAAGAACCTATGGAAGTATTCGAGCAAGCTCTTAAGAACATCATGCCTGTTCTTGAAGTACGCGCTCGTCGTGTTGGTGGTGCTAACTACCAAGTTCCAGTTGAGGTTCGTCCAGAACGCCGTACAACTTTAGGTCTTCGCTGGTTAGTAAACTATGCTCGTCTTCGTGGTGAAAAAACTATGGAAGAGCGTCTAGCTTACGAAATCTTAGATGCAGCTAACAACGCTGGTGCATCTGTTAAGAAACGTGAAGACACTCATAAAATGGCAGAAGCTAACAAAGCATTTGCTCATTACCGTTGGTAGGATTCAACGTAAAATAAATGTAAGCATAAACCGCTTTATTTGTCGCTTATGGAAGTGTGGAGAGGGAGAATGCCTCTCCCTTTCGTTGGGCGCTCGTTTTACATAATGAGGGTACTGGACACTGGCATATGTAACAATATAAAGTGGCTTTTTTGCTACTTAAAATAAAATAATCCAATCCATATATGGAAGGAGCAAGACACCAAATGACAAGAGAGTTCTCTTTAGAAAACACTCGTAATATTGGTATCATGGCTCACATCGATGCTGGTAAAACAACAGCAACTGAGCGTATTCTGTATTACACAGGACGTATTCATAAAATCGGTGAAACTCATGAAGGTGCATCTCAGATGGACTGGATGGAGCAAGAGCAAGAACGTGGTATCACAATTACTTCTGCTGCAACTACAGCACAATGGAAGGGTCACCGTGTAAATATCATTGACACTCCAGGACACGTAGATTTCACAGTAGAAGTAGAACGTTCTTTACGCGTACTTGATGGCGCGGTAGCAGTACTTGATGCACAATCTGGTGTAGAACCACAAACAGAAACTGTTTGGCGTCAGGCTACTACTTATGGCGTACCTCGTATCGTATTCGTTAACAAAATGGATAAGATCGGTGCAGATTTCTTATACTCTGTAGGAACAATCCACGATCGTTTACAAGCAAACGCACATCCAATTCAGTTACCAATCGGTGCTGAAGACGAGTTCAATGGTATCATTGACCTTGTTGAAGAGTGTGCTTACATGTACAGTAACGATTTAGGAACAGACATCGAGCGTGTTGAAATTCCTGAAGAGCACAAAGAACTAGCTGAAGAATACCGTGGAAAACTTATTGAAGCGGTAGCTGAGCTTGATGAAGAAATGATGATGAAGTACCTAGAAGGTGAAGAAATCACTATAGAAGAGCTTAAAGCTGGTATCCGTAAGGCTACAACTTCTGTTGAATTCTTCCCAGTAATCTGTGGTTCTGCATTCAAAAATAAAGGTGTTCAAATTCTGTTAGACGCAGTTATTGACTACTTACCATCTCCATTAGATGTACCTGCTATTAAAGGTACTCTTCCGGATACAGATGAAGCTGTAGAACGTAAGTCTAGCGATGAAGAACCATTCGCAGCTCTAGCATTCAAAATCATGACTGACCCTTATGTTGGTAAGTTAACGTTCTTCCGTGTGTATTCTGGTGTGTTAAACTCTGGATCATACGTGAAAAACTCAACTAAAGGTAAGCGTGAGCGTGTAGGTCGTATCCTACAAATGCACGCTAACAGCCGTGAAGAGATTTCAACAGTTTACGCTGGTGATATCGCTGCTGCTGTAGGTTTAAAAGATACTACTACTGGTGATACTCTTTGTGACGAGAAGAGCCTTGTTATCCTTGAGTCTATGGAATTCCCAGAACCAGTTATCTCTGTAGCTATCGAACCAAAATCTAAAGCTGACCAAGATAAAATGGGTACAGCATTATCTAAGCTTTCTGAAGAAGATCCAACATTCCGTGCTCACACTGACCAAGAAACTGGCCAAACAATCATCGCTGGTATGGGTGAACTTCACCTTGATATCATCGTTGACCGTATGCGCCGTGAATTCAAAGTGGAAGCAAACGTTGGTGCTCCTCAGGTAGCATACCGTGAGACTTTCCGCGCTGCTGCGAAAGTTGAAGGTAAGTTCGCTCGTCAATCTGGTGGTCGTGGACAATTCGGTCACGTTTGGATTGAGTTTGAACCTAATGAAGAAGGTAAAGGATTCGAATTCCAAAACAAGATCGTCGGTGGTGTAGTTCCACGTGAATACATCCCAGCTGTTGGAGCAGGTCTTGAAGATGCACTTAAAAATGGTGTACTAGCTGGTTATCCACTAGTTGACATTAAAGCTGCATTAGTTGACGGATCTTACCATGATGTCGATTCATCTGAGATGGCGTTCAAAATCGCTGCATCTATGGCGCTTAAAGCTGCGGTTTCTAAATGTAGCCCAGTAATTCTTGAGCCAATGATGAAAGTTGAAGTTGTAATTCCTGAAGAGTACATGGGTGACATTATGGGTGACGTAACATCTCGTCGTGGACGTGTAGAAGGTATGGAAGCTCGCGGTAACGCACAAGTTGTTCGCGCTATGGTTCCACTTTCTGAAATGTTCGGTTATGCAACGTCATTACGTTCTAACACTCAAGGACGCGGAACATTCTCAATGACATTTGATCATTATGAAGAAGTACCGAAGTCTGTTTCAGAAGAAATTATTAAAAAAAATAAAGGTGAATAATTGATTTTTATCGATTGTTCAAGTATAACTACTTATGTAAGCTTAGAAAGTGAGGCTTATGTCTCGCTTTCTAGTCTAAATATAAAATAACCTATATAAACTAAGGAGGAATTTAGAATGGCTAAAGCTAAATTCGAACGTTCTAAACCCCATGTTAACATCGGTACAATCGGCCACGTTGACCATGGTAAAACTACATTAACTGCTGCGATCACTACAGTTCTTGCAAAAGCTGGTGGTGCTGAAGCACGCGGATACGATCAAATCGACGCTGCTCCAGAAGAAAGAGAGCGCGGAATCACAATCTCAACTGCACACGTTGAGTACGAAACTGAAACTCGTCACTATGCACACGTTGACTGCCCAGGTCACGCTGACTATGTTAAAAACATGATCACTGGTGCTGCTCAAATGGACGGCGGTATCTTAGTAGTATCTGCTGCTGATGGCCCAATGCCTCAAACACGTGAGCACATCCTTCTTTCTCGTCAAGTAGGTGTTCCTTACATCGTTGTATTCTTAAACAAATGCGACATGGTAGACGACGAAGAATTATTAGAATTAGTTGAAATGGAAGTTCGCGACCTATTATCTGAATACGGATTCCCAGGCGACGATATTCCTGTAATTAAAGGTTCTGCTCTTAAAGCTCTTCAAGGAGAAGCTGAGTGGGAAGAAAAAATCATCGAATTAATGACTGAAGTTGATGCTTACATCCCAACTCCAGAACGTGAAACTGACAAACCATTCTTAATGCCTATCGAGGATGTATTCTCTATCACAGGTCGTGGTACAGTTGCAACTGGTCGTGTTGAGCGCGGAATCGTTAAAGTTGGTGACGTAGTAGAAATTATCGGTCTTGCTGAAGAGAATGCTTCTACAACTGTAACTGGTGTAGAAATGTTCCGTAAACTTCTTGACCAAGCTCAAGCTGGAGACAACATCGGTGCTCTACTTCGTGGGGTTGCTCGTGAAGACATCCAACGTGGACAAGTTCTTGCTAAAACTGGCTCTGTAAAAGCACACGCTAAATTCAAAGCTGAGGTTTTCGTATTATCTAAAGAAGAAGGTGGACGTCATACTCCATTCTTCGCTAACTACCGTCCACAGTTCTACTTCCGTACAACTGACGTAACTGGTATCATCCAATTACCAGAAGGTACTGAAATGGTAATGCCTGGTGACAACATCGAAATGACTATCGAACTTATCGCTCCAATCGCTATCGAAGAGGGAACTAAATTCTCTATTCGTGAAGGTGGACGTACAGTAGGTTACGGTGTAGTTGCAACTATCGTTGAGTAATCTTAACTGATATATAAAACCCAAGGGATCTTCCCTTGGGTTTTTTGTTTGTGTTTATATAATGAATGAGATCATTTTATTTATGTTTTGACGAGTTTCTTCTATAATAATATAAATTCAACAAACTCAAAACCCAAAAACTGTAAAATGAATTCTGTTAGATGAAAACTTGATATTCTTTAAAGTGCCATGTATAATAGCAAAAGTAGAGAAAAGCAGATGCAAACAAAAAGATGCTTGCATCTAGACGAATAACATTGTATAATAGACAATGTTGGTCTTTGACTGCGATGAAGTGGAAGGTTGCTGACACACCCGGCCGCTTTGCCATGGCATGGTGTGGGGAAATTTCCATGGAGAAGGTCTATTTTAGAAATAGGCGAACGAAGGAGGGAAAATAATGGCAAAAGAAAAAATTCGTATCCGTTTAAAAGCTTATGATCACCGTATTCTTGATCAATCAGCTGAGAAAATTGTAGAAACAGCTAAGCGTTCTGGGGCAACAGTTTCTGGTCCGATCCCATTACCAACTGAGAAGACTATTTACACAATTCTTCGTGCTGTTCATAAGTACAAAGATTCTCGTGAGCAATTCGAAATGCGCACACACAAACGTTTAATCGATATCGTGAGTCCTACTCCACAAACAGTAGATTCATTAATGCGTTTAGACTTACCATCTGGTGTAGATATCGAAATCAAACTATAATTTATATAACTTAAAAATGTAGGAGGTGTAACTCATGACCAAAGGAATCTTAGGAAGAAAGATCGGTATGACTCAAGTATTTGCTGAGAACGGTGAGTTAATCCCAGTAACGGTAATCGCTGCTAATCCAAACGTTGTTCTTCAAAAGAAAACAACTGAAACTGATGGCTACAATGCAATCCAGTTAGGATTTGAAGACAAACGTGAAAAGTTAACTAACAAACCTGAACAAGGCCACACTGCTAAAGCATCTACAACTCCTAAGCGCTTCATTCGCGAAATCCGCGATGCAGACGTGGACGGATTAGAGGTTGGTCAAGAGGTAAAAGTTGAAGTTTTCGCTGCAGGTGAAATCGTTGACGTAACAGGAATTTCTAAAGGTAAAGGTTTCCAAGGTGTTATCAAACGCCACGGACAATCTCGCGGACCTATGTCTCATGGTTCTCGCTATCACCGTCGTCCAGGTTCAATGGGCCCAGTTGCTCCGAACCGTGTATTCAAAGGCAAAAAACTTGCTGGACGTATGGGTGGAGACCAAGTCACTATCCAAAACTTAGAAATCGTTCAAGTTGACACTGAGCGCAACTTATTACTAGTAAAAGGTAACGTTCCAGGTGCTAAGAAATCTCTTGTAGTTGTTCAAGGCGCTGTGAAGGTTAGCAAATAATTCACAATAGGAAGGAGGAATTCCAATGCCAAAAGTTACTGTATATAACCAAACTGGTTCACAGGTTGGTGAAATCGAATTAGCTGAAGCTATTTTCGGTATCGAACCAAATGAAGCTGTACTTTTCGAAGCTGTAATGATGCAACGTGCATCTTTACGTCAAGGTACACACAAAGTAAAAACTCGCTCTGAAGTTCGCGGTGGTGGTCGTAAACCATGGCGTCAAAAAGGAACTGGACGTGCTCGTCAAGGTTCTATCCGCTCTCCTCAATGGCGTGGTGGTGGTACGGTATTCGGACCTACACCAAGAAGCTATGCGTACAAACTTCCTAAGAAAGTTCGTCGTTTAGCAATCAAATCTGCATTAGCTACTAAAGTAGTTGAGAACAACATTGTAGTTCTTGAAGACCTAGTGTTAAATGCACCAAAAACAAAAGACATGGTAGCAGTACTTAAAGGATTAACTGTTGAGAAGAAAGCTCTTATCGTAACTGCTGATGCAAACGAATCTGTAGAGTTATCTGCTCGCAATATCCCTGGAGTAACAGTAATCACTGCTGATGGCGTAAACGTGCTAGATGTGCTTCATCATGATAAGCTAATCATGACAAAAGCGGCAGTGGAAAAAGTAGAGGAGGTGCTTGCATAATGAGAGATCCTCGTGATATCATTAAGCGCCCAGTTATCACTGAACGTTCTATGGAAATGATGGCTGAAAAAAAATACACGTTCGACGTGGACGTTAAATCTAATAAAACAGAAGTTAAAGACGCTGTAGAAGCGATCTTTGGTGTTAATGTAGACAAAGTAAACATCATGAACTACAAGCCGAAAGCAAAACGCGTTGGTCGTCACGCTGGTTTTACTAGCCGTCGTCGTAAAGCAATCGTTAAGCTAACTGCTGACAGCAAAGAAATCGAAATCTTCCAAGGCGTTTAATTCTTACTAAAGAAGGAGGGAAATTGAGATGGGAATTAAAAAGTATAATCCAACTACTAACGGTCGTCGTAACATGACTACGAATGATTTCGCTGAAATCACGACTGACAGACCGGAAAAGTCTTTACTTGCTCCTTTAAGCAAAAAGGCTGGTCGTAATAACCAAGGTAAAATTACTGTACGTCATCAAGGTGGCGGACATAAGCGTCAATACCGTATCATCGACTTTAAGCGTAACAAAGATGGAATTCCAGGACGCGTTGCTACGATCGAATACGATCCAAACCGCTCTGCGAATATCGCATTAATTAACTACGTTGACGGTGAAAAACGTTACATTCTTGCTCCTAAAACTTTAGAAGTAGGTATGGAAGTTATGTCTGGCCCAGAGGCTGACATCAAAGTCGGTAACGCATTACCATTAATCAACATTCCAGTAGGTACTGTTGTTCATAACATCGAGCTTAAGCCTGGTCGTGGCGGACAATTAGTTCGTTCTGCTGGTACATCTGCTCAAGTACTTGGTAAAGAAGGTAAATACGTACTTGTACGTTTAACTTCTGGTGAAGTACGTCTTGTATTATCTGCTTGTCGCGCTTCAATCGGTCAAGTAGGTAACGAACAACACGAGCTTATCAAAATCGGTAAAGCTGGTCGCTCTCGCTGGTTAGGTAAACGCCCAACAGTTCGTGGTTCTGTAATGAACCCGGTTGATCACCCACACGGTGGTGGTGAAGGACGTTCTCCAATCGGACGTAAGTCTCCAATGTCTCCATGGGGTAAACCAACTCTTGGATTCAAGACTCGTAAGAAAAACAAAGCGTCTGATAAATTTATCGTTCGTCGTCGTAAAAAATAATGGGATTGTAGTACGGTTCATTTCTAGAACCGTACGCCAATCACGAAGGGAGGCACCAAAATGGCTCGTAGCTTAAAAAAAGGACCATTTGTCGATGATCACTTAATGAGCAAAATGGAAAAATTAGTTGCATCTGAGCAAAAACAAGTTGTTAAAACTTGGTCTCGCCGTTCAACTATCTTCCCTCAGTTCATCGGACACACAATCGCTGTATATGATGGTCGTAAACACGTACCTGTGTACATCACTGAGGATATGGTTGGCCATAAGTTAGGTGAATTCGCACCAACTCGTACGTATAAAGGTCACCTTGCTGACGATAAGAAAACTAGAAGATAATGAGAGGAGGCACTTCAATGCAAGCTAAAGCAGTAGCGAGAACAGTTCGTATTGCTCCTCGTAAAGTTCGTTTAGTAGTAGACTTAATCCGAGGTAAGCAAGTGGGTGAAGCGATTGCTATCCTTAACCACACACCAAAAACTGCTTCTCCAGTTGTAGAAAAAGTTTTAAAATCTGCAATCGCAAATGCAGAGCACAATTATGAGATGGATATTAACAACCTAGTTGTTGAAAAAGTCTTCGTTGACGAAGGTCCAACGTTGAAACGTTTCCGTCCACGTGCAATGGGTCGTGCAAGCCAAATTAACAAACGCACAAGCCACATCACAGTTGTGGTATCAGAAAAGAAGGAGGGATAATCGATGGGTCAGAAGGTTAATCCAATTGGTCTTCGTGTCGGTGTTATCCGTGACTGGGAATCTCGTTGGTTCGCTGAGAAAGATTACGCTACATTATTACATGAAGACATCAAAATCCGTGAGTACATTACTGTACGCTTAAAAGATTCTGCTGTTGCTAAAGTAGAAATCGAACGTGCAGCAAATCGTGTAAATGTTACAATTCACACTGCAAAACCTGGTATGGTAATTGGTAAAGGTGGTACTGAAGTTGAAGCACTTCGTAAAGCACTTAACCAATTAACAGGCAAGCGTGTACACATCAACATTTTAGAAGTTAAGAGAGCTGATCTTAACGCTAAATTAGTAGGCGAAAACATCGCTCGTCAATTAGAAAACCGTGTATCATTCCGTCGTGCACAAAAGCAAGTTATTCAACGTGCTATGCGTGCAGGTGCTAAAGGTATTAAAACACAGGTTTCTGGTCGTCTTGGCGGAGCTGATATCGCTCGTGCAGAATCTTACAGTGAAGGAACTGTTCCACTTCATACACTTCGCGCTGATATTGACTATGCAGCAGTTGAAGCTGATACAACATACGGTAAATTAGGCGTAAAAGTATGGATCTACCGTGGAGAAGTCCTTCCTACAAAAAAGAAAGCTTCTGAGGAAGGAGGAAAATAATATGTTAATGCCAAAACGCGTAAAATATCGTAGAGAGCATCGTGGTAAAATGCGTGGTCGTGCAAAAGGTGGAACTGAAATTGCTTTCGGTGAATTCGGTTTACAAGCACAAGCTGCTTCATGGATTACAAACCGTCAAATCGAAGCTGCTCGTCGTGCAATGACTCGTTACATGAAACGTGGCGGTAAAGTATGGATTAAAATTTTCCCTTCTAAGCCTTACACTGCAAAACCTCTAGAAGTACGTATGGGTTCCGGTAAAGGGGCACCAGAAGGCTGGGTAGCAGTAGTAAAACCTGGGAAAATTATGTTCGAAATCGCGGGTGTATCTGAAGAGGTAGCACGCGAAGCATTACGTCTTGCAGCTCACAAGTTACCTGTGAAATGTAAATTCGTAAAACGTGAAGAAAATGGTGGTGAATCTAATGAAAACTAATGATATTCGTGAATTAACCACTGCCGAAATCGAAACAAAAGTTAAAGCTTTAAAGGAAGAATTGTTCAATCTTCGCTTCCAACTTGCTACAGGACAATTAGAGAATCCAACTCGCATCCGTGAAGTGCGTAAAGCGATTGCTCGCATGAAAACTGTAGTTCGTGAAAGAGAGATCGGAATTAATCGATAAATTGAGGGGAGGTTTGCATAGTGAGCGAACGTAACCAACGCAAAGTTTATACTGGTCGTGTTGTGTCTGATAAAATGGACAAAACGATTACAGTTTTAGTTGAAACTTACAAAACTCATTCCTTGTACGGAAAACGTGTTAAGTATTCTAAAAAGTACAAAGCCCATGATGAGCAAAACCAAGCGAAACTTGGCGATATCGTTAAAATCATGGAAACTCGCCCGCTTTCTGCTACTAAGCGTTTCCGTTTAGTTGAAATCGTTGAAGAAGCGGTTATTATCTAAATAGACGAATCGGAATTTTTAGTCCGAAGGGAGGTTTCATAACATGATCCAACAAGAATCTCGTTTGAAAGTTGCTGACAACTCTGGTGCACGTGAACTTTTAACAATTAAAGTATTAGGCGGCTCTGGTCGTAAATATGCTAACATTGGTGATATTATCGTTGCTACGGTAAAACAAGCAACACCAGGTGGCGTTGTTAAAAAAGGTGACGTTGTTAAGGCAGTAGTGGTACGTACGAAGAGCGGAGCTCGTCGTCCGGACGGTTCTTATATCAAATTTGATGAAAACGCAGCGGTTATCATTAAAGACGATAAGAGCCCACGTGGTACTCGTATCTTCGGACCAGTAGCTCGTGAATTACGTGATAGCAACTTCATGAAGATCGTTTCTTTAGCTCCAGAAGTTCTATAATTTAAGGTATTGCCTTGCTAAGGAGGTGCAGAATTAAGATGCATGTAAAAAAAGGTGATAAAGTACAGGTAATCACTGGTAAAGACAAAGGAAAACAAGGTGTTATCCTTGTGGCTTTCCCAAAGCAAAACCGTGTTATCGTTGAGGGTGTTAACATCGTTAAAAAACACTCTAAGCCATCTCAATTAAATCCACAAGGTGGAATTATTACGAAAGAAGCACCTATTCACGTTTCTAATGTTATGATATTAGATCCGAAAACAGGCGAACCTACTCGCGTAGGCTTCAAAGTAGAAGATGGTAAAAAAGTTCGTATTGCAAAAAAATCTGGTGAATTATTAGATAAATAATTTTCTTAAGAAAGGAGGTCACTTCATTGAATCGCCTTAAAGAGAAGTTCCAAAAGGAAATTACTCCTGCTCTAATGAGCAAGTTTAACTATAAATCTGTGATGGAAGTACCGAAAATCGAAAAGATCGTAATCAACACTGGTGTTGGTGACGCGGTATCTAACTCAAAAGCTTTAGACAATGCAGTAGAAGAATTAACTCAAATCGCAGGTCAAAAACCTGTTGTAACTCGCGCTAAAAAATCAATCGCTGGTTTCCGTCTTCGTGAAGGTATGCCAATCGGTGCGAAAGTAACTTTACGCGGACAACAAATGTATGAGTTCTTCGACAAATTAGTGTCAGTTTCTTTACCACGTGTACGTGATTTCCGTGGTGTTTCTAAGAAATCATTCGATGGTCGTGGGAACTACACATTAGGTGTTAAAGAGCAACTTATTTTCCCTGAGATCGATTATGATAAAGTAAGCAAAGTCCGCGGTATGGACATCGTAATCGTTACTACAGCGAAAACTGATGAAGAAGCTCGTGAACTTTTAACACAATTCGGTATGCCATTCCAAAAATAATGGAAGCCAACGCTAAGTAGAGGAGGCGAAAACGTGGCTAAAAAATCTATGATAGCGAAACAAAAGCGTACTCCTAAGTTTAAAGTACAAGAGTATACACGTTGCGAACGCTGCGGTCGTCCGCATTCTGTATACCGCAAATTTAAACTTTGCCGTATTTGTTTCCGTGAACTTGCATATAAAGGTCAAATTCCTGGTGTTAAAAAAGCTAGTTGGTAAAACCCACAAATGGGAAGGAGGTAAAACACATGGTGATGACAGATCCAATTGCAGACATGCTTACTCGCATCCGTAATGCGAACATGGTACGTCATGAGAAATTAGAGGTTCCTGCTTCTAAAATCAAAAAAGAGATCGCTGAACTTTTAAAACGTGAAGGTTTCATTCGTGATGTAGAATACATCGAGGATAACAAACAAGGTATCCTTCGTATTTTCCTGAAATATGGTGCAAACAATGAACGTGTAATCACTGGATTAAAACGTATCAGTAAACCTGGCTTACGCGTTTACGCTAAAGCTGATGAAGTACCTCGTGTACTTAACGGATTAGGTATCGCTCTTGTTTCTACATCTAAGGGAGTAATGACAGACAAAGACGCTCGTCAATTACAAACTGGTGGAGAAGTAGTAGCATACGTTTGGTAATATATATTTAAAACGAACGGAGGTGTGACCACATGTCTCGTATTGGTAAAAAGATTCTTGAAATCCCTGCAGGTGTTACTATTACAATTGCAGAAGACAATACTGTAACAGTAAAAGGCCCTAAAGGTGAATTAACTCGTACATTCAATGCTGATATGTCTATCAAAATTGAAGAAAATACACTAACAGTTGAGCGTCCATCTGAACAGAAGGAACACCGTGCATTACACGGTACAACTCGTGCTTTAATCGGAAACATGGTTGAAGGTGTAACTGCAGGTTTCGCACGCGGACTTGAATTAGTCGGTGTTGGTTACCGTGCTCAAAAACAAGGAGATAAACTTGTATTAAGCGTAGGTTATTCTCATCCAGTAGAAATGACTCCGGAAGCAGGTCTTGAAGTTGAAGTACCTGCACCAACTAAAATCGTAATTAAAGGTATCGACAAGCAACGTGTTGGCGAATTTGCTGCTAACATCCGTGCTGTACGTGCTCCTGAGCCATATAAAGGTAAAGGTATTCGTTACGAAGGCGAAGTTGTTCGTCGTAAAGAAGGTAAAACTGCTAAGTAAACCCGTTAGGTGAGAGAAAGGAGTGACAAGAATGATCACTAAAGCTGATAAAAATGCGACTCGTAAGAAAAGACATGCGCGTGTACGTGCTAAACTTACTGGTACTGCAGAACGTCCACGTTTAAACGTGTTCCGTTCTAACCAACATATTTACGCTCAAGTTATTGATGATGTAAATGGTGTAACGTTAGTAAGTGCATCTACTCTTGATAAAGACCTTGCTCTTAACGGTACTAGCAATACTGAAGCTGCTACGAAAGTTGGAGAATCAGTTGCTAAGCGTGCTGTAGAGAAAGGCGTTAAAGAAGTAGTATTTGATCGCGGTGGTTACTTATACCATGGCCGTGTTAAAGCTCTAGCTGAAGCTGCTCGTGAGGCTGGATTACAATTTTAATGGTCAAAGGAGGGAAAATTGATGCATCGCATTGACCCAAGTAAATTAGAACTTGAAGAACGTGTAGTTACGATAAATCGTGTCGCGAAAGTTGTTAAGGGTGGTCGTCGTTTCCGCTTTGCTGCACTAGTTGTAGTTGGCGATAAAAACGGTCATGTTGGATTCGGTACTGGTAAAGCACAAGAGGTACCAGACGCAATTCGCAAAGCTATCGAAGACGCTAAGAAAAACTTAATCGCTGTACCATTAGTTGGTACAACAATTCCACACACAATCAACGGTCATTTTGGAGCTGGTGAAGTATTCTTAAAACCTGCTGCTGAAGGTACTGGTGTTATTGCTGGTGGACCTGTTCGTGCGGTACTTGAATTAGCTGGTGTACAAGATATTCTTTCGAAATCTCTTGGTTCTAACACACCAATCAACATGATTCGCGCTACTGTGAACGGATTAAGCGAACTTAAGCGCGCTGAAGATGTTGCAAAATTACGCGGTAAATCTGTAGAAGAGCTACTAGGTTAAGGAGGGAAAACAAATGGCGAAAAAGTTAGAAATTACCCTCACTCGTAGTGTAATTGGTCGTCCACAAGATCAACGTGCGACGGTAGAAGCTTTAGGTCTTAAAAAGTTGAATTCAACTGTAGTTAAGGAAGAAACTCCTGCTATTCTTGGTATGATCAACAAAGTTTCTCACCTTATAACTGTAAAAGAAGCTTAAGGATAACTCATTAATATAAGGAGGTGCCTGGGAATGAAACTTCATGAATTAAAACCTGCAGAAGGTTCTCGTAAAGTACGTAACCGTGTCGGTCGTGGTATCGGTTCTGGTAACGGTAAAACTGCTGGTAAAGGTCATAAAGGACAAAACGCACGTTCTGGCGGCGGTGTTCGTCTTGGCTTCGAAGGTGGTCAAACTCCATTATTCCGTCGTTTACCAAAACGCGGCTTCACAAACATTAACCGTAAAGAGTTTACTATTGTAAACTTATCAACGTTAAATCGTTTTGAAGATGGTACAGAAGTAACACCTGAATTATTGCTGGAAACTGGCGTTATCAGCAAGTTAAACGACGGTGTTAAAATTCTTGCAAGCGGAGCAGTAGAGAAAAAATTAACTGTTAAAGCGCACAAGTTCTCTTCAAGTGCTAAAGAAGCAATTGAAGCAGCTGGCGGATCAGTTGAGGTGATCTAATGTTTCGTACAATCTCCAACTTTATGCGCGTTGCTGAGATAAGACGTAAAATATTATTCACTTTAGCGATGTTAATCGTATTCAGGATTGGCACGTTTATCCCAGTGCCATTTACAAATGGAGACGTACTGAAAGCACAAGACCAATTAAATGCTTTAGGTATCCTAAATACATTTGGCGGTGGCGCCTTGAAAAACTTCTCCATCTTCGCGATGGGAATCATGCCGTATATTACAGCATCCATCATCGTGCAATTATTGCAGATGGATGTTGTTCCTAAATTTTCGGAATGGTCGAAGCAAGGTGAAATGGGCCGTCGTAAACTAACGCAATTCACGCGTTACTTTACAATTGTTCTTGCGTTTATTCAGGGGTTTGGTATGTCAATCGGTTTTAACGGTATGGTAGGTGGACAATTAATTTTGAATCCAGGTTGGAGCACTTATTTATACATTGCTACGGTACTGACTGCTGGTACTGCATTTTTAATGTGGTTAGGTGAACAGATTACAGCTAAAGGTGTAGGTAATGGTATTTCCATCCTTATCTTTGGTGGTATTGCCGCAGCGATCCCAAGTGTTATATCTCAAGTGTATCAACAACAGTTTCAAAATATCGGAGATCAATTGTTCATGAGTATCGTTAAAGTTGCATTGATTTTACTAGCTGTGCTAGCGGTTATTGTTGGTGTTATTTTCATTCAACAGGCTGTTAGAAAGATCCCAATTCAATATGCGAAGCGTGTAACAGGAGGGAATGGGAATCATGCTGGAGCACAAAACACACATTTACCGCTTAAGGTAAATAGTGCGGGTGTTATTCCAGTCATTTTTGCTGTTTCATTCTTAATTACGCCTCCAACTATTGCACAGTTCTTCCCGAAACATGATGTATCGCAGTGGATTATTGCAAACTTTAACTATTCTCACCCAGTGGGAATGATCATATATGTTGCGCTCATTGTAGCCTTCACATATTTCTATGCATTTGTTCAGGTTAATCCAGAGCAAATGTCAGAGAATCTAAATAAGCAAGGTGGATATGTTCCAGGTATTCGTCCGGGTAAGAATACGGAACAATATCTAACAAAAATCTTGTATCGTTTGACCTTTGTAGGATCAATTTTCCTAGCAGCGATTGCAATTCTACCAGTTATCTTTACGAAATTGGGAAATCTTCCTCCATCTGCACAGATTGGTGGAACGAGTATGTTAATCGTTGTCGGCGTTGCTTTAGAAACAATGAAGCAGCTAGAAAGCCAATTAGTAAAACGCCATTACAAAGGGTTTATCAAGCAGTGAGTAAGTGGGAAGAATTATCTTCCCTACATGCTCATGTACTGAGGGGGAACAAGGATGAACTTAATTTTAATGGGGCTTCCTGGTGCTGGTAAAGGTACACAAGCCGAACAGATTGTTGCCAAGTATAACATCCCTCACATCTCAACAGGAGATATGTTCCGTGCAGCTATGAAGGCTGAAACTGAACTTGGTTTACAAGCGAAATCTTTTATTGATAAAGGTGCGCTTGTTCCAGATGAAGTTACAATCGGAATTGTTCGTGAACGTTTAAGTCAAGAAGACTGTATTAAAGGATTCTTACTAGATGGTTTCCCACGAACTGTTGCACAAGCATCAGCTCTTGAAGAGATTATGAAAGATCTTGGCAAAAAAATCGACTATGTTTTAAACATTAATGTGGATTCAGGGTTGTTATTAAAACGCCTTACAGGCCGTCGCATTTGTAAAGAGTGCGGTGCGACTTACCACTTAGAATTCAATCCGCCAGCAAAAGCTGACGTGTGCGATAAATGTGGTGGTGAATTATATCAACGCTCTGATGACAATGAAGAAACTGTAGCAAATCGTCTAGATGTAAATATTAAGCAAACAAAACCTTTGCTTGATTTCTACGAGGAGCTTGGTTACTTACAAAGCATTAATGGTGAGCAAGATATCAATAAAGTATTTGCTGATATCGATGTTCTCATCGGAGGCTTAGCGTAATGATCATCTGCAAAACTCCTCGCGAGATAGAAATCATGCGAGAAGCTGGCAGGATCGTTGCTTTAACTCATCAAGAGTTGAAACAGCATATTACTCCAGGAATTACAACGAAAGAGCTCGATCAAATAGCGGAAAAGACGATTCGAAAATATGGTGCTACGCCATCTTTTAAAGGATACAACGGATTTCCGGGGAGCATATGTGCTTCTGTAAATGAAGAGCTTGTACACGGAATTCCAGGGAAGCGTAAGCTCGAAGAGGGCGATATCATCAGTATCGATATTGGTGCAAAATACAATGGGTACCATGGAGATTCTGCATGGACGTATCCAGTTGGAAACATTTCTGAATCTGTTCAAAAGCTACTTGATGTCACAGAAAAATCGTTGTATCTTGGTCTAGAACAAGTAAAACCAGGCGAAAGATTATCAAATATCTCACATGCGGTTCAAACCCATGCTGAAGAGAATGGATTCTCGATCGTTAGGGAGTATGTTGGTCACGGAATCGGGCAAGACTTACATGAGGCCCCTCAAATCCCGCACTATGGTCCACCAAATAGAGGCCCTAGATTAAAGCCGGGAATGGTCATCTGTGTCGAGCCGATGGTGAATCAAGGAAGACGATATGTAAAAACACTATCTGATGACTGGACAGTGGTAACGGTAGATGGTAAATGGTGTGCCCACTTTGAGCACACGATTGCTCTTACAGAAGCAGGATACGAAATCCTTACCACTTTATAAGTAGCTGGCTCTCCGGTATTTCAGAGCAGTGTAAAATGTTACTGATTTGAAGAAGGGAGAACTATTGAATGGCTAAAGATGATGTAATTGAAGTCGAAGGTACCGTTCTTGAAACGTTGCCAAATGCTATGTTCAAAGTAGAATTAGAGAATGGGCATGTCGTATTGGCTCACGTTTCTGGTAAAATTCGTATGAACTTCATTCGTATTTTACCAGGAGACAAAGTTACGGTAGAATTATCTCCGTACGATTTAAATCGTGGTCGTATTACGTACCGTTTTAAATAATATAGCACTCCGTAATCTTTAAGGAGGTTCGAGACATGAAAGTAAGACCGTCAGTTAAACCAATCTGCGAAAAATGTAAAGTTATTCGTAGACGTGGAAAAGTAATGGTTATTTGTGAAAACCCTAAACATAAACAAAAACAAGGTTAATCAGAAGGAGGTGCATTCGGAATGGCACGTATCGCAGGTGTAGATATTCCTCGTGACAAGCGCGTTGTTATTTCTTTAACTTACGTATTCGGCATTGGTCGCACAACTGCTGAAAAAATTCTTACTGAAGCTGGTATTTCTTCAGAAACACGAGTTCGTGACTTAACGGAAGACGAATTAGGACGTATCCGTGATATCATCGATCGTATTAAAGTTGAGGGAGACCTTCGTCGTGAAGTATCTCTTAACATTAAACGTCTAATGGAGATCGGTTCTTACCGTGGTCTTCGTCACCGTCGTGGCTTACCAGTTCGTGGTCAAAACTCTAAAAACAATGCTCGTACACGTAAAGGTCCACGTCGTACAGTAGCAAATAAAAAGAAATAATAAGTAAAGGAGGTTGAACTAACAATGGCACGTAAAACAAACACTCGTAAAAAACGTGTGAAAAAGAATATTGAAGCTGGTATAGCTCATATTCGTTCTACTTTCAACAACACAATCGTAACACTTACAGATACTCACGGTAACGCACTTTCTTGGTCTAGTGCTGGTGCACTTGGTTTCCGTGGATCTCGTAAATCTACTCCATTCGCTGCGCAAATGGCTGCTGAAGCTGCTGCTAAAGTTGCAATGGAGCACGGTTTAAAAACTTTAGAGGTTACTGTTAAAGGTCCTGGTGCTGGTCGTGAAGCTGCAATTCGTGCTCTTCAAGCTGCAGGTCTAGAAGTAACAGCAATTAGAGATGTTACTCCAGTTCCTCATAATGGATGTCGTCCACCAAAACGTCGTCGTGTGTAATTTTTCTGTATAGAATTTTCCCTTTTGTCTATAATGGATATGATGCATTATCGAGAAATTTCGTACAGAAACATCGCTTGTTGTGCACAATCGGGAACTGCCTAAGGGGGACTTTCGGTTAAACAGGGGTTTGTCCTTTGTTTAACCGGGGTTTCGACGTTTTGAAGGAGGGTTTAGTTAATGATTGAAATCGAAAAACCGAAAATCGAAACGGTTGAACTTAACGAAGATGCTAAGTATGGCAAATTCGTGATTGAACCGCTTGAGCGTGGATATGGTACTACTTTGGGTAACTCCTTACGTCGTATTCTTTTATCCTCACTCCCTGGTGCCGCTGTAACTGCCATCCAAATCGATGGCGTTTTACACGAATTTTCAACAGTTGAGGGCGTAGTAGAGGACGTTACGACGATCATCTTAAACTTGAAAAAGTTAGCTCTTAAAATCTACTCTGAAGAAGAGAAGACGTTGGAAATCGATGTACAGGGCGAAGGTATTGTCACAGCTGCTGATATTACTCACGATAGTGATGTAGAAATCTTAAATCCAGATTTACACATTGCGACGTTAGCAAAAAATGCGCATTTCCGCATGCGTTTAACTGCAAAGCGTGGCCGTGGGTATACGCCAGCTGATGCAAATAAAAGCGAAGATCAACCAATAGGAGTAATTCCTATTGATTCTATTTATACTCCAGTATCACGTGTAACTTACCAAGTGGAAAAGACACGTGTCGGACAAGTGGCTAATTATGATAAGCTTACGCTTGATGTATGGACGGATGGAAGCATCGGGCCAAAAGAAGCTATCTCTTTAGGTGCCAAAATCTTAACTGAGCATTTAAATATCTTTGTTGGTTTAACTGATGAAGCACAAAATGCTGAGATTATGGTCGAGAAGGAAGAAGATCAAAAAGAGAAAGTTCTTGAGATGACTATCGAAGAACTAGATCTTTCTGTTCGTTCTTATAATTGCCTAAAACGTGCAGGAATTAATACTGTACAAGAGCTTGCGAACAAAACAGAAGAAGATATGATGAAAGTTCGTAACTTAGGACGTAAATCCTTAGAAGAAGTTAAACATAAACTTGAGGAATTAGGTTTAGGTTTACGTAAAGACGACTGAGGATTTAAACCCATCAACAAAGGAGGGAACTACGAATGGCATACAGAAAATTAGGCCGTACAAGTGCGCAACGTAAAGCTATGTTACGTGACTTAGCTACTGATTTAATTATCAACGAGCGCATCCAAACGACAGAAACTCGTGCAAAAGAACTTCGTTCTGTAGTGGAAAAAATGATCACTTTAGGTAAACGCGGAGATCTTCATGCTCGTCGTCAAGCAGCAGCTTTCATCCGTAATGAAGTTGCTAACGCTGAGACTGGTCAAGATGCACTTCAAAAATTATTCGCTGATGTAGCTCCACGCTATGCTGAGCGCCAAGGCGGATACACTCGTATTGCAAAAATTGGTCCACGTCGCGGAGACGCAGCACCAATGGTAATTATCGAGTTAGTATAATGATGATTAAAAGGGCAGGACAGTTCTTTTCAAGTAACTGGTCATGGCCCTTTTTTTTTAAATAAAAAAAATAGGCTAACTTGGCGAAGGAAAGGGTGCCTTGTATTGAAAAAAGAGAAACTTCGGACAGAAAATATATCATTTCAATATCCTGGGGCAGCCTCTTATGCATTAAAAGATGTTTCATTTTCCTTATATGAAGGAGAATGGGTATCTGTTATTGGACAGAACGGTTCAGGGAAGTCTACACTTGCAAAATTATTGAATGGTTTGTTTTTGCCGGAATCAGGGACAATTACTGTAAATGATACAATGGTTTTATCGGAGGACACGGTATGGGATGTTCGAAAACAAATTGGGATGGTATTTCAAAATCCTGATAATCAATTTGTTGGAACGACAGTACAAGATGATGTTGTATTTGGCTTAGAGAATATTGGAATGCCAAGAGAGCAGATGGTAGAAAGATTAGAACAGGCTCTGCAACTTGTCCGTATGGAAGATTTTCTTAATGATGAACCTCATTCGTTATCTGGTGGGCAAAAGCAACGAGTCGCAATAGCAGGCGTTTTAGCACTTCAGCCATCTATTTTAATATTAGATGAAGCAACGTCAATGCTAGACCCTCAAGGGAGACGTGAAGTAGTAGAAACGGTTAGACAACTTGTTAATCAAAAAGGTATTACTGTGTTATCAATTACACACGATTTAGAAGAAGCGGCACAGTCAGACCGTGTCATTATTTTAAACAAGGGAGAAATATTAGAGGAAGGAACTCCAGAACAAATTTTCAGGTCCTCTCATATGCTCCAAGAAATTGGATTAGATGTACCGTTTTCAGTAAAAATAGCAGAATTATTAAAAAGAAATGAAATTCTCTTGCAAAATACGCATCTTACAATGGAAAGCTTGGTGAACGAACTTTGGAGATTACATTCCAAAAAGTAGAACATCGTTATCAATATAAAACTCCATTTGAAAGACGCGCACTTTATGATGTAGACGTGTCGTTTCCAAGTGGGGGCTATTATGCCATTATCGGTCATACTGGTTCAGGTAAGTCGACGATGATTCAACATTTAAATGGTTTATTGCAGCCGACAAATGGTACGGTTCAAATTGGTGAACATTTAATCTCAGCAGGGAAGAAAGAGAAGAAGCTTAAGCCACTACGAAAAAAAGTAGGGGTGGTCTTTCAGTTCCCAGAACATCAACTATTTGAAGAGACAGTTGAGAAGGATATTTGTTTTGGACCCACTAATTTCGGTGTGTCTGAAGAAATGGCAAAACAAAAGGCGAAAGATGCAATCCAGCTTGTTGGATTGGACACAGAGTTATTAGCACGTTCTCCATTTGAGTTAAGCGGTGGGCAAATGAGACGTGTTGCAATAGCAGGTGTACTTGCAATGGAACCCGAAGTGCTTGTATTAGATGAACCTACAGCAGGGCTTGATCCGAAAGGACAGCACGAGCTTATGGAGATGTTTTATAATTTGCATAAGGAACAAGGGCTTACAGTCATTCTTGTTACCCATAATATGGAGGATGCCGCTAAGTATGCAGATCAAATTGTGGTTATGCATAAAGGAACGGTCTTTTTGCAAGGAAGAGCGGAGGAAGTATTTTCACATGCTGATGAATTAGAACAAATTGGTGTGGATCTTCCGATGTCTTTAAAGTATAAACGTGCAATTGAAGAGAAGTTTGGTATTTCAATTTCGAAGGCTACCTTATCTTTAGAGGATCTTACTCATGAAGTTGTACAGGTGTTACGAAAAGGTGGTCATGAATCATGCAGCAGTTGATTATTGGGAGATACATTCCAGGTCAGTCACTCATTCATCAACTTGATCCTCGTACGAAGCTGTTGATTGTCTTTTTATATGTATTTGTTGTTTTCTTAGCAAATAATGCGATTTCATATGGATTTTTATTTTTATATGCACTCATTGCTTTATTTTTTGCAAAAGTGCCGATTCGTTATGTACTTTCGGGCTTAAAACCAATTTTATGGATTTTTCTTTTTACATTTTTCCTGCATATTTTTACAAATAAGGAAGGGGATGTACTATTCCAGCTTGGTTGGTTTTCAATACATGAAAAAGGATTAGAGCAAGGGATATACATTTCTATACGATTCTTCGTTATTATTTTAATGACGACATTATTAACGTTAACAACGACACCAATTGAGATTACAGATGGTTTGGAGACGTTATTAAAACCATTGAAGCGTATAAAGGTTCCTGTTCATGAAATCGCATTAATGATGTCTATTTCTCTTCGTTTTATCCCGACATTAATGGATGAAACGAGTAAAATTATGAAAGCACAAGCGTCACGTGGTATTGATTTTGCCGGAGGTCCGATAAAAGATAGGATGAAAGCAATTATCTCATTACTCGTTCCACTTTTTATTAGTGCTTTTAAGCGTGCTGAGGACTTAGCGATTGCGATGGAGGCTCGTGGATATCAAAATGGCGAAGGACGCACTAAATTTAGGCAACTACGCTGGAAAACAAGCGATACAGTAACGATTATAAGCTTACTTTGTTTAGCTTGTATTTTGGCATGGGTGCGATCGTAATGGAGAATAGAGAAATGGAAAGAATAAAATGTACAGTTGCATATGATGGCATTCACTTTTGTGGTTACCAAATTCAGCCACAGCATCGTACTGTTCAACAAGAAATAGAGAAGGCATTGCAGAAGTTGCATAAAGGAGAGCTTGTTCGTGTTCAGGCATCAGGCAGAACGGATTCTACCGTTCACGCGAAAGGACAAGTTATACACTTTGATACACCTTTGTCTCTTGAAGAGTGGCAATGGAGTAATGCTTTAAATACAATGTTGCCAGATGATATTGTTATCAGGCAGGTAGAGAAGAAAACAGAAGAATTTCATGCACGTTACGGTGTCGAGAAAAAAGAATATCGCTATCGTGTATTATTATCAAAGACTGCGGATGTATTCCGTAGAAATTACGTATATCAATATCCATATCCACTTGAAATAGAATCGATAAGAAAAGCAATTCCTTATTTTATCGGGACTCATGATTTTACTTCTTTTTGTTCGGCAAAAACTGACAAAGTAGATAAAGTGCGAACAATTTATGAAATCGAGTTAATTGAGCAAGACGATGAATTAATTTTTCGTTTTGTAGGTAATGGATTTTTATATAATATGGTCAGAATTATTGTTGGTACGTTACTTAGCGTAGGGCAAGAAAAGCTTGATCCTGGTAGCATTCCAGAGATTTTAGCGAAACAAAATCGCCAGTTCGCTGGAAAGATGGCTCCAGGTCATGGACTTTACTTATGGCAGGTAAACTATAACAACTAATCCTGGTGTAACATTTGCTTGACATTAGAAACTCAAAAGTATATCATAACATATGGTATTGTTTCTAAAACCACGATTAGCCCCGGAAGGAAATCGTGTTTAAGATAAACAATAGATTTTTTCTATGGAAAAGATAACGAGGAGGGAAACACATGCGTACGACTTTTATGGCAAAAGCTAACGAAGTTGAGCGTAAATGGTATGTGGTTGACGCTGAAGGTCAAACTTTAGGTCGCCTAGCTAGTGAAGTAGCATCCATTTTACGTGGTAAAAACAAACCTACATTTACACCACACGTTGACACGGGTGATCATGTAATTATTATTAACGCTGAGAAAATTCATTTAACAGGTAATAAATTAAACGATAAAATTTACTACCGTCACACTAACCACCCAGGTGGACTTAAGCAAAGAACAGCTCTAGAAATGCGTACAAACTACCCTGTACAAATGTTAGAGCTTGCAATTAAAGGCATGCTTCCAAAAGGACGTTTAGGACGTCAAGTTTCTAAGAAACTAAACGTGTATGCTGGAGCAGAGCATCCACACCAAGCACAAAAACCAGAAGTTTACGAACTTCGCGGATAATTAATTAAAGGAGGGCTTACTTTGGCACAGGTTCAATACTATGGCACTGGACGTCGTAAGAGTTCAGTAGCGCGCGTACGCCTAGTTCCAGGCGAAGGACGCGTTATCATTAACGGTCGTGATTTTGAAAACTATATCCCATTTGCTGCATTACGTGAAGTAGTGAAACAACCTCTAGTTGCAACAGAAACTTTAGGTAACTACGATGTACTTGTAAACGTAAATGGTGGTGGATACACTGGTCAAGCTGGTGCTATTCGTCACGGTATTTCTCGCGCTTTATTAAAAGCTGATCCAGAATACCGTCTAACACTAAAACGTGCAGGTCTATTAACTCGTGACGCACGTATGAAAGAGCGTAAAAAATACGGTCTTAAAGGCGCACGTCGTGCACCTCAGTTCTCAAAACGTTAATTTTTGCGAACTTCAAACCCCAACCATTTTGGTTGGGGTTTTTTATGTTTAATTCCTCTTCTGTATTTTTTGTAGTTTGGAATATTTTAGTGCTATCGTCCTACGTATGCTTCTTCTTTAGAGGTTTAGACTAATACGTATTAGGGAGGTTTATAAGTACTATGAATGTCATTGTCAACTTACAAGAAAAACAAAAAGAAAAGCAGTTAAAATACGAGCGGAAGATGCTGCGAGAATTATCATTAAAAACATTACGTTCAAATATTCGTGATGCTTTTCATATGCAAGAGCTTCATCGTCAGTATGAAGATTATTGTATTGAATTAGGGATAGAATCTTATTTGTTAGGAGCGAGATACAGTAAATTTGGTTATTATGGTGAATCATTCTTTGATGTGAAATATAGAGCATTAGAGGAAGAACAACAATTAACTGAAACACTATTTCAATTTTTAACAAGTATGACTATACGAGAAATTAAATTAAATGATGAGGAATTACTTTATGAATCTTGCCAGCAGTTTATCGGCTTGTGGTGGCAGGAAGGATATGAAAAAGGTGAAAGAAGATATCGATTAAAGCTACACTAAGACAAGCATAAACTTTCCTCTTGTCCCATATAAGTAATTAGAGGGACTAGCTGGAGGAGGAAAGGTATGAAGAGAATTCGAATTATCTCTTTTGCGCTCGCTGCGGTTGTTTTGTTTTTTTTAGTCAAACAAGAATTTCAAATTACAAAATCGTGGCGAGCTTGGAATTTACCCTTATCAGGGAAAGTAATTGTATTGGATGCTGGACATGGTGGACCAGACGGAGGGGCTGTTGGTGGAAAGGATATTGTAGAAAAAGATATTACACTTGAGATTACAAAAAAGGTACAAGATTATTTACAAGAACAAGGTGCTTTAGTTATTTTAACACGTGAGGGAGATTATGATTTAGCTAACAAAGATACAAAGTCATATAGTAGACGTAAAGCAGAGGATTTAAAAAGGCGTGTAGAGATCATTAATAAGCCTGATGTAGACTTTTTTGCAAGTATCCATTTAAATGCTCTAACTAGTGGTGGATCCAAAGGCGCACAAACGTTCTATTACCGTTCTTTAATTGAAAATGAACGGGCTGCGAAATTTATACAAGCTGAATTGAGAACAAGCTTAGAAAATACGAATCGTTCCGCTAAAACAATTCCTCACGTGTACTTATTGAAGTATGCTAAAACACCGGGTGCTTTAATTGAGGCTGGCTTTTTATCGAATGTGAATGAAAGATATATGTTAAATTCGGAGAAATATCAGCAAAAAGTAGCAGCTGCAATATATCGTGGTATATTACGTTATTTTACGGAAAAGGGAAATCCTCCAGAATAAGGAGGATTTTTTCGAGTTTCTCTCGTTAACGAAGTTTTCCGAAAATATGTTATACTGGAAATGTAAACGCATTTATTTCAAAAATAAAGAGAGATAAATTCAATTAACATTACGTTATTTTTCATACAGGGGGCTGGGCTAATTATGGTAACAAAAGAGCAAGTAGTGGAAGCGTTGGAAGGGATTGTAGATCCGTTTTTACATAAAACGTTAAAAGAAACAAATGCAATTAAAGAGGTAACAGTCAAGCCTGAGAAGGAACATGTAAGTGTTAAAATTGCAATTGTAAAAACAGGTACAGCGGAACAAATGCAGTTGCAGTCTGGAATTGTAAAGTTAGTAAAAGAACTTGGAGCAGCAACAGTTGGACTTCGTTTCGCAGAATTTACAGAAGAGGAATTAGCTCAGTTTGCACCACCGCAAGAAGAAGAGAAAAGTGAATCTTTATTATCACCAAACTCAAAAACAACATTTTTAGCAGTGGCAAGTGGAAAAGGCGGGGTAGGAAAATCGACTGTTTCCGTTAACCTTGCAATTGCTTTAGCTCGTTTAGGGAAAAAAGTCGGTATCATTGATGCAGATATTTACGGTTTTAGTGTACCGGATATGATGGGTATAGAAAAACGTCCAATCGTAAGAGGCGATAAGATAATTCCAGTGGAGCGTCTAGGTGTGAAAGTAATCTCAATGGGATTCTTTGTAGAAGATAATGCGCCTGTTATTTGGAGAGGACCTATGCTTGGAAAAATGTTAAATCACTTCTTCACAGAAGTAGAATGGGGTGATTTAGATTACTTAGTATTAGACCTACCGCCAGGCACGGGTGACGTTGCGTTAGATGTGCATTCGATGTTGCCGTCTTGTAAAGAGATTATTGTAACAACGCCGCATCCAACAGCAGCGTTTGTAGCAGCGCGCGCTGGAGCGATGGCTTTACGTACAGAACATAGCATTCTTGGTGTCGTTGAAAATATGGCATACTTTGAAAGTAAAGCAACTGGTGAGAAAGAGTATGTGTTTGGAAGAGGCGGAGGAGACAAACTAGCTACGGAACTCCAAACGGATGTACTTGGCCGAATTCCACTTCAGCAACCTGATTGGAATAAAGAAGACTTTGCGCCGTCAGTATATGAAGATACACATACAACGGGTCTCATTTATCGTGCGATAGCTGAGACAGTTATTGATAAAACGGCCGTTACACAAAAGTAAAGTAATAATGAGTGGGCAATACATACATTGTCCACTCATTATTATAATTATTATTTTTACTTTTGCTCTTTACTCCCACTTTGAGAACCACCTTCACCGCCTTTTTTAGCAGATCCGCCTTTTTCGGCTTTTTGCACACCTTTACTAATGATATCGATCATTTTAGCTTGGAAGAGTGGACTTTCGGCGGTTTCGGTTAGTACTTGTTGTAAATATTGACGATATTCTTTACTCTTCATTGTTTGTAACATGATTTTTTCTACTTCAGGATTCTTCATAATCTCTATAACACCTGATTGGTATTCAGGATCTTTAAGTAAAGTTTTCATCAAGTTTGTTTGTTCTTTTCCCATACTTTTAGCAAATTTCGATGAGAACTCAGGGTCTTTAAAGAGTTTTTCCCAGAATTGTTGTCCTTTGTCGGATACCATCGCATCTTCAATCGTTTTCTTTACTACCGTTTCATCTAGTATGAGTGCTTGTTTCATTTTTTCATCCTTTAATACATCTTGGATTGCTTTTTTTCCTTGATCGGTTTTTAAAATATCAACAATCATTTTCTTTGTTTGATCGTAATCTAGTTCAGATTTCGTGTCTTTTCCTTGTGCACATGCTACTAGTGCGAAAAGTAAAAGAGAAGAAATCGAAACGAGCAGCATCCGTTTCATAAGTTGGAGCTCCTTTCAGCACAGTTCTCTTTTTTTAATATAAATATCTTTAAGGAATTTATACATGAACATGGCTAGCTTTTTGAAATTGTCATTGATACAATTTAATTAGAAATATAAGAATAATGGGGGATGTGTTGTGAATAGCCGCAAGTGGGTACGACTATTTTTAACGACGTTGTTTCTTGGTGGGATTAGCACAGTCTTTATTGGGTTTGTTTTGGAGTGGGACAAGTACGCTAAATTTTTTCAAAATTTAGACGGTAAAGAAATTTTAGCGATTTCTTTTTGGTTGATGGGCATAGGATTTATTTTTAGTGTTATAAGTCAAATGGGATTCTTTGCGTATTTAACAATCCATCGTTTTGGACTAGGGATGTTCCGGTCATCTTCTTTATGGAATGCAGTACAGCTTTTCTTTATTGCGTTCGTATTGTTTGATTTTGTTTATTTAAGGTCAGTACTTATTGCAAATGGGGAAGTTTCATTGGGGAATAACATACTTGTTGCTGGCATGTTATTTGTATTTGGAGCGATTGTTGCTTACGTAAAGAGTAAAGAAACGAACAAAAAAGCTTTTGTGCCCGCTCTGTTTTTTATGGTTGTTGTAACAATTCTTGAGTGGGTACCAGCGCTTCGGATTAATGATACAGATTGGTTATATTTAATGGTTATACCACTTCTATTATGTAATGCATATCAGTTGCTTGTATTACATCGTTTAATAGGACAGACGAGTAAATCCGTTTAATTCAAAGAGCGGACGAAGAGTTTTAATTGGCTGAATAAAAAAGCTCTACTATCTTAACGTAAGATAGTAGAGCTTTTTATGCGTGAAGAACTGTTTGGAAGTGAACTACTTTATATCTTCGCTTTTCGTACTAGTGTTTGATATAAGTTGTGATACAGATGTTTGTTCATAACCGTCACTCTTTAATTTTTGTAAGAGTAGTGGTAAAGCTTTATTTGTTTGAAGGGCAGAATCGGAAGCGTGTAATAAGACGATATCTCCGCCCTTCAAATTGCTAGAGACGGTGGAAACGATGTTATTTACGCCGGGATTTTTCCAGTCATTTGAATCGTTACTCCAATGGACGATAGTGTATCCGAGTGATTCTGCTATTTTAAGGGTTGTTTTGTTAAAGTCTCCACTAGGTGGACGCAATAGCTTGACTTGTTTTACACCAAGCTTCGTAAAAACATCTTGTGCCCGCAAAAGATCTCTTCGTATTTCATTTGCTTCTAGTGAAGTGTAGGACGTGTAATTATAGCCCATACTACCAATCTCATGTCCATCTTTCATGATGCGTTCGACAATATCAGGGTGTCTTTCAGCCCATGCAGCAGAGAGAAAGAAGGTTGCATTCTTAATTTCTCTTTCTTTGAGTGTATCAAGGATTGGAATAGCTTTTTTGTCTCCCCAACTAATGTCGAACGTGAATGCAACTTGTTTTTTAGCGGTGTCCCCTTTGTAAATTACTTTAGGGCCAGTAGCAGTTGAAAAAGCAGATTCATGTGAATATGTTTTTAAAAAGAGTAGCCATGCTGTAAATAAGGAAAGTACGACTATTAAGCTAATGTGTTTAAATGTTCTTTTACTCGTAATAAAAAAGAAAAACATAATATTACGCCCCTTTGTCCAATCCTTTTCAGTTACATATATGCTTTAAATTAAAAAAAGAGAACAAGGGATTAATATCGTAAGTGATGGATATAATGAATGATAGTATTTTGGTTTTTCAGTGATGTGTTATTGATAAGTGAAAACGAGCGGAATTTTTATTATTACGTAAGGAACTATTGGGGTGATGATTTGCTTGGGCTTATGTTGACGAAAGAAGAGAAAAAAGAAATGGAATACATATTGAAGAGAGAGCTAGAGGAACTTTTATTTGATTTTGAAGATGAGCATATACATAGCGTTGTAAAAAAGGCGATGGAAGAAAGATATAAAATCATTTTTTGTTTATTTCGGAGAGTTGCTAATACAGAAGAATGTATTCGTTATGTAAGAAAAAGAATTTTTTATTAAAAAGTGTTGACGTTAAGGATAAGTATATGATAAATTAATAAACGTCGCTGATGCGGAAACGCAGAAAACGACAAAAAAGAAATTGAAAAACTTAGTTGACATCGAAAAACGAAGATGTTAACAT
>NZ_JAKUHD010000018.1:0-75721 GCF_022664325.1 Bacillus cereus group sp. BfR-BA-01310 | reverse complement strand
TTCATCCTGAGCCAGGATCAAACTCTCCAATAAAGTTAGTTTGTCTAGCATCTAAAAATAAAAATTGACGTTTCACGTTGTTTGTTTCGTTCAGTTTTCAAAGAACTTGTTTGCCGCTCATTTGCGACTTCCTTATGTTAACATCTTCGTTTTTCGATGTCAACTAAGTTTTTCAATTTCTTTTTTGTCGTTTTCTGCGTTTCCGCATCAGCGACGTTTATTAATATATCATGCAGTATATGTAGGGTCAATACTTTTTATAAAAAAATTTCACATCCCGTTAAAAGCTTTTAAAAGCATATTCCCAGTACATCATATCTCCCATTCACTCTTTATACATAGCTACACTCCTTCCTATTTTCCCCCTTATCGTTTTATTAAGTTTATATACGAATGAAAATTCTAAATTTTATGTTATATTATTATTATAGGAGTGTGGTGAGAATGAGCATTAAATATTCGAACAAAATCAATAAAATTCGGACCTTTGCATTAAGTTTAGTATTTATCGGCCTCTTCATTGCATACTTAGGAGTCTTTTTCCGTGACAACATTATTATTATGACAACATTTATGATGGTTGGCTTTTTAGCTGTTATCGCTAGTACTGTCGTTTACTTTTGGATTGGTATGTTATCTACTAAGACTGTACATATTATTTGTCCAAGTTGCGATAAACCAACAAAAATGCTCGGTCGTGTCGACGCATGTATGCATTGCAACCAACCTTTAACACTCGATCCGAGTTTAGAAGGAAAAGATTTTGATGAGAAATACAATAAAAAGAGCTATAAAGGATAAAGTGCACTTTAATCAGTGTTTTTCTTCATCCATACCAACCTAGATTTCACTGGATACATCTATATATAATAAAGAAAGAGGGTGACGATTACGTCACCCTCTTTCTTTATTATATATTACGCCTTATGACACTCTGGACAAACGCCATAAATTTCTAAGCGATGACTATTAATAACGAAGCCTGTCGTTTTCGCAGCTTCCTCTTCAAGTTTTTCCAAACCTCCATAAGGAAAATCAACAATCTTACCACATTTTTCGCAAATCACATGATAATGTTGACTTGTAACATAATCAAATCTACTTGAAGCGTCTCCATAAGTTAATTCCTTTACAAGTCCAACTTCTTTAAACACACGTAAGTTATTATAGACAGTTGCAACACTCATATTCGGAAACTTACCTTCTAATGCTTTATAAATGTCATCCGCTGTTGGGTGCGTCATAGATTCCACAAGGTACTCTAAAATAGCATGACGCTGTGGAGTAATGCGTACACCCGTATTTTTCAGCATTTCTAGCGCTTCTTTTAATTCTTCTTTGACCACCGTCATGCACCCCGATTCTATACGGATTATTATTTTATAATTCTTATAAAGAGTGTACCCCTTTTCTTATAAATCGTCAATATTTCTACTATAAGTATGTGGTTTATTTTTATATATAGCCTTATTCTTATGTATCTTCCCCCATTTTCTATACATTTACATAGAAAAAAGTGCGATATAATCGCACTTAGAATAATATCATCTGAGGAGGTATGCCCTACACTTTCACTTTATGTATCGTGGGAAAATATGTATAGACACATGCCTTACATATGTATTTTTTTCTTCCCACTATAGCTTATTTTATATAAGAAAGGACGTCCTCAATATGTCCTTTCACTTTCACTTTACGCCATTCTTTTACAAGTTCACCGTCTTTATTAATAAGAAATGTAGAACGCTCGATTCCCATGTACTCTTTTCCAAAGTTCTTTTTCAACTTCCAAACATCGTACAATTCTGCTACTTTATGTTCTTCATCTACTAAAAGTATAAATGGGAGCTCATGCTTCTCAATGAATTTCATATGTCTGTTCACCGAATCCGGACTTACACCAAGGATGACCGTATCCTTCTCTTGGAATAATCCATACGCATCGCGAAAATCACATGCTTCGGTTGTACACCCTGGAGTCATATCTTTCGGATAAAAATATAGAACTACATTTTCCCCGCGGAAGTCAGCTAAGCGAACTTGTTCTCCGCCACTTCCCTCTAATGTGAATTCCGGTGCCATTTCTCCTACTGTGATCATTGTTATCACTCCTTCTCTTTTCTATTACTATAACAAATGCTACCTTATTTTTCATTGTCCATTACAGTCCTTACTACAAAAGCAAACGGTAATGTATATCCAATTAGCGCTTCTCCAATTGCAATCCACCTTCCGATTCCAATCGGAGCTATATCACCATATCCAACGGACAATAAAGTAACTGCGCTAAAATATAAACATATTTCAACAAGTTGAAAGGAATGAGCATCGAGCCTATCCCCATCTTCTTTCAAAACTGTAAAATCCATTTCCTCTAATACAACATAACTTAATCCAAACGCAATCAATACCGTTGTATAAATTAAAAACAATGTGGCTAAATTATACAGCGAAAAGAAACGCTTGGAATCTGAATATGAACTCCATAATAATTGGACACTTCTCAAAATAGCGATTGCTGCAATTAATAGAATAAATCCCCATAACATGTCCTCCACCTCATTTTATATGTATGAGGACTACAGCTAATTTATCCCTTAGAAACGAACAAGCTTCTATAATTAATTTCCTGCACCACGATATCGTTTAACCCCTTGATTCCAGAGGGTAATTGCAATAGTAAAACAGATAATACCAACAATTGGCGTTGCGAATGCATAGCTATTCCACTCTGTTTTTCTTAAAAAGTATGCTGCTGGATATACCCCAACAAACGCAAATGGTAAGACAAACGTTAAAATAAAGCGAATAACACGGTTATAAATATTAACAGGATAGCGTCCATAATTACCTATGTTATACATAAGCGGCATAATAGAACTTTTCGCATCTGACCAAAAGCCAAGACTTGCAAGCGTAACAAATATCCCGCCGTATACAAGTGCGCCTCCTCCTACCATAAGTAAGAATAAGAAGAAATCATACCAATAAAAAGATAATTGCAGCTCCAATGCCGCATAGCCCATTACAATAATCCCTGTAATGGCCCCAATTAGAGATTCAAGTTCCATTCTTTCTAATATAATTTGAAATAAACTATGAATCGGTCTCGTTAATACACGATCCATTTCTCCTTTAATAATGTATCGATCATTGAAGTCCCATATATTAAAGAAAGCTGAAAAAATAGCAAACGGTACTAAAAAGAAACCATAAATAAAGATTACTTCTTCTCGGCTCCACCCTTTTAGCTCTTGGGTATGCCCAAACACAACGAGAATGAAGATTAAATTAACAGCTTGTAGCAATAAATCTGAAAGTAATCCAACGATAAAATCGCCTCGATACTCCAATTTTGTTTTTATATATTGGCTTGCATATTGCAAAAACAACTTTATATATAGCATCTCATCATCCCCCTTGTACAATTAGACGTTTTCTCGCCGTTTTCCACATCAGCACAATTGGAATAATAAGTATAATTGCCCAAATCATTTGAAATAATAAAGCTTCATATAACTTACTTCCTTGTATACCTTCAGAGAAAATCATACTCGGAATATAACTAATTGCTTGAAACGGTAAAAACACCATTGCTTTTTGGGCCCATAACGGATAAAAACTAATCGGTAATAATAAACCAGAAAATAAATCGATTACAACACGTTTCGCATACATAATTCCACTATTATTAAATAAAAAGAATGTAAGCATTCCTGTCATTAAATTTATTTGTGTATTAATGATAAAACTAAATATTAAAGATAAGAAGAAATATAACCACGTTTGAAAATTCGTTGTAATTTGTAATGAAAATAATAACGTAACAATAACCATACCCGGAATTGAAAAGAAAGCGAAACGAAACATCCCTTCTCCAAGACCTTGCATAACCTTCATGCCTAAATAATTATACGGACGAATTAACTCTACCGCCACACGTCCTTCTTGAATTTCCATCGCAATTTCTCTATCTATATTATTGAAATAAAAAGCACGTGCCATCCATGCGATCGCAATATACGTAGTCATTTGCGAAATAGATAAACTTTCAATATTCTCTTTCCCGCTATAAATCGCTTGCCATAAAAAATAATACGCACCTATATTAATTGTATAAATTAAAATCCCACTGTAATAATTTGTACGATAGGCAAGCATCATTAAAAAGCGAATCCGAATCATTTCAATATACTTACCCATGCCTAATACCTTCTTCATAAATGTTACGAATAATTTCCTCTGTAGACACTTCATTAATTTTTAAATCTTTAATTTGGAAGGCTTGTACTACTTTGGAAATCAGCATAGAAATGATAACTTCTTCATTTGGTATTTTTGCAACCCACGCATTTTCCTCTTTTGCTTTTGACCAAACAACATGATTATCAGGCATAACCATTGATAACGCCTGGTATGAAACTGGGGCAACAAACTGAAAATGTATTTCCTTCTCCGCTCCCCACTGCGTGCGAAGGTTATCTAACGATCCGTCATACATAATGTTTCCTTCATCAAGCATGATGACGCGCTCACATAAAGCTTCAATATCAGTAATATCATGAGTCGTTAACAGAATTGTTGTTTTATAACGTTCATTCATCTCTTTTAAAAATTCTCGTATTTTTAATTTCACAAGAACATCTAGCCCAATTGTTGGCTCATCTAAAAATAATAACGGCGGATTATGAATTAACGCCGCTGCCAATTCACAACGCATTCTTTGACCAAGGGATAATTTTCGTACCGGTTTATCTAATAAAGGACCGATATCTAACGTTTCAATAACATGTTCCATATGTTCCTTATACTGAGCGTCCGATACACCGTACACTTTCTTCAATAAACGAAATGATTCTTGTACAGCGATATCCCACCAAAGCTGAGAACGTTGACCAAACACAACACCGATTGTTCTTACAAATTCTTCTCTCTGTTTATGTGGATTCATGCCGTTCACTGTAATTTGTCCTGATGTCGGAGTCAAAATTCCTGTAAGCATTTTAATCGTCGTTGATTTACCAGCGCCATTTTCACCAATATAACCAACCATTTCACCTTGCTTTACAGTAAAAGAAACATCATTTACTGCTGGTACTATTTTATAATTACGATTTAATAAATCGCGAAATGCGCCCTTTAATCCTGGACGACTTGAATAGGCTGTAAACTCTTTACGTAACCCTTGTACCTCAATTACCGATTTCATAATCGGACCCCCTTCCTAAATGTCACAACGAATAGTTTACCCAACTGCTCTCTCTATCACAAACAATACGTCTTTTCGAAAAACATGTTAGAATAATACATAGATTTTTGTAAGGAGATGAATTGTAGTGAATTTCACGAAATCAGAAGCATTACATAAAGAAGCTTTAGAACATATCGTTGGTGGTGTTAATAGTCCTTCTCGTTCTTACAAAGCAGTTGGAGGTGGTTCTCCTGTTGCAATGGAACGTGGAAAAGGTGCTTATTTCTGGGATGTAGATGGAAATAAATATATCGACTATTTAGCAGCATATGGCCCTATTATTACTGGACATGCTCATCCACACGTAACAGAAGCAATTAAAACAGCAGCTGAAAATGGTGTACTATACGGTACTCCAACAGCACTAGAAGTAAAATTTGCAAAAATGTTAAAAGAAGCAATGCCTGCTTTAGATAAAGTCCGCTTCGTAAACTCTGGTACAGAATCCGTTATGACAACCATTCGTGTCGCTCGTGCTTACACTGGCCGCACAAAAATCATGAAATTCGCTGGTTGTTACCACGGTCATTCCGATTTAGTACTTGTAGCAGCTGGCTCTGGTCCTTCTACTCTTGGAACTCCTGATTCAGCTGGTGTGCCACAAAGTATCGCACAAGAAGTTATTACCGTTCCATTTAATAATGTAGAAACTTTAAAAGAAGCGTTAGATAAATGGGGACACGAAGTAGCAGCTATCCTTGTAGAACCGATCGTTGGAAACTTCGGTATTGTAGAACCTAAACCAGGCTTCCTTGAAAAAGTGAATGAACTTGTTCACGAAGCTGGTGCACTAGTAATTTACGATGAAGTTATTACTGCTTTCCGCTTTATGTACGGCGGCGCTCAAGATTTACTTGGCGTAACACCAGATTTAACAGCACTTGGTAAAGTTATTGGCGGCGGACTTCCAATTGGCGCTTACGGCGGTAAGAAAGAAATTATGGAACAAGTTGCTCCGCTCGGCCCTGCATACCAAGCTGGTACAATGGCAGGGAACCCAGCTTCTATGGCATCAGGTATCGCGTGCTTAGAAGTACTTCAACAAGAGGGCGTATACGAGAAATTAGATGAACTTGGAGCAATTCTTGAAAAAGGTATTCTAGAACAAGCTACAAAACATAACATCGATATTACAGTAAACCGTCTAAAAGGTGCATTAACTGTATACTTCACAACAAATACAATTGAAGATTACGATGCAGCAAAAAATACAGATGGTGAAATGTTCGGTAGATTCTTCAAACTTATGCTTCAAGAAGGTATTAACTTAGCACCATCTAAATATGAAGCATGGTTCTTAACGACAGAACATACAAAAGAAGATATTGAATATACAATCGAAGCTGTCGGCAGAGCATTTGCTGCTTTAGCAGACAATAAATAATCCCGTCATTAAAAGGAAAAAAGAAAGCTCACCTTTCTTTTTTCCTTTTTTCTATTTCATAAATCCCTCATTAATAGTATAATTATTCATAATTATCTGTTTTATATTCTTTTATATCCTTACTATCCCTGTATACAAGGCGGATTACGCCTTAAATAGTAAGATTATTCAAAATTCAATTTCCAGAGGGGGGATTGACGGATGCTCAATAAAACAAATAAATGGACACCGTCTTTATTTCGAAATTATAAAAATGCAGAACATGATGCGTGTGGAATCGTTTCCGTTATGGAAAAACGAAGAATTCCTACAAAAGAAAATATCGACCTTTGTATACAATCACTAGTCAAAATGAATCATAGAGCTGGTTTCATTAATGGCGAAGGAGATGGTATCGGTATTCACATTGATGTACCAAAAGCACTTTGGAATGAAAAACTGAAAAGTAGCGGATATAATCCAACGATTGTGGATCATCCCCACTTTATCGTTGGACATTTTTTTCTAAATAAAAAAGAAAACATTGCTGATTTAAAAAATTACATTCGTACGCAACTACACAATGAAAAACTTACAATTCTTCTCGAAAATGATGATGTAATAAACTCCGATGCACTCGGTCCTCTTGGTAAACAAGAAGAACCTTTATTTTGGCAAGTTGCCCTTATCGCCGAAAGTGAAGTTGAAAATATTGAACAAACATTATTTTCTGTAACAGTAAAAATAGAAGAAAATGAAGCAATTCATGTTGCCTCATTAAGTCATGACCATGTTGTATATAAAGTTCTCGGTGCTGGCGATACACTTGTTGCTTATTACAATGATTTACAACACCCACTTATCGCTTCAACTATGACACTGGGACATAATCGCTATTCTACTAACACGTTATCTAATTTTTTTCGTGTACAACCATTTAGCATTCTCGGACATAATGGTGAAATTAACACGATTGCAAAATTACGCGATCAAGCTGAAATGATTGATGTATCACTCACTGCCGGGGGCAGTGATTCCCAAGATTTAAACCGCACCTTAGAAACCCTTCTCGTTCAGTATAACTACAGCTTATTTGAAGCGATGGATATATTATTTCCGCCAATTATTAATGAAATAAAACTTTACGAAACAAACTTACAAAACTTATACACTTATATACGTGAGGCCTGGGGGCACTTCGCACAAGGTCCAGCTGGCATCATTTCACGTTATAAGGATGAAGCTGTTTTCAGTGTTGATTCCCTCGGCTTACGCCCAGTGTGGAAAGTAGAGACAGAAAGCTCTTATATTTTCTCTTCTGAACCTGGGGTTGTATCACCAACTGAATATGTAGCAGAACCAAAACCACTCGCTCCCGGAGAAAAAGTCGGATTAAAATGGAATGAACAAAATGAACTTGTTCTCTATGAATACGACAAATACCAAACGGAAGTTTATAACCGCTTTAAGAAACGAATCGATGTTACCAATTATCATTTAAATTTATCTATCCCTGAAACGAAAGAAATTGGAGGATTATGTGATTCTGTTCAAGTCGAAACGAAGCAATACGTTGCTTTCGGCTGGGATCGAGAACATATTCAGCTTCTTGAACAGATGGCAACAAAAGGCGTCGAACCAATTCGTTCACTTGGGCATGACTCACCACTTGCCCCACTTGATACAGATAGACGAAATATTGCTGATTTCATTAAGGAGAGTGTAGCCGTTGTTACAAATCCAGCAATCGATCGTGATCGAGAAGTCGAACACTTCTCCACACGTACTGTACTCGGAGAGCGTCCGAGTTTATTAAACAACTCTAAACAGCCATTTGTAGTCGAGATGCTTTCACCAATTATTTTAGAAGGAAGTTTAGCCCAATCTATCGCGGAAGAATTAAATACGATTACGTATGAACAACTTATACAGCTATTCATTACTCATAGCTCTGTCTCTACGATTTCTGTTACGTTCAGTCCATCAGAAACTTTACAATGCGCATTAAATCGAATTAGTTCTGAAGCGATAGCTGCCGTTACAAATGGTGCTTCCCTACTATTATTAGATGACGACAAAGCACATCAAAATGAACAGTTATGGATTGATCCACATTTAGTTACTGCTAAAGTACATCAAGCATTAACTGAAAATAAATTACGTCGAAACTGCTCTCTCGTTATACGTTCCGGTGCCCTACGCTCCTTACACGATATCGTAACGCTGTATGGATTAGGAGCAGATGGTATTAATCCATATTTATTGTTCGCAACTGTAAATGATGGAACAATAGCACCAATTACTAATTTATATACTGCACTTAATAAAGGACTAGAAAAAGTAATTTCAACAATTGGGATTCATGAATTACGCGGTTACGGTCGTCTCTTTTCCTCTATCGGATTGCATGAGGAAATCGCAAATACATTACAAATTACAAATTTCTTTGGTTCAAATGCTTTAGCTTTTTCATTTGAAGCACTTGCTGCAGACGCGAAAATGCGAGCGATTGATTATAACAATCCAAAAGTTAGAATGAGAAAATCATTTCATATATTCCCGCGGATTTGGAAAGCAATTGGTGATGTTGCAAAAGGAAACTCTTATGATGATTACCGCGATAAGTTAAGTGAATTAGAAGAAAATAACCCAATCGCAATTCGGCATCTTGTTCAAACAAAGCAAGCAAAGCATGTAGTTCCGACTGAAAAAGTTTCCATCGGTATTCACAATCATGATTTACCATTTATTATTAGTTCCATGTCATTCGGTTCTCAAAACGAGATTGCCTTTCGTGCGTATGCAGAAGCTGCCGATCAACTAAATATGATTAGTTTGAATGGTGAAGGCGGCGAAATTAAAGATATGATTGGTAAATATCCACATACACGTGGACAACAAGTTGCATCTGGCCGATTTGGAGTAAACGCCGAACTACTAAATTCATCAAATTTAATTGAAATAAAAATCGGTCAAGGTGCAAAGCCTGGTGAAGGTGGACATTTACCTGGTTCAAAAGTAACTGCCAAAATTGCTGAGGCACGTAACGCTACAATTGGATCAGATTTAATTTCACCTTCTAACAACCATGATATTTATTCAATTGAAGATTTAGCTCAAATGATTACAGAAATTAAAACGGCCAATCAGCTTGCAAAAGTAGCCGTGAAAGTCCCTGTCGTTCCTAACATTGGAACAATTGCTGTTGGTATCGCAAAAGCTGGTGCTGATTTTATTAACATTAGCGGATTTGACGGCGGAACAGGTGCTGCACGTATTCATGCATTACAACATGTAGGTCTTCCAGTAGAAATTGGTGTTAAAGCTGCTCACAACGCTCTACTAGAAGCAGGTATGAGACATAAAGTAGAAATTTGGGCAGATGGTGGTATTCGAAGTGTAAATGACGCCTTAAAAATCATGCTTCTTGGAGCAAACCGAATTGGATTTGGTACATTATCAATGATTGCAATTGGCTGTACAACTTGCCGTGGTTGTCATCTAGATACGTGCCACGTCGGAATTGCGACACAAATTGAATCTGAAGCGCAAGCGAAAGAACATGGATTACGCCGCTTCGTCCCACGCGAATTAGAAAGCGCAGTGGCTGGTTTATTAAATTTATTCACCACTTTCGGTGTAGAACTAAAACGGTTAACAGGACAACTCGGTTATACAAATTTACAAGAAATTATCGGGCGTTCCGATTTATTAGAACAAGTTCGAGGCGAAGATTTATTAGACTTATGTAATTTACTGCAAACGATAGAAAATTCAACTGTTACAACAACAGTATCTGTACAAGAAAAACAATTTGAAACAGTTCATTCTACTCACTCAAAAGAATTAGTAGGAGTTGGCGTAGAGCAACGCGTAATGGGTGGTCTAGAATCCTGTTATCGTGTTCGTAGTAAATTATATGAAAACACTCATCTTGAACCACTTACATTAAAGTACACAAATGGTTCTGTTCCTGGAAACGGATTAGGTGCTTACAATAGCGAAAACCTATTTATACACGTAAATGGTGGTGCGCAAGACGGAATTGGAAAAACTTCATTTGGCGGTGGCATTTATATAACGAAAGCAAAAGGGAAAGATGGAACATATTATAACGGTTCTGTCGGAAAAGGATTTGGATACGGCGCTCAAAAAGGAGCATTATACGTGCAAGGCAACGCCGATGCTCGTGCTGGCATTCGCCTCTCTGGAGCAGACATGATTATTGGAGGTAGAATTACAAAACCACTCCGTGAAAAGGAACAAGGAAACATAGGAGCATATTCCAATATAAAAGGATTTGCTTTTGAATATATGACAAATGGTCGTGCGCTTGTTTTAGGAGATCCTGGTCCGTGGATTTGTGCTGGTATGACTGGTGGTGTTGTTTATTTACGTCACGAACCAAATTTAGGTTTAACAGAGCTGGCCTTAAAAAGAAGAATCGCTAAGGGAGCAAATGTAACATTACAACCAATTAGTAAAAATGGTGTGCAAAATGTGAATCAATTATTATTAGACTACATTCGTGTATTAAATGAGCATGAACAATATGAAGAAGTCGCTTTATTAACACCACTATTAGATGATATTCAGCTTCACTTTTATGAAATTATCCCGAAAAAAGAACAGACGGATCCATCTATTTCAACTGAATAATATGTACAACATGTATTTTTCATAAAAAAATTGACGAAGTGAGCATCGCATAGTAATCTATAGTAACAATTTGAAACCTGCTGGAATTCAGCAGGTTTTTTCATTAGAGAATAGATGTTTAAAGAGAATTTGGATAAATTATAAAGTGAAACTTTAATCAGTATGGGGTGTTCATCCCCCACTAATTATTAGTCCACACTAATCGAGATAAATGAATCTTAATTTCTTTATTAAAATTTTTAACGTCACTAAAATATCACTTGCTAACATATTGTAATGAATGTATAGTATCATGTTGTACATTCATTATGACAAGAGAAAGGATATTAATAAGGGTATGAAACTTGGTGCTCGCATTTTAAAAACGGGTATTGCCATTACATTAGCTTTATTTGCTTGTATTTTACTTCAATTACCGAGTCCAGTATTTGCAGGAATCTCAGCTATCTTTGCTGTTCAGCCGTCCGTATACCGCTCGTATTTAACTGCTCTTGAGCAAATCCAAGCAAACGTAATTGGTGCGGTATTCGCTATCGTATTTGCTACTGCTTTTGGACATAATCCTTTTATTATTGGATTAACATGTATATTAGTAATTGCTCTTACATTACAATTACGCTTAGAAAACACAATATCAATCGCTTTAGTAACGGTTATCGCCATTATGGAATATCAAGGCGAAGATTTCTTTAGTTTTGCCTTACTTCGATTTGCGACAATTATGATTGGAATTATTGCGGCTTCGCTTGTAAATTTAGTATTTATGCCGCCAAAATATGAAACAAAACTTTACCATCGCATCGTTGATAATACAGAGGAAATTGTCAAATGGATTCGTATGAATAGTAGGCAAGCTTCTGATTTTACAACTCTAAAAACCGATATTGATCGCATGAAAGAAAAAATGATTAAAATAAATCATTATTATTTACTTTATAAAGAAGAAAGAAGTTACACGAAGAAAATACAATTCGCAAAAATTCGCAAACTTGTTTTATTTAGACAAATGTTAGCGACAACAAGTCGTGCTTTAAGTACATTAAAGTCATTACACCGTACTGAAAATGAACTGCGCTATATGCCAGAAGAATTTCAGGAGTCTATTCAAAACGAACTCGATTCGTTAACCCATTATCACGAACAAGTTTTGTTAAAGTTTATTGGGAAAGCAAAGAAACAACAATCTGTTGAGATGCTTGATGAAGTTGAAACAGGTAAACAAGAATTGATTGATATCTTTATGGATTATCAAAACAAGGACGATGAGGAAGCATATAAAATATGGTTACATCTCTTCCCTCTTATTTCTTCAATTATTAATTATAGTGAAGAAGTAGAGCATTTAGATTTACTTGTGGATAGCTTCTACACATACCATAAACCAGAAAGTGAACTCCAAATCGACGATAAAAAAGAAGACGAATAAAAAACAGCTCCTTTTACGCTAAAGGAGCTGTTTCTGTTATATGTTGAAGCTGATATAAATTGTAATAAAATCCCCTTTTTTTCATTAACTCTTCATGAGATCCTTTTTCCTTTATTTCACCCTCTTCAACATAAATAATTGTATCAACATGCGTAATTGTCGCTAATCGATGTGCAATAATAATTGTTGTTCGATCTGCAGCTAACGTTTGAAGTGCCTCTTGAATATATCGTTCATTTTCTAAATCTAAAGCTGAAGTTGCTTCATCCAATATAAGCAAAGACGGATTCTTTAGAAAAACCCGTGCGATTGCAACCCGTTGTCTTTGTCCACCAGATAATTTCACACCGCGCTCCCCAACGACAGTATCATAACCATCTGGCAATTCTGTAATAAAATCATGAATTTGTGCAGCTTTGGCAGCTGAAATTACTTCCGCCTTTGCAGCTTTCGGATTTCCATATAAAATGTTAGCCCCAATCGTATCACTAAACAATAAATTATCTTGCAGTACAATTCCAATACGACTGCGCAAACTTCTCATATCATACCGTCTTACATCTATCCCGTCTACATAAACTGCACCGTCAGAAACATCATAAAAACGTGGAATTAAACTGGCGAGAGATGACTTTCCTCCCCCACTCGCTCCTACAAGTGCTACCTTCTCTCCCGGCCGCATAGTTAATGACAGATTATGCAATATCTCTTTTTCACCCTCATTGTAACGAAAAGAAACATTATCAAATATAACTTCTCCATCTAATCTTTTAGCTTGCACTGCATTTGGCACATTCACAATATCGTATTTTTCATCTAACAATTCAAACACTCGATCCATCGACGCGAAAGACTGCGTTAATGTTGTAGATGAATTGACGAGGCGACGAAGCGGACTATATAAACTATCCATATATCCAACAAAGGCCACCATAGTCCCAAGTGTTAACGAACCTTGAATTACTTCATACGCTGCAAAACCAATAACAAGTAACGGCCCTAAATCCGTTAACGTATTCACTGCTGAAAACGTTCTCGCCGTCCAACTCGTATGAGTTAGTGCTTTCGTTAAAAATTCATTATTTCTCTTTTCAAACTGTCCTCTTTCATACTCTTCTAATGCAAAACTTCGTGTCACTTGCATCCCTTGAATACGTTCATGTAAATATCCTTGCATAGTGGCTAACGCTTGTGAGCGCTCTTTCGTCAATTTTCGAAGGCGCCCGAAAAAATATTTCACTGCAACTACATAAATAGGTAAGATTAATAAAGCAACAAAGGTTAATTTTATATTCATAGAAAACATAACGATAATGGCAATAACAATTGTTGCAGTATCTAACCAGACATTCATAAGACCGGTAATTACAAAGTCCTTCGTTTGTTCTACATCATGGATTACACGTGAAATAATCTCTCCTGTTTTTGTGTTCGAATAATAGCGTAAGCTCAACTTTTGCAAGTGTCCAAAAATATGCTTTCTTAAATCGTATAGTATTGTATTGGCAATACGCTGCGCGAAATATTGACGATAATATTCTATAGGCGGTCTTAATACTGCAAAAATAAAAAAAGCAATCCCAATTGCGGTTATTAATTGGGACGTTTTTTCTTGAAGCGAACCCCCACCTTGAATAACATCATCAATAATATACTTTAATAACCATGGCATAATAAGCGGAATACCGAACTTAACAAGACCAATAATAATTGTAATAGCAATGAGCCATCGATATGGTTTAACAAATTGTAAATATCTTTTTATACCTTGCACATAATTCCCCCTCTAATAGGACAAACCTGCCGGGGAATTCCCCTGCAGGTTTGTTTTAATTTCTGTACATTAAATATCTTTCGTACCACATATCTACAAAATCCGGTGCGAATGGACCTTTTCTTTGATGAATCCACTGTGTTAAATGTGCTACATTTCGTTTTAAAATTGTATCAATAACAGGTGGATACTGCATGATTTGACTATGCTTTTCATACTCATCTTCATCTAAAAGTGTATATGTCATATCTGGATACACTTTAATATCTAAATCGTAATCAATATACTTTAATGCTTCAGAGTCATATGCAAAAGGAGAACTTAAATTACAATAATAATATACTCCTTCTTCCCTTAGCATTCCAATCACATTAAACCAATAATTGGCATGAAAGTAACAAATCGCAGGTTCACGAGTAATCCATGTCCGGCCATCTGATTCTGTAACTATTGTACGATCATTCGCTCCGATCACAAGACTCTGCGTCCCTTTTAAAATTGTTGTCTCTTCCCACATTCTATGAATGGAGCCATTATGTTTATAACTATGTATTTGTACCTTTTCTCCTTCTTTGGGAAATCCCATATATGCTCCCTTCTTTCAGCTGCAAATGCCCTTCTTAAGTTGCCTCAACTACCCCTTGAACTGCATTCACTTTTTTTCTATTATAACTTTTTTGTCAAAATTTTAAAACTAAAGCGATAAGACCCTAATTTTCACGATGAATTTAATGAATTTTTATTATTGAATGGCACATCTCCAATCCTTTTAACAAAGGAAAATTCCCATTGGATTAGTAAAACGTATTTTTCGAAGATTAAACGAGGATATAACAAAAGGAAAGCCCTTTCTCGTCTCCATTTAAGGAAGGACTTTCCACCTACAATTCACAACATATCTCATCCTTAATTTGAAATTATTTTTTCGGTTTCAAAAGATTGAATCACGTTATTCGTTTGTTGTTCAAATCTTTCATGCAAAAGCTTTAATGCTAATTCTGTTCTATATATTTCTTGACGGATAAAATGTAATTCTTTTTTATCACACGTATCTCTTTCACTCATTTCAATTTGCTGATATTTTTCTAAATGTGCTTGTAACTTTAACAGCTCATCCATCGTTTCCAATTGCTCTCCTACCAACTTATCAAAATCGTTCATCACTTGCCCCCTTTTTAATTCATTCACCAATTATAATTCTTATTACATATTTCTAATCGTTAACTTCTTTCTCCTTTGACTACATTTGTTGACTTATTAGAAGTTATGTCGGTCATTATATTTTCATTACAATGACCTTCACGTAAAGAAAACACTTCTCTTGAGTTAGAGAAGTGTTTTTCCTTCGTTACTGATTTGAGCTAGAAGATTGTGATTTTTTTGCAGCTGATTGTGCGTTTGCTTGTTTCACTGCATGCACATCTGTTTCAGTTGCAAACTCTGTACCATAACTAGCATTTGCACTTTGAGCACCAGAAGCTTGTGCTTTCTTTGCTTCTGATTGTGCGTTTGCTTGTTTTACTGATTGTACATTTGTTTCAGTTGCAAATTCTGTACCATAGCTAGCATTTGTACTTTGAATGCTAGCACCAGAAGTTGCTTTATTATAACCTTGTTGTTTTTTACTCATCTTTCTCACCTCCACAACAAATAATGTAACCAATCTATCTAGAATCTATCCGTAATTTTCTTTTTATAATTTCCGCATATATCTCTTATCACTCATTCAAACTACATATGACGGAGGTGGATATATGTACGCTGGACGCGATATGACTGAACTAACTATGATTTCAAAAAATGAATGGAAAGAAGATGAATTAGCTTATTTTCATCATTCATTTCAGCAAATTATGCCTTATCTAAACGTAGAGGGGCAAACGATTTATAAAGAAATTGTGAAAGAAATTGAGTCACGAGGTGGATTATAAAAGCGCGATTCTTTAAACTCAGCATGCAAAATTATTTTCAATAAAAAAACGTGTTCCAAAATTCTAGAACACGTTTTTTCATTTATTGCATTGTAATTTTCTCAACACAATTTTCGTAAATAGTACGATGTGATTTCGAAAAAGGTAACTGTTCAAATGCTTCTTTCGATACAAACTTTAATGTATCTGTGTCGGTAATATCGCCTGTTATCTTTCCGTAAAACACGAATATATCCCAAGTACGGTGTGTAAAAGTATGTTGTACATTCATCGCGTATTCATCAATTGAAACAGAGAGTCCGAAGCTTTCCTTCATATAATCCGTAAGCTGTTGTTTCTGATTTCGAATACCTTCACCGAGTTCAATATTCGGGAACTCCCACATATTAGCCAATAGTCCCGCACTTGGGCGTTTATTAATTACGTAACGACCATCTTCAGTTTGAAGCACTCCTGCAACGAGCGGTACCATTGTAGGTGCTTTCGCTTTACTTTTCACTGGTAGTTCTTTTTGAACACCCTCAGCATACCCTCGGCAATGTTCACGCACAGGACAAAGTAAGCAAGATGGGTTTTTCGGTATACAAATTAATGCCCCTAATTCCATCAAACCTTGATTAAAATAAGATGGATTTTCTGTTGAGATAATTTCACGCACAATATCTTCAAAAACTTTTCTAGTCTTTGGTTTTGCAATATCATCCCACACTGATAAAATACGAGATAATACGCGCATAACGTTTCCATCAACCGCTGGCTCTGGTATACCGAATGCAATGCTTAAAATGGCACCTTTTGTATATGGTCCCACTCCTTTTAATTTTTCTATTTTCTTTACATCACTCGGTACTTCCCCGTTATATACTTCTTTTACCTCTTTTACTGCGGCATGTAAATTTCGTGCTCTAGAATAATAACCTAAGCCTTCCCATGCTTTTAATACTTCTTCATCATCGGCATTTGCTAGCGCCTCAAGCGTAGGAAACTTCCCCATAAAATTTGCGTAATATGGTTTTACAGCTTCTACCCGTGTTTGCTGTAACATAATTTCAGAAACCCAAACACGGTATGGATCTTTATTTTTTCGCCACGGTAAATCGCGTTGTTCTTTTTCAAACCAACCAATTAAATCATTTTGAAACTGCTCTATGTTAAACTTATTTAATATTTCAAGTGTCAAACTTGATCCCCCTCATTTTTTTGCATATAAGTACTATTATAAAGATTTTAGGAAAAAATTTAAGTAAGATGACATAGGAAATAGAAGGCAAAGGACTTGAGGTATCGAATAAAAAGAGTTACATTAATAAAAAACGGAGGTGGATTTCTATGGATACAGCCACTCACCTTGTTATGGGCGTTACTCTAGGCAGTTTGGCAACGTTAGATCCAGTCATAGCACAAAGTGATATTGGGCCACAAGCAGTGATGCTTGCAACAATTGCCGGTTCCAATATTCCTGACATCGATACAGTTTTAAAATTGCGTAATAACGCTAAATATATAAGAAATCATCGTGGAATTACTCATTCCATTCCTGCAGTGATTCTTTGGTCATTCCTTATAAGTGGCATCTCTTTCGCCTTCTTTTCAGACGCTCCATATCTGCATCTATTACTTTGGTCATTTATTGCCGTCTTTCTTCATGTCTTTGTGGATATTTTCAATGCCTATGGTACACAGGCATTACGGCCCTTCACAAGAAAATGGGTAGCACTCGGCATAATTAATACGTTCGATACTGTCATTTTCTTTATCCATATACTCGCTATCGCCTGTATGCTTGTCGGAGCACATAAAGGATACACTGCTTTAGCAGCGTATATATTAATGTTTGTTTACTACATCGGCCGCATTATGATGCATCGAAATATCAAAAGTGTAGTATACAAACGTTTCAAAAATGTAGAGAAAGTAATTATTTCTCCCTCTTACAAATTTTATCATTATCATTTAGCCGTCGTTACAACTGAACATTACTACGTCGCAAGATGGCACCGCGGTAACATTCTTGTATACGATAAATTTGATCGTGTACCATTCCCGAATACTGCCATTATGCAAGCTGCTGTGCGGGATGAAAATATCTCTGCTTTCTTATCTTTCTCGCCTGTATACCGCTGGGATATTTTCGATTATGATAACTATTCTGAAGTTCGGTTCATTGATTTACGGTATCGAAGTAAAGATTATTATCCATTCGTTGCAATCGTTCAGCTCGATCAAAATTTAAATATTATTAGTTCATATACAGGGTGGATTTTCAGCGAAGAAAAACTTCGAAAGAAACTGGAATTGCTCCCACATTAAAAAAAGCGACCTAAGTCGCTTTTTTTAATGTTTCAAATGATCTTCTTGATTGATCAAATGGCTATACTTCGGATTATTTGTACGCATTTCATGAAGGCGCCCTCCATGATTATTAATCCATGTTCGTACCACTTGCTCAGTCATTTCATCACCTTGGTAACGGCCTGATTTAGCATAAGTTGTTTGAAAATCTTCCCACAGTAATTCAACCCATGCACGAGCTTGTGCGTAAGAAAGGTTGTCATTCTTATCTAATAATTCTTTTGTTAATGCTTCATAAATATCATTCATGTTCTATTCTCCTTTTACCTATTTATTCCCTTAATTTCTAAAGGATAGTTTTTTCTATTTTGCACATTCTATAATTGATACTTCTTAAAGAGGTATCAACTGATAATGAGGGGGCGTTCTTAATGGGTAGACAAGCCGAATTTTGGTCTGAATCAAAAAATAACAGCAAAATCGAAGGTCAGCCGAAGGCGAAATCACGCTTCGCTTCGAAAAGACCTAACGGCACAATTAACACGCACCCACAAGAACGTATGCGTGCTGCAAATCAGCAGGAAGAGTAGTACAAACTAAACTAAACTAAATTAACTTCCTACACGAGGTGATAAAGATGAGCTACCGTGACCATTTAGATAGTCGTTCTGAATTATTTAACCATACGTGGACTCGTCCGAAACATGCGAAAGCACAAGTTAACGGACAGACGCAACAAACCCAGTCTCTCATTATATTGGCAAATGAATCTAAAAAACGCCAATTTTAGAATCTCCTATCTCCTTTAACGCCTACCAAAGATGAAAACCAGAGAGATATTCACTCTCTGGTTTTTATTTTTCCTGCAGCAAGGAAATTGGTATTCCAATCTCTTCATTATCATTTTGCTTATATCCCCAAGCAAATACCCCATTGAAATACGTAATTTTAAATAATATACCAGGTTCTTCTACTAATTCATATGTCTCACCAATATGGAATTTGTTTATATCAGTCATATAAGCACGAGCCATAGCCATCTTTCTCATTAATACATCGAATTCATTTACAATTCCAAGTTGCTCAGCTTTTACTGCTTGCTCCTTCAAAACCCCAATTTCTTCTCGAAGCTCATGTGGTGTCATTTCACTGTAGCGTTTTGGTATATTCATCTTATTCCCTCATCCTTCTTCTCGTTTCATTTGCAAAAATATCTCTATCTCATCAATAGAGAATCCTTTTCGATATAACGCTTGTTTCATCTTATTTTCGAATGTCCATCCATCATACTTCTTATATTTCTCATAATATTTATTCCCATGATAGTGTAACGCTTCTTGCTGCTTTTCGTCATCTTTTTCGTCTTTCAATTCTTCAAGACAAATTTGAATCACATCTCTAGAATAGCCTTTACGAACAAGCATTTCTTCTAACTTTTGTTTCATTTGTAAAAATGAATGCTTTTGATAAGATTTTTTCTTCTTTTCTATAAGAACTAAAGCATTTTCAATTTGCTTCTCCTTTGGATACTCTTGTAAACTATGTGTAATGATTAGGTCCTGAACACCTTTACTTATCAGCGCTCTTCTAATAACAGTTGGGCCTTTTTGATTTACATTACTTTGCGTTCGTACATACAAAGTGGCGTACTCTTTATCATTAATATATCGATCATGTAATAATTTCGAAATGACTTCAGAGATGATGGCCTGCCCCACTTCTTTTTTTTGTAAAAAATCTTCTACTTCTTGTTTTGTTCTCATCTGATATGATAAATAGGAAATGGCTTGTAAATATGCTTTTTGTACCTCTTCATTGTACAAAATATTTCCTAACTCTACTTCATCAATTTCTAAACCTTTTTGTAATCCATGTTTCATTAAGATTACTTGATTTACACTAAATCCGTACTCTTCACCTTGACCTTTATCAATATAAATATTAAATCGTTCTTTCGATCGTTTTTGTACTTCTATTTTTGTAATGACAGCCATACTCTCACCTCTCTATTATTTTAACATAGTCAAGAAACATTTTTGCTTTTCAAGAATATATATAATGAGGAGGAAATTCTTGTGAAAATCGCAATTTCTGGTGGCTCTGGCTTTATAGGCAAATACCTTTCTAGTTTTTTTATTCAAAAGGGATATACCGTCTATATTCTTACTCGAAAAAAGGTAGATGAAACTTCAAATCCTAACCTTCAATACGTACAATGGACACCTGACTTACACACTTTTCCCCTCTCTTCTATCGATGTAATTATTAATCTAGCGGGGGAGTCTATTAATAGTAGATGGACAAAGAAACAAAAGGAAACAATTTTAAATAGTAGGATTCAAACAACAACAGGGCTCATTAAACAATTGCAAGCACTCAAAACAAAACCACACACATTTATTAACGCAAGTGCTATTGGATACTATGGAACATCTGAAACCGAATCTTTTACAGAACAACAAGAGACTCCTGGGAATGACTTTTTAGCAAATACAGTATATTTATGGGAGCAAGAAGCATCTAAAGCCCGCTCCCTTGGAATAAGAACTATCTATGCAAGATTTGGAGTCGTATTAGGGGCAGATGGAGGCGCTTTTCCAAAAATGTACCTCCCCTATCAATTATATATCGGAGGTACAATTGGATCTGGAAACCAATGGTTATCATGGATTCATTTAGATGATGTCGTTCGCATGATTGATTTCATCATACACAAAAAAGACATTGCCGGGCCTCTTAATATTACAGCGCCAACACCGATAAGGATGAAAGAATTCGGTAAAACCATTGCCACTATAACCGAACGACCTCATTGGTTACCTGTTCCTCCATTTGTACTTCGCGCTTTACTCGGTGAGATGAGTATACTCGTATTAGAAGGACAACATGTATTACCTAATAAAGCTATTGAATATGGATATCAATACACATTTCCAACAATAAACCATGCATTACAAAATATACTCTTGCATACAATGTAGTACTTCTAAAATACAGTTTTAAAGGGAACTTATCCCGCTATTTGCAGACGATAAGAATCTCACCTCAAAATTCAACTGTAAAGCAAAGAAGTTTGGCGGGGACCAGCTGCCCGTAAAAGCCCGATTGTGAGGGCTAATAATCAGTGGGGGATGAATCCCCTTTACTTTATCCCCTCCAAAACTTTCATTTTCTAGACTCCGGAGCATTACTACACGAAAAACCTTTCAGTTGCTTTGTCTAAACTTATAGTACACACATTACAAGGTGACGGAAATGAGGTATCTATGAAAATACTGCTCAAACAAGCCATTGTATATCCTATTACATCCCAAAAGTTTCAAGGAGATGTACTCGTTACAGGAGAACGAATCACCGCGGTTAAACCTTATATTGATCCTACTCAAGATATGACCGTTATAGATGCACGAGCTCTTCATCTCCTACCTGGATTTATTGATGTCCATACTCACCTTGGCCTCTACGATGAAGGTACCGGTTGGGCTGGCAATGATGCGAATGAAACATCTGAAGTTTCAACACCACATATCCGTTCTTTAGACGGAATCCATCCTTTTGATATTGCATTTCAAGATGCTGTACAAAATGGAATTACAACTGTTCACGTTATGCCTGGAAGCCAAAACATTATAGGGGGTACTACTTGTGTCATAAAAACCGCTGGAACTTGTATTGATCATATGATTATTCAAGAACCTGCTGGTTTAAAAATTGCCTTTGGAGAAAACCCTAAAAAGGTCCATAGCAACGGAACAAAAGAATCAATTACACGTATGGGAATTATGGGCTTGCTTCGAGAATCCTTCTACGAAGCACAACACTACGGACATGAAGCTGATTTTCGAATGCTTCCTATTTTAAAAGCACTCCGCCGGGAAATACCGGTACGTATCCACGCTCACCGTGCAGATGATATTAATTCTGCTTTACGCTTTGCGACAGAATTCAATCTTGATTTACGTATTGAACATTGTACTGAAGGACACTTTATTGTTGAGGAACTTTCGAAACACAATTTAAAGATTTCAGTTGGCCCTACTCTTACACGACGTTCAAAAATCGAACTTAAAAACAAAACATGGGATACTTACCATATATTATCGAAAAGTGGAATAGAAGTCTCTATTACAACAGATCACCCTTATACACCTATTCAATATTTAAATGTTTGCGCTGCCATTGCAGTAAGAGAAGGATTAGATGAAAAAACAGCGTTGGAAGGAATCACTATTTTTCCAGCTCGAAATTTACGTTTAGAGGATAGAATTGGAAGCATTGAAGTTGGAAAAGATGCTGATCTCGTGTTGTGGACTCACCATCCTTTCCATTATTTAGCCAAGCCTGTACTCACGATGATTGACGGAAAAATAATTTACAAAAAAAATAAAAAAAACTAGTTTATTTTTTTGACTAGATAAAGTATTATACGATTATAAACTGAATGAAACCATAATCAATTTGTGTCGTGATTATCATTTTCAAATTGATGAATGGGGAAGGCAAATGGTGCGCCACCAGCGTTATAAACTGGTTCTAGTGGGTTCGATTCCCACCCCGAAATTTTTTAAAGATTGATATAAAAATTTCGAGGGTGGGGTGTTTTTTCGTCATGCTACCCTCGTGTGAGGAGGAGTTAGTATGTTGAAAAAACGCGACTTACACGACAGCCACGTTCTATACGAGTTAATGGTGGATCCAGCTGTCTTCCCTTTTGTGCGTCAAAAGGCTTATTCTTATGAAGAATATTTATTTTTAACGAAACAAACAATTGAAGCCGAAGAGCGTGGAGAATTGATCTCACGCACAATTTTAGATGAATGGGGTAACCCCATCGGCACGATTACTTTATTTGATGTGCAAGAAAAAGCCGGATTCCTCGGGACATGGCTTGGCAAACCATATCATGGTAAAGGATATAATAAATTGGCAAAAGATTCATTTTTTAGCGAACTTTTCTATGAATTAGATATTGAAACGATCTTTATGCGTATTCGTAAAATAAATATCCGTTCTATTAAAGCTGCCGAAAAACTACAATATGTAAATCTAGCAAACGAAACAAGAAAAGCCGTTTATGATGAAATTAACGCGCATGAAGAAGTATATAACTTATATGAAATTCCAAAAGATCAATATACACTTGCAACAATGCGAGATACAGCCTTCCAAGAAGCACACCAATTAAAAGAAGCATAATCTAAAATTTCAGAAATGATAATTAATCAATACTAGTTTAACATATATGTATATCACCCCATGTCTTTGGAAACGATAGATAGTGACTTTAGGACACGAGGTGATTTGTAATGGATAAAAAGAAACGTGATAAAGCAAAAAACACATTATCTAGTACACAAGAAGTTCTCTATCAACGAGAATTCCGAAAAGCAGATCGTGCAGCGGGTTATCGCTCAAAAGGTATTTAAAGTGAAAATGAATAATTAGAAGATTTCCCCCTAATTATTCATTTTCATTACATAATTTTTTCTAAGTGATAGGATAGAATTGAAAAAGGTTCCTTATAAATAAGGAACCTTTTTCTGTGGACAACTTTATCCACAACACCTGTACAATTGTGCATAAATTCAAAAAACATTTTACAAATTCATTTATTTAAACGAATACCAAATGTAAGAATTGTGGATATTTTTCTAAAAATTGTGGACTATGTGGATATAGTTGTTAATATTCCGACTTTACTGTCTAATAAAAACGCAATCCTTTGTGGATAAGTTAATAATGCACGTTTATTTTTGTTAAAATAATAAAAAACCCTCTTTAAAAGTTTAAAAGAGGGGTTTCATATTAAGTAAAAGATTCGGCAAGAGCTGGTGATTTAATAGGTATATGATTCGGCTCTGCATGATTTTCTGCCAAAATTGTATCCACGATATGACCTGCCGGTTCAGGACGATAAATACTCTTCATGGCTTCTTTCATTTGGAGAAGCTTCATATCATCTTGTAATAACGCCTCTGTTTTTGCAAAAACCTCACTGTCATCACGGATTACAACTGCAGCCCCTTTTCTTTCAAAATACAACGCATTTTCATTTTCTTGTCCTGGGACAGGCTTATATAAAATGACAGGTACTTGTAATGCTGCTGCTTCGCTTAATGTAATACCACCTGGCTTCGTAATCATACAAGAAGTAACACGGAATAACTCATCAATATTTTCAACATAACCAAATACTTTTAAAGCATCAGAACTTTTCTCCTGTAGTCCCAATAAATCCTGCTTTAAAGCTTCGTTTTTCCCACAAACGACAACTACTTGTAAATTTGGTACTGACATAAATGACTGGCATAGTTCTTTTACACTCCCAAGCACACCATGAGCACCTGCTACAATTAGTAAAATCTTTTTATCCTTACATAACTGATATTTATTATATATAATTTCTGGATTTATCTTTAGCTCAAAACTACTACGAATCGGAATCCCTGTTTCAACAATTTGCTCTGAAGGCACACCAATATCAACCATCACTTTTTTCACATGATCAGTTGCTACAAAATAACGATCTACTTCTCGATGAATCCATATTTTATGCACGCAAAAATCCGTTAATACGTTATAAACAGGAATAGAAATACCTATTTGTTTTTTCAATTCTGGTACAGCGATGATTGGAAAGGTATTGATAACAATATCCGGTTTCTCCGCCTGTAAGAGCGACTTCAAACGTTTTCTCCCAAAATTCGCATACCAAGATGCTATTTTCTTATCATAAATTTTTTCTACACCGTAATAAAACAAACGATATAATTCTTTTCCTATCGTATAACTTTTTAAATACAAATATTTCGTAATATCGGTTATAACTGGATGTGATTCTCCAAACAAGTCGCACACGATTACATCTTTGATTCCTTTTTGGCGAAATGTTTGTTCTAATGTTTTTGCTACTTGCACATGACCGTTACCGTAATGTGCAGTTAATATTAAAACCTTGGGGTTTTTTATCAAACAAATCCACTCCTAGCTTTTTGTTTCTCCATATTGCATATACGACAATAGGAAAAACATTTTCCTTAAAAATTACATACTCGGATTCCAATACTCTCCTGTTAGCTATGTACCTGTCGTGGATATGCAAAGCATATAAGATTGACCCCTTAATCCTATCTGTGCTCATATCTTTACATTATACTTTCCTATAAGAGCTTTCGCAATAACTTACAAACGTTCTATATTCCATGATACTCATTCTTTTACTTCTTAATTCTTTTTACTATTTTGATTTCCCTTTACAATTATGTAAATTTCTCCGCTTATTCTTTACAAAAATATGGATATTCTATTTTCAGTATACTCCTTTCTAAATATATACTCTATATTTTCTTATGAAGAAACAAAAAGCCTAATCCAATATATGGATTAGACTGCTTTTAAAATATGTTTCGCATGTTCAACATTTTCTTCTGTCGGTGGATTCACATCCGCAAGTGGATACTTATGTCCAAGTGCCTCCCATTTATAGACACCTAGCTTATGATATGGCAACACTTCCACTTTCTTAACATTAGATAAGCTTTGAATAAAGCTTGATAATTTTTGCAGATCTTCTTCACCATCAGTAACGCCAGGAACCAATACATGTCTTACCCAAATTGGTTTCTTTCTGTCTGATAAATAACGAGCAAATTGTAAAATATGTTCATTGGGTTTCCCGGTTAATTTACGATGTTTCTTTGAATCAATATGCTTCAAATCCAATAAAACTAAATCTGTATAATCCATTAAAATATTTAGCTTGCTTTGGAATTCTGGTTCTTCAGAATAACAACCGCCAGAAGAATCGATTGTTGTATGAATACCAGCTTCTTTGCACTTTTTAAACAACTCAATTAAGAAGTCTAACTGTAGTAGTGGCTCTCCACCGCTAACCGTTATACCGCCTCCGGAAGCTTCAATAAATGGAAGGTAACATGTCACATCCTGCATCACTTCTTCAACTGTTATTTCTTTTCCCTTACCAATCTCCCACGTATCAGCATTATGACAATATTGACAACGTAATAAACACCCTTGTGTAAATATGACATAACGAATCCCTGGGCCATCAACAGTACCACAAGACTCTACAGAATGTATTCTTCCTTTTACCATGTTACTTCCTCCTTTATTGAAACAGCCCCCTCCACCATATATTAAAAGCAGAGGGGCACTTTTTTACTTACATGCTTTCATGCATTGTACGGTTAATTACATCAATTTGCTGTTCACGAGTTAATTTAATAAAGTTAACAGCGTAACCAGATACACGAATTGTTAATTGTGGATATTTTTCAGGATGCTCCATTGCGTCCATTAATGTTTCACGATTAAATACGTTAATATTTAAGTGATGTCCTTCTTTTATTGCGTATCCATCAAGCATAGATACTAAGTTACGTACTTGTACATCATCTTCTTTACCAAGCGCTTTTGGAATAATAGAGAATGTATTAGAAATACCATCTTGTGCATCTTCATATGGTAATTTAGCTACAGATAATAATGACGCTAATGCACCTTTTGTATCACGGCCATGCATTGGGTTTGCACCTGGTGCAAATGGTTCTCCAGTACGACGTCCATCTGGAGTGTTACCAGTTTTCTTACCGTATACAACGTTAGATGTGATTGTTAAGATTGACATTGTATGAACAGAATTGCGATATGTTTTATGTTTGCGAAGCTTATTCATAAATGTTTTCACAAGATTTACTGCAATTTCATCTACACGATCATCATTGTTACCGTATTTAGGGAAATCTCCCTCGATTTCGAAATCAACTGCAATACCATTTTCATCACGAATTGGTTTTACTTTTGCATATTTAATTGCACTTAAAGAGTCTGCTACTACAGATAGACCCGCGATACCTGTTGCCATCGTACGAAGAACGTTTGTATCATGAAGTGCCATTTCAATACGTTCATAGCTATATTTATCGTGCATGTAGTGGATAACATTTAATGTGTTTAAATATAGACCCGCTAACCATTCCATTGTCATATCAAACTTATGCATAACTTCTTCATAATCTAATACTTCAGAAGTAATTGGTGCGTACTCAGGACCAACTTGACCTTTTGATTTTTCATCTTTACCGCCGTTAATCGCATATAATAATGCTTTTGCTAAGTTTGCACGTGCTCCGAAGAACTGCATTTGTTTACCAATTCTCATTGCAGATACACAACAAGCAATACCGTAGTCATCACCATATTCTGGACGCATAATGTCATCATTTTCGTATTGAATTGCTGATGTTTTAATAGACATTTTCGCACAGTAGTTTTTAAAGTTTTGTGGTAATTGTTTAGACCAAAGAACTGTTAAGTTTGGTTCTGGTGCTGGCCCTAAATTATCTAATGTATGCAAGAAACGGAATGAGTTCTTTGTTACTAATGGACGACCGTCTAGTGCAATACCACCGATAGATTCAGTTACCCAAGTTGGATCTCCAGAGAATAGTTCATTATAATCAGGTGTTCTTGCAAATTTCACAAGACGTAATTTCATAATGAAATGGTCAACAATTTCTTGTGCTGCTTCTTCTGTTAAAGTACCATTTGCTAAATCTCTTTCAATATAAATATCTAAGAATGTAGAAGTACGTCCAAGGCTCATTGCTGCCCCGTTTTGTTCTTTAATTGCTGCAAGATAAGCGAAGTATAACCATTGGAATGCTTCTTGTGCATTTGTTGCTGGCTTAGAAATATCGAAGCCATGAGAAGCAGCCATTTGTTTTAATTCTTGAAGTGCACGCATTTGCTCAGATAATTCTTCGCGTAAACGCATTGTCTCTTCGCTCATTACACCACCAGTTAAATTAAAATCAGCTTTTTTCGCTTCAATTAAATGGTCTATACCATATAACGCTACGCGGCGATAATCACCGATAATACGTCCACGTCCATATGCATCTGGAAGACCAGTAATAACGCCTGATTTACGAGCTGCTTTCATTTCTGGTGTATAGGCATCAAATACACCTTGGTTATGAGTTTTGCGCCAGTCTCTGAAAATACTACTAAGTTCTTTGTCCATTTCATATCCATAAGCTTCACAAGCTTGTTCTGCCATACGAATACCACCATATGGTTGTAAAGAACGTTTAAATGGTTTATCAGTTTGGAAACCGACTACCTTTTCAATATCTTTATTTAAATATCCTGGTTCATGTGATGTAATAGAAGAAACAACTTTTGTATCCATATCAAGAACGCCACCGTTTTCACGTTCCTTTGTTGTTAAATCCATTACTTGATCCCAAAGTTTTTTCGTTGCTTCAGTTGCTCCCGCTAAGAAAGAGTCTTCTCCTTCGTAAACGTTTACATTATTTAAAATGAAATCGCGAACATCAATCTCTGCTTTCCACTTTTCACCTTTAAAGTTTTCCCACGCGTTTTTTACGTTTTCTAATACTTGAGTCATCCTAATCTCCTCCATTTTTGATTAGTACAGGACTAAGATTTTTTATATAACAGCTTACACACTTAGAATACTACTTTTTTTCGGAAGTGGACGAAATAGTTGTGACATGTTTGTGAAATGTTGAGCAAACTACTATATACATAGTGTAAACTTCATTTTAAATCCTTTGTAATTAGCCCTTTCTTTGATTGTATTTTTTTGTACCCTTATATACGAGTCCTATTTTGTAATATAAGAACGATACCCATTGTAGAGCTGTAATACTCTTATCTCCTAATCTGTTATAGTTTTTTATAGCAGACTGAAAAGAAGTGTACCTATTAGGTACACTTCTTTTCACAATAAGATAAAGTGAAGCTTTAATCAGTGTGGGCTTTTAAGTCCAGCACTCCTCCAGAACCGCTATATAACTCCTCTATTTCTATTTCCAAGCGCTTCTTTGAAAAAAAAGACTATCCAAAAAGGACAGTCTTTTACACTTCTATTTTTCGTAACATCGTGTAAATGTCATTATTCACTTTACCAAAGGATTTTATGTTATTTTGAATGTTAGATAATAAAACAACATACACACTTCCATTTTTACTAAATCCATTTAAACAATTCCAACCTGGCATTACACCGTGATTCGAATAACTTCCCGGATCTACATACCATCCAAATCCATAATCCTTTTTCACAGCTGTAAACATTTGATTGTAACTCTCTTTTGAAATTAATTTTCCAGAGAATAACGCTTCATTAAATAAATATAAATCATGCGCGCTTGTATATATATCACCGCAACCATATAGTTGTGACATGCTCGGAATATTAGGTGTTGTCATATTATTATTTACTATTTTATAACCAGTTGATGGGAATCTTGTTTGTTCTAACGCTTTACCAAAACCAGAATGCTTCATACCAGCAGTAGCAAAGATGTGCTGTTTAATATATTCTTCTAATGGTTGCCCACTTACTTTTTCAACAATGTAGGCAAGTATGGAGTAATTCGAATCTGAATACTTCCATTTCTCTCCTGGAGCCCCAATACGCTTCTGGTTTCCTATTCGCCTTATCAATTCCTCATGAGAAATATCATCTTTTCCCTGCTCATATTCAGGAATTCCTGATGTATGTGTTAATAAATGTTTTAGCTGAATAGCATTACCTTGAGGAAAATCCGGAATATACTTCGCTACCGTATCCTCTACTTGTAATTTATTTTGATCTTTCAATTGCATAATAGCAGTCGCTACAAACGCCTTCGAAATAGAGCCAATATAAAAAGTTGTTTCTGAATTATTCGGTACTTGCTTCTCTTTGTTCGCCATACCGTATCCTTTATTCAAAAGGACTTTCCCATTCTTCACAATAATGGCTGTCCCACTAAAACCTGTGCCCTGCAAATATTGATCCAATTGAGCGTTTTCATTAATTTCTTGAGGTGGTCCTTCTGCCTGCTTCTCAATTACTTGTGCTTGCTTTGCTAGTTCTTCCTGTTCTTTCAGTTCTTTTTGTTTTTGAGCCTCTTGCCTTTTCATTTCTTCTTGCTTTTTTATCTCTTCTTGTTTCTTCATTTCTGCTGCTGCTTTTAAAGTTTCCTCTTTTTTATGATGCGCAACAATTTTTGTATACATGAAATATACAAGTGAAAATAGTAGGGCTAGAATAATTGTTCTTTTTATGTATACAATCGACCGATTTGCTTTCCCATTAATAGTATTTTTTTCCTGATCCATGATTACCTTTTTCCCCTTATTTACCGATAATTTAATTCATCTACACAAGACTTTTTCCACATCATTTCTGTAGATTAAAGACACTCCATTCTATGTCATCCCTACTTTATCACGCACCGAACATATTACCAACCTATATGTACAAAAAAGAAAAAGAAAATTTACAAAAGTAAGATTCGCGTTATTTTTTTAACATAAAAAAAGAGGATATCCTCTAAAAGACCGTTATTATCAATCTTTCGGGATATCCTCTTATCTAATTATTTATACGTGCTTTTTCATATCGTCAGCAACAGACTCAACATTTGTACCTACGATAACTTGCACACTTGTGTTACTTAATTTCATAACACCTTTTGCACCTGCGCGTTTTAATGCTGGTTCATTTACTAAACCTGCATCTTTCACTTGTAGGCGTAGACGCGTTGCACAGTTATCAATAACTGTTAAATTGTCTTTTCCACCTAAAGCAGCTACATAAGTTTCACCAATTGAACCAGCAACTGGTGCATCACCATCTTCAACTAACTCATCGTCATCTTCACGACCAGGAGTTTTTAAGTCGAACTTCTTAATTAAGAAGTAGAATACTACGAAGTAAATTGCTGCGTAAATTAAACCGATTCCCGCTAGTAACACTGGTTTTGTTGCAATACCAAAGTTTAAGAAGTAATCAATTGCACCGGCACTAAATGTGAAACCATCGTGAATGCCAAGTGTTGTTGTAATGAATAAAGAAAGACCTGTTAATACTGCATGAATACCATATAATACTGGTGATAAGAACATGAATGAGAATTCGATTGGTTCTGTAATACCAGTTAAGAATGAAGTTAATGCTAGACCACCTAACATACCTGTAACCATTTTACGTTTTTCTGGTTTAGCAGCTGCAATCATTGCGAAACATGCTGCTGGTAAACCGAACATCATAACTGGGAAGAAACCAGTCATAAACATACCTGCTGTTTTATCCCCTGCAAGGAAACGAGCGATATCACCATTTACAACATTACCTGCTGCATTTGTAAAGTCACCAAACACGAACCAGAAGTATGTGTTCATTACGTGGTGTAAACCAATTGGAATTAATAGACGGTTTAATAGACCGAATAGACCTGAACCAATTGCACCTAAATTAACAATTCCATGCGCTAATGCATCGATTCCATTTTGAATCGCTGGCCAAATTTGTGCGAATAGAATTCCTAATATTAGCATCACAACCGATGTAACAATCGGAACGAAACGTTTTCCAGCAAAGAAACCTAACCATTCTGGAAGTTTAATTTTATGGAATTTATTATAAAGGAATCCTGCTATAACACCGACAATAATACCACCTAAAACTTTCATATCCACTTTAGTCGATAATTCGGCTGCCTTAGATACTTGTGTCATTGTATCTGCAAGCTTAGATGGATCTACATTTGCGCTATTACCTATTAAATCTTGAACTTTACCTAATTTATCTTGTAATTCTGCAGTAGAATATCCCTTACTAAGTGCATCAATACTGTTTTTCATAACCAAATAACCAATTGCACCTGCAAGACCTGCGGCACCACTACCATCAACTGAAAGACCGATTGCAATACCAATTGCAAAAATAAGTGCTAAATTATCAAAAACAGCTGCACCGGCCTGTGCCATAACAGGAATATCAAATACATCTGGTTGCCCTAAACGAAGCAATAATCCTGCTGCTGGTAGCACGGCGATTGGAAGCATTAACGCTTTACCAATACGTTGTAAAAACTGCAACATTTTAATTCCCCCTATCAAATTTGTGAAATCGTTATCATTATAATTACGCTTTAGAAAACGCTTTCTATTACATATCCATAATAACATATAGTTGTATAGATGTGTAGCTTTTATTTCCGAACTTTTTATGGATAAGTTTTCTATTTCCAAACTGTTATATAAAAGGGAAATTCTCCTTACTAACTACAAAATATACAGGCAAAAAAACTTATTATAGCACAGATAACTTTCGTTTTATCATTCCACTTTTTCATGTTATTATTTATTTTCGAGCATATCGGGAATAGTAAACTTAGTCAATTCGAAATAGGAGCGTTGGTACTATGCAGTGCATTGAAACAAACAACTTACAACAGTTGTTAGAACAAGTAAAACCATATACGAAAAAAGGAAAACTTGCTACTTATATCCCCGAACTAGGAAATGCAAATCCAGATGATTTAGGTATTGCCATTTTCCATAAAGAGACAGAATATATTCATGCTGGTAACTCACAAACATTATTTACTCTTCAAAGTATTTCCAAAGTAATTACACTTGCCCTTGCCCTTTTAGATTGTGGTGAAGAATATGTATTTTCTAAAGTCGGAATGGAACCAACTGGTGATCCATTTAATTCTATTATTAAACTAGAAACAACAAGCCCTTCCAAACCTCTTAATCCAATGATTAATGCAGGTGCATTAGCTATTACAAGTATGCTTGCTGGTAATAATAACGAAGAAAAGATGGAACGCATTCTTCGATTTGTACGTGATATAACAGATAATCCTACTATTAATTATTCTTCTAAAGTTGCCACTTCTGAATTAGAGACAGCTTACTTAAACCGTTCACTTTGTTACTATATGAAACAAAACGGTATTATTGATAGCGATATTGAAGAACTTATGGATTTATATACACGTCAATGTGCAATTGAGGTTAACTGTATCGATTTAGCACGTATTGGTTTAATTTTTGCAATGGACGGATATGATCCATATAAGAAGAAACAAATTATCCCAAAACATATTACAAAGATTTGTAAAACATTTATGGTTACTTGCGGAATGTATAACGAATCTGGTGAATTTGCAATACGTGTTGGAATCCCTGCGAAAAGTGGTGTAGCCGGTGGTATTTTCGGTTGCGTAAAAGGTGAAATGGGAATCGGGATCTTCGGACCAGCTTTAGATGCAAACGGAAATAGTATCGCTGGTTTTAAAATTCTTGAACTCCTTTCTGCTCAAGAAAGTTGGAGCATATTTTAATTCGGAAGTTATCCTGCTATACTAGCAGGATTTTTTATTTCATGAAAATTTCAGTTCCACTAGGCATTAATACGCTGCCCAAAAACATTAAGGAAATTTTCTCTTTATTATGCATATTTGCTCCCCCCTCCTGAATAATATAGTACAACCTAGCGCTATATGTGGAGGTGTAAAAGATGAAACTTATATTTCAAATGGCGAAACAACCTGTTCTTGAAAAAACAATTCTTCTTTTTATATTGAGTATTGTAGAAAGTTTGAAGCTAAAAGTTGTTTCACTCGATGAAGCACACCGATACATATTCAATTTAGAAGTGCTTGAACTATTAATGGATCGGAACATCGATGATCAAGTATTAGAACTTATTCATTTCGGAATGGGACTTGAAGATATTCACCATGTGCTGCCTGAAGAACTTGAGCATAGTATTGAAGAGCTAAAATGGCTTTGTATTCAAGTTTTAAGTGAATACAGCATGCACGAAGAATCTGAACAACTAATTGAAGATATACGCTAAAAAGCACCTATGTAGGTGCTTTTAATGTTTTTTCAAACTATTTTTATACGTTTCAATATTAACAGGTAGCTCTTCTTCTTCTAAAGTATGTTCATTTACATCTTTATGAATGAAAGCACCTTTAGGAGGCTTATGATCACCTTTTTTCTTATGATCAAATGATTTTCCACGTCCCATATAGATTCCCCTTTCATTAAAGCGTTCAATAATTAGTATGCAAAAACTACTGTCGATATATGCAGCCCTTTGATGTATTTCCAAGGAAATACTCGAATATTGCTTTTTACTTTTCTTATAATAGTTGATCTATTCCAATAAGAATTAATAACACCCCTGCAATAACTGTTGCCCATTTCCCTAAATATTCCGCTAAAAATCTTTTCCCAACATACGCAAACCCACTAATGCAAATGAAACTAAATATCCCAGAAATAATTGCTGTAAGCCAAAGATTTAAATTTGTTACCCCTGCATCAAATCCACCTGCAATATTATTAATTGACAATGCAACTCCTAATACAAGTGCCTCTGAAAAACTAATTGTTTTAGAACCATCAAAATCCGCTTTTTCTGGATTACGTAAAATCCCCATAAGTACACCATCATCTTTATTTTCTACTGTTTCTTTTTTACTGAAAAATGGCTGACATAAAATAAACACACCAATTATTCCTAGCACAGCTGCCCCGATAAGATTTGCCGTAAAATCTGAAATAAATAATGAAATCCAATTCCCAAAAAATCCAGCTAATAAAGTAAATAAAAATCCAAAAAATGCAATGACAAAGTTATTAAACCATGAAATCCGGATTTTACGAATACCGTAAGCAATTCCTACACCCGCATTATCTAAATTAGAAGCAATTCCGATTAATAAAATTGACAATAAACCTGCTGTACTCATTGCACAGTCACCTCTTTTCTCACTTTTCCATGCATATTATGAAAATGTTGAGCAACTGTGCCTGTCCGTTTCATATACTTGTAATAAACACTCAACATTTTTTCAATAATAAAATTCGAAAAAGGAGTGCCTATACTATGTCTAATGAAAATCCAAATGATCGACTTGGTACATTAATAAAAAAATTATTAAAAGAACGCGCCTTATCTATGAGACAATTAGGAACACTTACAAATATTGATCCTGCGACAATTTCAAGAATTATTAATGGAAAACAACAACCGAAACAGAAACACCTACAGAAATTTGCAGAATGCCTACAAGTTCCACCCCAATTGTTATTTGATGAAATGTATCCTGATTCTCCGCACATAAACAAAGAAAAAACAGATATGTACACATCTCTTGATACAATTCAACAAACATTACAGTCCTCTAACTTATTTGACTTCGATTACACAACGACTCGCGTAAAGCAAGAGCTTGAAAATTACGAACGCTACGCAAAAACAACCGAAGGTGAAAAACGTATTCATGAAAGTTTCGCAAGTAAACTAGAACAAATTGATAGCGCTGGCCCTTTCATTGAACAATTAACAGATATGTATCAACAGTTTTGCAAGGAAAACATCTCAGAAGAAGAACGGGCAATTCTTGGCGGCGCCTTACTATATTTCATTTTATCAACAGACATTATCCCCGATTATCTTTTTCCAATTGGCTACTTAGATGATGCGATTGCTGTTGAATTAGCTAAAGAAAAATTGACTAAAGTCCAACGAAAAACATAGGAAAGCATAAAGAACTATTTCAGATGTTGTGTACATTTACCTCTGGAATAGTTCAATCAAAAAATGTATTATTCTCTTATTTTTTCGTATGACACCATTCATATATGAAAGCAATAATTACTTTTGTAAACTCAACTAACTGCTCAACTTCAACTTTCTCATTTATAGAATGAGCTTCTTCTAATGTACCTGGTCCGTAAATAACAGCTGGAATGTTAAACTCACTAAACCATCCCCCATCAGTTACTGTAGCAGACATATCTAAAGTTGCGACTTTATTCAATATAGCTTCATGCGCAGAACTTAGCTTCTGAATGGCTGGATGATTACTATCTACTTCTAAAGAAGGAAAAATCTCACCTCGATCAGCAATCATTGATTCTCCGCCCCACTTAAATTGTGGTGGGTTCTCACTTAACCATGGATCCGCCGCTGCCACTTTTCCTATATACTCTTCTATTTCTTCAATTATTTGTTCATGCGTTTCATTTGGATAAAAATGAACTGTAATCCATAATCGACACTCATCCGCAATAAATGCTGCATGACGCCCACCTTCAATAACCGCTGGGTTAATTGTCGTCGTTCCTGATGGATATCCTTCATATGTTTTCATTACCGCCCAATGACGTTCTAGCTCCTGTAAACTTTGGATGATTTTCATCATTTTTTCAATTGCACTCGCGCCAAACAAACGACCACCAGCATGGATCATTTGTCTACGTGTTGCATCATGAAACGTTTGCGGACTTTTCACAGTAATCCATCCAGTAATTACGCCGCCCTGTCCTTGCATATGTAAATCGCTCGTATCCACTACGACTGCAAAATCAGCATCGTAACCTCTTTTGCAACATTGAAGTGTCCCTGCTTCTCCAACCTCTTCTCCAATTACTGATTGAAAGATCAAATCTCCTGGTAGTTCAATGCCAGCTTCTTGTAAAAGCTGAATAGCAAATAAAGCTCCAGCTAGTCCACCTTTCATATCTGCCGCACCTCGTCCAACTAACCAACCGTCTTTAATAAATGGATCAAAAGGATTTGTTTCCCACATCTCATCTGTCGATATTTCAGCTACATCCATATGCCCATTAATAATTAAACTTTTGTACGACTCACTTTCTACTCCTTTTTTGACTCCAACAACATTCGGATCATTCGGATATACATCCCATTTATCAATACTAAAATTTCGTTTTCTTAGAAACTCCGCAACAAATTCTTGCGCCTCATTTGTATTTCTCGCTGGTGGTGCTGGTGTCTCAAAACGTATTAATGCTTTTGTAAGTTCTATTAACTCTTCTTTTCTTAAATCTATCTGTTTTAGCAGCTGTGAAACTTCTTGATTCATCGCTAATTCCCCTTTGCATACATAGTATGTTTCCAGCTTTATTTTCACAAAAAAAGAGACTGTTTACAATTTTACAGTCTCTACATAATTCACCACTACAAACTTTCTAATTCTGTTGTATTCGTCTTTTCAATACGTTCTATTTTAACTTTCTTACTTCTTGTAGCACGGTAAAACAGTAAACAAACTATCATAAATGGAATGCCACAATATAATGCCATTCTTTGTTCTGGGATAAAAGCCATAGCAACTATTACTGTTAAATTTAATGTTAATGCAAGAAGTGGTACAAATGGATACAATGGTGTTTTAAATTTCAAGTCCTTAACATCTCCACCTTGCTTAATGTATGACCTTCTAGCTAATAAGTTAGATAGAGCAATAGATGCCCAAACTAATATCGCTCCGAACCCAGCAATAGAAAGAAGCCATAAATAAACTGTATCTTCCGCATAAATACCTGATAGTAATGAGAGACAACTTACAATTGTACTTACAATCAATGCATAAATAGGAACACCATTTTTAGATAACTTACTAAAAATCGGGCTAATCATTCCTTGATTAGACATAGACCATAGCATACGAGAAGTTGCATATAGCCCTGAATTCGCAACTGATAGTACCGCTGTAATAATAACAAAATTTATAATATCTGCCGCATAAGGAATACCAATTTTATCAAATACAACTACGAATGGACTTTCTATCACTCCCGCTTGCTGCCACGGAAATAATCCCGCAAGGATAAAAATAGATAGTACAAAGAAAACAAGTATGCGCCAAACTGTATTATTAATTGCCTTCGGGATAGTTTTCTCTGGATTTTCACTCTCTCCCGCTGCAATACCAACTAGCTCTGTTCCTTGGAAGGAGAAGTTAACCGCAATCATCGTAACTAAAATAGCTGTTAATCCATTTGGAAACAATCCACCATAATCAGTAAAACTAGAAAGCATCGGTGCTGGTTCATTTCCTTTCATATCTAAAAAACCAAACATCGCTGCCCCGCCCAAAATAATAAATGCTATAATTGTAATTACTTTAATGCTTGCAAACCAAAATTCCACTTCCGCAAAACTTCTTGAAGATAGTGCATTAATAGCAAAGAGCAGCACTGCAAACACTACGCACCAAATCCACGAAGGTACATCTGGAAACCAACGTTTCATTAAAATACTAACTGCAATTAATTCAATGGCTATCGTAGCAGACCAGTTTAACCAAGACATCCATCCCACTACAAAACCCGCTGCGGGAGAAATGTGTTTTGTAGCATACGTTTGATAAGATCCTGCATCGGGCATCGCAACTGCTAACTCCCCAAGACAAAGCATCGTTAAATACATAACAAATCCACCAACAAGATACGCTACAATTGCTCCTCCAGGCCCAGCTTCATGAATTGTATAACCGGATCCTAAAAATAGTCCGGTACCAATAACTCCTCCGAGTGCAATCATAAATATGTGCCGACTTTTTAATTCTTTTTTTAATCCTTGGTTTTGATCCATCATATAAATCCCCCCTTTTCACTTTGCAAACCCATTTAATGTAAGCGCTTTTAAAATCCTTCATAGGAAAAAAATATTTAAAAGAGCAAAAACACATATCACTTATATTAATCACTACCTGTTATTAAAAGGTCATCCCTGACTGTTATTAATAATTTTTGATCAGCGATAGCTTGTCCTTCTACTACTTCTAATGATTCGATATAACCACTGATTCCTACCTTAATTTCTACTTTCTGTTTATCTATTGTTTCAATTAACGCTAATTTCTCCCACTCGTATACGTAAGAACTTTCAGTAACAAATAACTTCTCTACTTTCCCGTAACAAGGACTATACACGCCTTCTATAACCGTCTTCACTTTATAAACTCCTCCTTCTTATTAATTGGCACTGGAACGTTGCATATCCTATAAAGATTCATATTCCCTCCTCTAGAGATTTCGACTATTATTTATGCAAAATACGTACCAACCTCCAATTCGTATATAAAATGAGAGTTTGGCTCAAAAAAATCTGCCTAACCGCAAAATTTTTCTATCGTTTGAAAAGTTTTAAGAGAAAAATAGCAAAAAATTTTTGCGATTTTATGAGAATTTTAATAAAATTATAAAAAGTCAGTCTTCATAGGGTGAAACGAGGAGAAGATGATACATGCATACAGAAGAAATTAATTTTAAACAAATTATTGAAATGAACATGCTATATGAAACTTTACTCAATGAACTCGATATCGGGATTCATATTATTAATGAGGAAAGTAAAACGATTATTTATAACCGCAAAATGATGGAAATTGAATCAATGGACCGCTCAGATGTGCTATATAAAAATCCTTTAGAAGTATTTGCATTTGAAGAAAATAAAAATAGTACTCTTATAGAGGCATTAAAATTCGGAAAAACAAACAAAAATATAAAACAAACATACTTTAACAATAAAGGACAAGAAATTACGACGATTAACAATACTTTCCCTATAATAGAAAATGGAAAAATTAAAGGCGCTATTGAAATCTCAAAAGAGATTAGTCACTTAAAACAAACAATGAAAACGAACCTTTCTCGAAAAAAAAATACTAAGTTTACCTTTAATCACATAATCGGTGATTCTAGAGCTATTCAATCGGTCATTGCAGAAGCAAAGAGAGTAATTCGTACTCCCTCATCCATACTTCTCGTAGGAGAAACAGGAACTGGCAAAGAGCTATTTGCACAAAGCATCCATAATGAAAGTCAACGTTCAACCAAACCGTTTATTTCACAAAACTGTGCAGCTATACCTGATACCCTAATGGAAAGCTTATTATTTGGTACGAACCGAGGTGCTTTTACAGGGGCAATAGATAAACCTGGTTTATTTGAAGAAGCAAATGGAGGAACTTTGTTATTAGATGAAATCAACTCATTAAGCCCAGCGCTTCAAGCTAAATTACTACGAGCTATACAAGAAAAAACAATACGAAGAATTGGGGGCACACAAGAAAAAGAAATTGATGTTCGCATTATAGCAACTATTAATGAAGACCCTCTTGAAGCTATTACACACAATCGATTAAGGGAAGACTTATATTACCGATTAAGTGTCGTTACTTTATGCCTTCCACCTTTACGGGAACGAAAAGAAGATATTTTAGCTCTTGTTCAGCACTTTATCGAAAAGTATAACATTCAATTTGGGCTCGGCGTAACGGATGTAGATGTAACTGTAAAAGAATTTTTTTATGCATACGATTGGCCCGGAAACGTACGAGAATTGGAACATATAATTGAAGGTTCAATGAACTTAATAGAAGATGAACATATCATTACAGCTTTTCATATACCAACTCGCTTTCGCGAACTAATAAAAAAAGAATTCAATATGCAAGCTTCCCTAACTAGTCACAATACTGATGCACCTAAAACTTTAAAGCACACAATAGAAGAAATGGAAAAGAACTACATCAATCAAATTCTTAAAGAGAATAATGGTAATATCTCACAAGCCGCAAAATTTTTAGGATTGAGTAGACAAAATTTACAATATCGAATTAAAAAACTGCATTTACACATATGAAATGAACCTTTCTCCAAGTGCAAACTAACATTTGGTAAAATATGTTATAATAAACATATAACATGCTAGAAAGAGGCGATATATATGAGTAATGATAAAAAGTTAAAGTTATTACAATACTTATACCTTCTTCCTGCCGTTCTATGTATGATGTTATTCATTAATACTGATATGAGCAGCTTTCCTTATGCAAAGCTATTAGGAACAATTAGCGGCTCGTTTGCAGCTATTATGCTTGCTGCTTTTTGGAATTTGAAGTTGCGTATGAAGAGAGAGAAATCTTCTTAATCTAAAAATGTTTTAAAATAAAAAATCGAGCCTGCTCACTCAGCTCGATTTTTTTGTTTAATATTAAAACTCAACCTTCTCCAAATACAACCCACTTGCCTCAGCAAGACAATTAATTTGATTACGTTGTTTCGCCTCTAAAATGTGTGGAATTGCTTCAGCATCTAATTGTCCTAATCCAACTTCAATTAATGCCCCAACAATTTTTCGTACCATATTATGAAGGAAGCCGTTACCACTTATTCTAATTTGTACAAATCCAGCCTCTTCCATCACATCAAGTGAATATACTTCTCGAACCATAGACTTTTTCTTTGATTTCGCATTTGAAAAAGCAGTAAAGTCATGTGAACCAACTAAATGTTTCGCAGCTTCTTTCATGCTTTTCACATTTAATTTCTTATTAACGTGCATGCTGTATTTACGCATAAATGGGTTCGTATGCTCTTCATTCCAAATTTTATAAAGATATGTTTTTGCTTTAGAATTGTAACGAGCATGGAAACGATCTGACACTTCTTCTACATTCGTAATACTAATATCGTTTGGTAAATATTGATTTAAATACTTTTTCACTTTATGTTCCACTAACTTCTCATCACTCTTAAAGTTAGCTACTTGATTCAAAGCATGTACACCAGCATCCGTTCTACTACAGCCGACAATCTCAATTTCTTTCCCGATCATTTCAGATATTACACTTTCGATTTTCCCTTGAATCGTATTATCGTTATTACCAAGACGTTGCCACCCTTTATACCGCGCACCGTCATACTGAATCGTTAATTTATAATTGTTCATCGTATTCTCCTTGCCTTTAATAGGCCCAAAAATATAATCCCTCATATAGCTTTGCCATATGAGGGAACTATAACATATTGTTACTTCATCAACATTTTTAATTCTTCTATTTCAACGTTAATCTAACCACATTCTCCACATGAGCTGTATGCGGGAACATATCAACAGGTTGTACATATTCCACTTCATAGCTCTTCATTAATACATTCACATCACGTGCTAACGATGACGGATTACAAGATACGTAAACAACTTGTTTCGGTCTTACTTTTAAAATCGTTTCAAGTAATTTATCATCGCAACCTGTACGCGGTGGATCAACAACAATCACATCTGGGCGCCAGCCTTCTTTCACCCATTTCGGTAACCATTGTTCCGCTTTACCAGCTTCATACTTTGTATTTGTGAATCCGTGGCGTTTTGCATTTTTCTTTGCATCTTCAATTGCTTCTGGAATTACATCCATACCACGTACTTCCGCTGCATCATTCGCAAGCCAAAGGCCGATTGTACCAACACCACAATATGCATCCACAATCTTCTCGCTTCCAGTTAAAGCGGCTGCTTTTTTTGCTTCATCGTATAAAACAACTGTTTGTTCTGGATTTAGTTGGAAGAAAGCACGAGCTGATAGTTCAAATGATAAATCGCCAAGTGTTTCTTGAATTACTTCTTTCCCTGCTAATTTAAATGTTTTATCACCGAAAATAACAGATGTTTTACGCCAGTTTACGTTTTGCATAATTGATTTAACAGTTGGCATCTGTTTTTGTACTTCTGCGATAAATTGCTCTTTATTCGGTAATTCTTCTTTTGTTGTAACAAGTGTGACTTGTACTTCCCCTGTTTGAACTGCAGTACGTGTCACAATTGTACGTACTAAACCTTTTTGCTTCTTCTCATTGTAAATAGAGACATTTAATTTTTCTAATATACGTCTTACAACCTTTGTCGCTTCATTCGTTGCTTTATGTTGAATCATACAATGAGAAATATCAATTAACTGATGTGAGTTTTGTTTATATAATCCTGTAATAACCTTTTCATCTTTACGTCCCACTTGTAATTGACTCTTATTACGATAATGCCATGGATTTTCCATACCAAGTGTCGGACGAATTTTCTCTTCCATACTATTCTTCATGTACTTCTCGAATGCTTGTACAACGATATCACGCTTTTGATTTAATTGTTCTTTATAATCTAAATGTTGTAGCTGACAGCCACCACACTCCTCATATACTGAACATGGTGCTTTCACACGATGTGGTGATGATTTACGAACTTTTTTCACTTTCGCTTCAGCGAAGCCACGCTGAATTTTCGTTGCTTCAGCAACAACTTCTTCTCCTGGTAATGCCCCTGGAATGAAAACAACTTGTCTCTTAAAATAACCAACGCCTTCTCCGTTAATCCCAAGACGTTTAATTGTCACAGGAAACGTTTGACCAACTTCCAACTTACTCTCTTGTTGCTTTTGTATCATTATTACACCTCTACTCTATACTTTTCCATAAATATAACGCTGCATAACTGCAATATGGTTCACACTCTTGTTTCACTTTTTCTAAAAATGCATCATCAGGCTTATTCTCTAATTGGAATACACCTTGAAGTGCACGCTGAATCCCTATGTCTGCTTTCGGAAACATATTTTTCCGTCCAAGCCCAAACATTAAAAAGTTTTGTACTGTCCATGCTCCAATACCCCTTATTGGTAACAATTGTGCCGATACTTCTTCTTCTGTTTCGTTTTCTATCCTTGCTAAATCTAATTTACCGTCGACAATATGCTTTGCTAATCCTACCATATATTCAGCTTTTCGCTGACTAAACTTCTGCTCTCTCAATTCCTCTATTGGAATATTCGCTACTCTTTCTGGTGTTGGGAAAAATAAAACGCCGTTTTTTTCTGTCCCATATCGTTTTACAAATTGCTCTGTTAGCACAGTAGCAAATTTCAAATTTATTTGTTGATGAATAATACAACGAAGAAGACAAGCGAAATAATCAAATTCTAAAATAATTGGAGTATAAGCATATGTTTCAAATAGTGGACGTAATGATGTGTTTAAAAAATGATTTTGTATATTTTGAAACGGGTCATTCCAGTGAAAAATGGACCTCATTCGTCTCATTACTTTCTCTTGATCTCCTGTCTGACTAGAGAGCCAAAACTGTGGATTTTGAACAGTACCAATCCCCTGCAACCGAACAACAATCTGTTCTTCGTCTATAGAAAGCGGGATATAAATTACTTTCTCGTCTAACTGAATGACGTTTAACGGGTCGAAAGATAAACGCTTTAGCACTTCTTCAAAGTGGTACGGATATTCTAACGTAACATGTTCGCTCCACATACGTTTCCCCATCCTTTTTACACATCATTATAGCATGAGAAAACCGCAAGCATACATGCTTACGGTTGATTGCTTTTTACTAAATCATCTAGGCTTTTAAAATGATACCCTTTCTCGCGCAAATCATCAATGATTTTCGCTAGTGCCTCTGCATTATCTTTCGATATCGCATGAAGTAACAAAACAGACCCTGGATGAATCATAGTCATTACATTATTATGAGCATATTGCCATCCTCTTTGCTGATCTACTTTCCAATCAAGAAATGCAAGCGACCAAAACACGTTATAATATCCCATTTCTTTCGTAAGAACTAGCGTTCTTTCACTAAACACGCCTCGCGGAGGACGTACATATTTCACTTCTTTTTGTCCTGTTACTTTTTTTATTTCTTCCGTTACACTAGTCAATTCTTCACGAAGTTTTGCATCATTTACAGCTGTAAAATCAGGATGACTCCAAGAATGATTACCAATAATATGTCCTTCATTTTTCATTCTTAATAGTAAATCTTTTTGTGTTTTTATATAATGTCCCGTCACAAAGAAAGTTGCTGGTACTTTTTTCTCCTTTAGTACATCTAAAATCTTTCCTGTATATCCATTTTCATACCCATTATCAAACGTTAAATATATGTCTTTTTTCTTTGTATCCCCTAAGTAAAAACCGCCATTTTTTTGTAGTAATTCTGTATATAATTTCCCTGCATCTGGCACCGTTTCATTTTTAGGGCGTGGGATTCCCCAGTTATGTGGTGTATTCGTATAAGCAAATGCTGAAACTGGAACAAGTGCCATCATAATTGAAAAAATGAGACCTATATATAACCATTTATATTTCATAAATAGTCTCCTTTCCATATATAATCGTACCTGTAGTTTCTGTTATTGCTCTTTCTTTCATGCTGAACATGTTTTTCTATATATACCAAAAAATGCACCTCGAATAATTCGAGATGCATTTCTACTTACTTGAATACAGGTTCTTTAAAGCTCGCTAATTTTTCAAGTGATGTTTTATCAACATCAGCATGTAGACTGTTACCGTGAGAATCCATCGTTACAACTGCTTTAAAACCATCGATACGTAAATGCCACATTGCCTCTGGGATACCGAATTGTAAGAAATCAACATCTTTCACTTCTTTAATACATTCAGCATAATATTGTGCCGCACCACCAATTGCATTTAAGTACACACCACCGTGTTCTTCTAATGCCGCTAATGTTTTCGCACCCATACCGCCTTTACCAATTACAGCACGGATACCGAACTTTTTCATAATATCACCTTGATATGGCTCTTCACGAATACTTGTCGTTGGACCTGCCGCTTTAATTTTCCAATTGTCGTTTTCATCTTTCACTACAACTGGACCACAGTGATAAATAATTTGTCCATTTAAATCTACTGGGCAATCATTATCCATTAAGTGTTTATGAATTGCGTCACGTCCTGTATACATCATACCGTTAATTGTAACAACATCCCCAACACGAAGTTCACGAATTTGCTCTTCTGTAATTGGAGCTTGTAATACGATTTCACGTTGCTCTGTTTGTTCTTGCGCAGCGTCTTGCTGAAGTGTATCTTCACCTTCTTGGTATAACCAATCCATAATTTCACCTGTCTCAGGATGAATTGTTACGCCAAGACGACGATATGCCCAACAATTATACGCAACAGATACGTAGAAACTAGCTGGCAAACGATTATACACTCCGATTTTACAACCTAGTAAAGTTGTTTCTCCGCCAAATCCCATCGTACCAATACCAAGCTTATTCGCATTCTCTAATACGTACTCTTCAAGCTTTTGTAATTCTGGAACTGGATTTACATCATCTAATGTACGGAATAGTTGATTTTTTGCTAATTCGTAACCTGATGTGCGGTCTCCCCCGATACCGACGCCGATTACCCCTGCGCTACACCCTTGGCCTTGCGCTTGATATACCGCATGAAGAAGGCATTTACGAATTCCTTCTAAATCACGTCCAGCTCGTCCAAGTCCTTCTATTTCGCAAGGCAAGCTATATTGAATATTTTTATTCTCACAGCCGCCACCTTTTAAAATTAAACGCGCATCAATGTAATCTTTTTCCCATTGTTCAAACTTAATAACAGGTGTACCTGGTCCTAAATTGTTTCCACTATTGTCTCCAAAAAGAGAATCAACAGAGTTCGGACGAAGTTTACCATCTTTTGTTGCCCGCTCAAGCGCACTATAGATAGCTTCCTTCAGCTTTAATTGATTCACACCAACCGGTGTATAAATTTTAAACGTTGGCATCCCTGTATCTTGGCAAATTGGCGAGATATTATCATCTGCCATTTTGATGTTATTTGTAATTGTGCCAAGTGCCATTGCAGAGCGAGTTCCTGCATTTTCTCGTTCTTTCGCCTGTTGAATTGCGCGACGAACATCTTTCGGTAAGTTCGTTGACGTTTCAACAATTAGTTGATACATGCTTTCTTGAAGCTTTTCCATTGTTACTTCCCCCTCAATTGTGAACGCTACCAAAACGTTATGAAATGAAAATTCCATTGTTATACTCTTCAGCTTTTTATTTATTTCACGCCATTAAAGGTTTAATGAAATTTTTCACAACTTGATTATACCTTTTTTTCTATATTCCTTCTATTTAATCAAACAAGTTCCTTACAAAAAAACGGCTGCCAACTTCACATTGGCAACCGTTTCAATATATTATTCGTCTTTTTTAAATTGCTCACATTTCAATTCTAGTTCATCTAACATTGCAAGAAGACGATCTACATCTTCTAATTCTACCTCTTCGGGTTCAATCGTATCAATTACTTCAATGAACATATTTAAACGTTCTTTCAAATATACTAATTGTGAATCTTTATCTTGAATTGCTTTTCCCATGAAGGCACTCTCCTTTTAATTCGAGTTGCTTTTATTATACCGCAAAAATGATTGCTATGGGCATGAAATTTCATCAATTTTGTCACAGTAATTTATTATAATGTAAGCCTTCTCTCTTTTTTCACAAAAAAGTTTCACTTTATAAAAAGCACATATTCTTCTATTATAGAGAATGGACAAATTGTTATTTCAATAGTCAAAGGAGTATTTCATATGACGATATCACAAATAATGAAGCCGATTACTCCTTCTTACGATCCATGGGAAGCGTATATGGACCTTGAAGAGTACGGCAAACTACTATTAACAAACGTTGAGTTTACAACGACGACGTTATGCAATATGCGTTGCGAGCATTGCGCTGTTGGTTACACATTACAGCCGAAAGATCCAAATCCGCTTCCGATGGAGCTTTTATTAAAACGATTAGATGAGATTCCTTATTTGCGTTCTTTAAGTATTACAGGCGGAGAACCTATGCTTTCAAAAAAATCCGTCGACAACTATGTAACACCACTCTTAAAATATGCCCATGAACGCGGCGTTCGCACTCAAATCAACTCAAACTTAACTATAGATTTAGCACGTTACGAACAAATTATTCCCTACTTAGATGTATTGCATATTTCACATAACTGGGGAACAATTGATGACTTCGTTGAAGGCGGATTTGCAATGATGGAGCGTAAACCTACTTATGAACAACGCGCAAAATTATTCGAAAGAATGATTACAAATAGTAAAGCTCTATCAGATGCAGGTGTACTCGTATCAGCCGAAACTATGCTGAACAAACGAACCCTACCACACATTGAACATATTCATCGTCAAATCGTTGAAGAAATGGGCTGTAAGCGTCATGAAGTGCATCCAATGTATCCGAGTGACTTCGCTAGCACACTTGAAATTTTAACAAAAGACGAAATTCGAAATGCGATTGAACATTTACTGGAAATTCGTGATGAAAATGTCTGGATGTTATTCGGTACATTACCTTTCTATGCATGCAGTGATGATGAACGCGATTTAGTTACACTAAAGAAATTACATGAGAGTAAAAATGTAACTGTCCGTAACGATCCAGATGGCCGTTCCCGTTTAAACGTAAATATTTTCGACGGAAATATTATCGTGACCGATTTCGGTGACGTTCCTCTTCTAGGTAATGTGCAAACAAATACACTACAAGAAGCTTATGACAAATGGTGTGACTCAAAAACAGCAAAATCATTAAGTTGTCATTGTCCTGCTGTGAAATGTCTTGGACCAAATGTTCTTGTAAAAAATAGCTACTATCCGAAAGAAGATTTCTTATCAAAAACATCAAACATTATGTTATAAATAAAAAACGTCAGCCTGTGCGCTGACGTTTTTTATTTCATTGTGAATGCGATGAAGAAACAAATTTAAAAAATAAATGATCATGAATTGGAATAGCTGCTCCAATCCCTTGAGATGTAATATTTTTCACGACAAGCCTTTTTTGATTTCCTTTTAACACGAGGTATACTTCCCCAAATGTCACTTTTCCTTTTTCATTTACTGCCGGTGTATACGCATATAAATATCCAAGTTGACTTGGACTAATATTATACACGCGCTCATGCCCAGTACCATAACCAATAGTTGTTTTAAATGAAAGTGGCAATTGCACTTTTTCAAGCGCTTTTAAAAGCATCATTTTTTTCACATCTGAGGCATCTTTCATATCCGCTGTTAAATCGCCTTCGATTGTCTTTTGAGTTTCTTGCTTGTAGCGAAGTGGATATAATCGATCCCCTCCGCGATTATCGTATATATTTCGATTTACTTGCTTATATTCCCAATTAATTGATGTATCTATTGATTCATAATTTAATGCCCATTGCCCCAAATAAATTTTCGCACGGTACCCTACTGCAAGTGGTGCATTCGAAATCGTCGTTTCATTAAACATACGAATTAAATCTGGGTTTTCAATTCTGATATTTGCTGTTTTCAATAGTTCTTGAGCAAACTTACTTGGCTGTAAACGCGGCAAATCTTGTGCGTCATTTGGAAATGTATTGTCTTTTGAAATATTTAAAACAGATGAAGGCATTTTTACTTCTACTGTCGTCTTTGCAAAACTACTGTTAGGAAATAATAAAATAAACGAGACCATAGTTGAAAGACATATGCTGTACACTCGTTTCACCTGTCTGGCTCCTTCCTACGTAAAGGTATATAAATTACTGTATTTATTGTTTTCCCTCAAACTCATTGTTATCCCTATTTTTCATAATAAATAAAAACCAATTCCCATAATGACATACGCAGCTAATAAAGTGCCTCCTTCAAACCAGTTTGTATCCCCATCATTTGAAATAGCAATGGTTAAGAAAACAGCTGTAATCATGGAAACAAGTTCTGGTATTGTAAATACTAACGGCATCTTTTGTGCAAAAAACATCGAGAGAAGTACTAATACAGGAGCAACAAACATGGCGATTTGTAATGTAGAACCTACTGCAATTTCAACTGCGATATTCACTTTATTTTTATACGCCATAATAATTGCAGATGCATGTTCTGCTGCATTACCAACAATCGCAACGATGATAACCCCTATAAATAACTCTGACCAGCCAAATGACTTTGCGACCGTTTCAAAAGTATGTACGAGTGCCTCTGAAACATACGCTACCGCAATTGTTGCTATCGCTAAAATGAGTAGCGCTTTACCTTTTGACCACTCAGGCTCTTCCTCGTGCGCCACTTCATCACTTTTATGTTGATATACACCGCGGTGCGTAACTAACTTAAATAGCAATGCAGCAAGATACATAATGATCATGATAATAGAAACACCAATACTTAATTGATACGTCTTTCCAGCATCCATACTCATTGAAAAAATCTCTGGAATAACAAAGGCTACGACAACAGCAAATATTAATAAGGCTGAATTATGCCTTGCATCGTAAACATTAAAGCTTTGTCTTTTATATTTAAGGCCTCCTATAAAGAAGGATAGGCCTCCTACTAATAGTAAGTTTCCAAGTACAGAACCAGTTAAAGATGCTAACACTACTTCAATTAACCCTGCCTGAAGTGCGAAAATTGAAATGATAAGTTCAACAGCATTACCAAAAGTTGCATTCAATAAGCCACCTATCCGGGGCCCAGAAACGATTGCTAAACTTTCTGTTGCTCTCCCCATAAAACCCGCTAATGCGATAATAGTAATGCAATATACAGCAAACATAATTGTTTGAGGCCAATGAAGTGTTTTTCCGAGTACAGAAAGTGGTACACCTATAAGCGCTACTATAAGAAATATTTTATTAAACATGCTTTCCACCCTTCCATCGTATGTATTTCTCCTCAATATTATTATTATTCTTCTCCTAACTTGTCCGATTTCATCACAATTACGTTTAAAAAATCGGATTGAGGAAAACAGTATGAAAGATATTTAAATTGTCTTGTTTAGACAGAAAGAATTAAAAATTTGAAAAGAGGTTAAAAGCATGCACTTAAAAGAAAAAATCGCAACTATTATTCAAGGTCAACGAACAGGTGTATTATCTACTGTACGTAACGATAAGCCACATGGCGCCTTTATGATGTTTTTCCACGAAGATTTTGTACTATATGTTGCAACAGATCGAAATTCAAAAAAGATAACAGATATCGAAAAGAATCCAAATGTACATGTACTACTTGGGCGAGAAGGAAAGAAATTAGATGAAGCTTACATTGAAGTTGAAGGTATAGCTTCCATCGAAGAAGATCAAACGCTAAAAAATAAATTTTGGACTAATAGCTTAAAACGCTGGTTACTTGGTGCGGAAGATCCTAATTATGTACTAATTAAAATCAATCCCGACACAATTTATTACATCGATAGTGCCGGTACGACCGAGCCTGAGTTTTTACGACTTTAAAACGAAAACAAGCCTTTTAAGTGGGCTTGTTTTGTCGAAAAGTTCTTTTGAAAAAAACAATAAAATAGGTGGAACTTTCTAAAGATTCTGTTATATAATAGCAGTAACTTAAATAAACTGTATTAAAACAGATGAGGGGAGAAATAAAATTGATGAAAAGAGAAGAACGAAAAAACATGATTGAGTTTATTGAAAAGAAAAAAGGGATTGAACGTGACGAATTATTATTTATGACAGACGATGAAGTAGAACATATTTATAATGTAACGTACTTTTTATATGAAGAAATCGCAGAGTAGCATAATAAACCCCCACCTTATTAAAAATATAAGGTGGGGGTTTATTTCGTCATTTATACATGAGAATGATTTTCATGTATAATAATGTAAGATTGGAGGAATTTCACTATGAGTTCATGGCTATTATTCGCACTATTATCAGCAATTGCTGCCGCCCTCGTATCTATTTTTGGAAAGATTGGCTTAGATGGAATCGATGCCAACGTTGCAACAACTATTCGCTCTATAATTATGGCATTATTTATGGTAGGAGTTATTATTATTCAAGGTAAATTTCAAAATATCGGTGATGTCCTCCTAAATAAAAAAGCACTGCTATTTATCACATTAAGTGGAATCGCTGGTGCTTCGTCATGGCTATTTTATTTTCTTGCACTAAAAACAGGAAAGGTCTCACAAGTAGCACCTATCGATAAATTAAGTGTAGTATTTTCCATTATTCTCGCGATGATTATATTGGGTGAAAAGTTAAACTTTATGACTGGTATTGGTGTAGTCTTTATTACAGCTGGTGTATTATTTATTGCTTTCAGCTAAAAAACCGCTATTATTAGCGGTTTTTTCTATTCCTTATGTAAATCCACACAATCAATGTTACAATTGCCGAAATAAATAAAATCCATATTCCATAATGATGTAAACTATACTCAACAAAGCGCCACTTCTCTCCTAGCTTCCAACCTAGGCCAATAAAAACACTTATCCAAATTAGCGCCCCACCGTAAGCATACAGACAAAAACGCCACCATGTTAAATTCGAAACCCCAGCAAAATATGCTGTTAAGTGACGTACTCCTGGTATAAAGTAGCCAATAATTAAAAGAAACGGGCCGTATTTTTCAAATAAAATATGTGTTTTTTCAATATGATGTTCTTTAATTCTAATTTTCGGACCATATTTTTTTAAAACAGGGAGTCCAAGTTTTAAACCTAATATATAACTTAACGTAATGCCAATCATCGCACCTGCCATTCCACTTAAAAAAGCAGCTGCTCCTGACATAACTCCTTTTGAAATATTATAACCAATAAAAGTCAATAAAAACTCATCTGGTATCGGTAATCCGACTATCCCACCAGCTAAAGCTATAATAATTCCAAAATACCCATAATGTGAGATTAACTCGCCAATATGTTGTTCCATTCGGAAGACACATCCTATGCACGATCGTTATTCCATATTGTGCCCGTTCTATCTTTAAGACAAACATGGTATACATATTCAATATACATTGTTTTTATATTGAACTCTACTTCTATTCATTCCTTTAACAGAGATAAAGTGAAACTTTAATCAGTGGGGGTTTTGCCCATCCCCACTGATTATTAGCCCACACCAATTGGGCTTTTACGGGTAGCCTGACTCCCACCTAACTTCCTCGCATTCGCCAAATTTTGAGGTGGGAGTCTTACTGCCCACAAATAGCGGGATTAAAAAATAAAAATTCATAGGCTTGTTTTTTTGTTACAATAAAGGAAAGTTACTTTTCGCAACGGTTTAACTCTCAGGAAAAATGATATATCTAGCAAAAACATAGTTTGGTCTATATAATGCAACTTCTACCTATTAGAGTAACAGGTACCCTTTTACATACAACATCATTTTTCTAAATTATACAGGGGGAACGAACATGACCATTGAAAAACAATTTATCCAAAAGGTTTACTATAAAACATTTTTAACAGAAGATACTTCCATTCCGGTAACGGAAGTACTCGGTGAAGCATATATAAATGAATCAAAAAATGAATTCTCCAATATATCTAATATTCGCTTCGCACAAGGTGAAGTTTACTTTCAAAACAAAGACTTTGAAGCAGCTATATTTAAATGGGAGAAAGTAAACAATGAACTTGCTCTCTGGGCCATGAAGAATATTGCAGATGCTTACTTCGAATTAGGTTTCTTGCCAAAAGCAGAGGAAATTTATAAATCTATTCAATCAGAAGATACGACTCTTACTATGGAAGTTTCCCTACAACTTCTTTCTCTTTACATCGATCAAAACCGCTTAGGTCTTGCTTTTAAAACAATTAGTGAAGCTGTTTCATTCCAACCAGACTATCCGAATATTACTGCAATCGCTCGATCCTTTTATGAGAAACAAGAAGATTGGAATAATGCTATTGAACTAGCGGTTCAAGAAGGGATTCGAACAAAATCATTACATTGGTTCGATACGTTAATAAATTATGTGAACAGAGGCTTTACTAATAAAATTAAACCTGAGTATTTCTATGAATCTTTAAAAGCCTTATATACAATTGATCAAGTTCAATTTAAAGAGCTTGTTATTTCACTTTGGAACAGCTATGAAAATGAATCATTACATCTACCTTGGATTCAAACAATAAATCACTTATTCTTACATATTGAAGTAGACGCTAATGACGATTGGAATGAAATTTCTGCCCGCTATCAAGAGACGTATTTTGAATTAATTACTGGGCAACATTTCATGCATGAATTACAAGGACTTGTTCCAGATTTATTAACGAATTGGTTTAGTTTAACGAAAGCGGAAGATTCTTTACTTGTCTCTGCAGCAGTATTAGCATGGAACGAGGTTTCACCTACAACTCTAGAATCATTACTCGTAAAAAGCGCAGGTGCCTTACTTTCAAATTCATCAGCTTATGCAAATGTTGATATGGCAGATGTATCAGCATTATTTGAAACGATTGCTGTATGGGCTGAGAAGAATGATGTAGATTTAGGTCATCAATTCACACTACTCGTTCGTGAGCTATACGATTTAACTGTTACACAACTTCTAGTAGCAGGAACTAGTGATTATGATAAATCAGCCTTTATCAACTCTATACTAGGAGAAAATATATTAACTGAAACTCTAACAACTTCTATTACATTTAAAGATAATAGTCAAACTGAAATAACTGAGTTTACAGAGTTAGATATACGAAATATACCAAACTTTGCTGAACTTCATAACATACAAGCTGTACCTTCTCAGTCAGAACTAGAGAAAAAATGTATTGAAATTAAATTACCGAGTAGATTTTTAAGAAAAAATAAGTTTTCATTCCTTGTCACACCTACTGTGCATGGACAACTTAACAAAAACAGCTCTCATTTCGAATACTTACAGGCAGCAGATAGTCTTATCTATGTACTAAATTCAGCTTCGCCATTACATGATGAAGAGCTTGATACATTATTATATATTCGTGAGCAAGTACCAAATTTACAAATTCAATTCGTCTTACAAACAATTGATACAACTACTAGTGAAAACATCACGAACAATATTAAAAAGAAAATACTTGTACATTTCCCAAATGCACACTTTTTCCCTTACTCTCCTTCACAAGAGAGTAGTGAGCAACTAGGCAACGTAACAGACTCTATTATCACTAACCTTGCTCAGCGCAACATGGAAAAAGAACGTATTGAAAAATTGTTATGGTTTATCCAAAAGACGATTGCCTACCTTTTAAATGAACGTGTGGAGTTAGAAAATACATTAGTAAAATCAGTCCGTTGGAACAAACATATTTTAGTTAAACTTGATGGTTTTATTAATAATCTTACAGCCATTCAAAAAGATAAAGTTCGTTCTATTACAGAATCTTATCTCTTAACGAAAGAAGAAATTACACAGGATATACATTCTCAAATTCCTGAATTGTTACAGAGTTGCTCAGATCTCGTTCAAGAGGATAGTGATTTCAAATTAGTCCATGAAGAACTAAATGTAGCAATGAATGAAAGAATTCAAAAACATGTACAGCAAGTGCTTCTTCCTAAATTTACTCAATCCATTCAAGAATGGATTGAAACTGCACATAATGAATTCATTCAAGCGCAAGCTTATTTAGATGAAATGGGCGATACCTTTAATAAACTCTATGAAGAAGAGCGTATTAATCTTCCTTGTGATTTCAAATTACTAGATGACTGGAATAGAGATGTTGTAAGAATGACAAATAGAATTACAGTGGCTAACATCAATATTTTATTACGCTTTACACCAACACAATTTTTCTTGAAAAGTGCAGGGAAATTATTCGGTAATATGCAAAAAAATCAATCTATGCTATCAAATAAGTATAAACAATATATTGAAACAGAAGATTATACAGAAGTTGCTCATGCAATTTCGAAGCAATTCTTCCTTCAATTTGAAGTATTTGAAGGTGCGCTAGAACGTGATATCATGATGTTCTTTAAAGACCCTCTTAGCATATTGAAGCAAAATGTAGAAGCGGCCCAACTTGAAATACAAGAAGACGAGCAAACATTAACAAAGCTAAGAACAAATCCAGAAACTTATCATGATCCTTTAACACTGTTTAAATTGCAATTGTTGCAACGAAAGTTCATGTTAAATATTGACCGCAACAATGAAAACATTGCTTCACAAGAAGTAATAAAGTGAAACACCAACTGTTTAAATAAGAAAAACCAAGCAACTTAATTTGCTTGGTTTTTCTTATCTCTAATTTACAATTTTCACATGTTCAAATGGATAATACACTGCCGTTAGTTTTCCTAATACTTCTGTTCTGTCAATGAGGCCTAAGCCATTCCTACTATCCCTACTTACTAAACGATTATCTCCCATCACAAAAATTTTATTTTTAGGAATTGTAATCGGTCCAAAGTCTTCAGTTAAATTGATAAGTAATTTTTCTGCCTGTTTTTTATTATTATTTAAATACTCTTCATTTTTCACTTGATGATTAACATATAATTGATCATTTTTCATCTCAATTACATCTCCTGGTAATCCAATAATTCTCTTCACATAGAAGTTATCCGTCTTCACGACAATAATGTCCGATCTCTCATAACTTTCAAATCGTTTTGCAAGTTTATTAATGATTACTTTATCTCCATCTTGTAACGTCGGCCTCATGGATGCCCCTTTTACAGTTGTAGGAAAAAACACGAAAATTTTCGCAAAAAAAACTATTAAACATGCAATCGCAAATACTTCAAAGAACTCACGCAATCGGCTTTTCTTTTGCATTATCCCACCATCTCATTTTCTTTTTACATTTATTATAAATACTTCCCAGATAGTTTTTCTATAAAATTCCGAATATAGAAACAAAAAAATAAAAAATATTACAAATGCACAAAAAATAATATCCGTATATACATTATTTTGATATACTATATTTGTCTTTATTTATACAAATATTCATATTCACTAGGAGGATTTCTTTTTTATGAAAGTTATGTTAAAAAATGATAATACAGGTCAAATTAAACAAGCAAAAATCGGTTTTAGTTGGACTGTATTTTTCTTTGGCTTTTTCCCTGCTATATTCCGCGGAGATTGGAAATGGTTTTTAATTATCTTACTCGCTAGCATGTTTACATTCGGATTCTCTAACCTAGTATTCTGCTTTATTTACAACAAACTCTACATCAATGATTTATTAGCTCAAGGTTATAAAGCAGCTGATGACTATAGCCTCTCTGCTCTGCAACAAAAAAATATCGTAGCATAGAAATGAAAAAAGATACTCTCAAAATAGTCCATCAACTATTTTTGAGAGTATCTTTTTTATAATCCCACATATACAATACACATCTGCGCAGCGACATATGTAAACCAAATCCAAAGTGGTTCATACTTCAATTTGCGCCCTCCGATATCTGTAACACCGATAATAAAGTCAGAAATCACAAACAATAAACCACCAAGTGCTGGCACCCACCATATTCCTGTATTCTCGTAATATAAGGCGAATGCAAAACATGCCATTCCTCCAACCCACAAACCGTAAATTAGAGCCCCTATTGTAAAGAGCTTGTCTTGCTTTTCATTTCTAATAAAGAAAAACCATCCTATAATTAGAAAGAGTCCGTATACAAGTAGGCCGATCCAAAAACCACTCCATGAAATACCTGTTTGCAAAAATGCTTTCACATAGAAACAATGGGCAAGAGCGAAAGTAACCATTCCTCCAATTAATCGATGGCCAATCGGAATCAATCCTGCCATAAATAAATCCCCTACAGTGGATAAAGTCATACCGAGTGCAACCCACGTACTGTACTCTACCGATGGATCTTGTAACCATATCCAAATTGCACTACCTGTTAAAGAAAAACTAAGAATTAGACGCACTGCTAAAGGTAACGGCATATTTTCTCTTGTTCTTTTTGTCTGTCCTATTGCATAAATTGCTCCTGTTAAAAAAATAATTATTTGCCCGATTAACACAATGTAAAGTACATTCATAACATTTTCTCCTCAATAAATGCTTTATTTGTATCTTTTTTCGTTATATATAGTCAGTTCTCCTTTTTCTACGTAAAAAAAGAAGAACAGTACTGTTCTTCCATTTTAATAGATTTTCTGTTCTCTATGCTACCTGTTTTTCTTGCTCAATTTTCTGTTTAGCCGGAGTACGATTTACCACAATAATTCCCGCTGCGACACATGCTAAACCAAATAGTACAAATGAATGAATGGCTTCTCCTAAAATCATACTTGATAATAATACGCCGAACACTGGTATGAAGAACATATACATCGATACTTTGCCTACTTTGTTATACTTCATAATTGTATTCCATATACAGAAACCCGCTGCCGATAAGAAAGATAAATATATAAGCATAAGTATTGCATGTAGGTTAAATGTAAATGGCATCACTCCAACTTGAAATGCACCTATACATAGTAACCCAATTGATCCAAAGATCATTTGGTATGCTGTCATATACCCAATATCTAACGTTTTACTACCTTCTTTCGCTAATATATTTCCATATGAATACATCATTGCTGCGCCAAGAAGTAATAAACTACCGATTCCAAAATGGAATGACAAACTTCCATCACTCGGTACATTCACTAAAATCACACCACAAAAACCGATAGATACTCCAATTACTTTTCTCATATTTAGAGCATCATCTTTATATAAAAAATGTGCGATTAAAATTTGAAAGAAGGATGATGTTCCTGAAATAATCGCCCCTTCAATTCCTGAGCTATAACTCATTCCAATATAAAAACATATATACTGAAGAAAAGTTTGGAACAAGCCGATTTGTACTAACTGCTTCCCTGTTCCTTTTTTGAAATGCATATCTTTTCCTAACGCTTTAAAAAAGAATAAGAGCATTACACCTGATAAGAAAAATCGATAACCAGCAAATAATATTTGCTCTCCGACTTCATGTGGCTGAATTCCAAGTTCAGCATAACTTAATTTAATAAAGGGAAATGCGCTTCCCCATAAAAATGTTGCCACTATTGCAGCAATAAATACGCCAATCGGATGGGTAAAAAATTTCTCTGTCTTCAACTTGCTGTCTTCCTTTCCGATCTTTTTATGAACAATATCCATATATACCAAAGGAGGTGCAAAAACACAAGTTTTCAGTCTATAATAGAAACAAAAACATATCATCTAATAAAAACATATGCTATACTATAGAATAATTACAATATAATAACTATTAAAATCAGATTCAACAGAAATGCTGCTATCCATTATGGATGGCAGCTTTCGTCGTTTTATAGGGGTTTCGATTTTGATTCTTTTTCTCAATAAGAATTCGGAAGGAGCGAGTATTAATGAACTCAGAAGTAAAAACATTACAAGCAACAAAAGATATTTCTCATCCCTCTTTATGGGACACATTAAAGAAACATTATGAACTTATATTTGCAATCGCATCTGGTATTTTCATTTTAGCTGGTTGGTTATTCACAAAAAATGAGGCAATAAATGCAGGTATTACTTTCTATATCCTTGCTTATATAATTGGGGGATTTGCAAAAGCGAAAGAAGGTATCGAAGACACAATTGAAGAGAAAGAGCTAAATGTTGAAATGCTCATGCTCTTTGCAGCTATCGGTGCTGCAATTATTGGCTACTGGGCAGAAGGTGCGATTTTAATCTTCATCTTTGCATTAAGTGGAGCAATGGAATCTTATACACTAAGCAAAAGCCAAAAAGAAATTTCAGCCCTTCTTGACTTACAACCCGAAGAAGCATTGCGTATTTCTAATGGCATAGAAGAACGCATTCCAGTCGGACAATTACAAATTAACGATATTATCTTAATTAAGCCAGGTGAGCGTGTTCCTGCTGATGGCACAATTCATAATGGTGAAACAAATATTGATGAAGCAGCTATTACAGGGGAACCTATTCCAAATGAGAAAAAGTTTGGTGATGAAGTTTTTGCCGGCACCGTAAATTTACGTGGTGCTATTGAAGTTAAAATTACAAAGCCGAGCGATCAAACATTATTCCAAAAGATTATTCGTCTCGTTCAAAGTGCACAAAGTGAAAAATCACCATCACAACTATTTATCGAAAAGTTTGAAGGAACATATGTAAAAGGTGTATTAATCGTTGTCACACTTATGATGTTCATTCCTCATTTCTTACTTGACTGGAGTTGGAATGAAACATTTTATCGCGCTATGATCTTGCTTGTAGTCGCTTCTCCTTGCGCACTAGTTGCTGCCATTACACCAGCGACTTTATCAGCAATTTCTAACGGAGCAAGAAACGGGATTCTCTTTAAAGGTGGTATTCATTTAGAACGTCTAGCTTCAGTTAAAGCGATTGCCTTTGATAAAACTGGAACATTAACACAGGGAAAACCTACTGTAACAGATGTATACGTTCGAGAAGGCATAGCAGAAAGTGAAGTACTTTCTATTACAGCAACGATTGAAAGTCACTCTACACATCCTTTAGCAGAAGCAATTGTTAAATATGCAAGACACGCTTATGATATTACGCTAAAAAAACCAGAAAATGTTGAAGATGTAACTGGTTTTGGACTAAAAGGAGTATTAGAAAACAAAGCTTATAAAATCGGGAAAGCTGATTTTATCGGTGAAGAAACAAAAACATTTCATAATGGCATTTCTGCCTCACTTGAAAAAGAGGGAAAAACTGTCGTTTATATTAGTGATGAAGATGGTATTCTTGGGCTTATTGCTTTAAAAGATACCCTTCGCGAAGAAACAATAGCTGCTATTCGCGATTTACAAAGTATTGGTGTAGAAGCAATCATGATTACAGGTGATAATGAAGAAACTGCAAAAGCAATTGCTGCTGAAAGTAATATAAAAGAATATTACGCATCATGTCTACCAGAAACGAAAGTTGAAACGATAAAACAATTAAAAGAAAAATACGGCACAGTCGCAATGGTTGGAGATGGTATAAACGATGCACCCGCACTCGCTACCGCTAGTATAGGTGTTGCGATGGGGGAAGGAACAGACGTAGCTTTAGAAACTGCAGACGTTGTTCTTATGAAAAACGAATTATCTCGTCTTTCTCAAGCAATTCGTCTATCAAAGCGAATGAATCGCATTGTTAAGCAAAACGTTGTCTTCTCTTTAGCTGTCATTGCAATGCTAATTTGTTCAAACTTTCTACAGTTTTTAGCTCTTCCATTCGGTGTAATTGGGCATGAAGGAAGTACCATTCTTGTAATTTTGAATGGCTTACGATTATTAAAAGGAAACAAATAACGGGTCCCTGATAAGGGACCCATTTTTTTAATGGTAGCTATTATGACCGTTCGCACTGCTGCTTGTTTTATGCTTTGGATGCGAACTGCTCTTTTTCTTAGTGTTATTTTTATTATTGTGGTTCTTTTTATTATTGCTCATGAAATATCCCCCCTGTTCCCTTTTATTATGGAACAGAAGTTTATTTTTCATTACGGGAATTATTGTCACTCGTTCTATAGTGATGAAGTAAACCGTTAATTTCTCCGCCAAGTAAAATGACCCACGCGGTCAAATAAAACCATAACATTAAAATAATGATACCACCAAGACCACCATATGTATTAGCGTAATTTGCAAATTTATCTACATAATAGGCAAATGAGTACGATACCACAATCCATCCTACAGTAGCAAATACTGCTCCTGAAATAACTTCTCTTCTTTTTAATTTCCGATCAGGTGCAAACGTATATAAGAAACTAAATAAAGCGAACAAAACAAAGAAACTCGCTACTAAACGCGTAATACTCCAAACGTAAGAAAAACTATCCGATAAACCAATTGCTTTAAACACAGCTGCCCCAATTACTTGCCCAAACACCGGGACAATCAGTGCAAACACAATCATAAAAATTATCGCTAGTGTAAACACAATCGATAAAGCTCTTGTTTTAATAAAGGAACGGGTTTCTGCTACATCATAAGCACGGTTAAAAGCATTCATAACCGCATTCACTCCATTTGAAGCAAACCATAGCATCGATAGTAAACCAAATGATAGTAAACCACCGTTTTGCTCATTTACAACTTTATCTACGTTTACTTCAATTAAGTTCATCGCATCTTCCGGTACGTACGGTTCTAATAGGTTGAGCACACTTTCTGTTTGAAGGTCAATAAATCCAAGAAGCGTAATTAAGAAAACAAGCCCAGGAAAAATCGCAAGCAAGAAGAAATAAGCGAGCTGTGCTGCTAAGCCCGCTACATCATCGCGCATCGTTCGATCGTATAAGTCTTTCCCAAACGAAAAAGTGCGATTTCTTTTTGCTTTTTCTAAAAATTTTCTCATATATTTTTAAACGCTTTTCTTCTCTTCTTTATCTTGCTTTAGCTCAATATATGCTTCAGTTTTTTTTCCCTCTGCATTTGAGTCCTTCATAAATAATTCACGTGCCTCTTTCATACCGCCATCTTCAGCTACCACTGGCTCTTCTTCAGCTTTAAGCTCATCTACCTTTGGGGACACAGCTTGAATTTCAATCGTTTCTGGCTTTTCTTCTCGCTCAACTTTTTTCTTACTAAAAATTTCTTTCGTTTCTTTTAACGTTTCTACAACAGACGGCGTCAATTTTTTAATTTCTGCTACTTTCGCTTTTACTACATTGAAATCAGCAAGTTCACGTCCTTTATCTGTAACAGTTTGCACTTTTTCTTTTATCTTCGCATTTTCACCAATTTCAATCATCTTTGTTTTTGCTTTTTCTGCTGTATTTTTTACTTTTTCGCGATTTTCTTTCTTTAACATGGATACAGCTACACCTGCAGCTACACCAATCGCAATGTTTCGAGCAATATTATTTTTCTTTGCCATATTCCTTCACCCTTTCATTTCTTATGTTAGAAAGTATTTCTTTCTAAGCTTCCTCATATTCCTTGTTCATTTCGAATGAAAGCTAGTAGCTTTTCACACCCTTCTGTTACAAGGTCATACACTTCTTGGAAGTTCCCTGTAAAGTAAGGGTCAGGAACGTCTGTCCAGCCACCGCCTGGAACAAAATCGGACAGCCTACCAATATAGCCTCCAGTTTTACCTAAACTTTTTAAATCCGCTATATTCTTGTTGTCCATGGCAATAATATAATCAAACTTTGTTAAGTCTTCTTTTTCTACTTGACGTGCTTTAATTCCTTCAAAAGAGACTTCATTTTCTTTTAAAATTTTTTGTGTTCCTTTATGTGGTGGATGACCAATATGCCAATCTCCAGTTCCGGCAGAATCAATGACAATTTTCTCTTCGAGTCCCTCTTTTACGACAAGTTCTCGAAAAATTGCTTCTGCCATTGGAGAACGACAAATGTTCCCAAGACAAACAAACAATACTTGAACCATATTTTTGTTTCTTCCCTTCTTGGTGCATTTCTTAATATATACTTATAGTATAAACAACCAATTATTAATTATAAAGGAAATCCCTACTAATTTAATAGGATTGAAAAGTTTCATTAACGAAAATGATAAAAAATGTTAAGATATCCTTATGTTATTTTAAAGGGGGACACTTCGGTGGATTTATCCGTAAAATCAGAAGAAAACGTTGAATATATGGTAGAAGCTATTAAAGAAAAATTACGCATGGTTAATGCTGGAGCAATGAGAGCTGCTAGCTTTAACGAAGAAATGTACGAAGACTTACGCGACATTTATGAGCATGTTATGAAGCGCGAAACATTCAGCATTAGTGAAATGCAAGCTATTACAGAGGAATTAGGTACATTAATTAAAAAATAGCAAAGAGCCTCATAAGAGAGGCTCTTTTTAATTTCAACAAATTCATGACAACTCTTCCCTTTTCCTCATCCCATTCTAAAATACTGTACAATGAAAGTAGAACCTCACCTTAGATTATTTCTCCATACATACTACTCTAAAAAAATTGCCACACTACCATTGCTAACTGTTTTTACTGGGGGTGCTTACTTATGAGCAATTGGTACAGTAAGACGAAAGATCAAACATTAACCGATTTAGGAACAAATGAACAATACGGTTTAACCGATGAAATCGTAAATGAACGTTTAAAGCAATATGGTCCTAATGAATTAGCTACAAAACAAAAACGTACTTTATGGCAGCGAGTTTTCGCCCAAATTAATGACGTCCTCGTATATGTCCTTATCATAGCTGCCCTTATTTCCGCCTTTGTAGGTGAATGGGCCGATGCAAGTATTATCGCGCTCGTTGTGATTTTAAACGCTGTTATCGGTGTAATCCAAGAATCTAAAGCAGAACAAGCTTTAGAAGCATTAAAAAAGATGGCCACGCCAAAAGCTATCGTAAAACGAGATGGTGAACTAAAAGAGATCCCATCTGAGCACGTCGTTCCAGGTGATATCGTTATGCTTGATGCCGGACGATATATACCATGTGATTTACGGCTTATTGAAACTGCGAACTTAAAAGTTGAAGAATCTGCTCTAACTGGTGAATCTGTCCCTGTCGATAAAGATGCAATCTATAACCCTTCCATGCAAAGGGATGAGCAAGTACCACTAGGCGATCAAAAAAACATGGCCTTTATGTCAACGCTAGTAACATACGGGCGCGGCGTCGGTGTTGCTGTTGAAACTGGAATGAAATCACAAATTGGGAAAATCGCAACTCTTTTGCATGAAGCTGAAGATGATATGACACCACTTCAAAAAAGCTTAGCGCAAGTAGGTAAATATTTAGGCTTTGTCGCTGTAGCTATTTGTGTCATTATGTTTCTCATCGGTTTTTTACAAGGACGAGATACTTTAGAAATGTTTATGACTGCTATTAGTTTAGCTGTTGCAGCCATTCCAGAAGGCTTACCAGCTATCGTTTCTATCGTTCTTGCCATCGGCGTTCAACGTATGATTAAACAAAACGTTATCATTCGCAAACTACCAGCTGTTGAAGCTCTTGGTTCCGTTACAATTATTTGTTCAGATAAGACAGGAACATTAACTCAAAATAAAATGACCGTTACTCATTTTTATAGTGATCAAACATACAATCAGCTAGAAAATTTGAACGTAAATAACGATGTACACCATCTATTATTAGAAAATATGGTTTTATGCAACGATGCCTCTTATAGTAACGAATCACAAACAGGGGATCCTACAGAAATTGCCCTTCTTGTTGCCGGAAGCTCTTTTAACATTCAAAAAGATAATTTAGAAAATAAACATGAACGTGTTAACGAACTGCCTTTCGATTCTAATCGTAAAATGATGTCAACAGTACATACATATGATGAAAGCTACTATAGCATGACTAAAGGTGCCATTGATAAACTCTTACCTCACTGTACCCATATCTTTATAAATAACAAAGTTGAGGTCCTAACAGATTCTCATAAAACACAAATATTAGAAGCTGCACAAGCGATGTCACAAGAAGCTTTAAGAGTACTTTCATTCGCATTTAAACAATATGAGACAGACCATGTGGATATAGATCATCTCGAAGAAAACCTTATATTTATCGGTCTTGTCGGTATGATTGATCCTCCACGCACAGAAGTAAAAGATTCTATTACAGAATGTAAAAAAGCTGGTATTCGCACTGTCATGATTACTGGCGATCATAAAGATACCGCTTTTGCAATCGCCAAAGAACTTGGTATTGCTGAAGAAAAATCTGAAATTATGATTGGAACTGAATTAGATAACATTTCAGATACAGAACTAGCAAGTAAAATTAATCATTTAAATGTCTTTGCTAGAGTCTCTCCAGAACATAAAGTGAAGATTGTAAAAGCATTACGCGCTAAAGGAAATATCGTTTCCATGACTGGTGATGGTGTAAATGATGCTCCATCTTTAAAGCAAGCAGATGTTGGGGTAGCAATGGGAATCACAGGAACAGATGTCGCAAAAGGCGCAGCTGATGTAGTTTTAACAGATGATAACTTCTCATCTATCGTTAAAGCTGTTGAAGAAGGTAGAAATATTTACCGTAATATTAAAAAGTCTATTCTCTTCCTACTTTCTTGTAACTTTGGAGAAATTATCACTTTATTTTTAGCTATTTTACTCGGCTGGGCAACACCACTACGCCCTATTCACATTCTGTGGGTAAATTTAATTACAGATACACTACCTGCATTATCACTCGGTGTTGATCCCGAAGATCCTGATGTAATGAAGGAAAAACCACGTCATGCAAAAGAAAGCTTATTTAGCGGTAGCGTTCCTTTTCTTATTTTCAATGGCGTTGTAATTGGACTTCTCACATTAACAGCCTTTATCGTTGGGGCAAAGCTCTATACAGAAGATACTAATTTATTTCCTCTCTTCCCAGATCAAATTGATGAAGACGCTCTATTACATGCTCAAACGATGGCATTTGTCGTCCTTAGTTTTTCTCAACTCGTTCATTCATTCAACTTACGTTCAAGAACGAAATCAATTTTTTCAATCGGGATATTTACAAATAAATATTTAGTTTTCTCACTTCTTATCGGTGTTCTTATGCAAGTTTGTATTATCTCCATCCCTCCTCTTGCAAATATATTTGGTGTACACGCATTAACAATACAAGATTGGGGATTTGTTCTCTTATTAAGTATCATTCCGCTTGTTGTGAATGAAATCATTAAATTATTTAAGAGAAAATAAAGTGAAACTTTAATCAGCGGGGGGATTTCGTTCCTTCCTCCACTGATTAAAAGCCCGATTCCCGTCTAACTTCTTTGCTTTACAGCCGCATCTTGAGATGGGATCCTTACTGCCTTCAAATAACGAAACAAAAAAGGCAATGAGGAATATTCCTCATTGCCTTTTCATTTATCCTTGTAATTCTTTTTTGATGTTCTCCGTTAATGCAGCCATACGCTTACGGCTTTCTTCACGTTCACGTTTATTTTGTTCTTCAATTTGTTGTGTTTCTTGCATACCTCTTGAAATAATATTCCAAGTCTCCTCAAGTGTTTCCATCTTAATACTAGAAGAACCTGATAATCTCGCTACTTCCACACTTTGAGTCGCGATATTTTGTGCATTCTTCTTAAGTAATTCGTTTGTACGGCGATCAAGTTCAGCCATAGAGTCTGCAACAAGCTTTTGACGCTTCGCATTTACCGCTTGAATGATACCATTTTTAAAGATAGGAATCGTTGTAATAAATGCTGTATTGATTTTACCAATTAATTTGTTGTTACCACGTTGAACCATACGAATTTGTGGTGCTGTTAATAGCGCCACCATACGTGCCTTTTCTAAATCATCAATACGCTGCTCTAAAATTTCAACTGAGTTTTTAAGTGATTCTAATTCAATACCTGCTAACTGATCATTATTACGTACGCGCTCTTCGTACATCGGAACTAACTCTGTATTTAAACGCTCTAATAACATTTCCCCTGCTACTACGTATTTTTCTAAATCTAAATAATACTTTAAGTTTTGTTCATACAGGCCATCTAACGTACCAATTGATTTTTTCATTTCATCTTGATACTTCGTAATTTCTACGTATACTTTATCCATTTCGCGACCCATTGTCTGATACTTACTAAAGATTTGTTCAATCATTTTATCCGCTTTTTTGAACATGCGTGAGAAGAAACCACTTTTCTCTTCCGCAAAGTCTTTACTATCAAATCTATCCATAATTTTACCAAGCTGTTTTAATAATTCACCAGAGTCTTCTATTTTCGATAAAGACATTGTATGTAAAATTTGATCTGCGAAACGTGAAATTTCCATAGAAGGCTCTTTTCCAAGCTCGATTAATTCTAATTGGTCTTTAATATCTACGGCGTTATAAATACGTTGTACTTCCGCATCTTGTCTAAGTTGCAAGCGAACATCTTGTGCAGTTTGCTCATTCAATTCTGTTTTCGAATCTAGTACGACTGGGTTATTCATATGATATTCTCCCTTTCCTTATAAAAACGGACGAAATAGTCCTTTTATTGTTTGTGATAAATTTTTATAGGCTGATGAACCATGAAACTCAAGATCAAAATTAACTTCTTCAAGCCAATGTGAATCAAATGCTCCTGCTTCAATATACGGTTCAATATCGTTTCTCCCCGTTGGATTAAAGTGGAATACATCTACTCCAATTTGATTTAAAAACAGTAATAAAACAGCATCAGAACGAGTTAATTCTCCGCTCTTCTCATTATTAAATATAACAATTTTCGGCACTTCTTGCGAATAATCAAATTTCTCAAGCTGTTCTAAAATATTCGGTGGTATTTGAGAAAGCTGTGCAAAGACATATAATGCTACATCTTGTTTCGTCTCTTTTGCAATTGGTTTACACATTTCACTTTCACACGCATGGATGATTGCCTCTGCAATACCATGTTGTAATCCTTCTGGTAAACGCTTATGTGGCCACCAATGACTATTCATAATTAAATCTGGATGTAACTTCCCCCCGCGATCCAATGCATCTCGATAATGATATTGGAAATTCGCTTTTTGTTCTTTCGTAAACGGAAATGTATTAATTAATAAACTATTATCAAATGATGTAACAGCCTTTAATCGCTGAAAATATTCTTTATCATTCTTTGAAACGCCTGATATTTTCGCAAATAAAGAAGGGATATAAATGTGTTTATTTTCAACAAAGAATGTTGGGCGTACAAACGCCTTTTCTTTCGTAATTAAAAAGAGTTCATCGTATGTTGTTTTTAATGTACGTGCTACAGGTGTATACGAACGGAATTGCCACGGCTTGTACAAGAGTGAATTATCGTGGTGAAGTACTTGTTCAATTTCTTTCGAAGCCTGATACGCTACTGTTGCAACACGCTCACGGCGACGATCGGGGAATGGTTCAAGAGAAATACGACTTGAATGAGACACAACAAAAGTTCTTCCCGCTTCATCAATATTCTCAAAGCCATCTTTTCCTTCCGGGTGATAATAAAGTACATCGCAACCGAGCATAATAAGAAAGTATAAGAAATATATACGACTCTCCGTTGCATCACCATACCAAACGATACGTGGCATTTGTTTCTTATAATTAATCGTAGAGAACCACTTCGCTACATAATTTTCGCTTAATTTAATCATATCGATTAAGAAACGACGGAACCCTTCTGTTTTTAATGATTGATTATGCTGTTTTTCATACAATTTCAATACAGAAATAAATGTCGTATGTATATAATGCTGCAAATCAGGATTGTCTACTTGCGGTAATAGTTGTTTTCCAGACAAATGGGCTACAAGCCTATTTACTGTAAGTCCATTTGGCGCTTCTTGATGTAATGCAAAAACTTCTTGAATATGGCGCAGTTTTTCGGGATCAATCACCTTATTTAAATTTTGTTCATGCAAAACCTCGATCCCTTTCGCCTCACTATAATCAAATAGCTCATTGAAATATTCATCTACATCATTGGGAACACCAAGAATACGACTTGCTAAATAACTAAATTTCATCTCATTCTCTGTTAGTTCATATTGTGGGCGTTTTTCTAAAAGCGTTTCAAATTGTTTTAAATCTGATTCATCTTTTAATGCACATGGTTGAAGTGTAAAACGTGAAAACACAACAGTTCACCTCCAAAAACATTTACGTTTTTTCTAAAGTCTTTCTTCTATTATAAACTATTTTTGGTTATAAAAAATGGGCGCTCGCATAACGAGCAAACCCATTTCAATTATTTATGTTCATTTTTAGTAGCTGCAACTTCTTCTCTAGCTTGTCCACCATTCTTCATGTAGTGAATTATAAATGTTACTCCAAACGCTACAACTAAAACAATAAAGAACACTGTATGACTTACTTCAATATGAATGACAGACAATAGCATTTTTGCTGCAATAATTAAGATTAAAATGTAAGCTGTCGTTTCCAATTCTGGAATACGCTCTAACAATTTTAAGAATACACCAGCAATACCACGCATCATTAAAATACCAAGCATTCCGCCTAATAGCAGAATCCAAACTTCATTCGATACACCAAATGCAGCAAGTACACTATCTACAGAGAAAGCGATATCCATTAATTCAACCATCGCAACCGTTCCCCAGAAAACACCGAACATTCTGAAGAGAACACTATTTTGGTTCACACCATGAGCTTCCTCTTCTTCTGAAGTTCCTTTTCTTTTATCAATGAAATATTTAATTGAAAGCCAAGCTAAGTAAAGCGCACCTAGCACTTTTACCCATGCCAATTTAATTAAGAACATTCCGATTCCAATTGCAATAAAGCGGAATACATAAGCTCCAATAAGTCCATAGAATAATGCTTTTTTGCGTTTTTCTTCTGGAAGGTGTTTTACCATTACTGCTAACACAAGTGCGTTATCAGCAGATAGTAAGCCTTCAAGTACAACAAGTGTACCAATTAATCCCCAAGATACTGGATCTTGCAACACTTTAATCCACATGTCCAAGTCGAAAAACTGAGCATACGTATCAAGGATTCCTTGCAAAATACTCATCTTACCTTTATCCCCTATTCTTTGCTAGATTTATAGAAAGGTCAAAAAAAGGAAACGAAGTTCGTTTCCCTTCTTATGCATCCAAGCCATACGCTCTTACAAGCGCACCTAAACCACCTTGGAAACCGCTTCCTACTGCATTAAACTTCCACTGTCCATTATGACGGTATAATTCACAAAAGACAACTGCTGTTTCAATGGAGAAATCTTCCCCTAAATCAAAACGAAGAACTTCTTCATTTGTTTCTTCATTTGCTAAACGAACGAATGCGTTTCCGACTTGTCCAAAGTTTTGATTACGGCCTTCTCCATCATAAATTGTAACTGTGATTGCAATTTTGTGCACATCTGCTGGAACTTTTTTCAGATCCACAACAAGTTGTTCATCATCACCATCACCTGCACCTGTACGGTTATCTCCTGTATGCAGAACAGATCCACAAGGAGACTGCAAATTGTTATAGAAAATAAAATCAGTTTCCTTCGTACATTTTCCATTTGCATCTAATAAAAAGGCAGATGCATCTAAATCGAAATCGGATCCACCATCATAAGATTTAATATCCCATCCAAGACCAATTACTGCTTTTGTTAAACCAGGGCTTGTCTTACCTAAATCAATCTTCTGTCCTTTTTGCAATTGAATAACCATATATATTCACCTCTATATTTTAATTTCAAAAAATATATCCATCAGTATATATGCGTTTCACTGATGGATATATAAGTCTATTACTCTACATCTAAACCAAAGTTATTACATAGAGAACCTAATCCACCTTGGAATCCACTTCCGATTGCATTGAATTTCCACTCACCTGCGTGACGGTATAATTCGCTTACTACTACAGCTGTTTCAATAGAGAAATCTTCTCCTAAATCGTAACGAATTAATTCTGCATTCTTTTCTTCATCCAGAATGCGTACGAAAGAGTTAGAAACTTGTCCGAAGTTTTGGCTACGGCCTTCTCCATCATAAATTGTAATTGTGAAACAAATACGCTCAATGTGAGCAGGAACATTTTTTAAGTCTATTTTAATTGTTTCATCGTCGCCTTCACCTTCACCTGTACGGTTATCTCCTAAATGCTCTACAGCACCATTCGCACCTTTTGGATTATTATAGAAGACGAAATCCTCTGCTCCTGAAACTTTACCGTTAGCACCTACTAAGAAGATACTAACATCTAAATCGAAATCGTTTTGTCCGTCATAACGATTCGTATCCCAACCAAGTCCTACAAGAACTTTCGAAAGACCTGGATTTGTTTTTGTTAAGTCTACCTTTTGTCCTTTTTTCAATGAAATTGATGCCATATACGATTCCTCCTCAATTTATCTTATTGGTAACGTGATACAATCTCACTTAAATTTTTATCTTGTGTTCCTTCTCCAACTGCTGAAAACTTCCATTCGTTTCCGTCTCGATACATTTCCCCTGCAATTAAAGTCATTTTGCCAGCGTAATTATCTGACAAGTTATAACGTGCTAATTCTTCACCTGTTTGTGGGTTTTGAATACGAATATATGCATTGCGAATCATCCCAAAATCTTGACGACGATTTACACAGTCATAGATATTTACAACGAATACTAAACGATTAATACGGCTCGGGACTTTATGTAATTCTACGAAAATTGTTTCGTCGTCACCAGCACCTTCACCTGTTAAATTATCTCCTGAATGAATGATACTACCACAAGTAGAAAGTTTGTTACCGAAGTAAACTAGATCATTTTTGTTTAAAAAACGATCCCCTTCTAACATAACAACAGATGCATCACAATCTACACTTGGTTTACTTCCAAATAAAGAAGACAGAAACCCACCTGATTGCCCAATTGGATCCCAGCCTAAGCCAACCTGCAGTTTCGCTACTCTCGGTTGTCCTTTCGTTAAATCGATCTTTTGTCCTTTTTCTAAAATAATAGGCATGAAGTTTCTTCCTTTCTACAAAGCATTTTCCGAATCGGAAAATATTGTATTCTTCTCTTATATTGTAGCATTATTTATCTAGTGAGAAAAAGGATAAATTCTCAGTTATATGAAAACATTCATATAATTTATTTATGATGATGTAAGAAGTGGTAAATAGAACCAATCATTCCTGCATGATTACGATTTTGCGCGAGTTTAATCTCGCAATTACTATAAATTTCAGGATTCAAATATTTTCGTACCTCTGCCTTTACTTCTTCTAAAAATCGATTGCCTCTATCAGTAATCCCCCCACCAATAATAATTGCTTGTGGATTAAAGATATAAGCCAAATTACTAATTCCAATTGCTAAATGTTTAAAAAATATTTGAACGGCGTGTATAACTTCTTTATCCTTCTGATCATATAATTCAAAAATTGTTTCACCATTCCAATTACCGCTACCTTTATACTTCCGCACAAGATAAATTAATCCTGAAATCGAGGCAACTTCTTCAAATGGCTTCCCTTCAATCAACATATTTCCCCATTCACCAGCACTAAATGAATGACCTCTGTACAGTTTCTTATTAATAACAATTGCGCCCCCTATTCCCGTTCCAAGGGTAAGCATAATGAAATTACTTTCATCCCTTCCAACACCTTGCCACTGCTCTCCAAATGAAGCACAATTGACGTCATTTTCAATGGATATAGGAACTTTTAATACTGTTTGTAATCTATCAATAATAGGAATACCGGCATAGCGTGGAATATGATCCACGCCGCCAGTTATGATTCCTTTATGAATATCTACAATTCCAGCTGTACTAATACCAATTCCAGAAACAACATGTTCATTCATTAATTGCTCCGCCAAACTAATAAGCTTTTGAACGATTTGTTCTCCGCCTAAATGAGCCTCTGTTAATATAGTTTTATGATTTGATAATATCCCAAGTTCTGAAACAATCCCATATTTAATCTGTGTACCACCAATATCAAATGCGATATATTTTTTCACACTGCCACTTCCTCTAACATTATGAATTTCATTCTTCTGCATTGAAATGATGATGCTTTCCTTTAATAAGAATTTACAAGATTTACAGACCCAGCTTTTACGTAGACACTGTTGTATTCTTTATTATCTGAAACGATTTCATAATATAATCCTTGTGGTGTGTTAATTGTTTTCTTAATAGCTACCATAATGTTCCGGGATGTCGTTCCAGTCTGGCCTTCAGCTAAGTTTTTGAATACTGGGGAACCTGTTCTCAACGTTCCAAGTCGATATTTATTTAAGTCTTTACTTCCATTCATGGAATCAATTCTATGCATAAGTGAGGCAATTTGCTGACCCCAGTTTTCATCACTTGCATACATGACGTTCATTCCTTCTGCCTTATCACCTAAGTTTCCACCATTGTATGTATTTCCATCCGGTGTTAAGTAATGTTTATCTATATATGCAGCACAAAAATCAATGCCTTCTTCCCATGTTTTAAATCCAGTTGCACCATTATATGGATCTGAGTCTACTGCTCTAAAACCAAATAAATTTTTCTTATCTTGTGCAATACGGCTCGTTCCCCAGCCAGATTCTAAAATTGCATGTGACACTAAGTATCCTGCATTCATCTTATACTTCTCTGCTGCACTTACAAAATATTTTCCTAATCCAATAAGTGGACTATTTGCATTAGATTTGCTTAAGAAGTTATCAATTTCATCTCCTGTATAAGTAGATGTTGCACGGAGTGGCATATATTCAAAGTATTGATAACTATCTTGTCCGCCGATTTGCTTCTTATCAAAAGCTTCGTAACGCTCCCCTTCTTTTAAATGTTTCGGAGCATTACCAATTTGATACGTTGCATATTTACCATTTGCAGGGTTGTATACATAATGATATAACTTGCCATTTTTAGTTGCATAATACGATGTTTTCTCACCAGTCATTGCCGGATGTAATGTAACATCATTTATATTCACGTAACCTGTCATACCATCAATTTGGACATGAATACGATCACCAGCAGCTTTCACAAATTTCAAGTCGGCCCCACCTTTTACATATGTGAGCTTCTTCCCTGTCGCAATATCATAAATATTAATAACACCATTTGCACGAACGAAACCTTGCTTCATATTTACAACTTTACCGTCGCTTTTAATATACGCATCTTCTTTCAAATTTTGCATAATTTGCGTTGCTTCTACTTCATTTGGCTTTTGAACCTTTTGTGATGAAGTAACAATTTCATAAGAGGTTGAACCTTGTTTAACCTTTAAAAATTGTAATGAAACGTAACCTTCACCACCATTAAAATGGACTTTTGCCCAACCATTTTCTTTCCCTATAATTGTAACAGTCTCTCCATTCTTTAAATGACCAACAGCTGCCGCACCTGTTGATGGGCCTTTACGAACATTTAATAGGGAAGCATTTACAACAGCTCGTTCTTCTGTTACTTGCTCTGGATTCGTTGGATCAGTTGAATCTTTACCGAGTGTTACAAATTCTAATGATACATATCCTTCTTTTCCTTGATAGCTGATTTTTGCCCAGCCGTTCGCTTTTCCTAATACTGTTACTTTTTCACCATTTTTTAAGTTTCCCAGAACTGCGCTACTTGTATTTGCCGCACTTCTTACTCGTAAACTTGTCGCATTGATCATTCCAATTTCTTGCGTTCCATTTGTAATGTTTTCCGCTGGCTTTTCTTCTTGTTTTCCTGCTTCTAATTTCACAAATTCTAGCGATACATAGCCTTCTTTTCCTTGATAGCTGATTTTTGCCCAACCGTTCGCTTTTCCTAACACTGTTACTTTTTCGCCATTTTTTAAGTTTCCTAGAACTGCGCTACTTGTATTTGCCGCACTTCTTACTCGGAGGCTTGTCGCGTTTATTGTTCCTACTTCTTGTGTTCCATTTGTAATCTCTTCCGCTGGTTTCTCTTCTTGTTTTCCTGCTTCTAATTTTACAAATTCTAACGACACATAACCTTCTTTTCCTTGATAATTGATTTTCGCCCAGCCGTTCGCTTTTCCTAGTACTGTTACTTTTTCACCATTTTTTAAGTTTCCTAAAATTGAACTACTTGTATTCGCTGCACTTCTTACTCGGAGGCTTGTCGCGTTAATTGTTCCTACTTCTTGTGTTCCATTTGTAATCTCTTCCGCTGGTTTCTCTTCTTGTTTTCCTACTTCTAATTTTACAAATTCTAACGACACATAACCTTCTTTTCCTTGATAATTGATTTTCGCCCAGCCGTTCGCTTTTCCTAATACTGTTACTTTTTCACCATTTTTTAAGTTTCCTAGAACTGCGCTACTTGTATTTGCCGCACTTCTTACTCGTAAACTTGTCGCATTGATCATTCCTACTTCTTGTGTTCCATTTGTAATGTTTTCCGCTGGCTTTTCTTCTTGTTTTCCTGCTTCTAATTTCACAAATTCTAAGGATACATAGCCTTCTTTTCCTTGATAACTAATTTTTGCCCAGCCATTTGCTTTTCCTAACACTGTTACTTTTTCGCCATTTTTTAAGTTTCCTAGAACTGCGCTACTTGTATTTGCCGCACTTCTTACTCGTAAAC
>NZ_JAKUHD010000017.1:0-84362 GCF_022664325.1 Bacillus cereus group sp. BfR-BA-01310 | reverse complement strand
CGGAACGAATGGCAGAACATACCGCAGAATTGGTCATTCCAAGGTCCACGGAAATAATCGTTTGGTCTTTTATGTTTGTTTTATTTAACGGAATTTTCTTCTCATAGGAGATAGCTAGGTAGTATTTCTTACCACTTTTTATCAGCTTTGGATTGCATTCTTTCCAACCTGAAACGCCTCTCTTTTCTAAATCCATTGGTTTATATGTAATATCTACCCAAACCCAATCTTTTTTTATCAATAACTTTAATTTCGCTTCATGGTTACTTCCTTTTTCAAACATGTTACCGCGGTAGAACACAGGAAATTCATTGTGTTCAAGTTGAAAAGAAGGTGGACGTTTTGAAAAACGTTTCCCCTCTTGTTTCGCTTGTTCTTTTTCTTCTACCCAGTTTTGGAGTAAGGAACGATAACTTTTCAATTTTCCGAAGGCGGAAGCGATAGCCGCGCGCCTGAAATAACTAGGGAACTTGTAAAACCGTTGGTTAAACTCTTTATATTTAGGAAGTGGGTTTGTTTTCGTCGTATGCGTCAACATTTCCACGGCCGGTACGATTCCTTTTGTGTTCCAATCGTCCAAACTTAAAAATTCTTTATCAATAACATTCATAAAATACGAAAGTGCTTCATTAAAAATTTGAATCGTCGGTTCAAAAATGTTTGTTTGATTTGTTATTTTATGTTTTAACGTTTTAGATTTTGTCGTGGACATTCAACAAACCCTCCTTCCTCTTCGTATTTGATTATACTAAAATCGTAACCTATATAAATTTAGGTGTAAAATAATAAGGGGTGATTTCATGCATGAATGTAACAAGAATAGACACGCCATATAAACTAACATATCATTTAGTTATTTTCACAAAATATAGACATCCTTGTATCAATGAAAACATAAAAATAGGCTCGTGGAAATTGCCCACAACCTATTTACAAAGTGGAATTGTACAATTATTGAAATGAACGGTGAAGAGGATCACATACATATCCTGTTTGATGCTCCGCCACAAATTCACTTAGCTAATGTTGTGAATAGTTTTAAAACAGTTACTTCCCGCTATATACGAAAAGAGTTCCCCGATGAATTGAAACCTTTTTACTGGAAACCGTATTTTTGGAGTAGAAGTTACAGGTTACTAACAACGGGAGGCGCACCAATTGAAATTTTACGTGCGTACATAGAGAATCAAGGGAAGTAAATTACAGAAGGCTAACCTCCACTAAATCGAAGATTTTGAAGAGGAATGCGCCTTCTTATTTTTGGTTCAATTGCTGAAAACTAATAATCAGTGGGGATAAAAAAACTCCCCACTGATTAAAGTTTCACTTTATCCCGAATTAACGGGCAGTAGAGCAAAGAAGCTAGTCTGAAAGTTAACTGCCCGTAAATACCCGATTGGTTCAACTAATAATCAGTGGGGATAAAAAACTCCCCACTGATTAAAGTTTCACTTTATTGTAACACGCAATGTCATATATTTCTTTGCATATTCTAGCGATTTATGACAAAATAGTTATAAGATTCTGATTTTAATTATTGGAGGGAATTTTCATGGGAGTATACGTTCTAACAGTCTTTGAAAAAGATGGTTCAAAAGCATTAGACGAATCATTCGAGGCGGCAACTGAAAAAGAAGCGAAATCGAAAGGCGAATCTATTTTACAAGAAAAAGGATTGTACGAAAAAACACATCGCTGCACATCTTCTGCAGGCAAGCTCGTTTTATTCCAGCGCTAAAAAAAGAAGCGTCATCCGCTTCTTTTTCACTCTACTATATCTTCGTCACACCACGTAAATACTACATCTAGAATGCGATTACCGATACGTACGCGCTTATTCCATTTTCCTGTTTGGATCTGATGTTGCAATTCTGTCTTCATCTTTTCCGTCCAGTCGTGAATCGTTTCACTACCGTTATATGGATATACGCTCGGAAACTCTTTCTGCAGAAGATGCAAACTCTCTGCATCAAAATGAAAATGGAAGAAGTAGTTTGCTGTAAGCGATGGTTCTTGCAATCGTAAAAAATGATCATCGATTTGCTTTCTATTTCTGTAGAAAGTAAAGATGTTCACTTTTCCGCTCGTAATTTGGTCAATTTGAATTTCGTGCTTCTCTATAATCACGTCTTGCCCACCTCGTTATATACTACCTTTAGTATATATGTCTTTTGCAACAAAGTTAACCATTTTCGCACGAAATTCATTTCCTTCATTATAATTCCCGTACCTCCAAGTACAATCAGGACAAATAAAAAAGTTGAAGGGGAGCGATCACATGTATTTCGGAAGCAAAGGTTGGTATGTAAAAGAACTTAAAAAATTAGGTATTCGTACTTATGAAGGCAAAAAACTAGAATCTTATCGTACGCATGTTTTATCTAGTTTACTTGAGAGAATGAAGAAAGCTTCGGCTTAATAGATGTAGGAAGCAACTACGGTTGCTTCCTTTTTATTTTCTCACACCCCTTAATAAGCATTCAGACCAAAAATGCTATAATTAACCCAATCACACTAAGGGGGAAAAGTTATTTTGCGCGGAACATGCATTCAATTTCATAAGTTTGGCAATCCGAAAGATGTGTTACAAGTTGAATATAAAAATATAGAACCATTAAAAGATAATGAAGTTTTAGTTCGTATGCTAGTCAGACCTATCAATCCATCTGACTTAATTCCAATAACCGGGGCGTATGCACATAGAATTTCTTTACCTGATATACCTGGTTATGAAGGTGTTGGAATTGTAGAAGATGTTGGTCCTTTCGTTTCTAAAGATCTCATCGGTAAACGTGTTTTGCCATTGCGCGGAGAAGGCACCTGGCAAGAGTTTGTTAAAGCATCAGCAGACTTTGTGGTCCCTATGCCTGATTCAATTGATGACTTTACAGCGGCACAAATGTATATTAATCCCCTTACAGCGTGGGTCACATGTACAGAAACTCTAAACTTAAAACAAAATGACGTTTTATTAGTGAACGCTTGCGGTTCTGCTATTGGTCATCTATTTGCTCAGTTATCAAAAATTTTAAACTTCCGATTAATTGCAGTTACAAGAAATAATAAGCATACAGAGGAATTACTTCAGCTTGGTGCTGACTATGTAATAGACACTTCCACTACTCCGCTTTATGAAACAGTTATGGAGTTAACAAACGGGATAGGCGCAGATGCTGCGATTGATTCTATTGGCGGCTCAGATGGAAATGAATTAGCGTTTTGTGTACGTCCCAATGGACACTTTTTAACTATAGGTCTTCTATCAGGAGTACAAGTAAACTGGGCAGAGATTGTCACTAAAGCAAAGGTGCATGCTAATATATTTCATTTACGACATTGGAATAAAGACGTGTCAGCATATAAATGGCAGGAAACGTTCCATCACTTAATCCGCTTAGTAGAGAATAAACAATTGCGTTTCATGACGGTACATTCTACGTATGACTTAGCAGATGTAAAACATGCAGTTGATGTCGTTCAATCTGCCGAGAAAACAAAAGGAAAAGTGTTTTTGACGAGCTAATAAAATTATAAAGGATAGATTAACAGTATAAAATATACTCTATCTATCCTTTTTGTATCTTATTTAAACTTAATTTCCGAAGGTTTTTTCAAAATAGAAGCCTGGCCCATTAATTTGTGGAACAAATCCTTCTTGAGTCGAGCTGTTTTCCACCATATTTTGTTCTTCTGCTGTTATAACAGTGATCACATCTTTCTCTTCTACTACTTTTCTTTCTCTTTGATCTTGTTCTTCTTTAGTAACAAGCTTATATTGATCTCCATCAGTCTGTGCAAATACCTTTGTACTTTGAACATCTTTTACAAATCCAAATGATAATGCTAATACACTCGAGAAGGCAATAGATAATACTAATTTTCTTTTCATAAGTACCCCCTATTTTCCCATCATATTCATTATGAATATAATACCATAAATAACTTATTAATCCAGTTCAACAGAGATAAGTCGATTTAAAAATTTTCGTTTGGATAATCCCTTATAATTTATAGGATCCAAAAGTGTATTTGCCCCTACGCAACGTTATCACCTCGTTTCAACTACCTAAAAAATAACATTGTCAACAGAACTTAAATTGGTTATCATAAAAGCGAATATAACAGGAGATGAGCAGATGAATATAAACGAAAAGAAATCTTTTTCAAAAGTTTCTCGACGAAAATTAGTCGACGAAGTGTTGGAACGTCTACAAGAAAAAATCTTTTCTGGTGAGTATGAAGTAGGTGATCGCCTCCCTACAGAGCCGCAATTAATGGAAGAGCTAGGTGTAGGGCGTTCAACGTTGCGAGAAAGCATAAAAATATTAGTACATGCTGGCATACTAGAGGTTCGACAAGGACAAGGTACTCGCATTATCTCACTAAATACAGCACAAGATTCATTTGAAAAACGATTACAAGAAGCTAATATTAGTCATGTGTATGAAGCACGTAATATGTTGGATAAGGAAGTAGCTATGTTGGCGGCACAACGCCGAAATGAAGAAGATCTTTTGTACTTAAAAGGACATTTAAATAAAAGAAAAAATGCCCTTCAGGAAGGAAATTATGTAGCATACATAGATGCAGACATTCAGTTTCATCTAGCAATTGCAAAGGCGAGCAAAAACGAAGTTCTACTTGATATGTATCAATCTTTCGTACCTGTTCTTCGTTACATTTTAAGCCAATTAATATTAAATACAACTGACTATGAAGATAACTCTGAGGTTCATGAAAAATTATTCCAAGCTATTTTAAAACAAAATGCCGAAGAGGCTCAAACATACGCTGTTCAAAATTTGGAGCTGAAATAAGCTCCTTATATATTACACTTAAACATCAGATGATGTTACGAATAAAGAAAGGAGAATGAAGAAATGCCACAAACGACTTTTCAAATAAAGTCCATCAACATCGGAAAAATAGAGCAACTACCTTATGGAAAAGCTCTTATTTCAACAGCAATAAGAAAATACCCTGTCCAAGGTGATATATTTTTAACGAAAAATGGTTTACTTGGGGATGAACAAGCTTATAAAGATCATGGCGGACTAGATAAAGCATTATGCGTTTACTCTTACGATCACTACGCCTATTGGAGCAAAATAATCCCTTCTATGATAGATGATTCACTCTTTGGAGAAAATATTACCGTATACGGATTGACTGAAGAAACTGTTCATGTTGGCGATATCTTTTCTTTCGGAGAAGCAATTATACAAATATCAGAGCCAAGAAATCCATGCTATAAACTTGCAAAGAAATATAACGTCCCTACCCTGCCACTTGAAATGCAACAAACTGGATTTACGGGTTTCCTCTGTCGCGTGTTACAAGAAGGAAAAGTTTCTACAAGTGATTGTTTACAACTTATTAAATCACATCCTAAACGGGTGTCTATTGTACAAATTAACCGTGTTAAATTTCATGATAAAGATGATATAAAAACAATAAAAAACATTATTGAATTGGACGCATTGTCAAATAGCTTACGCGAATTACTATTAAAACGTTTAAATAAATAATTATGTCATTAAACATCAGATGATATACTCAATAACATCTGATGTTTAAGAGAGGAGAAAAAGAAATTGAAACATCGAGAACGAACTTTTTTGTATATATTAGCACTATTTTTCGTTTCAATTAATTTACGCGTCGGAATCACATCCGTTTCACCTTTATTAGAAACAATCCGCCAAGACTTAAATATAAGCAACTTTTCCGTTAGCTTTTTAACAGCTATCCCTGTATTTTGTATGGGCGCATTCGCTTTACTGACGGGGAAAGTAATTAAAAAATATGGCGCAGAAAAAGCAATTATGGCTTGCCTTATTTTAATCGGCTTTGCAACATGTATGAGAGCCTTTACCTCTTCCCTTTTTACATTATTCACAAGCTCTCTATTTATCGGTATTGGAATCGCACTTGCAGGACCGTTACTATCAGGTTTTATTAAAGAAAAATTCCCTACTAAAATCGGCTTAATGATTGGAATATATTCAGTAGGCATGGGAACTGGCGCTTCTTTAAGCGCAGGATTAACGATTCCTTTACAACATGTATTAAAAGGATCTTGGAATATGGCACTCGCTTTTTGGGGTGTACTTACTATCGTAGCCATTATATTTTGGTATCCGGTTATGAAACGAAAAAAGAATACGCACGTACAAAATAGAAAGAATAATAGTTTGCCTTTAAGAAATAAAAAAGCATGGTTGTTCACAATCTTTTTCGGACTACAATCAGGAATCTTTTATTCTATTACTACTTGGCTTGCGCCAGCAAATCAAAGTATGGGTGTAAGCAACCAACAAGCTGGTACTCTTATAACCGTTTTTACAGTTATTCAAATGATATGCAGCTTTTTAATTCCAACGTTAGCCGATATTTATAAAAACCGAGCACTTTGGTTATTAGGAAGCATATGTTTTGTACTGATAGGTTTATCGCTCATGATATATCCATTAACTACACCATGGATTACTTCTATTTTACTAGGGATCGGGCTCGGCGGTGTATTTCCACTCGCTCTAATGCTACCGCTATATGAAACAAAAACTTCAGAAGATGCGAGTGCATGGACTGCTATGATGCAATCAGGAGGATACATTATAGGTGGCTTCATTCCTGTCTTAGCAGGAATCGCTCGTGACTATTTTAATGGTTATACGCAAGTTTTTATTATAATGGCACTTCTAAGCTTAATTTTGTTCATTTTAACTTTAGTCATGAGCAAAAAAAAGATAGAAACGAAAGATCTTATAGCTTAAATGAAAAGAATGAGCCTTTTCCTAAAGGATAAAGCTTATTCTTTTTAATTCTACAACTTGAAAACAAAAAAAGCCCCTCAAAGCATACACTTCGAGGGGTGAGCCTGTTTTTTATTCTATTATATACGTACAGCTGTACCACTTACAGCAACCATTAACATTCCATCGCGAACAACTTCGTAATCTACGTCAACACCAACGATAGCGTTCGCACCTTTTTGTCTTGCAAGTTCTTTCATTTCATTCATTGCAATATCACGAGCTTCTTTTAGCTTACTTTCATAAGCACCAGCACGACCACCGACAACATCACGAACTGAAGCGAATAAATCACGGACAATATTAGCACCCATAATAGCTTCACCATTTACAATATCAATATACTCAATAATCTCTTTACCCTGAATTCCAGACGTTGTTGTTACAATCATGACTGACACTCTCCTAATAACTTATAGTTTTTGATTAGCTTTCTTATGTCTTTATTATGACAGGGAAAAAGTATCTAATCTATTGAATTACCTTACAGAAATGTGACAGTTTTGTAAGGATAGAAGTTTATTTATTCATCCCTTTACAAATACTATCTAAATTGACAGAAAATTATTATAATTAATATTAAGGAGGGATAATATGAAAAAAATCACATCTATATGTGCTCTAACCGTTCTATCTTTCACTTTAATTGGTTGTACAAGCACCTCGACTACAGATAAGACTTCACAAGCTAAGCAAGAACATACACAAAATACCATTCAATTAAACTCCGCAAATATTACAGACATTGAAATACTTAAAACAACAAATAACAATGTTTCAAAATCTCAAACAGACAATGAGGAAATGATAAAATCTATCGTCTCGGCAGTTCAAAATGGAACTCCTAAAACAATCACACTAGATCAAAACAAGAGACAATCTGCCCATTCTACTATAACCGTTACATATAAAGACGACTCGAAAGAAGAATTTCTTGTGTGGGTTGATAATAAAGATCAAATTACGATTGCTAAGGGTGTAAATGGAGATAAGACAGAAGGTGTAACAGTGGGCATTGAAAGTTCTAAAATAATGAAGGATTTTTTTAAATGACAAACGAAAAAAAACAACCTGATTCCCTATAAAAAGGACTCAGGTTGTTTCTCTTTTTAATATGTAAACGTAATCGTCACCAAAGAATATCCTTCTTTTGCATTATACGGCTCCGCCTTATATGACACTCGATTGGCTCCTTTTGGATAACTGATTTCTCCAATTGCCTTTTTCACATCTTGCAATGCACCGTCCATTGATTGCTTATAAAGAACTTCAATCTTTTCTGGTTTTGCACTATAGCGCTGCTGCATTTTATTTTTCAGTTCATTATAATTATTTGCAACGTACTCATTTCCTAAATAATTTAGTTTTGTATCTTTTAATATTTGTTCATATGCAACTGTTTTAGAGCTACCTGCTGCAATTTTATTTGTAAGTGTATCATAATAATTTGTAGTAGCCTGTGGGTATTCACCGCGGTTCCACTCGTGATTTCTTGCAATTTGTTCATCCGATAAGTTGAAATAAGAATACGTTACTCGGCCTTGTTCATCCGGTATTGGATCATCGAATGTTGTATCAAGGTGGTACCATTTATTATCGACTTTAACTAAATTCCAAGCATGAGGTTGTCCGTCTCCAGTTCCTACTACAAAATGATTCTCAATTCCAGCTTCTTTTAACAATTGATAGGTTAATAGTGCGTAACCTTGGCAAACGGCAGAACGATTCACTAACGCCTCATATGCCGTATACGCTTTATAAGACGTATCATAAGAAACATGCTTCACTACGTAATCATGAATCGCCTTCACTTTTTCGTGATCATCCATTCCCACTTGAATAATAGAGGAAACGATCGCTTTTGCTTGTTTCATTACATATTCCGTTTGTTCTTTCGTTTCACGATATGTAATATGTAACGTAAACGTATAATTTCCAGGTGATCCAGAAAGTGAATATGAAGCATTCGATCTATTATAATTTGTATACTCATTTTTATTTGCAACTTCTTTATATGCGTTAAAAAGTGTATTCATCACTTCTTCTGTATTACTATTTTTCGTTTGATACGGAAGTGTAATGTTCGTTTCGTATGTATTAATACGCTTTTGTACTTCATCTTTAAACGTTGTTAATAAAGCAGCATCTCCTGTACTTTTCACATCAGAGTTTTTATATTCCAAAGCTTTATATAAAAACTGTGCATATTGTTCACGTGTTACTGTAGTATACGGCCCAAACTTCCCTTCACCTGTACCTGCTGCAATCCCATTTGACTGCACCGCACTAATCGCGTTTTCTGCCCAAAAACCATTTGGAACATCGTTAAATGTATGTTTTTTCGTTGCAGAGACTTGAAAAGTAATTGTAAGAATTTGTGCCGTTTCCGCACGACTAACAGAATCTTTCGGTCTAAAACCGCCATTTCCATCACCTTTAAAAATCCCTAATTTCGTTAACGTTAAAACCTCTTCAGGAAACAGTGTAGAACCTGAGCGAATATCACGATAAGGATTGTTTAAAGTAGATCCATCTTTTAATACATAACGAGTTCCATCATTACTAAACGAACCGCCTTGCTTATTCGGTACTAACACTCGATAAACTAAAGCCGCAACTTGCTCTCTCGTCGCAACATCACCAAAACCAAACTTCCCATTTCCATAACCTGAAATAATATTTTTACTCGCTAAATCTTTAATCGCAGGATAGGACCAGTGCGATGTTGGCACATCAGAAAAAATGCCTGCTTCAGCAGCTTTAATCTCATCAACATTTGTATATAATAAAGCACCACCAATAAGTGATAATGATGTAATTGATTTTAATAGTTTTGTATACATAATGCCTTCTCCCAATACGTCTTCTATTTTTGTTATTTTTTGTCGAAAAATCTAAATGAATATGACAAAACACATTATACAATTAAAACTTTTCGGAGGATATACTAAATTTCAAAATGTGCAAAAACTCATATTACTATAGATATTCATATTGATATTATGCTACTTTGCTTGCGAATATATAAATATAAACGAAACCGCAGTCTGGGACTAGACTGCGGTTTTTCGACGCACAATGAATTACAGAAATCACCAAGAGTTGCATAATCTTTCATTGTAATTAACTTAACTTTTTATTTACTAAGAAACTTTGCAACAGAACCTAGTAAAGTCTCAAAAAACAACTTATTATCAATCAATATTTAGTAAAAACATATTAATACTTTAGAATTTCTTTAATTTTCATTATTTTTTATTTAAGATTATCCTTTATATTTATAATGTGTTTATTTGAATTTATCGTATTGAAGCGGATTTCCACATGACTATGAGCCATTCGGAAAATGGAAAAAATAAGGTCCCCATTAAATTAATTATACTGTTCTTTTGCGTCTTTTATCTATTTATGTTAATTATTATGCAGCTAAGAAAAGTACATTTTATCGATAGATATATATATATATATATATATATATATAAGAATGTAGTTAACAAACGAGAGAATGCGACAATTAATATTACAGTTCTGTGCGGGAAAACTTGGGTAAATTCAAAGTCATTCATACGACAATTGAGATTGGGAGCGTAATTACGGAAATGGTATCATATGAAAACGATGGAGAGTGGAACTAAAATGAATTTAGTAAACTTACGTCCTAAACAGCGGTCTAAGTATCGCATTCTACTAGGGACATGGTATTACTCTACAAAGAGGTACATTCAGTGGTTAACAGACGGAAAAACATATGCAAAAACGTTTCAACAAGAAAAGTTACCCTGTACAGCGATTCAGCACCGAACGATACTACTTCGTAAACTCAAAGATGTAGATATGTGGTATCAACAAAATAAAGTTATTAATTTAAAGATTGCTATTAAACAACTAAATGGTATCGTCATTAAACCGGGAGAAACATTCTCTTACTGGCGTTTAATAGGTAAGCCTACGAGGAGAAAAGGGTATGTAGAAGGTATGATACTACACTATGGATCTTTTCAAGCAGGTATTGGAGGAGGACTTTGTCAGCTTTCAAATTTAATATATTGGATGACTTTACATACACCATTGACAGTAACAGAGCGATATCGTCACAATTTTGATGTCTTTCCTGATTCCAAGCGGACCCAACCATTTGGAAGCGGAGCGACTTGTTCTTATAACTATTTGGATTTACAAATCAAAAATGAAACGGACCAATCATATCAACTTCACCTTTATATGACAGATAAACATTTAGTCGGTGAATGGGGAGTTGCCTATCCGCAGATTTATCAATATGAAGTTTATGAAAAAGAACACTCAATCCAATCTGCATACTGGGGTGGTTATATACGACATAATGTTATTCAACGTAGAGTATATAATCAACAGAAACAGTTTATAGAAGACCAATATGTAACGGAGAATCACGCTATAATGATGTACGAACCACTATTAGCTTATAATAACGAGGAAAGTGAGTGACTTATCATTGCTTACAATCAAGTCTGATAAGTATTTTGTAATTATATGTAACATGCGCTCATCTCTTAATATTTGATAGTCTATATATTTTTTTACTATAGTCTCTTTCACTTTAAAAGAATAGGCAATTCTCTAGCAATATCATTTCTCGTTTTTAGTGAAAATGTAGTTTATATCTTCCTTTCCAATGAACTGGTTCCTAAACTAAACTGCCCCGTTTCCACAATAAGAAGAGAGCTGTCCATAATTCGGTTTCACCGACTTATCGGACAGCTCCTCTTAGTTTCACCTTATTCTATCGATGAATCCAAACTGCACCTGCAGACTTGTCTTCAGCTTGACCTACTACTTCAAACTTTAATCCTAGTTTCGGCAACTTACGTCCTGCATCTGGAATCGCGCTGTTGATGTACTGCTTAGAGTCATCAAATTTTGCAACTCCTGGTAATCCTTTATAATCAAAGATACCGCGAGTTGGCGAATCTACTTTCCATGCTGGCGTTTGATCAAATGAGAATGCCGCATCGGCGATTTGATAACGCGTACTGCTCTTCACAGTCGGCTGTCCGTTTAATGTCCCTACGATTGCCTCTGGATGAGAATCTACTACTCCTAGGAATCCTTCACCTGGATGAACGCCTACCCAGTTATCTGTAAAGCTTTGATCCGCATACCATACAACCATTCCTGTATTAAATACTGGGCCACGCGCATGTTGTAACGCCGTGTCCGAACCAGCGTAATTTCTCCACTCTAAATAGTAGTTATGTTTTTTCTGTTCAAATCCGTTAGATACAGTAAATCCTTTTAACGTCATTGCTGGTTGACCTTCTGCATCATCAGAGAAAATAACTTTTCCATCTACAGTTAATGCTGCATTATCTAACGCAAACCCTTTATAAGCTACTGCAACATCTGTTAAATACTCAAATTGCAGTTTTACTTTTTTTCCTTTGAATTGGCTTAAATCGTATGATTTATCAACCCACTTACCATCCGTTGTATCCATACCGCCTTTTACATCTTTTTCGCCCATTCTATCAATACGTGTCTTCGTTCCATCTTCCGTAATCGCATTTACATCAAGGAAATCATACTTCGCTTCAAGTTCATAGAATGCCTTATAATCGAACTTAGCATCTTTTGCATTTGTTAAATCAAATACTGGTGTCTCAAGTGTTGTATGAATGTCATTTCCTTTTGTACTGTAATAAAACTTCTTACCAAACGCCGATTCGATATTTTTTATATCTTTGTCCGGCAAGTTAACACGAACGATTCCTGGTCGATTTGATTTTGTAACACTTTGATCTAAATATGTTGCAGCACCGATTCCCGTGCGAAGTTTATCATAATCTACCTCAACGATATTCGCCCAGTTACCATTCATATTCTTTTGGAAAAACTCTTTATTTTGTGGTGAGAAACTTGTTGGCTCTGTTCCTGCAATTTTTCCAGCCCAGCTACCGCCGCTCATAATAGACCATGACTCAATAGGTTCACCTTGTCCGGAGTACTTTGTATCATACTCATCTGGTAAACCTAAATCATGACCATACTCATGCGCAAACACACCAACCGCTCCATCTTCAGGCTCGATTGTATAATCGTATGCAGCCATCTTTCCGCCCCAATTCGGAACAGAAGATTTTGTGCCATCAATCGCATACGGTTTTGATCCAAGTTTTGAACGATGAGACCAAATCGCATCATCTTTCAATTTACCACCGCCAGCTTCTTGCCCCACGCCAGCATGTACAACCATTAAATGATCAATAATGCCATCTGGCTCATTTTTATTTCCATCACCATTTTGATCGTACTGATCATATTGATCAAAGTCTGCTAAATTGATCCCTTTTGCTACCGCTGCTTTTAATGCTTCTTTCACAAGATCGCGTGGCCCTAAAGGACCCTTGTTATCATGACCAGTTCCCGCATCCGCACCATAATCTGAAGCTTTTCCTGGAACAGTAAGCCATTCCGTTACAGTTCCATCAACTGTGTAGCTGCCACCAGATTGTTCTTCATAATATTGTTTAAATGTGTTAATCTTCGATCCATCAAATAACGTAAATAGTTCATCACCAAATAACATTTTTTGATAATGTTCACGATTAAAGTCCTTAGAATACATGTATCCTGGCTCTTGATCAATATTGTTATGCTTAAAATCGCTAAATTCTACGAGTAAAACAAGTACTTTATCTTTTCGAACAGCTCCATTGTACTCAGCTTGCTTCGCTGGTGTAGTAGGTACTTTTCCATTTAATTGTCTAGGATTCAATCCTGCATCTTGTCCAGCTACTGGTCCTGCTGCCTGCTGCTGCGCCTGTTCATTTTCCTTCATTTTTGCATCTTTTACTTTTTTCATAAAATCAGAAGCTTCTTGCGTAAGACTATCTCCTGTCAAGATTTCTTTCCCAGGGTTTTCCCCTTTCTTTTTCTCAACATATTTTTCGACAGCCTTTGATGTCTCAGCTTGTGACGCAGATTGATCAATTACTCCTCTTTGTTTTAGTGCTTCTGCCAAACGCTCCTCCGGTATTAAATGCTCATCTATTGGTAGAGATGACGTTGGTGTCTCAGCATACGCTGCATGACTCCCAAAAGCAAAACTACTACTTAGTACTGCGGCTGTTGCTAATACCGATAAAGGTTTTAACTTCTTATTCTTTTTCAATGCATTTCCTCCCCAGTGTCTGCGAATTATCGTTTTTTTTGCCGATAGAAACATAATATTCTCTTTATAGAGAATATTCAATATTTTTCAACAGAATAAATGTTGAGAAATATTTTTTTATGCAGGGTGAAATACGTAGGGTAGCAAAATACAAAGGTTCTGCTGGTTTATGCTTTTTTCAAATTTTGCACATAACTATAAAGCAGGATCACTCGTTCTTTTATCTTGATGGCGATGGAATAACGCTGGGAAAGAAAATACAACATAAAAACAGCCCAAGTTCCTCATTGGAACTTGGGCTATTTTTAATATGAACTGATACTTTTCGTTCTGGTGCACAAACCATAAAGACCTTGTAAGTAATCTCTTAAACTTGGACATACTGATACTATTACTTTAACAAAGGTTTGCACCAGAACCTTATTTTTTAATCAACATTATTTAACTGACTCTACTTGTTTTTCTAATTCTATTCCAAGGAATTTAGCAAGCTCGAGCATACCAAATTGATTAGCTACAGACTCTGCGTCAGAATTATAGTTTGTGTTTGTATTAATATCATACGTATAAATTGTTCCATCTGAACTGCGAATAAATTCAATACCAGCAACAGTAATTTCATTTTCTTTCAAAAATCCCTTGTATTGTTCAATAATTGGCTCGTGGAAGTCCGATATAATTTCAAATTTTGTTGGAGCCTCTTTCTTACTCTCTTCTCCTACTGGGCAAAAAGCATCATGAATAGAGCACGCATCTGCTGGACAAAGTTCAAACCCTTCTGATGTATCTACTTTAACTGCATATACAAACTGACCGCCTACAAACTCACATCGTGTAATATATGATTCAGGTGCTTCAATATACTGCTGGATTAAAGTAATTCCATCAATTGGCTCTTCAAATGCCGGACCATCCAAATACTGTTTTAAAGCCTCAATGGAATGAAAAAGTTGAACACCAAGGCCTTTACCTGCCCGGTTATGCTTTGTGATGAATGGTACTTCCCCTAACTCCCTTGCTGCTTTTATTATATTATCACGACCAACAGCACCAATTGTTTTCGGCACTTGTATCCCAAAATTTCTTAATGCTGTATATTGATTCAATTTACTTACTTCAAGGCGTAATGCACGAGACCCATTAAATACTGTTCGCCCGTGTCCCTCTAACCAAGCAAGAACCCCCTCAGTCAACTCGGGTGCATATCGATGTCCTCTTGTATGTGAAGAAGCACTCATGCGGCTATAAAAAACACCTTGGGGAGGTTCTTGTTCTAACGAAATAATTCCTTCATCCAAAAACCATTCCTCATAAGGTAACTCTTGTTCTTCCAACCTTTTCACCAAATGATCCGTCCATTCCTTATTCTCATGTAATATGTAAACTTTACTCATTTGTAATCAATTCCTTTCTTTTCAATTCAACTAATGGCATCACCTTTTCAGAAAATCGTTTCATTTCTTCAAGCTGTGGCGAAAATTGCAAAAGTAATAATGTAACACCCACTTTTTCAAAAGCAAGTATCCTTTCTGCAATTTGTTCTGGTGTTCCAATTAGATTAGGGCGTAACCCACGATTAGATACGGAGTAATCATTCAGCTTCACTTGCTGTTCCAACTGTGATTTACTAATAAAATCTTGATAACCCGCATAACCTAAAGCATCATCTTTCACATCCGTTATTCGTCTCCATTCTTCTAAGGCCTCTTCTTCTGTATCACGACAAATGACGTACGCCGCGAGCCCGAATGACCGCAATGGCTCCCCTGTTACTTTTTTTCTACGATTCTTCATATCTTCTATTTTCACACATACCTCTTCCACTGTTCCCCCATGCATTACATATGCATCCGCGTGTTTTACAATTACCTCTTTCCCTCGCTCACTCTCACCACCTGCATAAATCTTAACTCCTTGTTTCTGCACAGGTTTTGGATTTAAATGTGTATTATGAACCTCATAAAATTTCCCCTCATAAGAAAACACTTCTTCTTTCCAAAGCTCTCTCAAAATTGTTACAAATTCCTCTGTTCGATCATACCTTTCATCATGTGCGGTAAATACCCCACCATACTGCCTCGCTTCTTCTTCCCACCATGCTGAAACTACATTCAATGTAAAACGGCCATTACTTAATTGATCGATATTCGCTGCCATTTTCGCTGTAACTGCTGGATTGTGGAAGCCAGGTCTTACAGCTGTCATTATCTCTAATCGATCCGTTACTGCAGCAAGTGCCGCCGCGGTTGTCCATGCTTCTAAACTTGGTGCTGAAACACCTTTTATATCATTTAAGTTTAATTCTGCAATAAGCGTGGTTGAAAAACCTAATCGCTCTGCCGCTTGCGCTGTTTGTTTTGCGTACTCAAACGTAGGTGGCATAGATTCATCATCTATATTTCGAAGCCATCCCCCAAAAATCGGTAACCAAAAGCCATACTCCACTACATATTCCCCCTTAACCTTTTAGTCATAAAAAAAGCTACTCTTATTGAAATAAGAGTAGCCTTCTTTACTAAGTGATCCACTCTTATCTTTCAGGTGTTTTTTCACCTGCAGGATTTGGCACCTTTCGTCTAATACGAGGTTGCCGAAGTTTCATAGGGCCCGTCCCTCCACTTCTCAACATAAGAATTGTTTGGTTTTCATTTATTATAATCATCAGAATAATAAAAATCAATCATTTAATACCTATTTTTCCGATAAGTATTACAATAATATATCTTCCTTAATTAAATTTAACTACTTTCTTTCCAAAGTCAGCCTAAACATTTAATAACTTAGATGATTAAAGCAAACTATAAATCCTCCAAGGCCAAACTCTTCCCCAACGTATCCCCCGGTTTCACTTCAGCTTTCTATCCAAATATCAATCAACTATATTAAAAAAACCCCCTCCACCTTAAGGTAGAAGGGATCTTCTAATTTCTATTTCAAACTACCCGCAATCTCCGTAAAGATAACCCCAAGTGCATGTGCACCTGCATCAGGATATCCTAAGCTTCTTTCACCAACTGTACCAGCACGGCCCATGCGAGCGACGATTTCTTTCGTATACTCCGCTCCTTTAACCGCTGCTTCTGCTCCTTTTTCAAAGGCAGTTTTCACGGCTACTCCGTTTGAAGAGCTGTCGATCCAAGAATCTACACAAGGAGCAAGTGCATCAACAAGCGTCTTATCACCAACTACCGCTCCTCTACCGAACGATCTTTCACCGATAGATTGTATACCTTGAAGTGCCGCTTGCAGCATTTCAGCGAACTCTCCAACTGTTAGCTCACGTTTTTCGCCGGCAGCTTTACTTGCTGCGCGGAATGCTCCGCCCCAAATCGGACCTGAAGCGCCACCGCAATGTTCCATAATAATCATTGAACAACCGTCAAGGAACGACCCGATCGTTACATTCTCTTGTTCTAAAATAGAACTCCACTCACGTTTTAATTGCTTAAATCCTTTTGCAACACTCATTCCGAAATCGCCGTCTCCCGCATGTGTATCTAGCTCACAGAATGGTACTTCATTTTTAATAATAATGTCGCTCATTTTATCAACGAGATAAATCATGTTGTTTAATGTAATGACATTATCTTTAATAACAGCGTGCTCTTCCGCTGTCTCTAGTTCAAATGAAACTTCCTTCTCTTCTACATCTTCAAGCACATTCACGTACTCTACACTCTCAACTGGTCCATCTACTTTAAACGCTGGTGTATTACACTCTTTCGATAATAATGCTTTCAGTTCATCATCTAACTTCATTACCGTTAAAGACATACCTGCCATATCAATACTCGTCATATAATTACCGACGAACACTCTATTAATTTTAATGTTTCTAGCAGCTAATTCTCTCGTAACTGCATTGTTAAATAGATAAAGTTCTTGAAGTGGTGTACCGCCAAAACCATTTACAAGAAGCGCGATTTCCTCGCCATCTTTTACTCCTAAATCTTTTATAAGATCATTTGTCATACGGTTAGCTAATTCATCTGCTGACATCATTTTTTCACGCTTAATACCTGGTTCACCGTGAATACCTACGCCGTATTCCATTTCATCTTCAGCAAGTGTAAAAGTAGGTGATCCACTTGCTGGAACTGTGCAAGAAGTTAACGCTAAACCGATTGTGCGCACGTTAGCCGCTGCTTTTTCGGCGACAGCTTTCACCGCTCCTAAATCCATACCTGCTTCCGCTGCTGCGCCGGCAATTTTATGCACTAAAATAACTCCCGCAACGCCGCGGCGTCCTACTGTATATAGGCTATCTTCTACCGCAATATCATCGTCCACTTTTACATAGTCTACTTCAATTCCATCTTCAGTCGCTAAATGCGCTCCGTTTTTGAAATTCATAATATCGCCGCTGTAATTTTTAATAATTAATAACGTTCCTTTTTTACTAGCCGTCTCTTTAATCGCTTGATATACCTGAATTTGCGAAGGAGAAGCAAACACATCTCCGCACACTGCCGCGTCCAACATTCCTTTTCCGACTAGACCTGCATGTGCCGGCTCATGACCACTACCGCCGCCGCTAATTAACGTTACTTTATTTTCGTTCATTTCTTTCTTCTTAATGACTTTATATTTTTTCAAAAGCTCAAGCTCTGGATGAGCCATAACCATGCCGTTGCACATTTCCATTACTAATGTTTCAGGTTTATTCATAATCTTTTTCATTGTGATTCTCCCTCAATTCCTTTAATATATTGTGATATATTTGAAATCTTGTTCTTACTACTCATGTTAAAATGAAAGCGTTTTATAGTAAACGGACAAAATGGACAATCTGTCTAAAGACACCGCTCTCATTTATAGATAGGATTTTTATATTACTAACATTCTAGGGATGATTCAGATGACCTCTTCTATAATTTCTAAAAAGATAATCGCGAACTCATTGAAATATTTAATGGAAACAGAGTCGTTTCATAAAATATCAGTGAGCGATATTATGTTACACTGTCAAATGCGTAGGCAAACTTTTTATTATCATTTTAAAGATAAATTTGAACTATTAAGCTGGATTTATAGAGAAGAAACGAAAGAAAACATTATAGACTTTCTCGACTATGAGAAATGGGAAAATATTTTCGATTTATTATTTGATTACTTTTATGAAAATCAAAAATTTTACCGCAATGCATTTAAAGTCATTGAGCAAAACTCATTTAATCACTATTTATTTGAGCATACGAAAAACTTATATATGAAGATTATTGATGAACTATCAATGAGTTGCAGACTAACTCTTTCTAATGAAACGAAAAATACAATTGCCTCTTTTTATAGTCACGGCTTCGTTGGGACGATAAAAGATTGGATTGAAAGTAAATGTGAAGTCGATCCATCCATTATGTCTTCTCTCATGAAAAATATGATAAACAATCAATTACTACTTTTACTCGAGCAATCAGCAAACAAATCATAAGGTGGCAAGAACAATGAAAAAGATTATGAATGATGTAGAAAATATTGTTCAAGACATGCTGTATGGCTTTTATTTTGAACATAACGACAAAGTAAATTATGACGAAACACATAACATCATTTATGTAAAAGATATCGCAGACATGAAACAAAACGTTGCCATTATAAGCGGCGGTGGTAGCGGACATGAACCAGCCGATATTGGTTATGTAGGAAAAGGAATGCTTACAGCGGTAGTAAACGGAAGTATCTTCACTCCGCCTACAGTGGAACAAATTGTAGCGGCAACTCGCCTCATGCCAAAAGACAAAAGTATTTTATTCATCATTAAAAACTTTAAAGACGACGTAGAAAACTTTCTAGCAGCAGAACAAATCGCAAAAGAAGAAGGAAGACAAATTGACCACATCATCGTAAATGACGACGTTTCAATTGAAGATGATGCTTCCTTTAATAAAAGAAGACGCGGCGTAGCTGGCACAGTTTTCGTGCAAAAAATATTAGGTGCGGCCGCTCTTGAAGGCCATTCTTTAGCAGAAATAACAGTACTTGGTCGTTCTGTCACCCAAAACTTACACACATTAGGAGTCGCCCTTTCACCCGCAAACGATCCGGTCCAAGGAAAAGCTTCATTCACATTAAACGACGATGAAGTCTTTTACGGAGTCGGCATCCACGGCGAAAAAGGATACCGTAAAGAAGCGCTATCTTCTTCTGAAATATTAGCAATTGAGCTTATGAATAAACTAAAAAGCATTTATCGCTGGAGAAAAGGTGACAACTTTGCGATCCTCATTAACGGATTAGGTGCGACACCATTAATGGAACAATACATTTTCGCAAATGATATTCGTCGTTTATGCGAGCTGGAAGGCTTACACATAAAGTTCGTAAAAGTCGGTACTCTGCTAACATCTTTAGATATGAAAGGTGTTTCGTTGAGTTTTCTTAAGATAAAGGATTTGGATTGGGAGAAATGGTTGAAGTCGAATGTTGGAGTGGGTAGTTGGTGATAAAACAAGATGGGAATCTAGGTTCCCATCCTGTTTTTTTGTATGTACCTATTAAAAATAGTATAAAAACCGTATAATGTAATTCTATAGAAATAAAATTCTGATAATATAAAATAGATAATCTTTTCTGCGTGAACGTTTGTTCATCTACATAATTATTGAAACCAAAGGAAAACAATGGTTATTTTTCAAAATGAAGAAAATGATGAAAAATTAACTTTAACAAATCTCAATGATGAGCTGTTTGAGCAAAAAATAAAACAATTACTTAATAATCCTTTAATTTAAATTGGAGCTGATTTACATTTATGAATAAACAAAATCCTTCTAATAACAAAAGCGATTCCTCAAATAAAATCGCTGCTTTTATTGCAATACTAGGAGCTATATTAGTAAGTGTAGAAGTTTTATCTAATTTTCTTATGATTTTTTGGCTAGTAACAATAGCAATAACAAACTTGATAGTTATATTTTATCTTCAAATTAGTGTTTTTAGTTTAGTAACAACAATCCTTTTTGTAATCTTTTACTTTATGTACAAAAAATTATTTACACATTCTAAATTCGTAGAAACCTTTTCAAAATATAATATGATGATTACAATGATTTCTTTATTATTTTTAAATATTTTATACATATACAAAAAAACGTTTAACGGTGCATTAATTACCCCCGTAGTAATAATTATTACATGGTTAATTTACAAATTTATGTTTAAAAAATATAAAAAAGCATAGGAAAAAGTTCAAATATATAATGAATTATCCATATCTACAGGTTTCCAATATTCATTTGTATTCTTACCAGCTAATTCAACCAAAGTTTTATCACTAATAGACCTCGCCCATATTTCTCTTCTTTTTTAAAGTTTTATATTATTATTGTGCATCTTTTCCAGGAGGATAAATATGGGAACAAAAAAAGGAATATCATAATATTTATAGTTATAACAATCATCATCTTAGCTATAGGCTGTACATCAGCATTTATTCACAATAGAAACATAACAAAAGAACGAGCTGCTAAAGCTGCAATGCAGTATATAAAAAAAGAAGAAGGTGTAGATGTTATAGTAACTGAAGTCGATGTTAAATCAGCTTTTCAAGGAGGTTTTATCGAGGTCAGAGGATATGCAAAAGATGATAAAAAAAGAACATTTTATGTCACTATAAGTAAAAAACAAAATTACTCTATCATGGGTTGGAACTTAGATGCCCCAAACTAAAAAGTATAATGCTCGAAGCCTTTAACCATAATTACGACTAAAGGCTTTTTGTATATAAAAACAAATCTAAAAGGAGCTAGTTTTATGGAACATAATCAAAATGGAATACTTGCTTTAATTGTTTTATTTTTAGGATTAGTGTTTTTTGTTGGTGGAATGGTTTATCATTTATGGGGTTCATATTAATTATATGATTGTAACTGTTCATAAAAACCCTCAAGTATATCGTTCCATACTTGAGGGTTCTTTCATTTCTAATTTAACGAATTTACCGAAAGAATTCTCCTTCCTCAAGCGTGTGAAGAGCGATAGCCCAACGGTAAGTGGGAGATGAATTTCGGTTTGGCATAGCCAAAAACTTTTGATAAACTAGCTATATGAAGTTCTTTGATAACTTGATATATGAGGTTGCAGGAAGAAAATAGAGTGCGAAAACCAAGCCATTCGGTTCCTGCGTAAAATATCAACCGTACCAAAAGAGCATCCAAGCGTTGGACATTTAGGGGTGGAACACCCCGAAGTAACGCTCAGGGAGACGAAAGGTTACTTTCGTCGTGGAACTGAGAAGCTCCCACTTCAAGCTTTGCTAAGTGGCGAGTAGTTCACAATGTATTCAGCTGTCTCTTAGTAAAAAGTCCTTACACTCAAAAGGCTCTATACTATTCTATCTCTTCGCATCTTTCATGCTGTAATATCCTAGATTAATCACAATTAAAAAATAACCACCCATAATTCCAGCAGCAAATGTCCACATGAAATTTTGGTGTTCAATTTCATACATAATAATCGCACCAAGAATCGCGGCTGCAAATCGATTAACCATTCCAAGCATCGGTGCTTTTTCTTTTTTTACAATGCTATCTCCAAACTTTTCAATACGCCTTCCTAAAATCCAAACACAGTACATACTAACTAAAAGGCCAATGCTTATCCCTACAAAATGGGCTGGAAAAGGTGTCATAAACCACCCCAATAACATTACGCCTAGCAAACAATACATTTGTATGTTAAATGATCTTAGTGCCATACGAATCATGTTATGCTCCTTTATCTTTCTCATTGTATTTACGTATCATCAATTCCATCTTTCAGACTTCAAGTTTTCTGATATATCCTTTTTAAAATGAGGAAATTTTATTTTGCTCACCATTAAATAAGAAAGTACACATGTGCCAAGCGCCAGGAGAACAGGATTATTTAAAAAGCACAAAATGATGAGACACATTGCTGCAAATGGAATTGGCATTCCGATAAACGTCGGGAGTTTGCTTTGTTGCGTGTTAAATCTAGCAAGCCAAAGCATTCCGCAAATACTGTAAGCTAGCGCACATAGCATCCCGATAGACTGTAAATCTTTTAAAGCGGCATTATATGCAAGAATAGACGGAGCTACACCAAAGGTAACTAAATCCGCAAAGGAGTCTAATTGTCCACCTATTCCCGAAACAGAATCAAGTTTCCGAGCAATCATGCCATCAAAAAGATCAAATAACATACCTGTAATAATAAAAACTACTCCCAAATAAATATCGTGAACAAGAACCGCGTGAATAGCCAGAAGCCCACATACAAAATTTGCTATCGTGATCATATTTGGTATGTAACTCATAACACGCTCTTCCTCCAATCATGCTGTTATTAAGTTTCAACATATAGTTTAGTTAACTTAACTAAACTATATTACACCTTTATGTTCATGTAAAGGGAAATATATCTCCATACTTTCTTATTGCATTCAAATTATACAAAAAAGAAGACATCTTAATTGATGCCTTCTTTTTATACTTAAGATTTCAGACTCTCACCATTCGTCTCAATGACTTCTTTATACCAATCGAAGCTTTTCTTTTTCGATCTTTTTAATGAACCTTTTCCTTCATTATCTTTATCAACGTATATATATCCGTAACGTTTTTTCATTTCTCCAGTAGAAGCACTTACAAGATCAATTGGCCCCCAGCTTGTGTATCCGATAATATCTACTCCATCTTGGATTGCTTCTGACATTTCAATCATATGCTTTTGCAGATAATCAATACGGTAGTCGTCGTTTACTTCGTCTTCAGCATTTAATTGATCGATTGCGCCAAGACCATTTTCAACGACAAATAAAGGTTTTTGATAGCGATCGTAAAGTTGGTTCGCTGTAATACGGAACCCTTTCGGATCAATCGTCCATCCCCACTCTGATTTTTCAAGATACGGATTTTCAACAGAACCAAATACATTTCCGCTCGTTATACTTTTTAACACTTCTGGATCCGTGCTTGTTGCTCTGCTTGAATAGTAGCTAAATCCGATATAATCAACCGTATGCTCTTTCAAAATGGACTCATCTTCTTGTTCCATTTCGATCGTTAAATGATTATCTTTAAAGAATCGTTTCGCATATCCAGGGTATTCCCCTCTTGCTTGCACATCAATAAAGAAGAATGATTCACGGTCTTGTTCCATCGCACGAAGAACATCATCTGGATTACATGTATATGGATACGTTGCACCAGCAGCAAGCATACAACCGATCTTTGCATCCGGAATAATTTCATGACACGCCTTCACAGCTAACGCACTTGCGACAAGTTGGTGATGCGCTGCTTGGTACTGAATTTGCTTTTTATTCTCACCTTCTTTAAAGGCTAGTCCTGCTCCCATGAAAGGTAAATGTAAAAGCATATTAATTTCATTAAATGTCATCCAATATTTCACTTTATCTTTGTATCTATTAAAAATAGTTTTTGCATACGTTTCAAAGAAGTTTATAAGCTTTCTATTTCTCCAACTTCCATACTTTTCTACTAAATGAACAGGAACATCAAAGTGAGCCATCGTAACAACCGGTTCAATTCCCTGCTTTAAAAGTTCAGCAAATAAGTTATCATAAAACTTTAATCCTGCCTCATTCGGCTGTTCATCATCACCATTTGGGAAAATGCGTGTCCAAGCGATAGATACGCGTAAAGCTTTAAAGCCCATTTCCGCAAAAAGAGCAATATCTTCTTTATATCGATGATAAAAATCAATTGCTTCATGTGACGGATAAAACTCCCCTTCTACTGGCGTAAAAGAATGAATATCCCCTTTCATAACGTTCCAACGTTTTTCACCAGTTGGCAATAAATCAACTGTCGTTAATCCTTTTCCATCCTCTAAATATGCTCCTTCCGCTTGATTGGCTGCAATCGCTCCACCCCATAAAAATCCTTTAGGAAAAATAACTTTAGACATATATAAAAACTCCTTTATATGAGAATTAACGAGGAAAGGCATTGCCATTTTCAAAGAATACCTTTCTTCGTTTGAACCTGTATGAAATGTAACTACTATTTAACTCCTAACTCTAGTAAGGAATCTCCTGCTTGAATCTTTTCTACTTGAGTTTTCTTAATGCTATATTTATCATAATTTGTGACAACAACTGGTGTTGTCACAATATAACCCGCCTTTTGAATTTCTGCTATATTAAATTCAATAAGTAATTGCCCTTTTTCTACTCTCGCTCCTTGTTCAATATGAGAAGAGAAAAATTCGCCATCTAGTTTCACAGTATCCATCCCAATATGGATTAAAATTTCAGCACCTGAATCCGCCGTAATTCCTACTGCATGATTCGTTGGGAAGAGCGCAGATATCGTACCTGAAACTGGTGAAAACAACTTTCCTTCTGAAGGTTCAATCGCAACTCCTTCACCTAACGCACCTGATGCAAATGCAGCATCATCAATATCTTGGAGCGGCTGAACAATACCATGAAAAGGACTAAAGATTACTTCATCATGGTTTGATGCAGCTATTTTATCAATTGTTTCAGCTGTTTCTGTAGATGTTTGCTTTTTAGTAAACCCGAATAAGTAAGTAAGAATAAAACCTAATATTAAAGAGACAACCATCGCAACAATTGCTCCCCAAAATCCAGCTGTAATCCCATCTTTCGGACTAATGAATGTTGGAAGCGCAAATATGCCAAGTCCACCTGTCATATAACTTTGTGTACCAAATACGCCAAGTATTGCGCCGCCAATTCCTCCAGCAATACAGCTCATAATAAACGGCCTTTTAAGAGGAAGTGTAATACCATAAATCGCCGGCTCTGTAACGCCGAAAATACCTGAAATAAAAGCTGGAATACTAAGTGTTTTTAATTTTTGTTCTTTCGTTTTCATCCAAACTCCAAGAACAGCACCAATTTGAGCGAATGAAGCAGCAAATATGAGCGCTAGTATAGGATCGATACCGTGCACTGCTAAATTATTAAAGCCAATCGGAACAATTCCCCAATGAAGACCGAAAATAACAAGTACTTGCCAGAAAGCGCCCAGTAGTACTCCTGCTACTAACGGGCTTAAATTATAAATCCAAAGTGTGGCCTGTCCTAAAAACTGTCCTGCCCACGTCGCAATTGGGCCAATAACGAGAAATGTAACTGGTACAACGATTAATAATGTAAAGAATGGTACTAAAAATGTTTTCACAACATCCGGAATAACTTTCTTTAAAGACCTTTCTACTTTCGCTCCAAAATAAGCAGCGAGAATAATTGGAATAACAGATGATGCATAACTCATTAATATAACTGGTATTCCTAAAAACGTAATATGAATTGGTGATTCAAACATCGTTCCTGCAAATAACGTAAATAATGGCTCACTTGCCTTTAAACCTGATAAAGCCGGGTAAACTAAAGCTCCCCCAATTGCCATACCAATGAATGGTGATCCTCCAAATTTCTTACTTGCTGTATATCCTAAGAAGATTGGGAAGAAATAAAATAACGAATCGCCAACTGCATTTAATATTTGATACGTTCCTGATTGAGTACTTAACCAACCTAACGCTACAAATAAAGCATTAAATCCTTTAATCATCCCTGTTGCCGCTAATACCCCTAAAATAGGAGTAAAAATACTAGAAAGAATATCTATAAGACTACTCTTCTTCTTCTCACTAGTAGCTTCTTCCTCTGTTTCTTGAAACCCTCCAGCCGAAACGACCGCTTTATACACATCAGACACATGGTTACCAATAACAACTTGATATTGTCCACCGCTTTTCATAACAGTCACAACGTCTTCCATATTTTTCAGTATCTCTGTATTTGCTTTCCCCTCATCTTTTAACTGAAACCGTAAACGCGTTATACAATGTACAACACTATTTATATTTTCTCTTCCTCCAACATTTTTCAGTATGTCTTTTGCCAATTGTTCATACTTCATAGTAGTTCTCCCTCCTTACAATCATTCCATTTATCATTTTTATAAAAGAAAAAACCTAAACTAACCCTAACGCGTGATACATACGAATCACTCCATTAGAAGTCAATTTAGGTTTTGCCTGCCAAACAGTAACAATCCCGTTTATTCAATTACATAATTCATTGCGTTTCGTTACACGATGAATGTGCAACGTTAAATACACTTTTTCATCTTTTGAAAGATGATTATTATGTGCTTTTTGTAAGTATGCTTCAATTTTTTCTGTACAACAATATGCTTCATAATACTTACTTTTCACTTGCTCATATAAAAAATCATCATCTGCCGAATTTAATTCCTTCTGCATTAAACGCTGGGCGAAATATCGTAAATGCGTTACAAACCGACTATAATTAAATGAATTTTCATCTACGTTCATCTTATAGTGGTACTTTACAACATTTAAAATATCTTGGACGATTTTCGTCATTGCCACCGTTTGCTGCATCGCTGGTTCTCCTTGTTGAGCATTAACGAAATGTAGTGCAATTGATCCAGCTTCATCTTCAGAAAGTCTAAGCCCAGTCTCTTCCTCAATAATGTTCAAAGCTTGTAGACCGATTTCAAACTCTTTCTGATAGAACCTTTTAATTTCCCAAAGCAATGTATTTTTAAGATCCATTCCTTCTTTATGTCTCGTCAATGCGAAACTTAAGTGATCAGTTAATGTAAGATAAATATAATCACTTAAAGGTCCTGACAAAACTGTCTTAGCAGATTGAATAATTCTCTCTGTAATTTCAAGATTCTCCACAGGAATTTCAGTTAACAACCTAGCAAGTTTCTCTGATAATTCTTTTGTTTCTATAACAAAGGTTTTTTCTATCTTAGATTCATCAATTGTATCGCCTACTTTTTTCTGAAATCCTAAACCTCTGCCCATTAGTACTACTTCAGTTTCATTCTCCTTTTTCGTGCAAACAACATTGTTATTTAAGATTTTGTGGATCTTCATATTGTTCCACCTTCTTTTTCTTATAAAGTCACAAAAGGTAATAAAAAAACCTAAACTGATTCCAAAAACTACACATGTAGCCCCTTTGGATCAATTTAGGTTTTGCCTGCCGAACAGTAACAATCCTTTTAATTATTAACTTAACTTTATTATACACAACAAGTAAGCGTTTGCAATAACAAATTATTGAACATTTTTTTACAAGGGAAAACAAGTACATAATAATTTTTCAGTTTTTTCTTAAATTCCATAAAGGACTTCCCTTTCTTAATCCATATACTACACCAAATGTACGATTCTGAATAATTAAACGTAATTATTACACAAATTCCATATAGACCCATTATTGGTTAAAATGTTATAATTGAATTACCCTACATAGTTACTCATAGTCAGACTGAGAAACTAACGTCTTATTAAGCAATGCGCATAACTCAAATAAAAAAGGCACTGTAAAGTGTCTTTTTTATTTATATTCGATTCATTATTTTTTCATAGGAATTATCTCTTTTATACACAAAATCTAACAAACAACAAAGGAGACTACCAAATGGAAAATTCTATTGCAAGAGAACTGCGTTACATACGTGTATGCCTTATCATTTTGATCATTGCCGTTGCATTCTGGGACCGTGAAAAAGTTGTGGAAATCACTGATCATGGTAGCGATCCTACCTCAAACATCAGCAATATGACCCAAATCGGTGAGAATACATTTGCAGACAAAGATAACTTTGGTCAAATTAAAATATTTAAGTTTAACCCTGATACATACGAAGTACAACTAATAAGAGAGTTTACTGCTGAGGAATATTAATTAAATAAAGCTATAGATGAAATAAAGTGGATACTTCCAATCGATAAAAGCCTTTAGTTGCAATTGCAACTAAAGGCTTTTTTATATAAAACATAGTAAAAATGGAATACTTGCTTGAATTGTTTTTTCAATGTAAAAATCATATCCAAAAAGTTGGGTAACTTCTTTTACTACACATGTTATTAATAAATAAAGCAATAACTACAATAACAACGGAGCCAATTAAAACCAGCGTTATTAAATAACGCCAACTGTTCGCCCCTAAAATAACGATACTTGGATCCGCTCCTGCTGAAGGATGCGTTGTTTTCGTTAACATCATAATAGCAATCGCCAGCCCCACCGCTAAAACAATTGACCAATACTCATTCCAAAATAAATGATATATTGATAGACCGATGAAAGTTGAAATAAAATGCCCACCAATAATATTACGTGGCTGAGATAACGGTGCAACTTTTTATAAATTCATATCAATAAAAAAATCCCGTTACTAGAGCATCTCATTCACATTTAAAAGGAGATACGTATACCTTCTTTCCTTAAAATCAGTAAAATCCCATTTACAAATCTATAAAAATAGATATAATATCCTTATGGAACCTTCATTAATTTATAAAGCATTGTCAAATGAAACAAGATGCCAAATTTTATCATGGCTAAAGAATCCAGAAGACCATTTCGACGAAAAACCTTATTTAGAACAAGGGATTAATTTTCAGATTGGAGTGTGTGTAGGAGATATCCAGCTTAAAACTGGCTTAGCCCAATCGGTTATTTCTAGTTATTTATTAACTATGAAAAAGGCAGGGCTACTTGACTCTGACCGAATTGGAAAATGGACATACTATCGTCGAAATGAAGAAACAATACGAGAGTTTTCTGAATACGTCCAAAACGAATTATAAAAGTAAAAGCTAATAATCAATTAGCATACCAATTGATTATTAGCTTTACACATTCTGCTTTTTTACAGGTATCCAATTACTTTTTTATAAAATTACACTACCTATAAAAGCAAGAAACATAGAAAGGAGAAATTTTTTTAACATATCATATCTAGTTATTTAGATATCTGTTATTGTATTTAAAATTACATAATCCTGATAATATTGACATCCAATCATACTTGTAATGCACATTTCTTTGTTAATGAATTTACTTTCAAAATACTAATACGAATGGAGAGTTGTATAAATGAAAAAAGTAAATCCTTTACTTATTCTGACACTCGCAATAGGTGTGTTCGGAATTATTACTACCGAGATGGGTATTGTCGGTGTATTACCACAAATCACTCAGAAATTCGGTATTTCAACTGCACAAGCCGGATTTTTAGTAAGTATATTCGCACTAGTTGTTGCTATTTCTGGTCCGTTTTTAATTCTGCTCGTCTCTAGTATTAATCGCAAAATAATTTTATTAACAGCAATCTTTATTTTTGTTATTTCAAATATAATCTACGCTTATACAACACAATTTGAAATCATGCTTATTTTTCGTATTTTACCGGCAGCACTTCATCCACTCTTCTTTTCAATTGCTCTTGTAACCGCTGCTAAACTTGTCCCACCAGAAAAGAGTGGTCAAGCAGTTACAAAAGTTTTCATGGGCATTACTGTTGGATTTGCTCTAGGTGTACCATTAACCTCTTACCTTGCAGACCAGTTTTCACTAGAAATTGCTTTCTTATTCGGAGCGCTTGTTAACACCCTTGCATTCATTGGAATATTAATCTTCCTTCCTTCTATGCCTGTTAAAGAAAAAATGTCTTTCGGCAAACAAATTCGTATACTCGGAAAACCAGGATTATGGTTAAATATTTTAACCGTCACATTCCTTTTTGCAGCCATGTTTTCTGTATACAGCTACTTCGCCGAGTATCTTGCAAAAGTAACTTCCATGAATGGATCTCTCATCAGTATCATGCTATTCATATTTGGTATAGTTATGATTTTAGGTAATCATTTATTTGGTGGTCTCCTGCAAAAAAGCATAGTAAACACCGTAATATCATTCCCTATTTTATATTCTGTTGTTTACATATTGGTTTATTATTTAGGTTCCTACCTTGTTCCAATGATTTTTATGGTATTCATTTGGGGAATCGTACATGCTGGTGGATTAATTGTTGGCCAAACATGGTTAATAAGCGAGGCAAAAGAAGCACCTGAATTTGGTAATAGCCTATTCGTTTCATTCTCAAATCTCGGAATTACTTTAGGAACATCAATTGGAGGCTGGTTCATTTCAAACTTAGGTATTCACCAGCTTATTTGGAGCGGATTTATATTCACACTACTTTCATTTCTATTAATTATAATAAAACTAAAATTTTTCAATTCTAATAGCCAGGCTTCGTTATCAAGCTAGTACATTTTCAACTTAAATTTTATTCATAAAAAAAACATAAATTCTTCTCCATATAAAATACAGGTTATTCTTCCCGTAAGATTTTATAAACTAAACAGTATGATGATCGAAGCCTTTAGCCATAATTATGACTAAAGGCTTTTTTTGTAAAAAAATAAACACCTATAAAAAGGAGCTAATTTTATGGAACATAATAAAAATGGAATACTTGCTTTAATTGTTTTTGTTTTAGGATTAGTATTTTTTGTTAGTGGCATGGTCTATTTCTTATGGGGATCAGTTTAAAGCATAATGGAATTGCATTATTGTAGACGTTTATAAAATAAATCTACATACACAAAACTCCTCAAGTATATCATTCCGTATTTGAGGGGTTTCTACTTTCTGATTTAAAACATGTTAGTCTGTTTCGGAATAATTTGAAGATATTTTAAAACAAATAACAGACAACTAAAATATACAATTAAATATCATAAAATTTATATATACGCAAATTTTCATAGAATTCCTGATTATTAAATGCTATACTAAAACAGGAATCGACAATTGTTATTTTCTTCTTATTTTTAAAGCACTAGAATATACCTTATTAACTCATTTGGATTGTATAAGAAAAGAAGACATCTTAATTGATGTCTTCTTTTCTTATACCTTTATTAATCCTTTTGAGTAGATGCTCTCCAATCACGAAAAGATGTTGGGCGTCCAGAATACGCCATAAAGATCTTCCTTCTCCCAATTCACAGAATAAAATACAATATGTAAACAACATAGCACCCGTGAAAAAAACAAGACCATCAATTCTTTTAAAATACCGAGTGCTTTTATTTTTTCAAAAGGACCTGCTCCATTAATCCGTAAAAACATAAAGTGAATTAAGTCCATTAACGTACATGTGTGACCTTAAGTTTTTCTCTTTATGAAAGGAGGGATTGATATGGGCTATGGTGGTAGTTGCGGCGGAGGCTGTGGTTTTGGTGGTGGATTCGCCTTACTTGTTGTGCTCTTTATCTTATTAATTATAGTTGGAGCTAGCTGTTGTGGCGGCGGATTCGGCTGCTAAGAAGAGGCACTCTTGAGAGTGTCTTTTTTCATTTCTCAATATGCAACTAATATATATGTTACTATCAAAGTGCGAGATTCCCTAAGCGTAATATAGTAGTTTACCAACTCTAAAAGCCACTGTCATAAGAAAGCAGTAGGCTTTTATTTTTTTATCTAACAAAATTAGAAAAGGAATCACCAATTGCCCAATTATACTTTCCCCCTCGGTAACATTTGAAGTGCACATTTTATAATTGACATGGCATTCTATTCACCATATACTGTCATTAACAGTATACTGTTAATGACAGTATAAATTCAAATATCACCTTGAGGAGGTATATCCATGAAACATACAGGCAGACATACAGGTGCATTTCTTTTGTTATTTTTAGCAGAGGGAGATAACTATGGCGGGCAACTATTACAGAAATGCGAAGAAGAACTTCCGGTCAATCCAATCGATAGTGCGATCCTATACCGCACGCTGAAAAAATTAGAAAACGAAGGCGCTATTGAATCTTATGTAAATACATCCGTTCAAGATAAGCCGAGAAAGATGTACAAAATAACTACAGCAGGAAAAGAACAATTGGCAGATTTCCAAATGGATATTGAAGAAAAAATGAAAAACTTATCATTTTTCTTAGACAAATATAAAGACTTAAAGGAATCCGATCATGATTAATGGTGTTATCCTTTACACTTTAGCCATTATTCTTACGGGGATTTCTTTTATGAAGGATCGTAATAAAACGAAAGATGCTCTATTTAAGTCATGGAAAATATTTCGAAACCTTCTACCTGCCATGCTCTCCATTATGCTTTTCGTCGGACTATCACTTTCAATATTAACGCCATCCTTCATCTCTTCCATCATTGGAGAAAAGTCCGGATTTCTAGGTATTGTTTATTCAGCACTACTTGGCTCCATTGCACTCATTCCAAGCTTTGTCGTGTTCCCACTTGGTAATACATTAGTCCAACATGGCGCAGGCTTTCCTCAAGTCGCGGCACTCATGTCTACACTAATGTCAGTAGGAATTACAACCTTGCCGATGGAACAAAAGATATTCGGGCGAAGCTTTGCTTACGCTCGTAATGCATCTGCATTACTCATGTCCCTCTTATTCTCATATATCATTTGGGTGGTGATGGTATGAATGAACTAAAAAGATATCGCTTCTTTTTCATATTACTGTTCGGGCTCCTCTTATTAACTTTTATAAACCACTCTTTAGGATGGAGCGCATTACAATTAACGGGGAATAGTATTTTAGATATGCTGTTTCTCCTTCCTCCTGTCCTAGTATTTGTAGGGTTACTTGATCAATGGGTGAAGAAAGAAACATTAATTAAATATATGGGAGAAAAATCCGGTATATATGGAATCTTATTCTCTCTATTACTAGGAGGAATTGCAGCCGGTCCACTCTACGTCGCTTTTCCGATTGCAGCACTACTATTAAAAAAAGGCGCAAGCATTAGGTACATCGTATTTTTCTTAGGCGTTTGGACAACTGCGAAATTACCAATTATGGTGTATGAATTTTCTTCATTCGGAACTACATTTACACTCATTCACATTTGCTTCGGTCTAATATTCTTCTACGTAATGGGCATCATTTTCGAGAAATTTTATGATCAACGGCAACTGCTGCAGTATGATTTGACGAAAGAAATGTAAAAAGACATCTTTAATCGTAAAGATGTCTTTTTTTACATTAACCTTCAACTATATACCTTATTAATTCTCGCTCTGTAAAACCCCCGTTGCGTCTACTCCCTTCTTCTGTTCTTTTAAGAACAACGATACGATAAAAGCAACAACGATAAAGATTAATCCAAGTGTAAATGCACCTTGGAAGCCGGATGTTAAACCGTTTAACTTCTCTACTGGATCCATTGGATTTGCTGAACTTTCCATATACCGAGTTGTACCTGAAGACATTTTAGAGATAAATATAGCTGTACCAATTGCGCCAGCTACTTGTTGTAACGTATTAAACAGTGCTGTTCCGTGCGGATATAGCTCTGGTGTTAATTGATTTAAACCGTATGTTTGTGCTGTCATCACAAACATGAGTCCAACCATTAATACGCTATGCATGATAATAATTTGTAGCATTGTTGTGTCAGGAGTAATGCCTTTAAATAAAAACATTGCAATACCTACTAACACAATACCAGGAATGATAATAACTTTCGGACTGAATTTATCAAATAGTTTACCTGCGATTGGTCCCATTATGGCACTAATAATACTTCCCGGAAGCATTATAACTCCTGATTTAAAGGCTGTAACAAGTAAAACTGTTTGCAAGAACATCGGTAATAAAGTCATCGTTGAAAATAGCGACATCATAACAATCACGATTAGTCCAACCGATAACGTAAACATCGGAACTTTAAATGCGCGTAGTTCTAAAATTGGATTCTCAATTTTTAATTGGCGAACAACAAAAATGGATAGTGATATAAGCCCAACAATTAAAGAGCAATACACTTTCGCATCTGACCATCCTAAATCACCTGATGCACTAAAGCTATACACAATACCACCGAATCCTAATGTCGATAAAAGAATGGATGGATAATCAACTTTTGGCCTTGTTAGCTCTGTCACATTTTGAATGTACTTCATTCCAATTACAATGGAAATGATTACGATAGGAATAACAATGTAGAATAACCAGCGCCAGTTAAGTGAATCAACGATTACTCCTGATAATGTAGGACCAATTGCTGGAGCGGACATCATAACAAGTGCGATTAAGCCCATTGTAGCACCACGTTTTTCAGGTGGACAAATAATTAAAATCGTATTCATTAATAACGGTGAAATTAACCCCGTAGCTACCGCTTGGACAATACGGCCGACTAATAAAACAGAAAATGTCGGTGCGAATCCCGCAATTAATGTACCGACTAAAAATGTTACCATAGCAATCAAGAACATCTGTCTCGTTGTGAGCCATTGCTGAAGTAAAGCTGTAATTGGCACTAAAACCCCAACAACTAACATGTAAGCTGTAGAAAGCCATTGAATGGTTGAAGCTGTTACATCAAATTCTTTCATTAATACGGTTAATGCATTACCAAGTAATGTTTCGTTTAATAATGCAACCATTGCCCCTAAAAGTAATGCAATTAAAATGGGGGCATGTTTCATATTAGAAGTATCAACTTTGCCACTTGTAGGGCTCTTAGTTGTCATATTCATTTAGTAATTCTCCTCCTGTTTTTTACTTAAAAAACTTTATATACACCGGAACACATGTAATATAATATACATATGTAGATTAAAAAGGGAGAATCAATTTTCAGCCGTTGTATATTTAATCTACAAAAAAGGAGAATTGTAGATGAACGATAGTGAAAAACAACTTGATTTACGTATTAGACGTACACATAAATTACTATGGGATTCCTTATTTGAATTAATGACACAATCAAAACAGAAATATAGTTCCATCACGATTAACCAAATTTGTGATCGTGCGATGGTACATCGAACAACATTTTACAAGCATTTTGAAGATAAAGATGCTTTATTAACATTTGGATTTAAACGATATGGCGAGATGATTGCTGAAATACCGCTTTTAGATCGATTAAGCAAGCCGTTTCAAGTAATGGAACAATTCCTTCAGCATGAAGAAATCGGTAAAATATTAGAGGCACAAATGTCTGATGAACAATTTATTAGCCGTACACATTATTTAAGTCATGAAATAAGAAAACAGGAAACGGAAGCGTTAAATCGCCTTTGCAAAAATCATACGATGCCAAACGATTTAATAACGGAATTTTATTCAGGGGTAATCACATCATTAAGCGCATGGTGGTTTCAAAATGAAAGAAAAGCTTCTGCAGCAGAAATGGATAAATACTTCCACCAACTCATTAACCAAAGTATTTTTCAGTTTGAAAAAGAATAATTTTCCCAACAAAAAAAGCCCATATAAAATGGGCTTTTTTACATACTATTTATTCTCTTTTAACTTCTCTAACTCTCGCTTCACTTCTTCTTGCAAATTTTGATCTAACACTTCTTGTTGATTCGGAGACTTCAAATTATAAAAATAGTTACTAGCAGCTGTTTCTGCTTCTAGTTTTTGCACATAAGATTCAATGCGCGCAAAGCCTTTTGCTGAGCTTTCTGTATGGAACGAATCAATCGCTCTGTTGCTTTCTTTTATCGCTTGCGCTGCATTTAACCGCGAAACAAGAACTAGTTCTTTATATTGCAACTCTCCATATTTCTTTTGCAGTTTGTCAATTTGTTCATAAAGCGTCGCTGTTTGCTCTTTTGTTATTTCGTACTGCTTGCGATATAGTTCCGCTTTTTTCTCATTCACAATTTTTTCTTGTAAAGCTAACTGTGCCATATGATCTTCTTCGCGTGATACGGCAAGTTCAGCTTGGCGAGTTCTCTTCACAATAAGAGCATCCGTTTCTGAAATTAATGCTTCATATTTCTTTTCTAAATAATATTGGTGCGAAAGTGCTTTTTCAGCCTTCGTAATTTGCTGTTCTGTTTCGCGAAGATATTGCTTTAACATGTTAGTAGGTTTTTCTAGCTTATCTAACGTTTGATTCACATCCGCTACCACAATATTTTTAATACGTTTTAAAATACCCATTATTACTTCTCCTCCTTACGAATATTGCGTTCCCATTGATCTAAAATATCTACTTGTTTTTGTACTTGAAAATCGTTGTATAAATCTATATCAGTTGCCATTCTTTTTTCTTTTAATTTTTTATATGCCCAAACAATCGCTGCAACAAATGCAAGCATCGGAAGGACCGGTAATAAACCAATAACTAGGAGCAATATGCCTGTCCACTTTTTAACCATATTCCCTTCAGACTTACGAAGCATGAACCAGCCGAAAAGAACAAATCCAAACGCTAACAGGAATGGTATGAAGAATAAACCTTCAAACTCTTTTTCATGGTGTTTTTCATGATGCTGATTTCGCTCAAAGTTATTAAACTTTTCTTTTTGTGTAACGAAAGCTTCTCTTTCTTTATCGTGAGAAACAGTATACGCCGCCTGCTTATGCTTCTCATGATCCCACCTGTCAAACTTCATACTATGTAATCCAAACAATAGTAATGCCAGAAGTAACGGAAGGATCAAAATCCATTTTAACCAACGCAATTTTTTACGTTTATTCTTTTTCATCTGTTCACCACCATCTATCATTCGTTTTGAAATAAGTAAAAAATGTATTACCTCCCTTTACCTTTGATACATATGAGTTTAAAACTTAGACGTGAGAAGAGAATGAAAGAAACATGATGAATATATGAGAAATATATAAGAAATTTCTCATAATCATTTCAAAACGAAAGAACCCAACTTCTCCATATAAAATAGAGAAGTTGGGTTCTTTTTCATTACTTCTATTCACTTTAGAAACTCACATCTAATTTCTTAGCTACTTCTTCTATTTTATCCCGCATTAACGGGCAGTAATACTCCCAACTTAAAATTTGGCGAATGCAAGGAAGTTAGTTGGGAGATCCACTGCCCGTAAAAGCCCGATTGGTTCAACTAATAATCAGTGGAGATGGAAAAAACCCCCACTGATTAAAATTTCACTCTATCATCCACCTTCCACAAACCGTCCAAACTCCTTCAAAAATCTCAATTTAAAACTCCCAACAGGACCATTCCGATGCTTCGCCACATGAATCTCCGTCATCTCTTTCTGCATCGTTTCCTTATCGTAATAATCTTCACGATACATAAGCATAATGACATCCGCATCTTGCTCAATCTGTCCTGTCTCTCTTAAATCAGATAAAAGCGGGCGCTTATCTTGACGCGACTCTACTGAACGAGACAATTGCGACAACGCTACTACACATACATTTAAATCACGTGCTAATAACTTGAGCTTACGAGAAATCTCACTAATCTCTTGAAATCGATTGCCCTTATACTTCGGATCACCTGTAATGAGCTGCAAATAATCTACAATGACTAAAAGCTTTTTATCGCCATGCTTCCTCTTTAACTTACGAGCTTGCATCCAAATATCCTGCATTGTAACGCCAGCCTTATCATAAATCTCAAGCGGCAACTCCCCAATTTCCGCAAACGCCTTACTCACCTTTTCCCAATCCTCTATCGTAAAACGATGCTTCGGATTCTTTAATCTTCCCCCTGACACCTCACCTACACAAGAAGCCAGCCTTTTTAACAATTGCTTATTACTCATCTCTAGCGAAAACAATCCAACCGCTGATCCAGACTTCGCCGCATGAAGTGCAATATTTAACGCAAACGCAGTCTTCCCTATAGAAGGACGTGCACCAAGGACGACAAAATCACCTTCCTGCAAACCGCACGTCATCTTATTTAACGATTTATAACCAGTCTCAATGCCAGTATTCTCTTTCGTATCTTGATGAAGTTCCTCATACAACCCAACTAAAGCATCCTTCAAATCAAAATCACATACGTAGTCCTTTTCCTCTAACTCACAAAGTTCCGTAATCGTCTCGCCGATAATTTTCTCGTCCTTCTCCGCAATAAGACGCTCTCCCATCTTGTGCCCGAGAACACCAGCCTGATACATTTTCCACACACCTCGAACAAGCCCCTCATAATAAGAAAAGTTGGCAATCGTAGGCACGCCCTCTATTAAACCTATAAAATACTCCACTCCCCCGATACTCTCCAAAAAATTTGGATTCATTCTAGAAACGAGCGTCACAAGATCAATTGGTTGCCCTTCCTCTTCAATTTTTCGCATTAACCGAAATATAGCCTTGTGCACAGGCAACGAAAAATAATGCTCCGTCAAACGGCACTCCTTAATAAGCTCTCCTTCCATTAAAAGAGAACCTAATACCGTCTTTTCCGCCTCCACATTTTGAATACTCACGGTCGCCACCCGCGTTCACTCAAGAACCGCTGCAACTCTTCCTCTGACGGCGCATTCTTCTCCCACTCTTCACACCTCGCCAAAAACTTCTCCGTCTCCCCAGTACTAACAGGCGACTCCTTCTGTCGAAACTTCGACGTCGCCTCCTCAACCTCAGAAACCTTCGTAAATCCCTTCCCGTGCCAATCTCGTAAAATCCCCTTCACATAAGCAATCGTCCGCTTATTATTTTCATACGCAATTTGAAGAGCCTTCAGCACAAGCTCCTCTGACAAATCAACCATCCACTCACTCAGTTCCTCTGCCACATAAGGGGACAAACTACCGAAATGTTGCTCATAAAACGTGTACACACTACTTCCCGTTTCTTCCTGGATAACCTCCTCTTCTTCCTCAGCTTCACAAACAGGATCAGGATCAACATCAACAGCTAAATCACCAGGCATACCGAAATGTGCTAGAAGCATCGGAACATTCAGCTCCTCCTCTACACACTTACGAAGAAACATATGTACAAACTCCTTATTCTTCACACCCTTAAGCTCACGAAACACACACTTCTCCACATTCGTATTCGTCACAGGATTATAACGAAGCCAATTTAAAATAAATAACTCCTTTGTCTCTGCATCATACAGAACCTTTCCATAATCAATGAAGCGCTGCACTAACTTATCAACAGTCCCCCTGTTATAACCCGTCTCCATCTCAGCTAACCGCTTCGGAAACGGAAAAATACCGCACTGCGTCGTCTTCGAACAAGTCAACAAATACACATAAAAATACCGCTCCTCCGGCGTCAAATCCAAAACAAAATCATCCTGCCAAAAATTCACCTGCACATTACGATATACCGCCATCCCAATTCCTCCCGTCCCCATTCAAAAATGAAAATTTCCTCTTTGTACTATATATAGGAAGGAGGAATGGGTTTTTGGCGTGTTATTTCAAATTTTTTTTGACTACTACTACGATGCTTGTTCTTGTAGTTGTTTTTGTTTTGTTTTTTCTTAGTGATTTATTACTTGGTAGGGGCTTTGTAGGGGTATGGAAGGGGCTAGTTGTCGGTTACTTCGATTAGGAAGACTCGATTTTGGAAGCCACCTCGTTTTCTGTTGCTTTCTTTTTACGGATTTTGTTGATTTCTTTTAGTTTTGTGCCTTTTTGTTTGGCTAGGGCGTTTTTAGTTTTAGGAGGTTGGCATGGGATTCCTTCGTTACTTTTTTCTTCTAATATAAATAAAAAAGCAGTTTAACTAGTTGTTAAACTGCTTGATTGCTTCTTCTTATTAATTAATATCAATCTTTTCTACTAACATTGCTGGGATACTAATTTCTCCACCCATAGTAGATTTATAAGTATATATACCTGCAGATTTCCCTTTAATAGTAACATTATCATTTTCTAACACTCTTGAATTTATAATATCACTTTTATAGGCAATGTATAATACTTTATCATAATTTCCGTTAACTGCTACTCTTAATTGTGTCTCACCTTTTCCTTCCATTACTTGAAGGACTTTTCCTGTAAATTTAGCTTTCTTTCCTTTAAACTCATCTGGTGTTCTAGCTAATTGATCATATGTAATTCCTGTTTCATATCCAATTCGCTCTTCTTCCTCTTTCGCCGCTTTCTCCGCTGCTGCTTGTTCTGCTGCTGCCTTCTCCGCTGCTGCTTTCTCTGCTGCCGCTTTCTCTGCCGCTGCCTTCTCTGCTGCTGCCTTCTCTGCTGCTGCTTGTTCTGCTGCTGCTTTCTCCTCTGCTGTTAACTCTTTCTTCTGCTCAGCTTTAGCTGGCTTAGCCTCAGTGTTTGCCTCTTCTGTTTTTTTCGTATCATTAGCAGTCGCAATCATTAAAACAAACATTGCTATTAAGCCTATTCCGTAAAACTTTAATACGCTTTTTCTAGTTCTCTTTTCTACTGCTCCCCATCTAACTACTAGTTGAGGTTTAATAATCCCAATAATTAATGCTATTAAACATACAAAAAATAATAATGCAAATAAAGTATTCAATTCACTTAGTCCTCTCATTCTTTAATCTAATTACAATTAATTTCATACAAACCATATATTCCCATGTTTTAATGTTTTTTCAACAATAAATTATTTGATTGATTTGTCAGATAATACAAATTAAAATTCATCAAATGAACTACCTGTAAAAACACTTATAAAGGTAATAAACAGAAAAATTTATATTACGATGATACCCAATAAAAAAAGAATAAAGTATGATATGGAGAATAGTTTTTAACCTTAATAAAATAAAAGGACAGCTTCCCTATTTTATTACTAATGGGGAAACTGTCTACTTACGGACTACATCTTATTCATCACTTCTTTTATATACCGTTATTCCTTACTCGTAAAAAGAGAAGGAAATTGGACGATTGGGATTTTTTATTACCCTCCTTCAAAAAATAAACAGCAACGCCTATTTCACCGTTGCTGTTCTTCTTTCAAAATATGCATGAAGACGATACTCACATATCTCCTTCGTCCATTCGAATAAAATTTCTTCATCTTCTTTTCTAACATCCATATTTAGAGAAAATAAGTTTTCATCAAATGATAGTAAACCTTTCGAACTACCACTCCATTTTGTCATTGGCATTGTAGCGATTAGTTTACTAACTTTTTCTTCATCATATTCCCACATACGTTGTGCTTGCTTATCGCTAAAATCAATTCGCTTACGGTATTCTTTTTCCATTAAGAATTTATGGAAGAATGGTGCAACTTCTTCTGGAGAGATAGGATGGTACCATCTCTCTTTCCCGCGTTGTAACATCGCTAACAGTAACAGCATTTTATAGCTTTTTGCCATTCCTGTCTTTTCAACTTCTTGTAACCACGCTTCATAATGTAAAAATACTGCTTTTTCCTGTTCTGTTAATTCATCATTCCATGCCAAAAAGCCAACATATGATTTAAACTCTTGTCGATATTCTTTACTCTCTTCTGTACCAAGTTTATGTAATTCTAAATATATCGGTCTACGCCCAAGATCCATTTTTACAGTTTGATAGCTATGCTGCAGTTTTTCTTTTCTCGGCATTTTCTTTTTCATCAGTTCATCTAATAACTGCTTTGCTTTCAATTCAAACTCTACTGTACATCCATCTGGCAATATATTTTGTGTGCCGTTTCCTTTCGCCTTTCCATCATCAACTCGAAGCATTTGCATTTTTATATCTGCATTTCGGTAATTTGCAATTAAATCGATTACAACGCAAGACTCTTTTTGTTCATGTAATCGTAATCCACGACCAATTTGCTGTGTAAAAATCGTTAATGATTCTGTCGGACGCACAAATAAAAGTGTATCAACAGATGGAATATCAACACCTTCATTAAATAAATCTACTGTGAAAATAGCCTCTAATTCGTTACTATCCAGCTGTTTAATTGCATCTTCTCTCGAAATATGTTTTGTTTCCGAATGAAGCGATATTGTATTATATCCATTCTCATTAAAATATGTAGACAAAAAGACCGCTTGCCTAATACTTGAACAGAAGACAATCGTTCTCGTTTTCTTATATTTCTTCCAAGCCTCTAAAATATTTAAGGCTAGTTCCTCTCTTAACTGAACTTGTGCAAGTTCCTCACGATCATACTTATTACCTATCCAACGTATTTGCGAATAATCAGTCTCATCATGTACTCCATAATAATGAAACGGAGATAACCACCCACGTTGAATCGCCTCCATAAAATCAATACGGTATGCAACATTTCCATCACAAATTGAATAAATATCTCGAAAGTCATTACGATCTGGTGTTGCCGTTATTCCCAATAAAAAATTAGGTTTAAAATAATCTAGCACCCTTTGATAACTATTTGCTGCCGCATGGTGGAACTCGTCTACAATAATAAGGTCAAAATCATTAGGAGAGAAGTTTTCTAAATGACGCTTTCTACTCAACGTTTGAATAGATGCAAAAACAACATCCTTCTCGCCCTCTTTTTTCTTTCCATTATAAATTCCCGTAGTCTTATTATCGATTACACGCAGAAAAGATTTTTCTGCCTGATTTAATATTTCTTCTAAATGTGCAATAAATAGAACTCGTTTAAAACGTTCCGCAAAGAAAGCCGCTAAATACGTTTTTCCAAGCCCTGTCGCCATAACAACCATCGCTTTGTTGTATCCTTCTTCTAATACATTCTCTAATTGCTCTAACGCAGGGATTTGTGCAAAGCGTGGCGCAATCTTAGTTTCATATACAGCAGATTCCTCCGACTCAATTTCTGCTCCTGAGCTCGCAGTATAATCCTCTTTTCCAGAAGGCATCATCATCTCAATCTCTTCTTGCTTTGTCCAAGTTCGGACCAAATTCGAATGAGTTGTATGAAATTCTTCGTACAATTTACGATATTGTTTAATTGTTTCTATATTGATAGACTGAGTTGCTTCATTCATATGAATATAGAAAAATTGATCAATTGCCTCTGAAAAAGCTTCCTCCCCAACACTCTCTTTCACAAGCAAGCTCCACTCCACTCCACTTATTAACGCAGAACGAGACATATTAGAAGAACCAACAATCATAACTCCATCGCTCTCACGCTCAAATAAATAAGCCTTTGGATGAAATGATTTTCCTGCGCTCTTCCATAATCGAATCTCAATGTCAGGGTGAATTTGATACAATTTCTCTAAAGCATCTGGCTGCGTAATATACAAATAATCCCCTGTACAAATCTTAATATCCACATTTTTTTCCGCTGCTGCCCTTAAGAGAGAGGCTAACACATCTACCCCCGATTTCATAACAAACGAAGTTAAAATGTAAATCGATTTTGCATCACCCATATAACGCTCTAGCTTATGGATCAAATTATTCGTAACAAGCTGAACATTAGTCATCATGTACCTCAACTAAAAAAATTCTCTCCTGAAAACCACCACGTTTTTCTGCCTTCTGTTTACGCACTTTCTCAACATCTTCTAACGTTACACCTTCATATTGTGCTAATGCATTCACTAACTCTAACAGATCAGCTAATTCCTCTACTTTATGCTCTTTACTTTCGGCTTCTAAATACTCAGCTAACTCCTCTTGTGTTTTCTTGCTCACTTCTTCTATGTATTCTTTTTCATCTAGTATTCTAGTTGTAAATGTTTTTCCGTTATTCTCAATAATTTCTGGTATACGGTCTCTTACTAATTTGTTGTAGATTGGCATTTGAATTCCTCCAGGGTTAGGGATTTAATTCTCTAATTATACCATATAAGATTTAGTGCTTTTCTTTCTGTTTACATGCGATAGCTACTTAAACAATACATTCTAATCCAATAAATAAGGCCGTATCAAAAGCATACTACGATGTCATTTTGATACAGCCTTATCTTATCTACTAATGCTACTATCCCCTTAATCATTTTAGGGTCATAAAGGTATTAAAAATCAAATCTACCTACAAAACATTACCATCCTTTATATAATCATAGAGCTTATTATCAACTGATTTCTCCATAATCATATTCATCGTAACAACCGGTAGCTCTTTTCCATTTTTGTCTTGCATTTCAGTTTGTTCTACACTCGCTTTATCGGGTGTAGCCTTCCCTAAATAATAAAAGTCGCTTCCCTCGTCATCATCTTTTTTCACAAAAATATGCACATCGATATTATTTTCTTTAGCATCAATAATTGTATGAATTTCCTTTGACTTTAATGTTCTATTACTTCTTGTATACCATTTAAGAACATCTTGATTAAGGAATTCATCACCATAGTTCACACTGGATTCTACCTCATCATTTTTATGGTATGTGATAAATATTGGACACGTATAGTATTTAGTTTTATAACCATATACAGTTGAGCTCTCATCATTGTGCCAATTTAAAAGTTTACATACATCTTTTCTTGAATATTTTTTATATATAGTCAGGTTACTATCACACTCATAGTTTTTGCCCTTTTCTTTCGCACTTCTAATGATGTCCATAACCATATACTTAAAGTATTCGTTATGTTCTAAACTTTTCCGAATTGAATCATTAAACATATATGCCTTCTCATCCTGCAAAGTGAGAATTGGCTTTTCCCCATATTTTTTTTGGTTGTTTTGTGAGAAAAACTCTAATTCAAAAATTCGTTGCACAGAAGTAATCGTCTCATCATCTGTTAAGCAATTAGATTTTTCAAGTTGTTTTAAATACTCATCTTTATCAACTTTTCCTTGCTTTAGTAATAATTCTAATAAAACAATTTCATTTTTACGTTTTCCATTCAATACTTCCAACGAAAACATTGTTAAAACTTTATTTTCGTACTCTGTTAATGCAGGGACATCTTCTTTCATTTTCAATAGAAACTGATAATAGTTCGAATATCCTTCTGCAAGTACAACCGGATCAATAGAATGGTTTACTATAAAGTCATATAGATATGGAATTCTTCCTATTCTATTTTTCAACTCAACAAAAGCTTCCTTTAATACTTTCATTGCTGTTAAATTACTATTATTAATCGCTTTAAAGATTTGCTTTTTCGCAATCTCTTCAAAGTTAACTGTTGAAATACCTTTAATATAACTCGTATCATTTGTATATCTACGTATATTATCTTTATTTTGTGATCTATCTCCTGAAAGGGCAATCGGAATTAAATAGTTGTTTTTATAGTTTCCAATAAAATCAATAATCGTAACAAAATCTTTCGAATCGTGTTTTCGAAGTCCACGCCCCAACTGCTGTATAAAGATAATACTTGATTGAGTTTGTCTTAACATAACAACTTGATTCACACTTGGAATATCAATTCCTTCATTAAAAATATCTACTGTTAAAATATAATCAAGTATGCCATTCTCTAATTGATTCACGCGCAGTTCTCTTTCCTGTTGGGAATGATCGCCGGTTAATGCAAATGTGCGAAAGCCTCTATTATTTAAGGCATGTGACAATTGTTCTGCCTCATCTTTTCGACTACAAAACATTAGCCCTGTTACCTTTTCACCAGAAAAACCGTAATATTTTACTTTTTCAACTATATGATCCACTCGTTCTTCTGTAACAAGTTTAGATAAAACAGTAGTGTCATCTATCTTTTCACCATTATATTCAAAATCAGTTACTCCAAAATAATGGAAAGGGCAAAGCATATCTTCTTCAAGTGCTTCTTGCAAACGAATTTCATAAGCAATATTGTAATCAAATAGCTCATAAATATTAAAATTGTCTGTACGTTCAGGTGTAGCAGTCATTCCCATTAAAAATTTAGGTTTAAAATAATCAATAACCCTATGATAAGAACTAGCACCAGCTTTATGAACTTCATCTATTAAAATATAATCGAATAGCTCAGGATCAAATTGATGTAAAGTGTCCTCTTTTGAAATGGTTTGGATCGTCGCAAATAAATATTTAGCATTCATTTGCTTATTTGATCCTGATAAAATCCCAAAATCCTCATCGGCTCCACCAAGAACTTTTTGAAAATCTGATTTTGCTTTATTTAATATTTGCTCTCGATGAACAATAAATAGCATCCGTTTAGGTGCAAAATTTCTGACATCAAATGCTGAAAGATATGTCTTCCCCGTTCCTGTTGCAGAGATAACTAATCCTTTTTCTTTTCCAGCGTCTCGAATAGCTTGTATTTCTTTTAACGCAGCTTGTTGCATTTTATTTGGAGTAATTTTCAAAGCTTCTTCAATTGAATTATGATATTGACCAGGTAATTCTATACCTCGATCTAGTAACTTATTTTCTGCAACTTGTTCATATATTGTTTCGTAATTTCCAATTAACTCTTCAGTTAATACTTGAGAATGCTCCCAAACTTCTTCAAATTGATTCTTAAAATGCTGTACAATCTCTCCATCTTCATGCGATGTTAACTTAACGTTCCATTCATAGTTTACCTTCAAAGCATGTGCAGTCAGATTTGAACTACCGACAATTAATGAACAATGTGTTTTGTTATCAAATATGTATCCCTTTGAATGAAAACCAGATAAATTTGTTAATCTTACTTCTACATTTTCAAGTTTCATTAACTCTCTAAACACTTTTGGTGTATTAAAATTTAAGAATGTAGATGTTAATATACGTCCTTTAACCCCTTTTTGTTTAAGATCAAGGAAATGTGATTTTAAAGTCGCTAGCCCACTTTCCGTAATAAAAGCCACTGAGAAAATAAAGGCTGTACTATTTTCAAGTTCTTCCAACAATGAGCTTAAAACATTTTCATTTTTCTTCGTATTGTTTACTAATAATTTAGGCTTATATATTCCAGGATGATTATGTTCTTGATCAATAAATCCTTTATATAAAGACCCTTCTAACTTTTGAATGAAATTCTCCATATGATCACCATTTATGACAAATTTTTATACTAATTGTATTACTCACTGATTTAAAGTGCAAATTTATTACAATAAAAAAACTATCCGCATAAAACGAATAGTTTTTAATCAAATTACTTTACAATCGATTCCTTTGATAATTTTTCAATAGTTGGAATATCCGCAGGTGCCCACTCTAAAGCTGCTAGTTCATTCGGATATAACCATTTAATTGCTACATGCTCAGTTAAAACTGGGCTCCCTTCAACAAGCTTACAATAAAAAGTTTTCAAATGAACAATACCAAAATCATACTCATAGGCTGTATAATCAATTTGTTCACCGATCTGCACACTACAATGCATTTCTTCATTAATTTCACGTTTTAGAGCCTCTTGTGGAGTTTCTCCCTCTTCTATTTTCCCACCCGGAAATTCCCACATAAGAGGTAGCGACTTAGAAGCTCCTCTTTGCGCACATAAAATTTTCTCATCTTGAACAATTACCGCTCCAACAACATAAATATTTTTTTTCATAATGTCCTCCTTAACCTCACAGAAACTCTGTAATCGACGTTTCCATACCTTATAGACTGAAAAATACCTTATATATATTTTAACGACTAATATATTTTTAATCAGTAAGATAGTTTTTATCTATTTCTATCTATCACTTTTAATGTAATTAGCCTAACACTCTCATCTCTTTTATATTATATAGAAGTAACTACAAAAATAAAGAGTGATTGAATACTTCCCTCTTAAGCCTCTTTTTTCACCATCCCCCCATACCTTCCATCACACTCCTCCAAAAATACCCTACTCTCCCCACTATTCTTATAAAAACCCTCCCAACCCCTCTCCCTCAAAATCCCCTTCCAAGTATCACTATCAACCATCCTCCTAATCACATCATCCCAATAAGCTATCTCTTCCTCCGTCATATCTTTCGGACCCATAATTCCTTTCCAGTGCTGGAAAACAACATCGATTCCTTGTTCTTTCCAAGTCGGGATTTCTGGTAGTCGGTCTAGGCGTTTTGGTGCGGAGACGGCTAATATTTTTATTTTGTCTGCTTTGTATTGTTTTTCGGCTTCGGATAGGGTCATTGTTGCAGCGTTAATCTGTTTGTTCGTTAGGGCGTTTATAATTTTTTCTTTGTTTTCATAGACGAAGAATTCTAGTTCGGCAGGGTTTATGCCGAATGCTTTGCTTACTTGTACGAAGGATAGGTGATCGTCGTTTCCTAAGCCAGGGGCAACGCCAATTTTGAAATTTTTCTTATCTTTCTTTAGTTGTTCCATTAGTTGATTTGCGTTTTCTATGTTTGAGCCTTTTGATACGACAACGACTTCCCAATCTGACGCTAGTGTTGCGAGCGGTGTGAAGTCTTTATACGTTAGTTTACTGTGGCCTAGTAGGTTATTCGTTATGAGTAAGCTTGAATTTATCGCAAGTACGTGACCACCTTTTTGTTTCGTATATTTCCATCCGACATCACCGCTGCCGCCTACTTTGTTTGTGACTGTGATTGGTTTTGTGAAGATTTTTTCTTCAGTAAGTGCTTTTTGCATCGCTCGTGCTGTTAAGTCCCATCCAGCGCCCTGAACGTTTGGCGCAACGATTTCTACTTTGTCTATGTTTACTTTATTCGTGTGATTTTTTTCCGGGGAACAACCAGCTATTACTCCTGTCATGATCCATATACATAGCAATAATCTTTTTTTCATACCCCTCGTCCTATTCGATACTTTCGCTCTGGTCGTCCAATAATGCCGTATGTGTACTCTACTGTACACTCATTTGTCGCCACTAAGTATTCTAAATATCTTCTTGCGGTTGTTCTGGAGGCACCCATCTGTTCTCCCATTTCTTCTATTGTAATCCCCTCTTCGAATCCTTTTATAATTCCTTTCACCTTTTGTAGTGTTAACGGATCCACACCTGTCGGTAAGTTTTTCATGTCTGGTATTTGTGAAGTACCGAAAAATGTATCAATAAGCGCTTGGTTTACTTCACTGTGACTATGTAATAATTGTTTCTTTCTTTTATAGTCCTCAATTGTGCGAACAAATTTGTCTAACGTAACTGGTTTTATAAGATAATTGCTTACACCATTTCGAATTGCTTTTTCTAACATATGTTTTTCATTCGCCGCTGTAACCATAATTACGTCAACGTTAGGGAAATCAGCATGGATTTCCGGCAACAAGTCTATTCCGATTCCATCTGGCAAATAAATATCTAATAGAAGCAAATCGACTTTTTCCTTTTGTAATAGTTCCATCGTGTCTTTTGCGTTTAATGCTTTTCCGATAACTTTTACGTCCTTTATTTTTGATAAAAACTCCTCTTGAATTTGCGCTACGCGGAAATCATCTTCTGCAATTGCAACCTTCAACATATGTCCATCCCCCTGTTTGTCATTTACTTTCTCTTAATGTTTTCGGAAGGTAAATGGTAAAAATAGCTCCACCATTTTTCTCGTTCTGAATTTCAATTGTTCCTTCTAGTAGATTTACCATTTCTTTCACGTTTGCTAGCCCGTAACCACGATCTGTTCCTTTCGTCGAAAATCCTTTTTGAAAAATGGCACTTATTTTTTCTGCCGGTACTCCTATTCCACTATCTATCACTTCAAAAACAATATCGTGTCCAATATCAGTAACAAAGAAAGTAACACTCTTCTCCTCTTGCTCACTCACTGCATCAAACGCATTGTCGATAATGTTTCCAAGAATCGTAATAAGGTGCGAAACTTTTATATGGGCTGGTAACGGATTAAGGGTGCTATCTCCTTCAATATGAAAATCGATTTTCTTCTCAGACGCTGTTCCGAGTTTTCCTAATAAAATAGCTTGTACTTTTGCATCATGAATTTGATGGAATAAAATATGGTTTTGACTTTGATGAATATTAGATTCTTGCTGGATAAATTCAATTGCTTCTCTGTAGTGCCCTAACTGCAATAAACCAGATAAGACGAAAAGCTTATTTGTAAATTCATGCGTTTGAGCGCGTAAGTCCTCTGAATACTTTCTTACCTCAGATATTGTGTTAACAAGGTTTTGCAATTCCGTCTTATCTCTAAAACTACATACAACACCTACCGTACTGTTATTTTCGAGTATCGGTGTCATGTTTAAAATAAACACTTTATCTTGAAACGCTATTTCTTGATCGTTTTCTAGTACTCTTTCCATATTAAAATCCGGTAAAACTTTTGAAATGTGCTGATGCACATAATCATCATTTACATGCAGCATCTCTTCCGCAGAAATGTTCATCATAGTAATAAAGCCGTTTTGATCAATAGCGATGATTCCTTCTTTTATAGACAAGAGTATCGCGCTTCGTTCCCGGTATAACGCTGCAATTTCATTCGGTTCTAGGCCTAGTGTATCTTTTCGAATACTACGAGCTAAAAGTATGCCGCCAATGACTCCAACTAGTAACACCGCTAAGGAAAAGAGTATAATTTCTTTCGTTCTGTTCAATATGTTAGATTCAATACCTTTTATTAAAAACTCTACTGTAACAACGCCCACGACTTGATCATAGTCTCCGTTATGAACAATAATTGGCGCCTTTGCCATTAAGGCAGGACCGCTTGCACCTTTCCCTTCGAGCGTATAATAACCACCAAAAGTGAGCGCTTCATAGTTATATAGATTGTTGCTCTTTGTACCAATCAACTCCGAATTAAAATGTGAATAAATAACCCCATACCGATCTTCTACAATTACATAATCTGCATCCGCTTGCTCACGAACCTGTTCCGCAATTGATTGAATGGTACTTTTATGCTCGTTATATTGAAAGGCCTCCTTTATAGCTGGCATAAAAGAAAGAGATTTAGCCGTTTGCAGAGCTAATTGTTCAACTTGGCGCTTCGTATCAACAGACTGAATGTAAACAAATATTCCCGCTAAAAGGAGAACGACAAATAAAATTAATGTAATAATTAAGCCTAATATTTTCGTTTGTAGTGACACTTTCCGTGATTTTTTCATGCTCCATATCCTTTGATTAAATATTCAAAAATATCAATCTCCTATTCAATTATTATGACAAAACTCAATATTAATCAACTATTAAGATAAAAATGTCATGTACATAAAGTACAAAAAGAATAAAATTGTCATAATATTGAGATTACTATCCGAAAACAGTACAATTCAACTACAATGAACACGCTTTCATAAATATTATTTTATTTATAGCAAGAGGAGGAATTATTATGGCTCAAGTAAAATCTAGCCGAGTCACCGGAAACATCTTCAAAGGTTCCGTCGGCAATTTAATTGAATGGTACGACTGGTACGTTTACTCTGCTTTCGCTGTTTATTTTTCAGCAGAGTTCTTTCCTAAAGGAGATCCAACTAGTCAATTGCTAAACACAGCGGCTATTTTCGCAGTCGGATTTTTAATGCGTCCTATCGGAAGCTTACTAATGGGACGTTATGCCGATCGTCACGGACGCCGGGCAGCATTAACTCTTTCTATTACGATTATGGCCGGTGGTTCTTTAATCATTGCCTGTACACCTAGTTACGAAAGCATTGGTGTCATGGCCCCAATTATTTTAGTTCTTGCCCGTTTACTTCAAGGATTGTCACTCGGCGGAGAGTACGGAACTTCCGCAACGTATTTATCTGAAATGGCTAGTAGTGGTCGCCGTGGTTTTTATTCAAGCTTTCAATATGTAACGCTTGTCGCTGGACAGATGGTTGCGTTAGGCGTTCAAATTGTTCTTCAGCAAATACTAAGTGAGCCAGATATGAAAGCTTGGGGATGGCGTATTCCATTCATTATCGGAGCGATGGGAGCAGTAGCTGTATTATGGCTTCGCCGCACGATGGATGAATCAGAGCAGTTTTCAAAAATGGAATCTAAAAATCGCGAAAGCGCCGGAACCATTCGCGCGCTTATGAAACACCCGAAAGCAGTATTAACAGTAGTCGGACTAACACTAGGTGGCACTGTCGCATTCTATACGTACACAACATATCTACAAAAATTCATGGTAAACACAGTCGGTCTTCCAAAAGAAGTTGTAAGCTGGATTAACTTTGTCGCACTACTTATATTCGTAGTACTTCAACCGATTGCCGGGCTACTATCCGACAGAATTGGACGTCGCCCACTATTAATGGCCTTCGGTATTCTCGGAACTTTATTAACAGCACCACTCTTCTTCTTCCTGGAAAAAACGACAGAACCAATCGTAGCATTCTTACTCATGATGGTCGGTCTCATTATCGTTACTGGTTATACATCGATTAACGCAATTGTAAAAGCGGAACTCTTCCCAACTGAAATTCGCGCATTAGGCGTAGGCTTCCCATATGCACTAACAGTTGCGATATTCGGCGGAACAGCAGAGTTCATCGCATTATGGCTAAAAAGTATCGGATTGGAATCATTATTCTACTTCTATGTAGCTGGATGTATCGCAATAAGCTTTATCACGTATTGGCGTATGTCAGAGTCTTCGAAGACTTCGCAGATTGAGGCAGAGTTGAGCGGTGGAAATACTTTAAAGAACGGTACTAGTTCAAAATAATGAATTACAGAAGGCCACCTTGAAAGAGGTGGCCTCTTTGTATACTCTGTCAACCAATCCCACATCGACCACACATCCACCCACACAAAGAAAGACCACCAAAAGGCAGCCTCAAAACTCAATCATATTCCCCACTCCACGCTCCACCGCTTTTTCAAATAAATACTTCGCAACTATAATATCTACTACTGCTAAACCAACTGATTTGAAAACGGTAATCTCTTCATCGTTTTCTCGGCCGACCTTTTCCCCACTTATGATTTGACCAAGTTCGGCGTGAATGCCACTTGCATTAAATAAGCCTTCTTTAATCGGAACTTGGAGGTCGCCTGTTTCTTCTAGTGCTGCCTCTTTTGATTCGACTACTACTTTGTTTGCGGTAGCGATGGCGTGGGATGGTAGTTCTTGCATGCCCGATCTAAATGAGCCGACGGCGTTTACGTGGACGCCTTTTTGTAGCTTTTCTGAGAAGACTGGTGTGGATGCGTTCGTTGTTGTGACGATGATGTCTGCTTCGCTTATTGCTTCATCTGGACTTGCGTAGACGTAAGCTGGTTTGTTGAATGTCTCTTGTATATATTGCGCGAATGCATAGGCTTTTTCTTCCGTTCGGTTGTATAGGATGATTTTTTCAATATCCCTAACGGCGAGTACTGCTTCAGCAATACCTTTCGCCTGTTCACCTGTTCCGATAATGCATAAGCTTTTTGCGTTATGACGAGCTAAATGTTTTGTCGCTACACCTGATAAGGCACCTGTTCGAATCATCGTTAAGTAGGACCCTTCTAAAAGTGCGAGCGGTTCTCCCGTTTGAAAGTCTGATAGCATAACAATTCCGTTTATCGTTTTCTTTCCTATCTTTTTATTATGAGGAGCTACCGTTACTACTTTTAAACCGAGTGCCTCAAGTCCTTCCGCTACTGAAGGCATAATTAATGCGGTATTTTGCTCGCTCGCAAATGGTAATGAGCCGCGAATTGGTGTGATCGTTCTTTCTGCGGAAAATTCTTTTAAAGCAAGCGCCGCGTATTCAATGACTTCGCTCATATTTACTAAGTTTCTTTGTTCGTTCGCGCTTATAACTAGCATATTTGTTCACCTCCTCCTTTTATCCTAACAAAAACCCCCGCTTCAAAACATCTCTCGGATCTACAACAAACTGATGAAATCCTGTAATAAATGCCTGCCCCGTCACTTTCGGAACGACTGCTTCATATTTATCTACCGCTGTTACGGATAATACTTCTCCCTCAAATTGACCGTCCGTGATGCATTCGTGGATGAAAGTTTCTCCCTTTTGTAAGGCATCCTTTTCAAAAAGGGTTGCGATTCTTGCAGAAGTCCCTGTGCCGCAAGGGGAACGATCTACTTGCCCGTCAGCAAAGATTGTTACATTTCGTAAAGTGGCATCTTTTCCTTTCGGTTCATCTGAGAAAATAACGCCGTATATTCCTTTTAAATCTTCTTCAAGTGGATGTTTTACTTCCATTTGACTCTCGATATAATGTTTAATTTTTCCGCCCCACGTTTGAATAGCAGATAAATCTTTGAAATCCACTTTCAAACCAAACTCTTTACTATCTACAACAGCGTAAAATGCTCCGCCAAATGCGATATCTACTTGAAATTCATAGTTATCTATTTTGATAGGAACATCTTTCTTGTATACAAATGAAGGGACGTTTTCAAATGATACTGACTCGACTTCGCTCCCGTTATATTTTGCGTACGCAATGACTTCTCCGGCAGGGCTATCAATAATGAATTTTTGTTTTTCGCCTGTCACTTCAAACATACCAGTTTCAATTCCTACTGTAATAACAGCGATAATTCCGTGACCACACATCGTACTCCAGCCTTCATTGTGCATAAATAATACGCCAAAATCAGCATGGGGACTTGCTGGCGGAGTAATGATACAACCGTACATGCCGTGATGTCCTCTCGGTTCATACATAAGAACCTCGCGAAGATGGTCCAAATGTTCCATACAGTATGCGCGTCTTTCTAGTTGCGTTTCTCCCTTTATCTCTGGCACTCCGCCCGTAATGATTCGAAGTGGTTCTCCAGCTACATGCGCATCGATTGTTGTGTATATTTTACTAATCTTCATTTCTATCTCTCCCCTATATGTTGATACTATTTTCATTGCAAGTACTATGCCAAAGTACAGATCACTAAATTCTTTACACTTTTTCTGAAAAATGTAAAGAATTTTATATCCCACTGTCTACTTTTTTATACAGTAGACAGTGGGATATTATTAACCTCCAATCACCCACACACTCACCAAACCCCAATCAAAAAAATCCCCCGAAACCTCGGGGGACCCATCAAACCCTCACCGCCACCACATCCGGCACTTGCTTAGCAATCTCCTCACCAATCTTTATACTAGCCGTTGCGGCTGGGGACGGTGCGTTGCAAATATGCAGAGAATTGATGCCAGGGATAATGCAGAAGTCATCAACCATATTTCCGTTTGATAAAATAGCTTGTGCCCTTACACCTGCATGGGTGGGCACGATGTCTTTCTCTGTCAGTTCTGGTATTAAGCGCTGTAAGCTTTTTAAGAATGATTGTTTACTAAATGAGCGCACCATCTCTTTTATGCCTTCTTTCATATTTGGCATCGCCATTTTCCAAAATCCTGTGTATGTCATTGTTTCCATGAAGTCTTTTATGTTGAAGTCTGTTTTCGTATAGCCTTCGCGTTTGAAGCTTAATACTGCATTTGGTCCTGCATGTACGTCTCCGTTTATCATTCTTGTAAAATGAACACCTAAAAACGGAAATTCTGGATTTGGAACTGGATAGATTAAATGTTTTACAAGATGGCGTTTTTCTGGGACAAGTTCGTAATATTCACCACGAAACGGAACAATCTTCATATCCGTCAATATTCCTGTCTTTTTCGCGATACGATCGCTATGTAATCCAGCACAGTTAATGAGAAATTTCGTTTTGAATACGCCTTTGTTCGTCTCAATTGTTACGACATCTTTTTTCTCAGCAATATGTTCTGCGGCTGTTCCTAAATGTACTTCCCCGCCGCTTTCCTGAATCAAACGTGCAAATGCATAACTTACTCCTTTATAATCAGCAATCCCGCAAGAAGGAACACGGATTGCGCCAAGTCCTTTTACATGTGGCTCAACTTCGGCTAATTCTTCCTGACTAATTTTAGAAATATGTAAATCGTTTTGTAAGCCTCTCTCATATAAATTATGTAAAAGAGGAAGTTCTTCTCTTTCTGTAGCGACAATTACTTTCCCGCACATGTCATAAGCGATGTCATTTTCTTTACAAAATTGAACCATAGCTGCATTTCCTTCTTTAGCAAACTTTGCTTTATAACTCCCTGGTTTATAGTAAATTCCAGAATGAATTACTCCGCTATTATGTCCAGTTTGATGATGTGCAAGTTCCTTTTCTTTTTCAATGATCGCGATTTTCGCACGAGGGAATTTTTTCGTTAAAGCCATTCCAGTTGAAAGACCAACAATTCCTCCGCCAATAATTATAAAGTCATACATCCTACTTCCCCCTTAATATGATGAAAGGCAGGCCTTTTTTAAGACCCGCCATACAAACTTATTTAGAAAAACAACCACGCTGACGCATTAGTTCTCTATATAAATCTTTATTTTTCTCAAATGCAGCTCTTCCGTGCATCCAAAATAAATTGTTTAAAAGAACTAAATCACCAACTGGTAATTTCAATGCATGCGTTGCTGGTGAGTTTTCAACAGAATACGATAAATCTTTCAGATAGTTTGCTTGTTCAATATTATCCGGATAAGCGAACTGATCAATAAAGCAAATACAAGGTGCGTTATTTACATCAAAAAATGTTTCACGATAAACGATTTCTTGCGAATTTTTACTCGGTGGTGCTTTATACGTAACCTTAACAGATGCGAGCGAATGATCTCTAAACTTCTGCAGATCTTCCCAATCGTCTAAATGTAGTAAACGGGATTCTCCCCCTACTGCATTTTGCTCTTCAATTTTCATCATAAGAAGCCAATCTGTCGGTTCATCAACAAATGTACCGTCTGTATGAAGTGTGAATAAACGGTACGCTTGGCGAAGATAAGAATCACTACTATCCGTATCTTTCACATTAAATCTAGCATAATACGTTCCTGTCATTGCATCAAAGTTCGGCGTCCCGATTAAATGTGTTAATGCCGTTGCAAATTTCACATAGTCCGCTGCATCTGTCGTTTCACCTTGCATCCCAATTGTAAATCCGCCCGTTTCACGGTCATGAATAATGCCGCGGATGTTATCCATAAATGATTGCCCAAAAATCTTTCTCATTCCATCCGCAAGATTAAATCGAGAATACGGAATGTATTGTAATGATTGCTCCGAATGCTCTTTTACCTCTTCAAAAAACTGTTTAAGCAATTGCTGATTTAATAAAATATGATATAAACGTTTATGCTCTGGATGAGGAACAATCTCATATCCCTCATATTTCTTTGCAAATTTCATCTTCGTACTTTGTTCTGTAATAATCGACATTTCAATTCCTCCTAAATTTAAATATGAAGAACTTATTGACGCTTTTTACAGACAGTTATCCTTATCTTCTTATGCCGAGATACGGTCTTACTGCCCTAACATCGAAAAAGCCAGTCATACGCATCCACGACATAAAACCGTGAAAACGTACAACTGGCTAATAATTACGAGTGTTCTTTAATCTCTTAAAGTACAATAATAATAGACAGTTTATATGAAAATATGTGTAAAACAGGAAAGCAAGATCGGATATAGAGAAGGCTAATTTCTCGTATGGATCTTATTAATTAAATAATAATTCAAAATATTCTAACTGTCAATTTGTTTTTCACTTTTTTCTCTACACACTTTACACATTTTACAAATCCCCTTACTTTCCGCACATCCTCTTTTTTTCTCCTCTTGTTTTACAACTTGAACTTCACTTATTTTTTTCATGTTCCTTTCCTCCTCAATATAAAAAGCCAGTCGTATCCCTTTAAAGGAAATACAACTGGCTCTTGTTTATGGACATAAATGCGATAAACTAGACAGTTATTATGGAGTTGTTTCCTCGTACTCACCTTGAGGTTGTTCATCATTTAAATAACTTACATATTGGCGATGCAAATCTTTTACCGCACTAACGATAGCATTTTGCGCTTTTCCTTGATAATGATCCGTAATATCTTGAACGATTTCTTCAATACCATCTCGCAAACTATGTCCTCTCAAAATTTGAGCGACGAAGTCTCTACCGTGCTCTGTCGCAAGTGTACATGACGCTTCAATAATGACATGGTATTTATGATCTGCCTCAATTGTAATTGTTAATGTTTCATACATACTGCGAACAGCCATCCCTTTCGGAAGTCTCGAATGTCCCGCCATAAAAAAAGTCCCTTTACGCATATTTCATCCTCCGTTACTATGTTTTGTATCGCTTATACTTGATCTACGTATACTGTCTTTATTCTCGTATAAAATTCTTTAGCAGCTTTTCCTTGTTCACGTGGTCCAGCACTAGAGTTTTTCATTCCGCCAAACGGAACTTGTGGTTCTGCCCCTGCAGTTTCTGAATTCACATGAACCATTCCAACTTCCATATCATCAATAAACCTTTGTGACAAACTTAAATTATTTGTACAAATAGATGCGCTTAGCCCATATTCTGTATCATTCGCTAAAGAAACGGCTTCCTCATAACTTTTCACTTTAAATAAACATATAACAGGCCCGAAAATTTCCTCTTTTGCAATGCGTGCATCTTGATCTACATTTTCAAAAATAGTTGGTAAAACATAACACCCTCGCTGCAATTCAGCTTCTTTCGGCACGCTGCCTCCATAAAGTAAAGAAGCCTCGTGTTTTCCTACTTCAATCATCGATAAAACAGATTGCTGCTGCCCCTTGGAAACACATGGGCCCATAAATGTATCACTATCTAACGGGTTCCCAACTGTAAGAGCCTCGGTGCTCTGCAAAAGTTGATCGCGAAACGCTTCATAAATTTCCTCTTCCACTATCACTCTACTTGTTGCTGTACACTTTTGCCCTGTTGACATAAATGCACCCTTTATCGCAATATTTACCGCCTTTTCAATATCAGCATCCTTTAATACAACTAACGGATTTTTCCCGCCCATTTCTAATTGTACTTTTTTCCGCGTTTCAACGGCTGCTTTTTGAATGATGTTTCCAACGTGATTAGAACCAGTAAAGGATACCGCCTGTATATCCGGATTTCCCGTTAATTCTGCTCCAACTTCAGAACCTTTGCCGAACACACAATTTATAACGCCTACTGGAATACCTGCCTCATGAAATGCATTTACAAGATGGTACACCGATTTTGGCGTAACTTCAGCCGGCTTAATGACAATCGTATTTCCGTAAATAAGTGCCGGCGCCATTTTCCACGCTGGAATCGCAATCGGAAAGTTCCACGGCGTAATTAATCCAACTGGCCCTACTGCCACCCGTTTACTGTAAAGCATTGTACTTTCATTAGCAGACGGAATGAGCTCTCCTATCGGCTGATTTGCTTCCCCTGCATAATATTCAAGAATGCTAATAGCACGCTTCGTCTCTCCTATTCCTTCAGCAATCGTCTTTCCCTCTTCGCTCGTTACATCTTGACCAGTTTCATTTACCTTTTCTTTCAAAATAGCTGCCGCTTTCCATAAATAACTTGCTCTTTCTTGAAACGATAACCGTTGCCATTTTTGAAAAGCTTCTTTCGCTGATGCGATGGCTACTCGTGTATCTTCTACTGAACTGAACGGGAATTCACCTAGCACTTCCCCGTTATGCGGATTATAATTTTTAACGTATGCATTCGTGGAAGGTTCTTTCCACTCACCGTTTATATAATTGAAAAACCTCATTCCCCTGCCCCCACCATTTTTTTATTTTGATAGTTTCGCAATAGCAGCTTCAATAATAGTAAGCCCTTCTTCAAGTTGTTCATCTGTTATAACAAGAGGCGGCAAGAAGCGAAGTACATTACTATAAATACCAGCGCTTATTGTAATGACCCCTTTACTATGCGTTTCCTTCATAATCGCTTTAACCTCTTCTGTCGCTGGCTCTTTCGTTTCTCTATCCTTTACAAGCTCAATTGCAGTCATAGCGCCAATACCTCTAACATCACCAACTAATTCATATTTATCTTTCCAACTATTAAATACTTCCATCATACGCTCACCAATTTCTATCGCACGCTTTACTAAATGCTCTTCTTCGATTACATCTAAAACAGCTAATGCAGCAGCGCAAGCGACTGGACTTCCTGAAAAGGTACCACCTAATTGACCTGGGCCAGATGCATCCATCAATTCAGCTCTTCCTGTTATTGCGCTCAGCGGCATGCCGGCAGCGATTGATTTGGAAAATGTCATTAAATCAGGAGCTACACCGAAATGATCCATTGCAAATAAGCTACCCGTACGAGCGAAACCTGTTTGAATTTCATCCGCAATCATAACAATTCCATATTTATCGCAAATATTTCGTACGCCTCGCATGAACGTAGTCGTCGGAACGATAAATCCACCTTCCCCTTGAAGCGGTTCCAAAATAATCGCAGCAATATTATCACTTGCTACTTCCTCTAACATAAAACGCTCAAAGTACGCTAAAATTTGCGCGTCTACTTCTTCTTGCGTCAGTCCTTCGTCAGCACGGTAATAATACGGATATGGCAATTTGTATACTTCTGGTGCGAACGGTCCAAATCCATGCTTGTACGGTTTCACCTTACTTGTCAGTGACATCGTCATAAGTGTACGCCCATGATAAGCGCGCTCAAACGAAACGATAGCACTTCTTCTAGTTGCTTTTCTAGCAATCTTCACCGCATTTTCTACTGCTTCAGCTCCGCTATTAGCGAACATCGTTTTTTTCTTAAAATCTCCTGGCGTTAATTCATTCAGTCTTTCAGCTAATGCAATATAACTTTCATACGGCGCTACGTGAAAACAACTATGAATAGAAGATTCTACTTGATCTTGAATTGCCTTTACTACTTTCGGATGACAATGCCCAACGTTTTGCATACCAATCCCGCCCGCAAAGTCGATTAGTTCATTGCCATCTACATCTGTAATAATCGCGCCTTTTGCTGATTGCACATACAACTCTGTAATATTGTAAGGCCCTTCTGGCACTGCATTTTTTCTTCTTTCATGTAATATGCTAGATTTTGTAGTTGTAATATCTTTCTTTTCTTTCAACATGGAACATACCCCTTTTCTTATTCTTTCTCTAAGCTAATTTCCGAATCTTGTATAATCGTAAAATCATTTAATTTTTGCTTATCTAACTTTCTAACTCTTAGAAAATAACTTATTATTACTACAATTGTAGCTAGTAATGTCATGTAAAATTGCATACGCATATCTTCTATAAACGCTTGTGAAGCAAATATCGTAATAATCATTAAAAGCGTTGCATATGTGAGATAAGGGAATAACCACATTTTCACTTTTAGCTTTCCAGCTCCTTCTCTTTCCCTTTCTCGTCTTAACCGAATATGTGAAACTGCAACGAACATATACATAAGCATCGTTACACCACCTGAACTATTTGCTAAAAACGCAAACAGTTTATCAGGAGATATAAATTTCAACATCGCGCAAATAAATGCAAATACGATACTTGCAAATATCGCTACAACCGGTGTCCCTCTACCATTTAACCGTGAGAAACTAGCCGGAGCATCACCTTTTTTAGCAAGTGAAAATAACATACGTGAACTCGTATATATACCTGAGTTCATAACGGAAAGTAACGATAGAAATACAACACCATTCATAATTTCTGCGGCTGCAGGTATTCCTGCCATATTGAATAAACTTGCATACGGAAGTTTTAATAACTCCTTATCCGTCCACGGAATAAACATAACTAAAATCGTTACCGACCCGACAAAGAAAAGCATAAGGCGCCATACTACACTATTAATAGCTCGTATAACATTTTTCTCTGGATTCTCAGATTCCCCGGCTGCAATAGCGGCCACTTCACTCCCTGATAACGAGAAAGAAATAAACACTACGCTCAGTAATACAGGGACAATTCCATTTGGAAAGAAGCCTCCATTTTCCGTAATAATAGCAAGACTCGGTCTCTCTACTCCTGGAACAAGTCCAAAAAACATCGAAACTCCTAAAATTAAAAACGCAACAATCGCCACAACTTTAATAAACGCTAACCAATATTCAAACTCCCCGTACAATTTTACTGAATATACATTCGTCATTGTCATTAAAAGAATCATACATAAACTCGCCATCCATGCTGGAACCGAAGGAAACCAATTGTTAATCATCACACCTAAAAGTACCGCTTCAATTGCGATAATAATGACCCAATTAAACCAATATAACCAACCGATTGTATACCCTGCCCACGGTCCAATTGCTTTATTCGCATAAGTCGCGAAAGAACCGCTATCAGGATTTTCCGCTGCCATCTCTCCTAACATCCGCATCACGAGTACTACCATTAAAGCGCCGATAATATAGGAAAAAATCGCTGCTGGCCCCGACGCTTGAATAATCGTTCCACTTCCTACAAACAAACCTCCACCGATAACCCCGCCGATCGAAATCATTGTTATATGCCTAGTTTTTAAATCCTTTTGTAACTCCTTTTTCGCTTTAGCCAAACAATTCACCAGCCCCTCCATTAGCGTGGACACGCACTATATTCCATTACCCCTTGGACTTGATAGTGCTTTCTTTAAATCTCCTCCTGCTTTTAAAAAAATAAAAAGAGCCAGAAAAACAATGTACACATTTACATTGGATTTTACTGTCTCTATCCTTATGGCTCGTCCTCCTGCTAAGGAAGCTCAAGTGGAAAGAAGCTCCGCTATTAAATTGAACAAAAGTAACTTCGGGCTTACAGAGAGGCTAATCACTGTCATCCGATAATAAGTTAATCATAATACAAATAAACTGAATATTCAATGTTCAGTTTCGATAAATTTCCTTAATAAAAAAAGAAAATTACCCGCGGCCGAAACATATACTGTTCAAAAGCGAAAAAGGAAGTGGTCTCATGTACTACGGAACAAAAGGCTGGTACGTAGCTGAATTAAAAAAATTAGGTGTTCGTTATCATGAAGGACGAAAACTAGAAAGTTACCGCGGACACGTCTTACGCACTTTATTAACCGAACAGCAAGAGAAAATAAAAGAAAAGTAATTTACTAGTAAAATGATATTGACCGATTCTCTTAATATATCAACGATTTTTCAAATATATCGATCACAACTCGGAATATATCGACTTATCGACAAATCCCATCAAACTCACCCTCTATGCTGCCAACCAATTACACATTATACTCAGATAATGCAAACCAAAAAAGGTCACCCAATCATTAAATTTAGATAATAATTTATAGGATAGTTAGTCCATTAGGAGGGCTGATTATCCTTTTTTATTTACATAATGAGGTGAACCGAGATATCAATGGCTATCGTCAATATTCGGAAGCTGATATTTCTTGGATCAATTTCTTAATCCGTTTAAGAGTAACTGGAATGTCAGTCACAGACATGAAACTTTTTTCTGATTTACGAAGTCAAGGTGAACCGAGATAAGTGCTAGACGAGAATTGTTAGAAATACATCAAAACAAAATCCTTAAAGAAATTAAAGAGTTGAAGGATAACCTGGTGAAAATTGAAGAAAAGATTGATTACTATAAGAGGATGGAGGAACATAGGGAATAACCATTTTACATTATCATTTATGTCAAAAGTTTAGGGAAGTATCTACTGAAAGAACGCTATTCCTTCGGAAGAATGGCGTTTTTTTGTTTTAGGGGTATTAATTTTTTCTTAACTTGATGGGCATGGGGGGACCCCTTATACAAGATTTTTTAAACTTTATCTAAGTTTTTTAATAATAATACTAAGGTTGTAGAATTCCGTTTTTTTCCTTCAAATGTAACAATTTATGAGTATAAGAATATTCTCCAACTTTTAATGTAATGTAAAATTAGTAAGGAGCTTATTTTTTGAAAAAATGTTAACTAAAAAAAGAGTTAGAAGTGGTTATTTGAAGAAATTAATATTATCGTTTTTATTGGCTACATTCTGTCTAAATATTTCAGGATGTTCTAATAATATGGCTACACTAGGGGATAACTCTAAACCTTCAACACCTGTGAAGGTTAAATGCATCAACAAAGTGTGGTACAAAAAACATATGTTATGTAATAGTTTAAAGAAACTTTAAATAGTTGATGATAAAGGGGAATCGGCTTGAAAATGGACCTAGCGTTATAAATCCGCATTTTCCTGACTGTACCCCATGCCCATCAAGCTAAGATTTTGAGATACCCCCCATAACGAAATTTTTACCTTTTTACAGTTATTTATGAGAATTCAGCTCATTTTTTCGTTTTGGGAACAATCAATTTCTTAAGTTGATGAGTATGGGGTACCGCCAGCATTTCGGAAAAAAACCACGCTAAGAGTATGCAAGATTTTATTCAGTTTTTCGGCTAATCCAGTAACAAACGAGAACCCTAAAACCCACGTCAGGATAGAGATGTATAAAAAATTAATAGAGTCATAGAAAAAGAAAAAAGCGGATTCCTAGTAAGAGTAGGGATCCGTCTTTTTCTTGCTACTGATAATAAGTGATCATGTTAATTAGAAATGTATGCGATATTCATAAAATCCGGACTGTTCAATTTGTTATGATTAAAAAACTATAGTTGAAATTCTTTCTTTATAATCTGAGCTACTTCTGTAGCGTTTATATTCGTATTATTGATTCTTATATAATTTTCCTCTGTAATTTCTCCTTCTTTTGAATTCAATCTAAAACTTTCAAATGTGCTTAATAAATTCTGTTCAGATTGTTCAATATTTCTTTTCGTCGGTTTATGTTCAAGTCGATTAGGTGTTTTATTTCGTTGAAGTCTTTCTTCTACATCAGCTTCTAGTTCAACAAAATAAATATCAACTCCTTGAGAACGAAAAATATTACATATGCTTTCAACATCATCCCAATCTTTCTTTTCATCAAATGCCCATACGTATGTAAAAATCATTCCATAATGGTCACTTTTTGAAAATGATTGAAATATTTCTTTTCGAAAAAGATGTGTTAATCGCCACATTTCTGGAGAGAATCCATATAATGGCTCCAATAAATCAATGGTCATATGATTATGAAATAATTTTAAATCAGTTATCTTTGCTAGTTCTTGTCCAACTGTCATTTTCCCAACTGCTTGTGGCCCAAATATCAAAACAAACTTTTTCATCGAATCCCCTCCAAAGAATACTAAGATATCAATTTCAAAACAAAAGATTCTGTAAATGTATCATAATCAAGATGCTTTGTAGAATTTATATAATTTTTTTGTTCTTTGTATTTATAAAAACAGTTGTCTTCCAATAACGAAAATTATGTAAATAAGCTGTCCATATGGACAGCTTATTGTTTTTTTACTTAGCGGGGTAGCACCACATCTCCATCAAGCTAAGGTTTTGATGTCCCCCACAATGATAAAAATAAACTTGGTTGCCATAAAAAACATAATGCTTTCATTCTGAAAGCATTATAGAAGCTTAACCTAATGATTATATAGCAGGTACTGATTATTTCCTTTATGTCAATTAGTTAATGGAGTAACTAAATTTCTTGAATCATTTCCACTCTGTTTCCGAATGGGTCTCTAAACTCAAAACGTTCAAAACCAGGTATAGGTACTCCTTTAATTATCTGAATGTCATTTTGTTCTAACACATTTCTCCAGTACGATATATCCTCTACTTGATATGCTATATGGGCTTTTGTTTTTAATCGGTCAAAATCATCCTCTGTACCTATATGTACTTCTCTATCTCCGACTTTTAACCAAAATCCTCCACGCCCCTTTAGTGATTCGGGCTTTTCCTTCTCAGGTATACCGAGAATTTCGCAATAAAATTTTTTTCCCTCTAGTTCGGCACCTTTTGGAATAGTTATCTGAGCGTGATGTAAACCAAGAATCATAAAATCCTCTCCCATTATCAATTGAATTTGTATTGTTTTTCTCCTATAACCAAATATTTTTTTAAAACTTCTAAATACTCTCTTATTTTACAACACCAAATACAATAAACGGAATATTTATTAATTATAATGATTGATAAGTATTACCTATATGGGTAGCATCACATCGCCATCAAGCTAAAAAATTGTATCCATAAAACGAAAAAAACGCTATTCTTTTTGTAGAAATATACAGAAAGGGTGGCGTTTTTGGTATGAGTTTATCGATTTCTGATGAATTACAGCAACATATGTCACCACATGCTCTGAATCAGTTAGCTAGAAAAATCGGATTTGTTCAACGAAAAAGTAAATATCGTGCACAAGACTTAGTGGCTTTATGTGTTTGGCTAAGCCAAAATATAGCTCATACTTCATTGACACAATTATGTAGTCGATTAGACGCTAACACAGGCATTTCCATGAGTCCGGAAGGACTCAATCAACGCTTTAATTCTCGGGCTGTACAGTTTTTACAACAAATATTAGCACATTTACTTCACCAACAATTTTGTTCTTCTAGTAAGATTCCAACTTTGTATACAAACTATTTTCGTAGTATTCGTGTATTGGATTCTACACATTTTCAGGTTCCAGATAAATTTGCTTCTACATATCAAGGTTCAGGAGGTAGTGGTCATAGTGCTGGTGTGAAAATTCAATTAGAGTACGATTTGCTTAGTGGTCAATTTTTACATGTTCATGTAGGTTCGGGAAAGCAAAATGATAAAATTTATGGTTCTACTTGTTTAACGTCCCTTCAACCGAACGATGTATGTATACGTGATCTAGGATATTTCGATTTAAGAGATCTACATACGATAGAAGAGTGTAATGCTTATTTTATTTCAAGATTAAAGCTCAATACACTTATATATCAGAAGAATAAAGAGCCCGAATACTTTCAAAATGGAACAATAAAAAAGCACTCTGAGTACATCCAATTAGATATGGAGCAATTCATTGACCAATTACAGTCAGGTGAAACATATGAAATTCCTGAGATTTATATTGGAATGTATCAAAAGCTTCCTGCAAGACTAATTATGTATAAATTAACTGATACGCAAATGAAACGTAGACAAAAGGATTTGGCGGCTAAAGAAAACAAGAAGCAAATCACCTATAAAGAACGTAGCAAGCGGCTTAGTGCAATTAACTTTTACATTACGAATATTCCTTCGGAATATCTGCCAAAGGAACGGGTATACGATTTTTACTCCTTACGATGGCAAATTGAATTAATATTTAAAACATGGAAATCATTTTTTCGTATTCATCACTGTAATTCTGTAAAATTAGAACGACTAGAATGTCATTTATATGGACAATTAATTAGTATCCTTCTTTGCTCCTCCACCATGTTTCAAATGCGCCAATTACTCCTCATCAAGAAGAAACGAGAATTAAGTGAATATAAAGCAATTTATATCATAAAAGATTATTTTCTACTTATTTATCAATCTTTACAAAAAGACAGCCCAGACTTAACAAAGATATTGTTTCGTCTGTTCAAACTCTTACAGAAAAATGGACGAAAATCCCATAGGTATGAGAAGAAAACAGTATTTGATATCTTAGGCGTCGTATATAACTTTTCTATGTCTCACAATCATGTAGCGTAATCCAAAAAATTGAATCCCATAAGGTTTATTTGGTATGCAAATCTTTAAAGAACTTACACTGGATCTTTAGAAAAAAGAAAAATCTCACGTGAAATTAAACTTATATAAGCTTAGCTTGATGGTGATGTGGCGAGACCCCTAACAGAGTTCATCAAAATTAGTCAGAGAAAGTTCACCACGTTGGTGATTATTGAACATGTTTGTTTACTTTTTAGCAAAAACATTGGTTTAAAGCCTCTTTCTCCTCCCAAAAAAGATAACATACCGAAAAGTTCACCACTATTTTCACCATACCTTTCACCTCGTGAGTGAAACCTTCTAAAAAATATCACCACAAGTTTCATTATAACTATCACCAGGTTTTTCACTTTAGATATGATTATTTCGAACTTCCCCCTACAAACTTCAAATTTTGTCTAGAGAAATTTGAAGTTTCATTGGTAGAACTTCAAATTCAGCGTTTGTACAGTCAACATTCTTATGAACTATGATGAAGACGAGATGCAAAACAAAGGGGGAATTACTTTGAAGTTTCAAGAGTTTTTAGTGACGTTTCATCTATCACGAGGGAAAATGCAACAAGTTATATATGAGGAGAGTTGGTCTATTTTACGAAACAGACTAAGACACGATATTGCCGATGCAAACATTCACTACATAAAAATTGATGGAACGATCATTTTCACGCATCACATCAAGTCATTTGACATAAAGAGAGTATAAACAAAAGAGAGGTAATTTTTTACCTCTCTTTTGTTGTATATATTTCTTTCGAATATCGGTTTCATAACTAAAGAATTGTTGTCGATAATTCTTTAGTTTCTTTTTTTGACTACTATAAGAGCTAATATTATAATCAAATTGCATCAGACGAAAAACATTGATATAACAACAATATACCGCTGATGTATTACAATTAAACAATAGCTCTTTTTTGAGATAGAAGGGAGTTTAAAAAAGAATGAATATCCAAGATTTATTGGCTTCACTACCACCGGAACACAAACATGCTTTATCGTGGTTTGTCGAGCATGCAGGAGAAGAAGGAGTTCCGCATACTCCAAAAGTGAATGGAATACCAATCGTATCACCAGGTCAAGGAATTTTTAAACCAAAAAACAGTGATTACGTTCTTTCTGTTAAAGAAACTTTAAAAGAAAAGTACCCCGATCAAGAACCTGTTATTATGCCAGACGGTTCGTGGTACTACGCCTACCACCAGAGAGGCGACGATTCTGTTACCACACGAGATACTCTATTTGATAATCGTGCTTTAACGCTTAATATGAAGAATTCAATTCCTGTTGGTGTGGTTCTCGAACAATCCCCCGAAGGACGAAAAAAACGTTATAAGATTAACATTGCACTGCCTGTTGCTTGGGTTAATGGCTTTTTTATTCTTGCTGGTCCATCCCCGACAGGTAAAATCTCTGAAATGACTAGTTCTCCTGGAGAGATGTTGGCACACATTGTAATGGTAAATGAAAATCGATCAGTTAAGGATTTTGATCCACAATCGATTACCGATGAACGTAGAAGATCACTTCGTCTAATTGTTCAACGCCAAGGACAACCTGCATTCAGAAAGGATTTATTGAATGCTTATGAATGTCGTTGTCCGATATCTGGATGTAATGTAGAACAAGCACTTGAGGCAGCCCATATATTTCCTTACACTGGCCCTGATACTAACTGTGTTCAAAACGGCGCACCTCTTAGAGCAGACCTTCACACTCTCTGGGACCGTGGATATATTTATGTTGATTCTGCAAACATGACAGTTGTTGTTCACCCTAACTTACTATCAAGTCATTACGGTAAGTATCATGGAACCAGTTTCGATTTACCGAATGATCCAAATAATCACCCTTCAAAATTAGCACTAGATGCACACCGTGATTTTTGCGGATTTTAGTCTATGGTAAGAGAAAATAATAGGAGCAAAAGAGGTCATTCATTGAAATGGGAAGGAAGGCCGTTAAATAATGAAAAAAAGACCACCAATGGCTGCAACCTATGGAGGTCTGAGTAATAAACAACTAACTAAAAATTATACCTTTCCGTTTGTTATACTGCAAGGAGCGGCACTATAAATAACAAAGTAAAAAGAAACTGAAAATTGTTTAGAAATTAACGATATCCACCTCAAGCAAAAAGACAGGATCATAGTATCCTGTCTTTTTTTATTTTGATAAGTGTCATAACTTAATAGTTTTGACTATATTTTGACACTGTTAATATATCAATGGTCCATCGGTGTCAAAACATGGTATCATAAATGAAGTTAAAAAGGAGAAATGAACAATGACTAAATATGGGTATGCAAGAGTAAGTACAATCGCTCAGGATCTAACTGTACAAATTGAGGACTTGAAGAAAGAAAGTTGCGAGATAATCTTTGAAGAAAAATTCACAGGTACGAAAACAGACAGGCCAGGGTTTAGTAAACTGATAAATAAATTACAAGAAGGCGATACGCTTGTAGTGACTAAACTTGATAGATTAGCCCGTAACACAAAAGAAGGCATTGAAGTCATAGAAAATCTATTTGAAAAAGGTGTAAAGGTCCATGTCCTAAATGTAGGATTGTTGGAAAATACGACAATGGGAAGATTCTTTCTTACAACATTGTTAGCGGTAGCAGAAATGGAAAGAAATCTAATCGTAGAGCGTACACAAGAAGGTAAAGCAATCGCCAAGCAGCGTGACGACTTCAGAGAAGGTAGACCAAAGAAATTCAGAAAGAAACAAATAGAACACGCTTTGCAACTGCTTGATACACATTCATATACTCAAGTAGAGGAAATTACAGGTATAAGCAAGAGTACGCTAATCAGAGCGAAAAGAAAGTTAATAAAGGAGAAAACATGTACGAACTAACAATAGGACTAGCATATGATGATTTATTGATTTTAGAAGAAAAATACAGATACGATTTTGTGATTTTTAACTATCAACATTATGATTGGAATAGAGAAACCTTTGTACTTCGAACAATTAAAGAAGGCAAAGGTAAGGGTAATGTACTAATTGATTTAATTCACGAATCTAATATTAGTGCAATTCGTATTAATTTACACGGTGATTGTCATTTTCATATATTTAAGTACCAAGATTTCGAAAAGGTTAAACAAATTGAAATAACCGAGAACATTTCTTTAGAGAAAATAAAAAACACATCAAATGTTGAATACTATGTAAATTTAAAGGGGCAAAAGTATAAACCTAATAATGGTGAACCATTTAAAGATTCTGATTGTATACAGCTACCTGTTGTTAAATATCTATTATTGACTCAATATCACGAATCTGTTGTAAATATGAATAGCACTGAGTTGGCACCTATATTCGATTTACAGAGAGAACATATCTGGCATAATAACAGGTATTCGAATTATAATGATACCTCTAATCTAGATGTAGATAATAAAATAGTAGGTCATGAACTAGATCTTTCTACACCGTGGGGGAAAGTTAAAGAAATTGTTAAAGAAAATAAAGAAGTTTGGAGAGAAAAGAAAGATGAAAAATATAATCAAGTTTTAGAATTACATCGATCTCAAAAATACATTCCCATTCGATAATGAAGAGAAGATATTCGCCTCTATATTGAACAAATAATCTTCTCTTCATGATAATCTAATTAACGTACGAAATCCGCAAAGTGACTGCAGCTCTCCTAAACAAATATAAAAAGAGACTTCTGTATTAGAAGTCTCTTTTTATATAGGGTATTCCATTGACTTAATGTAATAGTAACAAAACATTGTGTATCACATGTAAATATTTATTGATTTTTTGTAAAAATGAGGTATTCCACTAGTTCTCACATTTGGATTAGGATAATCGCATTTTGTTGGTGCTACCCCATCGCTATCAAGCTAATAAAAAGAAATGCCCCCAAAACGAAAATTTCATCTTTTCATATGTGTCCATGAGAATTTAGTTCATTTTTTTCGTTTTGGGGAACATTTAATTTCTTAAGTTGATAACGATGTGGTGAGCCCCCTCATAGCAAAAAATACAAGAATCTACTACCATCCATGTTCTTCTTCATATATTCGCACCAAAACCCAATAATCTATATGAAAATAGACAGATTTGATTAGTAACTAGAATAATGTCGTATTTATCAGAATTTTGTATTTTTTTGTTGTTTTATCTTGTTATTAATGTTAAACTTATACTCACAAAGAAAGAGATTAAAGAGGAACCTTAATTGAATTAATTTTCTGATTTTTCAGTCTTCTGTGATTTTCCTCCACTCCGTTTGATTGGCATGTTTGTGTATTGCTTCTCTACTCTTTCTTTGTTGTACCCTTCAGAAGAAAACAATTTGTTCCTATCCAAGTTGTTTTCTTCATTAATATAAAAATAGCAAATTTGTTATTTTTATATTAATGAAGAAAATATTTTGAATTACTCACCACTTAACGGCCTAATGGGCTATTTGAAGTGGGAAATTCCTAAGTACAGGAAACTATCGGTTTCTAATCCATTAAGCTATTCCCGTAGTTCCTACGGTTAAGAGACGACTGCACCCAATGGCTTTAGCAATTTATCGCTTATTTAGATAGATACAAAACTTCTATACCTTATTTACCAACATGGGATGTACCTCGCTTTCTTGCATGATGCCTTCATTATATACGCCTACCAACATTCATTTCCCACCTGAAATTAGTGTTTCGTATATTCAAATTTCCGAGGAAAGGAGCTTCTGTTGAAAAGAGATAAAAAGGAGCTCAATTTTCATCACTACTCATCTCCCATTTCCAAATAAAAAGTCTAATCACCGTATAATTTGTAGAATTCTCGTACTTTTTTCTAATACATTTAATAAGGGGGAATGTGGCATGATTTTCACAGGATTCTTCATTAATCTATCTATTTTTGCTTTCTTAGTTAGTTCAGCTATTTTTATCCAAGTATTTATAAGGAAAATGGATTCCAAATCAATCAAGTTATTTGGAGGCATATTTGCAGGCATCATAGCTGCTATTTTGATGATTTTTAATTTTAAGCACATGGGATTGTTTTATGACCTTCGAGCGGTTCCTCTTATAATGTCGTTTATTTATTTTGGTCGTAGAGCCGGCTCGATTACATTAATGTTTATTTTATTTATGCGTATTTTATTTATGCGTATTTTTTACCTTGACGGTGATTGGGTACCTGCCTTGATAGCTGCCTTAGGAATAGCTACTATATATACCATATTTCAAACATATCTCAAAAATATCCATGCTTTTAAAAGTATCTTTCTTTATCTAGCTGTTTATATAGCTATAATCCATTTGGTATTTGGATTCTTTTTTCCTTCTATACCACTTATACTTCTTGACATCCAAGGTACGTTATTTATATCGTGCGGACTCTTGATTGGTGTTTTTCTCATAGAATCCTATCAAAATTTATATAGCTTAACACAAAATTTAGCTAAAGCGAATGAAACATTACTAGAATCAAAGCGAGAATTAAAGGATACCGTACATCAACTGCAAGGAGGTATTTTCAAATTTAAAAAAGTGAGTGGGAATTTTATTCATACTCTGTGTGATGGACAATTATTTTATCAACATGGGTTTCACTCTCAGCAAGTGGTGGGTAAAAGTTTACCTACTATAGATTCTTCCATCATTCCATTCCATTTAATTCCTCGACTACTAAAATATTATCAACAGGCATGGGATGGCGAGGAAGTAACTTTCGAACTACCATGGCCAAATGATGAGACTATTATACTTTTCTCCCTTAGGCCTGTTAAAAGAGAGGGAAAAGTGATTGAAGTAGTTGGTTCTACTGTTGATATAACACAGAGAATAAATGCGGAAAATGAGTTAAAGGTAACTAAGGAACGATTAGAATCATTTATTAATCATAACGTAGATGCTATCACTATATTTGATTTAGATGGTCATATGTTGCAAGCGAATAAAGCCTATGAGAGGATATTTGGTTGGTCAGAAAAAGAATCTATGGGAAAAAAATTACCTTGCGTACCTGAATTTTTAATAGATCAAACTTTGGAATATATAAACCACATTAAAAATACCAATATGAAAGACCCAATTATAACCTGTTTAGAAACTGTTAGACAAAAAAAAGATAAAACTCTTATTGATGTAAGCCTGACGATTTCACCTATTCTAGATTTTAGGGGTAATGTAATTGCTTTATCAGGAATTTGTAGAGACATTTCTGAAAGGAAACAAGCAGAAAGAGAACTGCATCAATTACACCAGCAATTAAGTGACAGTGAAATGAAATACCGTGCACTCATCGAACAAGCAACTGATGCAGTATATGTAGTGGAGCTGAATGAGGATCAATCTCCAACTTGCTTTATCGAAGTAAATCCTGTTGCGTGTGAAAGATTTGGATATAGTAGAGAAGAGCTTCTTTCGATGGTATTTCCTAGTAACGTTCCGCCAGATTCTCCAATGGTCCAAAGAATCATAGAAAAAATTAGAGAAGGGCAAACTGCTTTTACATTACAAGATGAATTTGTTTTTCCTAAAGGAAAGACCCTGACAATTGAATTTTCTGTTCGTGTGTTTAACTTGAATGGCAAAAAAGTTTTCTTGAGTATCTCTCGAGACATCACCGAACGGCTAAAAACAGAGGAATTATTACGAAAATCGGAGAAACTTGCTGTAGTAGGTCAATTATCCACTGCAATTGCTCATGAAATTAAAAATCCTTTAACAGCAATGAAAGGATTCATGCAGTTATTAAAATCAATGGAAAATAAGAGCACTGAGCATTATATAGATATAGTTTCATCAGAGATTGAACGTATAGATAGTATTACTAATGAATTTATGACATTAGCAAAACCCGAGGCATTAGAAATCAAAACTAATGACCTGAATGTATTAATGAAGCAAATTGTAATGTTACTTGAACCTCAAGCGACAATGAATTGCATACAAATTAAAACTGAGTTTACATCTGATACTTCATTCATACTTTGTGAATGTAATCAATTAAAGCAAGCTTTTATAAATATCTTAAAAAATGCAATTGAGGCAACTTCAATGGGAGGGGAAATCTTGATTCAAATCGAATATGTGCCTGATCAAAACCATGTAAACATTCGATTTACTGATTATGGGTGTGGAATTGAACAGGAACGTATACCTTACCTAGGAGAACCATTTTATAGTATCAAAGAAAATGGCATAGGTTTAGGATTAATGATCTGTTATAAAATTATTGAGAAGCACCAAGGAAAGATATTGATTGAAAGTGAAGTAGGTAAAGGAACAACAGTTAATATAAATCTTCCTATATCTACTCTCGAAAAAGAAAACTCTTATTCAACTTCTTAGATATATCCTAGAATCATGAAGTATAGTTATACAGTTAATAAAATTTCCCCCTTTAGATTTAAGTATAGGAGCACGTATTAAATTTCTAGCTGATGGTGTATTGAATGAAAGTAAACATAAAAAAACAATTGATTTTGAAGTAAACCGAAGATTAATCATCTTAATAAGATGATTAATCTTTTTTATAAAAACTTAAGGAATATAAAATTAAAACCCACACATTTTGATCAAACTTTTTTCAAAATGTGTGGGTTTCCTCTATTTATAAAATCAATATTTGCAGCAAGGCTTTGATCAGACTATAATTCAAACCAACATAACCAGTCTTTTTATCTCTTTCGTTGACGAGCAAATACGAATCCACCTAAAGCCACCAACAACATTCCAGCAATATATGAAATCATATCCATTGATGTTCCACCTGTTTTAGGAAGCCATACTGATTTCTCAGCATTTTCTTTAGTAGGTAGAACTTTTGACTCGCTATTTTTGTCTGTATTTATGTTTGGATCTGTACCTGGATCTTTCGGATCTGCACTTGGTTCTTTTGGACTTTCCTTGACTTTTATATTCGTGATGTCATAACCTTGAACCTCAGATTTATATCCAGCCACTGGTTGTTCTTTTACTTCATACTTGTATGCCTTACCTTCTGCATCGTAAGCTTGTAGTTTTTCAAACGTGTACTTCCAATTTGTTGCTTTACTTACTTCTTTCGTGTCAATTACTTGACCGTTTTGTAGTAAATCTACTTTGATTGTGCTTGGACGATCTGTTGCGTTGTTATCGTTCCACGTTTTTGTTCCTTCTACTTTCGTTTCGCCCACTTTTGTATTCGTGATGTCATAACCGTTTACTTTGGATTTATATCCTTCAACTGCTTGTTCTTTCACTTCATACTTGTATGCCTTACCTTCTACATCGTAAGCTTGTAGTTTTTCAAACGTGTACTTCCAGTCACTCGCTGCTGTTACTTCTTTTGTGTCAATTACTTGACCGTTTTGTAGTAAGTCTACTTTGATTGTACTTGGACGATCTGTTGCGTTATCGTCGTTCCATGTTTTCGTTCCTTCTACTTTTGTTTTGCCTACTTTTGTATTTGTGATGTCATAACCATTGACTTTTGATTCATATCCAGCTACTGGCTGTTCTTTCACTTCATACTTGTATGCCTTACCTTCTGCATCATACGCTGCTAAATCTTTGAATTCGTATTTCCAATCTGTTGCTTTGCTTACTTCTTGCGTCGCAATTACTGTACCATTTTGTAAAAGGTCTACTTTAATCATTTCCGGACGATCTTTCGCGTTATCGTCTTTCCATGTTTTCGTTCCTTCTACTTTTGTTTTTCCTACTTTTGTATTTGTGATGTCATAACCATTGACTTTTGATTCATATCCAGCTACTGGCTGTTCTTTCACTTCATACTTGTATGCTACTCCGTTTGCATCGTATGCTTGTAGTTTTTCAAACGTATACTTCCAGTTTGTTGCCGCTGTTACTTCTTTTGTATCTACTACTTTACCGTTTTGTAGTAAATCTACTTTGATTGTGCTTGGACGATCTGTTGCGTTGTTATCGTTCCACGTTTTTGTTCCTTCTACTTTCGTTTCGCCTACTTTTGTATTTGTAATGTCAGTACCATTTACTTTGGATTCATATCCGGCTACTGCTTGTTCTTTTACTTCATACTTGTATGCCTTACCTTCTGCATCGTAAGCTTGAAGTTTGTCAAACGTATACTTCCAGTTTGTTGCCGCTGTTACTTCTTTTGTATCTACTACTTTACCATTTTGTAGTAAGTCTACTTTGATTGTGCTTGGACGATCTGTTGCGTTGTTATCGTTCCAAGTCTTTGTTCCTTCTACTTTTGTTTCGCCTACTTTTGTATTTGTAATGTCATAACCGTGTACGTCAGATTGGTATCCCGCTACCGGCTGTTCCTTCACTTCATACTTGTACGCTACTCCATTTGCGTCATATGCTTCTACATCCGCAAATGCATATTTCCAGTTTGTTGCCGCTGTTACTTCTTTTGTATCTACTACTTTACCGTTTTGTAGTAAGTCTACTTTGATTGTGCTTGGACGATCTGTTGCGTTGTTATCGTTCCATGTTTTTGTTCCTTCTACTGTCAATTTCGCTACTTTTGTATTCGTGATGTCAATACCACTTACTTTGGATTCATATCCGGCTACTGGCTGTTCTTTCACTTCATACTTGTACGCTACTCCATTTTCATCGTATGCTTGGAGCTTTTCAAACGTATACTTCCAGTTTGTTTCTGCTGTTACTTCTTTTGTATCTACTACTTTACCGTTTTGTAAAAGATCTACTTTAATTATTTCCGGACGATCTTTCGCGTTATCGTCGTTCCATGTTTTCGTTCCTTCTACTTTTGTTTCGCCTACTTTTGTATTTGTGATGTCAGTACCGTTTACTTTGGATTCATATCCGGCTACTGGTTGTTCTTTCACTTCATACTTGTATGCTACTCCGTTTGCATCGTATGCTGCTAAATCTTTGAATTCGTATTTCCAGTCTGTTACTTTGCTTACTTCTTGCGTCGCAATCACTGTACCATTTTGTAAAAGGTCTACTTTAACCATTTCTGGACGATCTTTCGCGTTATCGTCGTTCCATGTCTTCGTTCCTTCTACTGTTGTTTTGCCTACTTTTGTATTTGTGATGTCAGTACCATTTACTTTTGATTCATATCCAGCTACTGGCTGCTCTTTCACTTCATACTTGTATGCTACTCCGTTTGCATCGTATGCTTGGAGCTTTTCAAATGTGTACTTCCATTCTGTTGCCGTTGTTACTTCTTTTGTGTCTACTACTTTACCGTTTTGTAAAAGATCTACTTTGATCATTTCCGGACGATCTTTCGCGTTATCGTCGTTCCATGTTTTCGTTCCTTCTACTTTTGTTTCGCCTACTTTTGTATTTGTAATGTCATAACCATGAACCTCAGACTTATATCCATCTACCGGTTGTTCTTTCACTGTATAGATGTAAGCTACTCCGTTTGTATCGTATGCTTGAAGTTTTTCAAATGTATACTTCCAGTTCGTTGCCGCTGTTACTTCTTTTGTGTCTACTACTTTACCGTTTTGTAGTAAATCTACTTTAACTGAGCTTGGGCGATCTGTTGCGTTGTTATCGTTCCAAGTCTTTGTTCCTTCTACTTTCGTTTCGCCTACTTTTGTATTCGTAATGTCATAACCGCTTACGCTAGATTGATATCCCACTACTGGTTGTTCTTTCACTTCATACTGATAAGCTACTCCATTCGCATCGTATGCTTCTAAATCTGCGAATATATATTTCCAACCCATCATTGCTAGTACGTCTTGTGTTTTGATCACGTTTCCGTTTTGTAGTAAGTCTACTTTGATCATCGCTGGACGGTCTATTGCATTTCCGTCCTTCCACGCTTTTGTTCCTTCTACTGTTGTTTGTGCTACTTTTGTATTTGTAATGTCATAACCATGAACCTCAGATTTATATCCATCTACTGGTTTTTCTTTTACTTCATACTTGTACGCATTACCTTCGGCATCATATGCCGCTAAGTCTGTAAACGCATATTTCCATTCACCAGCTGCGCTCACTTCTTTTGTTGCGATCACCTTGCCATTTTGTAGTAAATTAACCTTGATCATTTCCGGACGATTTGTTGCGTTTCCATCCTTCCACGTCTTTGTTCCTTCTACTGTTGTTTGTGCTACTTTTGTATTTGTAATGTCATAACCATGAACCTCAGATTTATATCCATCTACTGGTTTTTCTTTTACTTCATACTTGTACGCATTACCTTCGGCATCATATGCCGCTAAGTCTGTAAACGCATATTTCCATTCACCAGCTGCGCTCACTTCTTTTGTTGCGATCACCTTGCCATTTTGTAGTAAATCAACCTTGATCATTTCCGGACGATTTGTTGCGTTTCCGTCCTTCCACGTTTTTGTTCCTTCTACTGTTGTTTGCGCTACTTTTGTATTTGTAATGTCATAACCTTTTACTTCGGATTTGTATCCATCCACCGGTTTTTCTTTCACTTCATACTTATACGCATTACCTTCGGCATCATATGCCGCTAAGTCTTTGAATCCATATTTCCAACCTGTTGCTTCACTTACTTCTTGTGTCGCAACTACTTGGCCATTTTGTAGTAAGTCTACTTGGATCGTTGTCGGACGATTTGTTGCGTTTCCGTCCTTCCACGTTTTTGTTCCTTCTACTGTTGTTTGCGCTACTTTTGTATTTGTAATGTCATAACCTTTTACTTCGGATTTGTATCCATCCACCGGTTGTTCTTTTACTGTATAGATGTAAACTACTCCGTCTGTATCGTATGTTGGGATTTTTTCAAATGTATACTTCCAGTTTGTTGCCGCTGTCACTTCTTTTGTATCTATTACTTTACCGTTTTGTAGTAAATCTACTTTAACTGAGCTTGGGCGATTTGTTGCGTTGTTATCGTTCCAAGTCTTTGTTCCTTCTACTTTCGTTTCGCCTACTTTTGTATTCGTAATGTCATAACCGCTCACGCTAGATTGATATCCCACTACTGGTTGTTCTTTCACTTCATACTGATAAGCTACTCCATTCGCATCGTATGCTTCTAAATCTGCAAATATATATTTCCAACCCATTATTGCTAGTACGTCTTGTGTTTTGATCAAGTTTCCGTTTTGTAGTAAGTCTACTTTGATCATTGCCGGACGGTCTATTGCATTTCCGTCTTTCCACGTCTTCGTTCCTTCTACTGTCATTTTCGCTACTTTTGTATTTGTAATATTGTAGCCATTTACTTCCGTTTTGTATCCCGCTACCGGTTTTTCTTTCACTGTATACGTGTAAGCAACACCGTTCGCATCATATTGTGCTAAGTCTGCAAATGTATAATTCCAATTGCTTGCTGCTGTTACTTCTTGTGTTTGGATTACGTTTCCATTTTGCAATAAGTCCACTTGGATTGAGCTTGGACGATCTGTCGCATTGTTGTCATTCCAAGTTTTCGTTCCTGAAACAGATGTTTTTGCATCTTTTGTATTCGTAATGTTGTAACCACTCACTTCGGATTTGTATCCCGCTACCGGTTGCTCTTTTACTGTATACGTATAAGCAACACCATTTGCATCGTATTGTGCTAGATCTGCAAATGTATAGTTCCAACCAGTTGCCTCTGTTACGTCTTGTGTTTGGATTACGTTTCCGTTTTGTAGTAAATCTACTTTGATTGAGCTTGGACGATCCAGTGATGCGTTATCCTTCCAAGTTTTTGTTCCTTCTACTGTTGTTTTGCCTACTTTTGTATTTGTGATGTCATAACCGTTTACTTCCGATTTGTATCCCGCTATCGGTTGTTCCTTCACTGTATACGTATAGGCAACACCATTCGCATCATATGATTCTAAATTTGTAAATGTATATTTCCAACCATTTACCGCTGTTACGTCCTGTGTCTCGATTACATTACCATTTTGTAGTAAGTCTACTTGGATCGTTGCCGGACGGTCTGTTGCATTTCCGTCTTTCCACGTCTTCGTTCCTTCTACTGTCATTTTCGCTACTTTTGTATTTGTAATATTGTAGCCATTTACTTCCGATTTATATCCTACTACCGGTTTTTCTTTCACTGTATAAGTATAAGCAACACCATTTGCATCATATTGTGCTAGGTCTGCAAATGTATAATTCCAACCGTTTGCTGCTGTGACGTCTTGTGTTTGAATTACATTTCCATTTTGCAATAAGTCTACTTGGATCGAGCTTGGACGATCTGTTGCCTTGTTGTCATTCCAAGTTTTTGTTCCTGAAACAGATGTTTTTGCATCTTTTGTATTCGTAATGTTGTATCCATTTACTTCCGATTTGTATCCTGCTACTGGTTTTTCTTTTACTGTATACGTATAAGCATTACCATCATTATCATATGCAGGTAGATCTGCAAACGTATAGTTCCAGTTATTCGCTGCTGTTACATCTTGTGTTTTGATTGAATTTCCATTTTGCAGTAACTCTACTTGGATTGAGCTTGGACGATCTGTTGCCTTGTTGTCATTCCAAGTTTTCGTTCCTGAAACAGATGTCATTTTCACTTTATTCGGAATAGTAAGCTTTACGCCTTTTTCAGCATTTGCATCAATTGTAAAAGGCACTTTTACTTGAGGATCGAAATCCAAATAGTTTGGACCTGCAATCTCCTGTACATAGTAATTACCTGGGTCTAAATCTGGGACCTCCACCATACCTTGTCCATCCGTTATATACGTACCGCCTATTTGCTGACCTGACCCTGTATATAAGTTAAATGAAACATTCGGTATAAATTTCATCTCATCTCCGGCAATGTGCTTCACGATTCTTAACGTTCCTTTAGGAGGCAAATCGCCTTGTGCACCGCCGCCCTGATCTATATTTTTAACACTGGCACTACCCGACGTTGATACAGGATTTTCATTCGTAATCTTGTAATCAACCGTATATTGATTATCAAAATATGGTTGACTCTTTCCACTTGCAGTTATAGTAGATGTATAGGAGAAAGCAAAAGTAATACCACTTGCCTTATCCTTATTAATCACAACTTTAAACGCGTTATCACCGATAAAAGTAACCGTTCCATAACCTTGGGCTTCAAATTCTTGAGGTGGCATTGGAGCGGCAAATCCTCCAATACGGAAACTATCTTGATTAAGTGTTTGTCCCGGCCCCAAAGTATCTGTCAAAACAATATCTGTATCTACATTTTGCTTTGCACCATTTATATTTAACCACCAATTTACTATATTGGTATCTTCAGGTTTAATACTGCCCCCTTTAGAGTGAAATGTTCCAGGGCTACTCCCCCCATTATTAGTTGGACCGGTAATCGTTACTTTTTGAGCCTCTAAATTTGTACCTAGATCTGTATTGATTATTTTCTTTTCCCCCGCTGCTACATCCTGAGTCGCTTCAACTTGAAAATAGAAATCCCCTCTAACATTTAGAAGTTTCTCAGCTACATCACTAAATGTACATACCACATTAGTTGTATTTATTTGACAAGTACCAAAATTTTGCCCTTGCTCATTATTCAATGGAATCGTTCCTTTGAATCCTTTTAATTCCGGGGGCAACGTTAATGCTAATGTGTCTCCCGTTTTTATTTTCAATCCAGGTTTTTCACTAAAATTAACGCGTATTTTCGTCTGTTCACCGACACCTAGTTCCGTTTTATCGAATATAAAACTATCAACTAGTCCTGTTTTATTTAATTCTTGTGCACTTGCTATTATGGATGTGAAACTCTGACCTATAGTAAATATAAAAATCATTAAAATCGAAAAAATCGAGGTTACTCTCTTTATCATGTCATTCTCCTATCAATTATAATTAGATGGCTCCTAATATGAATATGAAATGACAATGACTTAATAGGTTGATGGCATTTTTCTCTTTTAATTGTTATACACTTAAAAACTTGAAAACAGATTTCTATAAACGATCCCTCTGTTCTCTATTAAACTTCATTTTTTCTAATGTAACATTAAATTCACCAAGTTTAATGTTTACAAGTTTAACAATTATTGATATTATTGTAACTGGCGAAGTTACGTTTTTTTCATCACCCCTATAAAATCTTGGGATTTTATATCATATCTACCATCTTATGTTGAGCATAAATCTCTGATTAATAATGTTTTCATTTCAATGCTATTAGTTTATTCATATTATTTTCCATTGTTTTCAGATTCATAACATCAATATGTCCAAATTTGATAGCACCTTTTTAATGATTCACACCTTTATTTACCAGAATCTTTTTCCCCCTCCTATAGGCATTTTTTTCATGCTCTCATCCGTAATATAGGACCTTTTGGATACCAAAGATAGTTTTTGTAACTTTTGTAATTGATTTTGTAATTAAAGAAACCAAACATAAATTAATACCTCTTTTGGGATAAACTTCTTATTTTATACTTCCTCCTACATACACCGAAACATCATCCCTAAATGCTTGTTCTAAATCTCTACCTAATTCTTGATTCATTCAGTAAAAATATAAAATCACAAACAATTTTGTTTATCCATATACCTCTTGGAAATCATTTCTCAGATTTGTAATTAGATAGTCTTATACTTTGTAAAAGAGTGAATAGCAACGTTCACCAATTTGGGTTAGCTTATGCATTTAGAATCTTAATCACAATCTACATGACTTGTAAACTTCATGGTTACATCTCGCTATTCCAAGTCTTCAATTAAATCCTCAGCTTGATGACTAGATTCATAATTACTTGTAGTTGCTTACTTCTTTATTTGTATGAAACTAAATTTTTCGTTGCTAGGTTGAAACAACGATCTCAATTTCCTTTACAAATATTTGTAATAAGTGTGCAATTAATTGATTAAGGTTTCATAAGAATAACAGAATGCTTACACTCTACTTTTACCAAATAATCACATCTCAGTCACCTCGCTATCAATTTATAATGCTCGATATAATATATAAAATAAAACAAAGAAAGAGTAGTAAGCGTAAATATGAATCAGACGAAAATTAAACTGAATTTTCAGTCTTTTTTGTTTGAAGGAGGATATTTTCAGCTACTCTTTCTTTGTATTTTGAGTTTAGCACTAAATATAAAGTATAACAAGACAAAAAAATGCAAAATTCCCATAAATTCGACATTTTTTTCACAAAAAAATAATACTGATCCTTAATTAGTAGAGATCAGCCGAAATACGCTGTACTTTCATAATTAGCTTTTAGGTAAGAATCCCCTCCACCAATAAAGCCAATTTCCTGTACGTTAAGGAAATTGGCTTATTAATGTAATTCATTGGTTATGTTTGTTTTTTTGAACGCTGAAATAATAGCCATAAAAGTATTTTTATCTCTTCTTGACTTATACAATGGAGAAATAAATTATAGAAAAATTCAAACAAACGTTTGTTTAAAACATTTTGGCGATGAGGAGCATGTAAGGCGACCCCTAAAACAAAAAAGAAAACAACTTGTATAAAAACAGGTTGTTTTCTTTTATAGGGTAAAACAAAGAAAGAGCGGAAAAGCAATACTCAAACTTATGAATCTAATGGAGTAAACTAACAAATAAGACTAAAGATTCAGAAAATTTAATCGCTAAGGGTTTTTGTGTACTCTTTCTTTGTTGTTATGAGTATAACATTAAAAATTTGATGAATCAACAAAAAATTACATAATTCTTATATTTTCGACATTTTCCGCAAAATGATGCTGGTTGTTAATTAGTGTGGGTTACCACACATCTCCATGGTTCTGATGCAATGATTGCATCTATTTGAAAGAGGTATATAGATTCCTAATGGAATCTATTCTTATGCAGCCATTCCGAATAGTTGATGGATATGTGGCGGTACCCCACATCCATCAACTTAAGGATTCAGACTATTCTTGAAGTTGAAAGTACGTTACTATTCTCTTATGTTAATGAGAAAG